>JAGHRS010000073.1 GCA_018066285.1 Candidatus Treponema caballi
GTATAGAATAGAGAATTAAGGTATATACCTATACTTTTCTTTTTTTGCTTCTTTTTTTCTTTTGAAGTCTTAAAAGACATCTTATAAGACATCTTAAATTTTCTGGCAAAGAAAAAACCCAAGGCATAAGCCCTGGGTAAAACTCCCTAGCAATCCTCAAGCCTCAGGAGTTTATTCCGTTACCCATGGATAACGTTTCAGCCTGTAGTGCCTCTCACGTCATCAACAATGACAATAAAGCAATCGTCGCCCGTATCGAGCAGGTTACGGACAATGCTCGTAAATTCAGCCTCTGCAGTCTGGTAGATTTTGTTTCCAGCTGCCTTATGATACGCAATCAAGATGCAGCCGCTCGTGTTGTCCGGGGTGTTTCCTCCGTGGCAGCGAATGCCTTCAAAGTTCGGAACATCGAGAACCTGAACCATGTTCCTGCCAAAAGAAGGAGACTTGTTCACGTCGAGGCGGTAAACACCGGCCGGAATGGCCGTCTTGTCCTTGATCTTGATGCCTGCGCCACGGACCGGGTCTTCGAGGGTGTAGCAGAAATGCTTACCGTTAACGAAGAGCTCGCCAAGCGTGCGGTCTTCCAGAAACTGTTGGCGAACAACGGTTGCAATCATCGTCGAACCTCCGTGTCGCGGTCAACATCTCGCGGGAACCTTGCCATGAATGTTTCCTTGACCTTGGAATCCATAAAGGAGCCGGTCACCGCGCGGCAAAGCTCGTTTGCAGCCTTGAACAGGTCTTCCCTCCAATCCACACCAGGCTTTTTGCCGCAACGCCACAAATACTCGACAGCGTTTCCAGCGTACATCCTCACCCGCCCCGGAAGGTTCTCACGGTCCGCAATGTCGTCGACAAGGTCGATACACTCTGCACCGCTTGCCAGCTTGTAATAGCCGCCCTTTTCCTTTGTGGGCGAAGGCGTGGAATTTTCGATCATATCCGTTCCCATAATCAGGTCCTCTTCGAATTCATCAAGTGCGCTCACCTCTTGACCTCGCGCATAGTCATTTTTGCATAGCAACGGCTGGAATAAGAGTCGTTGCCCCAATGTTTTTTACCGCCGGCGAACAGCCCAACGGACGTGTCCATAATGTCACAACGGAGCCATCGGCCAAAGCTGCGAAGCCATTTGAACGGAACGTTCTTCCATGTTTTTTTGACTGTCGGGCTCAAGTACATAATGCCCTTTGCAAAGGCGTCAACATCGTTTCGAGAAAAACGTTCGTACTTGTCCATAGTTTCGTTGTAGAATTCTCCACACACGGAATACAGCCAGTCGTGAAGGTCAAAACCTTTGTTGTAGATTGGGTCTTCCGGAACATAGCTTGGAACAATCGCCTGGACGCACGGAGTGTCCGGACTGCTGGCGAAGTTGCCACGATAACCGGCGAACGTGGAGAATTCCCATTCGTAGAGAACGCCCTTGTACTGGCAATAGCCATAAATCTTGTTGAAAGACTTGTGGGCATACACATTTCCACCGCAATTTTCCAGTTCAAGCTTGCCGTCGAAAATCACGCTCTTGACATTGACGTTACTCATTTGGTGTACCCCTGCATTTGAAGGAACAAGTCAAATTTTTCCGTAAGGCTTTTGACCTCGGAAGACATTTTCCCCATTTCAGTCTGCATGTTCTTCAACGATTCATCGAACGACCCGAAGCGCAAAGTTCCATCTTTTAAGTCTGCCTCACAATTCTTGACTCGTTCCGCAAGAACAGCAAATTTTGTTTCAAGATTATTGTACTTGGAATCAATTTCCTGGCGGCTTTCCTTGCGCTGGGAATTGATGAACTTATAGACAGCGAAGCAGCCGACAGCAGTCAGCGCAAAGCATCCGATAATGATGCAGCCCACAGGACCGGCGTTGGAGAACAACGTTGCAAAAGCTTCATTCATGCCAACCCCCTAATCGCTAATTAAAATTGCCGTTGATTTGGAGAATTGCGTACTGAACACCGCCAATTTCTCTTTCGCCAACGCACCTGAATTCACGATAGCAGTTCCTGTAGAAAGTAACATTGAAGACTGAATCATTTTCAGCAGAAACAGGAATTGCAGTGCCTTGCCGTGCGGCGTTTGTCATCATGACGCGCTTAACCTGGCCAACCGTCCATTTATCTTTGTATTGCCAAGTCAGTCGAGGCGGCGGCTGCGTCTCGTCATCATCAACAAAGAAAGTCACGGATTCAATCTTATCTTCCTTGGAGGATTCCACTTGATTGATTGCATACGTTAAACTGGAAGCAACATTGCTGAGCATCCTTTCAATGGCAGACTTCAGCTGGCCATTGTTGTTGTCTTTAAGAGGGATTCCAGCGCCTTCAATGACGCCGCAAATTTCTTCCTGGACAGCGTTCATCCATTCCGGGCCGGGTGCCGTCGCTGGCTGGCCAGTGGTCGGGTTTCCTGCCTGGAACTTACCTTCTTTCGTGGCGAAATATTTTTCTTTTGCTCTTTGCATTTTTAAACCTTTTTATGTCAATTTTCGACACTAAAAATTTAAATAATTCACAACAAAATCACAATAAAAAGCCCCCGCCAATTTTGGCAGGGGCTTGCGACAAGTCCAATGAATTTTACTTCATGGACGGCATCGCCTTCAGTTCCTCGATGTGGTGAATCGATTCCACAAGGTTCTTCATGTCCTCGATTTGACGGGAGCAGGAAAAATCGTCGTGGAGTCGAAGATGTTCATCGATTTTCATCAGAGCGACCTTGGAATGATTTTCCAGATTGTTCAGCAGTTCCATCATACGCCCATTCTCCTGTAGAGTTTTTCTGCATCGGCTGCAGTGAAGGTGAAGCCCATCCAGGTTACAGACGGCATGTTCGAAAACGCCTCACTCAGAACATTTTTCAAGGCGGTCTCGTTGATCATGTCGTGATTTTCATTCATGACCCCGAGACTGGTCAAGATGCTTTCGTAAGGCGTTAAAAACTTGTCGACGTTTCCGCGCATACCGGCAATGGCGGCATAAGCAAGAAACTTTTCGACATTGTTAGGCATTACGGAAACAACGTCCTGGGAAGCAAACGTAGAAACAGCGTCAAGTGCCTGTTGAATAGGAATCATCGTTCACGCTCCTTATGCATCAGCCGGTGCTGTCGGAGTGATGGTCACGGGACCCCAACCAGGGCAAACGGCGGTGTTCGGCACGCGGACGGCAGTGATGGCATCGACCTTGTTTTCCACACAGCGAAGTCGCTGGTCAATGAGGCCAATAGCACCCTGCATCTGGGCGTGTTCGGTGCGGTTACGTTCTTCCACCAGCTTGATCTGAAGCTCCGCGATTTCCTTGTTCTTGGAAATGTCCGCTTCCAGGGTTGCAATCTTGACCTTGTTTGCGGCAGCTTCGTCTGCCAACGGCTTGATCCAGTTGCCGAGCAGACGGTCCTGGAGGTCCTGGTTTTCGGCACGGGTCTGCTTGTAGACCTCGATGCCGTTCTTGTCGGCGTACTTTTCAGCCTTGAGCTGTGCGATTTCAGCTTCCATCTTGGAGAACTTGTCGTTCACAGCACAGCCTGCAGCCTGGGCTGCAACGCCAGCCATGCCGTTGTTTCCGCCGAAGATTCCGCCCAAAAGACCGTTTCCGCCATGAAGGCCGGAAAGTGCATTAGCAATGCTAGTGCCAGCGATTGTCCAGAGAGGACCGCGAAGGCCAACGCCTTCATAGCCCTTGTTTTCATCATTGTAAGTAGGCATCGGATTACCCAATTCCTTTTAGTTGTCGGAAAGCGGGATTGCTTCCGTTTCCAAAGTTAGGTCGCCAAAAATTTCAAGTCAATAGGGACAAGGAACCAGCGGAAATCAAAGTACACGAAAGAAAACTAAAGTTTACTTCGTGACAAAACGGACATAAACGGCTACAAACGGATATAAAAGTGCATTAAAGACCTTACTTATTTAATTTTTAATGCTTACATTTAATGCATGCGTATTTATTTCATCGAGCCGAAGGTAATTGCATCATACTTCGGATTTAGAGCTAAGACGGTATGCGAATGGTGCAAGCGGGGAAAGTACGGGAAGTGCAAAGAGGGCACTCGATGGAAAATCCCGATTACGACCGTCAGGAAGGTTCACCCGGAAGTCCCAGAAGAGACGTGGGTGGAAATAATCAACGATCTATACAACCAAGAGAAGGACAAGCGCGACGCAAAGAAAGCGCTGGCCGATAGCAGAACGAAAACTAGATAAAGGATTCTATTATGCACAAAATAAAAAAGCAAGAGCTGAAGAAGGCTCTTGCATACGCCCATATTGTCTCTGGACTTGCACTGAACGGCCACGCCGATTTTGCAAAATCGTTTGCAGCCATCAAGAAGAAATTACTTGAGGCCGATAACCAGCTTTTCAGATAGTATTCTACCCAGGACTTGCTGAATAACGGGGTCGTTAAAGTCGATGCTTTTAATCAGCTCGTCCTTCATATCGTCAGGAGCCGACGCCCTGTGCGCTTCGTATGCTTGTTCGGTTTCCTTGTCGAACAGTTCTTCCAGCGTAATTCCGATTTGTATTAGTTTTCGGCACATTTCGTAAGAAGGTGGCTTTTTTTTACCATAATAACGAGTGACATTTTGTGGAGTAACACCCAATTTTTCAGCCAATTCTGTCTGGCTGTGAATGCCGACCCTTCGTGTAAAACCAACTATATCCATACGGGCCTCCGTTTTAACCGCTAATTTAAACTTTTTAAAAAAAATTTTAAAAAAGTTTTAAAAATCCCTTGACTTTTTAACAAGCGGTTGATATATTTGTTTAACAAATGGTTAAAACATTGTAAACACTTGTTAAAAACTATGAAAAGAACACACATCGCAGTAAATGAAAGCACGGCCGCGAAGGTTGTCGAAATCAAGGAGAAGCTGAGGGCTAAAACTGGCGTATGCTACTCCAACGGAGACATCGTAGCCAAGGCTATAAACGAACTCAAGAAAGAAACTGAGGCCAAGGAAGCATAAAGAATGGCCCGTCCACGCAACATAGTCCCGACATTTATCTGCATAGACTGCAGCCGAATGGATGTAATCCAGGCAAGCTTCAGGAGTGATGCGGAATTTGGGGAATGGTGCAGGAAGGCAATTAGAGACATTCGCAGTGGATGCAAAAGCGAAGACGTCGACCCCATAGTAATGGAAGTTTATCAAAAGTCCATGAAAAAAATGGAAAACCGTCAAAACACGAACCACAACCACTACAAGTCTTCAAAGAAACTTAAATCGGCGGGTGCTTCACACCGTAAGGCTGAAGATGAACTCCGCAAGGAGCCGGAAGGAGCAACCATGGAATACACACAACCACACGCTCCAACACAACATTCCGGCTCTGCGAATCTGGAATCTGGTACGCCCGCCGATTTAACACTTTTACCGCCCGACGAAAAGAGCTGCTATGGCGAATTCCAGCACGTAATGCTCACCAACGGCGAAGGACAGAAACTCCGTGAACTGTACGGCGATAACCTGAAGCTCGCCATCGACATTCTGGATTCCTGGATCCACAACAACGCCCGCAAGGCGTCAAAGTACAAGAGCCACTACGCAGTCATGCGGAAGTCGGGCTGGGTGTGGGATGAAGTGCAGAAGCGAATCATTCGCGACAACCAGGTTACAAAATCAGCAATGCAGCCAAAGAGTTTCCAGCAGCAGGAGCGAGAACGCTCCGCCCGCGGGGCAGAATATTTGCTGAGCATGCAAGGAGCCGTCTAAATGGATATTCAGAACCAAGTGAACGCAATGGTCAAGTTCCTGAGAATGGCCGTAATCAATCACCTTCTTCTGACAGACCTTTACAAGTACGCCGCCAGCAAGACCGTGGACGATGCTGAAATCGAATGGAGAGCAAACGAAATCTTTAAGATGCCGATTTCCACCGGCAACATGAAGCGACTCTTCGAGGACTGCCACGAATATGTGCGAGAAATTGGCCAGTACGACGGACCCGTAAGAATCGCAGACCTGGAATTCTGCGCAAAGAAAAGATCGGTGGGTTACCGGTGCATCAACGAGTTTCCTCGAAACTGGCTCCCGAAAAAGAGCGACACGGAGCTTCGGGCACTCCCTGAATTCAAGGCCCTGGCACAGCTCTACATCAGCAACGGAAGCAAGGCAATTCCACCCACTGACAACGAAAACGAAAACCTGAAATTCATCAAACAGATAGCAAACCAAATAGGAGCAGAACATGCAGTTTAACGAATTCCACAACGCGAAATACTGGCAGGACCAGCGAAACGAAGCCCAGGCCCAGGCCAAGGAATCTGCAAAGAAGCTCCAGCGCGAAAACATCACGAACGCCATCGGCATTGTATGCACTTTCCTTATCATCCCCCTTGGTTACTGCGTAATCGGACTTTTGGAGGCTATGTAATGGCAAGCATCAACCCGAACAACGTTTGCAATTTCATCGGACGACTTGGAAACGATCCTGAAGTCCGAATTTCTCCGAACGAAAAAAAGGTCGTCTCTTTTTCCATCGCCGTTGACCGTCGCTGGAAGGAAGAGAACGGCGAAAAGAAGTCAAAGACCAACTGGATTCGCTGTGTCGCCTTCCATCCCATCAGCAAGCTGGTGGAAGCCTGTCACGTCAAAAAAGGAAACCTGGTCCACATTGTCGGGCAGATCGAAAACGAATCCTACATCGACGCCAACACAAATCAGCGCCGCGACACCTACTCCATCTGGATTAACGGATTCGAAAAGTTGACCGGAGACAAGAAGAACAATGCTGAAAACACCACGGCGAATCAGCAGCAGGCAAACGCCTCAACCGAAGAATACAATGAAGAAGAAGACCTCCCGTTCTAAGGAATAAAATATGGACCGCCACGCCGTAGAAAAGGCCATCGCTAGAAACAACTTCAGGGCAGCCAGAGAAATGCTCTGCATTAAGATGGGCTGGACGAAGGAATTTTCGCACTACATCATGCGTCATGATGTAGACGCAAGCTGGCCAGAGCGGGAAAAATTCATCAAGAAGGTTACAAGAATTCTCGCCTACAACTACTACGACGTCCATCGTTGTCCAAATCCAGCAATGTTTCCGGCACTGTGGCCAAACAGCAAGCCAGGAAGCCAGCCGGTAAGATTGCCACCGGAATTCAGAGAAAATCAAACCACAAAACAAGAAGAGAGCAAAAATGAACAAGCAGACCAAAGACATGAAGCAGATTAGCCAGGAAGAATGCGATTCCATCTTCACGAACGAGGAACGCGCAACCGTCCGCATGCACATTGACGAAAAGCGCATCACGAAGGCGGAACTCATTCAGGTGATCCGAAACCAGGAAGACGCCATCGCAACGCTCAACAGCCAACTTCTCAAGAACAGCAGCCAAATGGTAAAGCTCGAACTTGAGCTTCGCGAATCCAGGAAAAAGCAGAAGGACGAGAACTGCACCGAAGTCAACACCGAAGAACTCGGCGACGTCCTGAAGGACTCCGACTTGATCATTGCGAACATGCGAAACATCATGCTCGACCGTGCCGACCGCCGCGAAAAGGAAGACAACGTGGCCGACTCCATGCAGGCTGCAGAACGAATCCGTTGCTTCTGCTTTGGCCGCTGCAACAAGTCCGAATACTAGTAATTCACCCCAGAGGAAAAAAGCATGGAAAACATCTCCAAAATCGAAACATCCAGGATCACGGCAAACAAGAGCAACCCGCGCACACGCATTGACAACGTGGACGATCTTGTTTCCTCCATCAAGGAAAACGGACTGCTCCAGCCCATCACTGTTCGCTGGAACAAGGAATTTGACGCCGACGGCATCCCCACCGGTTACGAAGTTATTGCGGGCTCCCGCCGCCTCACCGCCTGCAAGAAGCTTGGCATCGAAAAGATGGACTGCATCGTCCTCAACGTCACCGAAGAAAAGGCGCTGGAACTTGCAACGGTCGAAAACATTGTACGCGAGAACATGAACGCAGTCGACGAAGCCAACGCAGTCTCCAAGCTCTACGAACAGGGCAAGGGTAAGCACGAAATCGCAGCAATCTTCGGCAAGTCCGTTCGATGGGCCGAAGGCCGTAGAAAGATTGTCGGCCTCGGAGACAAGGCAATGGAAATGCTGGCTTCCGGAAAAATCAATCTTGGCCATGCCGAAGTCCTCACCATGTGCCCGCCCGAACGCGTCGAACGCTATCTCGACTTTGCAGGCTGGAACACCCCGGAACAGCTCAAGAGCAAGATTCTGAGCGACCGCCACGAACTCACGGACGCACCGTTTGACTTTAAGAAGATTTGCAAGAACTGCGAGAACCGCAGCGACAACCAGCAGGACCTTTTCGGCGACGTCAAGGAATGCTACTGCCTGAACGAAGATTGCTACAAGAACCAGATCGAGAAGGAATGCCACCGCAAGATCGCAAGCTTTGAAAAGGCTGGCTACAGTGAAGTTCCCGAACAGGACTACAGTCCAGCAAGATACGCAACCAAAGAAAAGTCCCGTTACAGAAGATGGAATCACTACTTCAGCATTGAAGCCGACGATGAAGAATCCAATGAAATGGTAAAGAAAATCAAGGCAAACGGCGGCAAGGCCCGCTGGTGGCTTGACCGCGAAACCGCAAAAAGCGGCCTGGTATGGTTCGCCGGCGACGCACAGCAGGAGCCGGAAGAAACGGATGAAGAACGCGAGGAACGCCGAATGGCAGCAGAACGCGAACGCCGCATCAACACAAAGGTCTGTGAGCTCGAAAAGAACGCCATGCGCGAACTGCTGACCGTATGCTTTGAACAAATCGAAAACGAGACCGTCGCCATTCTCTTCGACTTCATCAACTCCGCGAACTACAACGAGGAAGAATTCGGCGTTACCGCCGACGCAGAAGAAGAGACTGACAGCTACAAGGAAGGTGCTGTAGCCAACCTTGGAGAACCTACCGCATCCGGCCGCGACCAGCGTGAATTTATCATCGACAACATCATTGAAGAACTCACGACCTACTCTGGCTGCAAGTACGAAAGCGAATCAGAGCGAGCCTTCTGGATGCTCAAGGACCGCAAGGATTACATCAAGGAAGCCACCGAATACGTGGACAGCCACCCTGAAGAAGCTGAAGACGAAGACAAAGACGATGAAGAATAATTCGACCAGCAGTCGATGAAAAGAAAGAGGCAACTACCACCGCGGAATAGCCCACCGCGCTTTCGAAACGGGCGTTTTTAAGGATGGATGCCACTATCCGCAAGGACGTGGAGAACTAGCCCACAGGTGCAACCGCTAAGCATCTGAGTTCCGGAATCGACAACATCCATCCACCAATTAACGACCAAGGAACCGTCTTGTATAAGCGCAAACGATCCTCCTAACCCCAAACCGGTTAGCCTTCCGGCCAAAAAGGCAAATTTTTTAAAGGTAAAAAAAATGACTGACAAAGAACGTTATGAAGCCGCAATGGAAGAAAACCACCGGCTCCGGGAAGAACTGAAGGACTGGAAGGAATCGTTTAGCACTATTAACGAGGACTATCGCAAGATTTCGAAACTGCACATCAAAGAACAGCAGAAGAACGAAGAACTGATGATGATCAACACTCACTTAACCAACGAAGCTTTAAAGCAAGCCGCCGTGATTATGCTTCAGGCCGACCAAATCCGCAAGCTCAAGATTTCCACGGCCCACGCATTGAGCCGATGGGCCCAGGCAACGAAAATCTGGTACAAGCTGAAGGGTTACTCTGGACTTGCCGCAAGGTACGAGAAGGTACACAAGCATTTCTTCGAAGTCTACAACAAGCTGAAACTGACCAAGAAGCCTGCCGTGGACTAAACACCGACAAGCACACCGGGGACGAAGCCGCGGGTGCCGCCTGAAACAGCGGTGAACGAACAAGCCCGAAAGGGTCTGCCTGGAATCTTCGACCACCCCTGGGGGGAGCGTTACCCCCCCCCGGATAAATAAAAGTTTACAAAAAAAAGAAGACCCAAATGGCACAAATCAATACCGACGAGGAACGAGCCCGCCTTGACGAGATTTTCGCCCAGGTAGAACAAGAGCTTTACTACGCCGACCATCCGGAAGAAAAGCCGCAGGTCAAAACGCAAAAGGAAACCGACGCAGAGAATTTTGAGAGAAGCGTTTCCGCCCAGACGAACCAAAGTCCGGAGCAGATCGTGGGAAACATCAGGCAGTACATCCGCAACGACTGCTGGAAGACAAAGCGAGAGAAAGTCCTTGGCCTTGCATACCTGAAACTGTACGAAGAAGAAATCCAAAGCTTCAAGGCACAACGCGGGCAGATCAGGGCAGAACTGGAATGTTACAGAAACTTTGTCAAGGCAGTTTCCACAAAGCTGGAAAACGCAGAGCGGACAGCCAAGGAACAGGACAACCACCACTACTACAAGATTTTCGCAGACAGCGTTAAAAAACTAATCGACAACCTTTAAAAAAGCCCCTCTTTGCTCCAGCACTGAATTACACGAAAGAAAGAAAAATTGTCGGACATTGAGGGGCGCAAATTTCAAAATGGCAGAAGACGTATTTACACTACTCAGGCAACGCCGTCAAAAGGAAATGGAAGACGGCCAAGACGTTCAATTCGGAAGGAATGTCGCTGACATTCTCCAGAAGAAGCACGAAGAGAAAAAAAGGAAGAAACGACTTGTAAAGCGTCGCCAGCGAGAAAGGGACCCGCAGCATTGCCGCGACGTTGAAAAAGCCTGGAAGCAGAAGAACCCGTACAAAGTCCACGAATACAACCATCGTTGCTACGAAAAGAACAAAGAGAAGTACAGCGAGCAGTACAAAGAATACTACGCAAAGAACAAGGACGAGATCAACAGGAAGCGCCGCGAAAACCGCCAGAAGCACCCGGAAAAGACAAGGGAATATAACAAGCGGGCCTACGTAAAGAACCGCGAGAAACGGTGCCAGGAAGCGAAAGAATGGTGGGAAAAGCTGAAGGTCGAGAACCCCACGCACTATCACGAACTGCTGGCAGCAAAGGCCAGAAGGCGACGGGAAAAGCGCAAGGCGAACGACCCCGAAGGCTATCAGAAATCACTTGAGCTTCGCCGAGAAAAAGACCGTGCAGCCCGCGAAAAGATGAAGCAGGAAAACCCGGAAGCCTACAGGGCAATACTCGACAAGCGAAACGAAAAGGCCGCTGTTTACAGGGACCGCAAAAGGGAAGAACGCGAAACTCAAAGGATGGCCGGA
>JAGHRS010000005.1 GCA_018066285.1 Candidatus Treponema caballi
TGTTGAATATTTTGGTATAGATAAAGATATTGAATCAATAAATGACCGTTCTATCATCACTTTGTATAAAACAGATGTTCGCTCAACAGAAATTATGCGAAAAATTGGAATGTCGGAAACAAAAATACAAACGATAGATGAAGTTACATTCGTAATGAATCCCGACCAGTTTGAAATTCTGAAACAGGAAGTTCCATACCTTATTGCTATGTCTGTAAGTGATATAGCTCAAATTCCTGCTGTTGATTCAAAACCATTAACTGATGAGGATCCAGAGTTTTCAATCCCTTCTCCCACTAATGAACCAGTGGTTGGTGTAATTGATACTCATTTTGATGAGCATGTTTATTTTAGTGATTGGGTTGAATATCACAATGAAATGTCTAAAGATATTGAATTGCACCCACAAGACTATGATCACGGAACGATGGTATCTTCTATTATTGTTGATGGTCCGGCATTAAATCCTCGTCTTGAAGATAATTGTGGTAGATTTAGAGTAAGGCATTTTGGGGTAGCAATTAACGGACGAATGAATTCTTCAACAATTATGAATAAAATTAAAAAGATTGTTGCAGAAAACAAAGATATAAAAGTCTGGAATCTTTCGCTTGGTTCAGAACTTGAGATTAACCAGAATTTTGTGTCACCAGAAGCCGCTGTTTTGGATGATATTCAATTCAATAATGATGTGGTCTTTGTTGTTTCAGGAACAAACAAACCCGATGAAGAAGTAGCTGAAAAAAGAATTGGTGCACCTGCAGATTCTATAAATTCTGTCGTAGTTAATTCAGTAGATTTCGATAATCAGCCTGCTGTTTATTCAAGAACAGGTCCAGTTCTGTCTTTCTACAATAAACCAGATTTATGTTATTACGGAGGAACTTCTGAAGATCGTTTAACATTATATGCTCCATATGGAAAGTGTAAGGTGTATGGAACTTCTTTTGCAGCTCCATGGATTACCAGGAAAATGGCCTTTTTAATCTATAAAATGGGTATGACTCGTGAGGTAGCAAAGGCATTACTTATTGATTCCGCAGCTGGATGGAAAAAATGTGAACATGCGTCAAAAATTGCTGGTTATGGAATAGTACCAAAAGACATTAATAATATTGTTCAGTGTCAGAATGATGAGATTCGTTTTGTAATCTCAGAAGTTTCAGAATTATTTGATACTTATAACTACAATATTCCAGTTCCAGTTTATCAGGATTCACAACCTTTTATCGCAAAAGCGACCTTATGTTATTTTCCAAAATGTTCCAGAAATCAAGGGGTAGATTATACAGATACAGAATTAGATTTGCATTTTGGGCGAATTAAAGATGATAAGTTGAAACCTATTGATAATAACATCCAAAATGATGAAGGCAAATTTATCTTAAAGGAAGGACGGGCTCGTCAACTTTACAGAAAATGGGACAATATCAAACTCATAGGTGAAGAATTAAAAGATTCCCCAAGGGCAAGAAAACTTTATGGTGATGGTCGCTGGGGTATAAGCTTAAAAACAAAAGAACGCCTATTAGGAAATGCTGGCAAAGGTTTGAATTTTGGGCTTGTTATTACTTTGAAAGAAATTAACGGCCAAAACAGATTAGATGAATTCATAAGGCTCTGTTCATTACGTGGCTGGCTTGTTAATAGAATCAATGTTGAAAATCAAATTGATATATTTAACAAAGCTGAGCAGGATGTGGAATTTGAGTAAAAATCTTTCCTCCACACCGAAAAAACTTCATGGTTTATAATTTTAGTACGTTTCACCCGTACAAGTTGCATTTTTTGCATTTTTAGTCTATTCTATAAGTATGATAATACGAGAAAACTGGCTAAAAAAAATACGGCCATTTTATGAAAATGAACTTGTAAAGGTTCTGATTGGAATCCGTCGCTGTGGAAAATCTGTTATTCTTAAACAGATTGCAGATGAAATTCAGACGGATGGTTCCCACAAGATTTTCATCAATTTTGAAGACCTGCAGTTTGCTCATCTTACGGATGAAATGTCTCTTTACGAGCATGTAAAAAAGCTTATTACTGATGACCAGAAGTATTATCTGTTTTTTGATGAAATTCAGAATGTAGCAAACTTTGAAAAAGCCATCAATTCGTTCCGCCTTTTGAACACTAGCATTTTTATTACCGGTTCCAATGCAAAGTTATTATCCGGTGAACTTGCAACGGTACTTTCTGGTCGATATGTTTCTTTTAAGATTCTTCCATTCAGTTTTACAGAGGCTCTTGAAATTCAGGGAGTTGAAAAAGCCGACGATGCCGCTCTTATGGATTATGTCCGGTGGGGTGGAATGCCTCAGCGGTTCAGCATGCATAGTGAAGAAGAACTTAAGACTTTTTTATCTGATCTGTATGATTCAATTGTTTTAAAGGACATTATTGCCCGCTATAAAATTCAGAATATTGATTTGCTGAATAAAATTTTTGCATATCTTTCAATTAACATGTCTCAGATTTTTTCTGGAACTTCCATCGTCAATTTTCTTAAATCTGAAAAACGGGATTGCTCAAAGGAATCATTGTACAATTATCTTTCCTTTATTATAAATTCCTGCGTTATGAACAAGATTCCGCGTTATGACATTCAGGGGAAAAAAGTTCTTTCTACTTTGGAAAAATATTATCTCACCGATGTGAGTTTTGCCCGAATTCATTCCCAGAAGATTGATATTGGTGCCAGTCTTGAAAATATAGTTTATAATGAATTGTTGAATCGTGGTTATGAAGTTTATATTGGCATATTAAAAAAAGCTGAGATTGACTTTATCGCCACAAAAGGAAATGAAAAACTTTACTTCCAAGTCTGCTACCTTCTTGCCACTGAAGAAACTGTGACTCGGGAATTTGGAGCATACGACAGTGTCCATGATAACTACCCAAAGTACGTTCTTTCTTTGGACAAGTTTGATTTTTCGCAAAATGGAATTATACATAAAAACTTGATTGACTGGTTGGTGGAGGAGTAGCTCATGTCAGCCTACACAGAAGAATCCTACGAAAATGCATTAATTGAACTGTTCCACGATACTCTCGGCTACGAACACGTGTACGGCCCGGATATCGACCGCGACTGGCATTCTCCGCTTTTTGATTCAGTTCTTGAAGATTCAATCCGCCGCATAAATCCAAAGGCTGATCCTGCTGCAATAGGCGAAGCGCTTTCAAAACTGCGTACTTTTGAGAATGCGGAGCTTGTAAAGAAGAATGCGCTCTTCATGGAATACCTTCAAAACGGCATTGAAGTATCTTTTTCTGCACATGGTGAGACAAAATCTGACATTATCTACATTGCAGACTTCAAAAATCCGGATAAAAACTCGTTTATTGTTGCAAATCAGTGGACTTTTATCGAGAAATCAAACAAGCGGCCTGATATCCTTCTGTTCCTGAATGGTCTTCCAGTCTGCCTTTTTGAGTTGAAATCACCAAGCCGTGACCAGACTGATGCAAGCGAAGCATACACGCAGATACGCAATTATATGCAGGAAATACCATCCATGTTCATCTATAACTGCATCTGCGTAATGTCTGACCAGCTTGTTTCAAAGGCAGGAACCATTACATCTGGCGAAGACCGTTTCATGGAATGGAAGACAAAGGACGGGAAGCTTGAATCAACTTCATTTGCTGATTTTACGACCTTCTTTGAAGGCATTTTCCAGAAAGAACGGTTACTAGACATCATAAAAAACTTCATCTGCTTCAACAACGAAGGCATTAACGCTTATAAGATTCTTGCAGGATATCATCAATATTTTGCTGTCAGAAAAGCTGTTGAACGCACCAAAATAGCTGTATCTGGGGATGGAAAAATCGGCGTTTTCTGGCATACGCAGGGTTCCGGTAAGTCACTTTCCATGGTGTTTTATGCACATCTCCTGCAGCAGGCGGTCGATTCACCGACTATCGTTGTCATAACCGACAGAAACGACCTTGATAACCAGCTCTACACACAGTTCACCAACTGTAAGAACTTTCTGCGGCAGGAACCCGTACAGGCAGAAAGCCGCGAACATCTGAAATCTCTTTTGGAAGGAAGAAAGGCAAACGGCATCATCTTTACCACGATGCAGAAGTTTGAAGAATCATCAGAACCTTTAAGTGAGCGTCGCAATATTATCGTCATGGCTGATGAAGCCCATCGCGGTCAGTACGGACTTACTGAGAAAATCAAGACTTATAAAGACGAGCAGGGGAACCTGATTGCACGCCGTACAATCGGTACTGCACGAATCATCCGCGACAGTCTTCCAAACGCCAGCTACATCGGCTTTACAGGAACCCCGATTTCGCGTGAAGACCGCAGCACTATCGAAGTTTTCGGTGATTACATCGATGTATACGACATGACGCAGGCTGTGCAGGATGGAGCAACGCGTCCTGTGTATTACGAAAGCCGTGTCATTAAACTGAAACTCGACGATAAGGTGCTTGAACAGATTGATTCAGAGTACAGCGTACTTGCCCAGAATGCTGATGAAGAAGTCATTGAAAAGAGCAAGCATGAACTAAGCCGGATGGAAGAGATCCTGGGCCATGAAAAGACCATAAACTCACTTGTTGATGATATCCTTGACCATTACGAGAACGAACGGCAGTACCTGTATACCGGAAAAGCGATGATTGTCGCGTACAGCCGTTCAATCGCCATGAAAATCTTCAACCGCATCCTTGAATTGCGTCCTTCTTGGGCTGGTACGACAACGCAGGTAACGGTTGGTTCAAAGCAGATTACCGTTCCCGGTGATGACGCCAAAATCGCTGTCGTCATGACTGAAAGCAACAAGGACCCGGAAGAATGGCGCGCAATAATCGGCAACAAGACACGTAAACAGGAGCTTGCGAAGAAGTTCAAGGATAATTCTGATCCGATGAAGATTGCCATCGTCGTTGATATGTGGCTTACAGGCTTTGATGTGCCGTCACTTGCGACAATGTACGTTTATAAGCCGATGGAAAGTTACAACCTGATGCAGGCAATCGCGCGAGTAAACCGTGTTTTCAAGGACAAGGAAGGTGGTCTGATTGTCGATTATGTCGGTATCGCAAGTGCCTTGAAGCAGGCGATGAACGACTACACCGTCCGTGACCGCCAGAATTACGGCGAAATGGATGTTGCAAAGCGGGCGTATCCTAAGTTCCAGGAAAAACTTGAAATCTGCCGTAATCTCTTCTTTGGCTATGATTATACCAAGTTCTATGACGGAAGTGACTTACAGCGCGGTATGACGATTACAGGTGCTGTAAACTTCATAATGTCTGTTGATAAGGAAGTTGAAAAGCAGTCATTTATAAAAGAAGCGCTCATGTTGAAACAGGCTTTGTCACTTTGTTCATCCATGGTGAAAGAACACATGCGCATGGAAGCAGCATTCTTCGAGGCTGTCCGTGTACTTGTCATGCGCCTTCTGTATAATCCTGGCGATAAAAAGTTCTCTCTGAAAGAGATAAACGACCGTATCAACGAGCTTTTGAAGCAGTCCGTAAAGTCAGATGGTGTTCTGAATCTTTTCAGTGATGTAGGCGAGAAGGTGAACCTGTTCGACCCGACTTTCCTTGAAAACATTTCGAAGATGAAGGAAAAGAATCTAGCTGTTGAAATGCTCAAGAAACTGATTGCTGATCAGGTAAGCGTCTACAAGCGTACGAATCTGGTTAAGTCTGAAAAGTTCAGCGAGATAGTACAGCAGACGCTAAACCGCTATCTGAACGGCATGCTAACAAACGAAGAAGTCATTCAGGAACTGCTCAAGCTTGCAAAAGAGATGATGCATGCAAACGAGGAGGGCAACAAACTCGGCTTGAATGACGAGGAACTTGCGTTCTACGATGCACTGACAAAGCCAGAAGCGGTAAAGGACTTCTATCACGATGAGGAACTTGTCGCGCTTACCAAGGAACTGACAGAAACACTCCGCAAAAACAAGACAATTGATTGGCAGAAAAAAGAGTCAGCACGCGCAAATATGCGCCGCTTGGTAAAGCGTCTGCTCAAAAAATATAAATACCCGCCAGAAGGCCAGGAAGATGCCCTCAAGACTGTAATCAGCCAGTGTGAGATGTGGACAGACAATGTTGCTGATTTCACCGATGCACTGAATGGAAACTCTGTCAGCTACGATGTAGACGAAAACTATGGTCTGGCGATGGCAGCGGATAAGGACGGAGAGTAAGAGAACACTTTAGATAAGGTTCATCTTCTCTCCCTTACACCTTGAACTGGTCGATCTGCTCGCCGATTTTCTCAATGCATTCGTGAATGCTGAGTGAGATTGTCTCAAGGCTGTCTGAGCTCTTCTTGACGTCGGTAATCTTCTGCTCCATGGCGCCAAATCCCGTCTTGATGGAGCTCGTAGCGCTTTCAAGCTGGGTGATGTTGTTCTGGATGCTCGTGCTTTCGTTCCGCATCTGCTCGTTTGCCAGATGAACGTCTTTTGTGGTTGTATCAAGGGTTTCGAGCGAGCGGACGATGTTGGCAGAGTTTTCTTCCTGGCTTTCAATGGACTTACGGATTTTCTGGACGGAAGAGTCTGTGTCCTCAATGCTGCCAATGACGGCATAGAAGACTTTTGTCGTCTGTTCAGAAACGGAAACGACGTTCTCAATTGATGTGGTGATTGCCGTCAGCTGGTTACCGATCTGCGTTGACTGGGCCGTTGATGTCTCTGAAAGCTTACGGATTTCGTCAGCAACAACAGAGAAACCTTTACCTGCATCACCTGCGTGGGCAGCCTCAATAGCGGCGTTCATGGCGAGCAGGTTCGTCTGTTCTGCGATACCTGCAATAATCTTGTTCGCCTGGCCCAGTGCTTCTGACTGTTCTTCAATTTCCTTGATGAGGTGGTTGACGTCTTCCTGCATTTTACAGCCGTTCTGCGTTTCTGTAAGCAGGCTGCCGAAGTTTGAAGACATTGATTCAATGCTTGAACCGACGCTGTTGATGTTGGTAATCATCTCCTTTACGGACTCAGAAGCTTCAGTAACGCCAGAAACCTGCTGTTCGACAAGTTTGTTCAGCGTGTTGATGTCAGATGATACATCCGTGACTTTGCTGATGGTATTGTTGACGCTTTCAATCTGCGTAGAAAGGAGCGCTTCAACCTGATCAAGCTGCACGATGATTTCAGTAACGGCATCCGCTGTCTCGCTGGTTATGGTATCAAGACCGCTTCCGTTGGCAGAAAGTTCCTGCTTGGTACCTTTGACTTCCTTGATGAGTTTGTTGAGCATATCAACGAATGAGTTGAAGCTCTTTACGACGCTGTTGATTTCATCGTGGTGCTTTGTCGTCTCAATGCGGCGGGTAAGGTCAGCGTCTCCGTTAGCGATGTTGTTGATTGACTTGTTGACGACCTTAAGCGGCTTGAGGATGCTTGAAAGCAGGAACCAGGTGATGAGTATGGTAACAATGATGATTGCAGCATAAATAAAGAAGCTCTGGTTCTGGAGTCTGTCGAAAGACTCGTAGAAGTCCATGAATGGTGCTGCTGCTACGACAGTCCAGTTCGTTCCTTCAATAGGCTGATAGTATGCGATGTACTCATCTTCTGAGGCATTTGCTGTGAATGAGATTGAACAGGTGCCTGACTTGCCGGAAAGAATCTGGTCGCGTACTCCAGAGAAACCGTACATGTTGTCTATGACAGGCATTTCATCAAGAAGTTCGTTGCTGGAGCAGCCTACCAGACCTCCTGTCTCGCGGTCAAAAATGTACGGATTGCTTGATTTTCCGACAGTGTATTCCCGCATCAGATCGCAATAGCGGTAGCCGTCCATAACGCTGAAAATAACGTTGGTTATTTCACCGGCATTATCAAAAACAGGAATGGAATAAAAGGTAGCCATGGAGTTAGAGACTTTATTTACGAACGGCTTTTCAATATAGAACTGACCTTTCAAGGCTTCCCTGAAGTATGAGCGTTCTGAGAAACTGACAAGAGACTCGCCTTGATTGACGTATGCATATCCTGCTTTGTTGAGGATGCACATGTCTATATATTTGTCTTTGTTGACAAGAAAGAACTCATCTATGAGTTTTGCTTTGTCAAGAAGGTTAACGTCTTTATCTTTAATCTGGGTAATATTTGAAAGTGTTTCAATAATAGCCTTTTCCTTTTCATTTGCTGCTGTTACTGCTTCTGAAACACCTTTGAGAACGTGAGAGACATCAAGGTTGATTTCTTCCATTGCACTTTTTTTCAGGTTGACAACCATAGATGTGTAACTGATGACGTATCCCACAATGATGAGAATGACAACTGGTGCAAGGATTCTGAATTTGATGGAACCAAACTTTGTTTTGGACATTCTGAATAACGCTCCATAATACTTGAAAATAATGATAACAATACGTTTCTAGTATAAAGGGCGGAGTCTTTCTTTCAAACGAAATTCTTATCCTTAAAAGTAAAAGATTGCGATAAGTGTGATATAATAAAGGGTTAGGAGTAATAGGAGAAGTAAATGGCTAAAAATGAAACAAAAATTTCTGGCAGAATCTGGTTTTCTGCCATTTTCTTCGGACTTATAGGACAGATTGCCTGGATTGTCGAGAACATGTACTTTTCGACCTTTGCCCAGGATATTTTCAGAAATTCAGGCAGAAGCGACCTGTCATACATGGTGACTACGTGGATGGTAATCCTCTCAGCCCTTGCTGCAACGCTGACAACCATTTTCGCAGGCACCTGGTCTGACAGAACCGGAAAGAGAAAGCCGTTCATCGCATTCGGTTACATATTCTGGGGATTCACCATTATGCTGTTCGCGCTGCTTCCAATGAAGACATCCGGCAGTTCGCTCATCCTCATTGCAGTGCTTATCGTGCTTTTTGACTGCATCATGACGTTTGCAGGCTCAACAAGTAACGACGCTGCCTTCAACGCATGGGTGACCGACAACACTGATGACACAAACCGCGGCAAGATTAACGGCATTCTTTCCATTCTGCCGGTCATTGCTGTCGTCATTGTCTTTGTCGGTCTTGGTGGCTTTTATAATTCAGAAAACGAAAGTAACGCGCCTTTCTTCATGATTATTGGCTGCATTCCGCTTGTGGCTGGCGTGCTCGCTCTTGTTCTTCTCAAAGATGCTCCTGATGTACAGGTGAACCGTGCATCTTCCGTATGGGAAGACATTTCATACGGCTTTAAAAAGGAGACCGTCAGGAACAACAAGATGCTCTACATAACGCTCGCGGGCCTTTGTCTTGTAGGCATTGCACAGCAGACGTTCTTCTCGTACCTCATCAACTTCCTGATCGTTACGCTCGGCCTGGGCGACGGTTTCGTCATCCCGATGGCTGTCATCATTGTCGGTTCTGCCATCCTTACAGGCATGTTCGGCTTTCAGTTTGACAAACACGGGCGGCGCGGCTTTTACATTCCGCTCCTTATCATGACCATTGTGGGAATTCTTTCATTCTGGAGCCTGCAGTTCCTTTCCGGCGCCGCAAAAACTGCCGTTCTCTATGCAGGCGGCATCGTCATGATGGGCGGCATCCTGTCGCTTTTAGGCGCATTCAATGCCAATTTCCAGGATCATATTCCTGAAGGGTGCGAAGGCCGCCTTCAGGGCGTCAGAATGTGCTTCTCCGTGCTTATCCCGATGATTGTCGGCCCGATTATTTCGCTTATTCTTGGTATGGACGCCATGGGCATGAACGGAGATAACTTTGTGCCGCCGTTCTCGCTTTTCCTTGCTGCAGCAATTGTCGCTGTCTTTGCGTTCATCCCGATCATTGCAGTTCGTAAAGATACCAGCGTGAAATAAGGGATACGAGGATAGTATGAACAGCTGGAACTCAACATATCCGCGTCCGTCACTGAAACGAGACAATAACTGGATTATTTTAAATGATGGCTGGCTTCTCAACGGAAAGAACATCACGCTGCCGTTCCCGCCTGAATCTGAGCTTTCGCTCTTTGATGGCATTCTTGACGATGGCCGCGGAAACGGAACGTTTACGTATACAAGAAAGTTTGTAATTCCTGACGAGGCGGCTTCCTGCATAGAGGCGGGCGGCCATCTTCTGCTGCATATAGGCGCTGTAGACCAGACATGCATTGTGTATGCGGATGATGATGAGGTTGCCAGAAGCGAACTTGGCTACTTTTCTATACATGCTGACATTACAAAGCAGGCAGAGCGCGCACTTAAGGACGGAAAAAAGGAGCTTTTCCTGCGCGTTCAGGGTGAGGACAAGCTGGACCATACAAAGCCGTGGGGAAAACAGAAAGTTGACCGTGGCGGCATGTGGTATACGCCGGTGAGTGGCATCTGGCAGTCTGTCTGGTGCGAATGGGTGAGCGCAGAGTATATCAGGGGCATTACGTACAAAGTAGACGCTGAGCCGTCTTCAGGAAAGGCGACAGTGCGCTTTGAGCTTGATGCAACGCCTGCTTCCGTTAAAGCGCGGCTCATGCTTCCGGAAGGCGTGTACGAGTTCACTTTTGCCGGTAACTCACATGAACTTGATCTTTCTTCTATTGTCATAAACGGAAAGAAGCATGCCGTTCAGTTCTGGTCAGCAGAAAATCCGTTCCTGTATACTGTTGAATTTGAGTATGGCACAGATCATGTTTTGTCTTATTTTGCCGTGCGTACCGTAAGCATTGGAGAGGACAAAGGCTTAAAGCGCATCCAGATTAACGGGAAGAGCGTTTTCCTGAAGGGTGTGCTTGATCAGGGCTATTTCCATGACGGCATCTTTACGCCAAAAAGCCCCGATGAATACACGAAAGACATCATCCGTATGAAGGAACTTGGCTTCAATACGCTTAGAAAGCACATCAAGGTTGAGCCTGAAATCTTCTATTATGAGTGCGACAGACTCGGCATGTACGTTCTTCAGGATATGATAAACAACGGCGAGTATCATTTCTGGAAAGACACGGCGCTTGCTACCGCTGGTCTGAAGCTTGATGACCGCGGCCGCTATCCTGACGCCGGCAAGGCCCGCTGGTTCATGGAAAGCGCGAAAAAAACGCAGGATTTCCTGTTTAACCGGCCATGTGTCGTCGGCTACACCGTCTTCAATGAAGGCTGGGGCCAGACAGACAGTGACGCGGTTGGCGATGAACTTAAGGAAAGGGACAGTAGCCGTTTCTATGATTACACGTCAGGCTGGTTTGCGCAGAAGCACTCCGATGTTGAAAGTCTGCACGTGTACTTCCGTACGAAAAAACTCAAAGCTTTGGGGTTGCCTTTGCTGCTGTCTGAATTTGGTGGATTCACGCGGGAAGTGGAGGGACACATCTGGAATACTGAGCATTCGTATGGTTACGGAAAATGCGAGGATGAAAAAACTCTGACGGATAAGATTATCTCGACGTACGAAAAGATGGTCCTTCCAGCCATTCCACGTGGTCTATGCGGTGCCATCTACACACAGGTCTCTGACATTGAGGATGAGATAAACGGTTTTTACACCTATGACAGACAGGTGTGCAAGGTTGATAAAGAACGTATTTCGCTATTTATGAA
Organism: Candidatus Treponema caballi; assembly: GCA_018066285.1. Classification (GTDB taxonomy): domain Bacteria; phylum Spirochaetota; class Spirochaetia; order Treponematales; family Treponemataceae; genus Treponema_I; species Treponema_I caballi. The sequence goes on from JAGHRS010000005.1 coordinate 11,506, forward strand.
GAAATTGTATATATA
>JAGHRS010000049.1 GCA_018066285.1 Candidatus Treponema caballi
TATTATCCTATTTGTTATCTAAATACATTAACCGGAATAGTGCCATAATCCTCCTTCTACACACAAAGCAGCATGGTCCTTCCCGCGGGAAGCGCGCCATGCTGTTTTTTTTACACTTTTTTGGAATTTTTCGCCCACTCCCTGCCTAATAAATAAGCAAGGAGTTTTACATGAATACATCTGACAATGCCAGAAAACACACCGCTGACCAAAGCGCGCGCCTGACGCCCGCCGAAAAGTGGGAACAGGCACGCATCACCAACAGTTTCCTGTTTTACAAAATCATGACGAGTAATCCTGAAGAGTGCAGGCAGCTGATTGAAATCCTGCTCGAAAAGCCGATTGAGCGCATCGAGTTCCTGACGGGAGAGCATGCCATTGACATTGACTGGGACGCCAAGGGCATCCGGCTCGACGTGTACGTGAAGGGCTCGGATGAAGTGTATGACCTTGAAATGCAGGCTCTCGACACGGGCGAACTTCCCAAGCGCGCCCGCTATTATCAGGGGCTGATTGACGTCGACAACCTGAAAAGCGGGATGCGCTACAAAGATCTGAAACCCCAGTATGTAATCTTCATCTGTCTGACGGATGTATTTGCAAGGGGACTGCCGGTCTATCACTTCGAAAATGTCTGCACTGATCTTCTTTTTAAAACAGAAAAAGCATGTTTTTTCAACGATGAGGCCTACAAAATCTTTTTCAACTGCTCGGACTATGATAAAATTGAGAACGAGACCGAGCAGAAGAACGTTTTGCAGTTTTTCAAAGACGGCAAGGAAACATCAACTTTTTCACGACGCCTGAAGCAGCTTGAAACTTCTGCGAAAATGAACGCTCAATGGAGGCAGCAGTATATGACCTGGGAAATGGAAATGAACATTCAGTACCACGAAGGCTTCGACAAAGGCTATAATGACGGCATTGAGCAGGGCATTGAGAAAGGTATTGAGCAGGGCATCGAGAAAGGCATTGCGCAGGGACGGGCAGAAGGCGTAAAAGCAACTGCGCTGAAGTTTCTGGAAATGGGACTGCCGGTTGAACAGATTGCGCAGGGAACAGGACTTTCGAAAGAAGAAATTCTTTCTCTTAAATCTAACGAAGTAAAAGTCTGACAGCAAATCTGATTGATAATGAAAAAAACGCAGCATGGTACCCGCCATGCTGCGTTTTTTTTATGCGCCACTCACACTAAAAACGGAACCGCGTAAAACGGGCGCATGAGCAAGGTGCCTTCCTTGCTGATATCTTTGTGCGACAACAGATACGTTTTGCCTACATGTTTTAAATACTTTTCAGCAAACTGGGAAATTGATTCATGCTTTCCCGTTCCCGATGACTTTACTTCAAATGCGGTTATCTTACTTCCCTCGGAAAGCAGGAAATCAACTTCGTAATAATGCGTGCTGCCCTCTTTTTCCCATGTATGATAGTACAATTCCCGTCCTGAAGCAGTTATCATCTGAGCAACAAGATTTTCATAAAGATAGCCTAAATTGGCGGGTAATTTATCTGACAGCAGTTTTGCATACACATCATTTTCAGTCACCGGGCGGTCAATAAACATCAGGGTAACGAATAATCCTGTATCTGAAAGATATACTTTGTAACTGTCAAAATCTTTGGTGTCTGCAAGATTTGCTCCAGGATTTGTTACGTTATAGCAAGGAAGAACTGTCTTCGAATCAATCAGATCAAACAGAAGTTCTTCCATTTTTGTGTTGTTCCGTTTGCCAATTGCAGTTGTTATTCTATATTTTCTAACTCCTTTTGCTAATTGTGCAGGCACAGAATGATACAACGCTGACATCCTGCCAGACGGATCAATTTTCTTAAAATCTTCTTCATAAAGTGTTATGATCTGCCTTTTTACCTGGTCAATTTCTGAAAAGCTGGCTCCCCGGATATATGCTTCAACTGCCTGCGGCATGCCACCAACAGCCATATACACCCGCATATCGCGCATCAGTTTGCGGTTCGTCGCTTGCCCTATTCCCTTTTCATTTTCTGCAACCAGCCTCAGTACGCCATAATTAGTATCTGTTGCATTGCAGAATTCCTCGTAATCCATGGGATATACCGGGATGTGCATTTCTTCAGAAGGGATAAGTATATCCTTTACATTTTTCCTGATTGATATGAGCGAACCCGTTTCCAGATAATGATATCTGCCATCTTTTACAAGATGTTTGATTGCCTGTCTGGCCTTTGGAAATAGCTGAACTTCATCAAAAATAATGAGCGACTCATGTTCATACAGCGTAACACCAGTTTCAGCCTGCAGCCTCAGAAAAAACATATCAAGATTTCCGATATCATCAAAAACCTTCCGGATAGCTCCTGTTGCCTTTGAGAAATCAAGCAGGATATACGATGTATATTCATTCGCAGCGAAATGCTCTGCTATAGTTGATTTTCCGACCCGTCTTGCACCTTCAAGCATTACAGCATAGGTATCCGCATATATATTTTTCCATTCAAGTAACTTATCATACGCTTTTCGCATGAAATACATAGATTAACCTCTTATATAT
>JAGHRS010000034.1 GCA_018066285.1 Candidatus Treponema caballi
CAATGTTGCTAAGGTAAGTTTTTTAATTAAAATTGGAACAGTTTCCCATTTATATGTAGTAGTGCTTGACGCTGGTAGAATTGCCGTTCCTGTTTGTACACAAGAGCCGTCCGATTATTACGGACGGATTGGTTGATTATATAGATGAATTAACTTTTACAAGTCCAGTTAATTCCGCTTGGGGAAATATATTCGAAAGTAGTAGTCCTTTTTCTTTTCCTGCAAATACTCTTTTTAACGATACAAACGTTATGTTTTTTTCATTCGCAAGTAATAATTCCACTATCATTGAGTACTCTAATTATAGAAGTGGTTGGCTTGTCAGAGGTACAGTGGACAGCTCAACAAGGAACTACAAAATACAGAGACACGTTATATTCAAACTTGCTTAAATTACGAAACTAAAACAAGTTGTAAGGTTTGATACGCTTGAATAGCTATAGCCTTCAATGCTACCACTTGTCGAAATGGTTACAAATGAACCTTCTTGGTAATTTATAGAGCCACCGCCGATGTGATAAAACGCTTTAATTGATGTTGTCGGGCTGAACCCTTGAGGTAATCTACCAACTGAAAAGTTTTGCCCTTGCGATATTGTCTGAGTTGAACCAAAACCTGTAATAGTTACTGTAACAGTTTTACCGTCTGTAGTGGCTTTAAGTGTTCCACCACGGGCTAAAGATAACGTAACAGACTTAACAAAAGAGCCGTCCGCTTTAATTGTCATATTGGAATTTGACTGGCGAATATCGGAATTTGAGATGCGAATTTTGCTTTCTGACACCTTAAAATCAATATCGTCACCATCATTCCAACACCCTTCACCAGCATAATGTCCGCGTGAATCACATACATCGAGTGTAGCAAGCAGCACATTATTAGAGTTGTAAATATTGCAGATAGGATGTGTCGGAACCGTCGCTACAGTATCACCATAAGTGTTTTTATTTGTAAAATGTACTGTCATTTCTGCAGGTAGGACGGTATCAACATAATCAGTAAGATATATATCTTTTTCTTCCTCGTTGCCTTCTGTCTCACATGTCCCGACAACCTTTGCAGAAACGATAGTTCCTTTTGTCGGGATGGAAGAGCAGAACCAGAATGAACCTGTCCACATGTATTTATACATGCGGTTGCTGTCCCCAAGTACGACATCAGATGTCTGTCCATGAGCAATAGTTACCTTGTTTGCTCCTTGAACTGTAACCAGCACAGAAATCTCCAGCCCGGAATAAGCTCCATTACCAAGAGTAAGGGTTACATTTGGAGTGTTCATTAAAAACTTTGCAGGGTATTCTATTACACTTGTCGATGAGTTTTCAGAAATAATAATTGGCCTATCATTATCAAAAGGAAGAAACAAGTTCTGATTAAACTCTTCAGTAGTGAGTGAACCTCCGTTTGTCATTTTCCTTGTCCCATATGTCCTCTGGAAACTTGCAACGTTTGGAAACTTAAGTTTATCCATTGTACAATCAATCTGTGCCATAGTTTATTCTCCTATTATTTCTTGAACAGCGTTTCTGAATTCATCAGAAGTCAATAAATTTGCTTTGAATGCATCAAGAATGTTTGACTTAACAGACGTAGGGTCTTGCGCATCAAAAATCATGAGGTTTTGATTGCTAGAATTGGCGGCCCAAGGGATTCTGTTTTCCGTCTGTCTTGTAAAATCAACGGTATTTTCTGTGATGTAATCTATATACAGTTCATCAAGGATGAAGCTCGTCTTGTGCGAATTAAGCACTATACTGATGGCTGTGTCAGTTTCTGCATATCTTGTAAATTCATGGTCATCGGTATTTATTAAAACGCGAAGAACATTTCCATCAAACACAACTCCAATGTGGTACCAGTTTTTATGTTCCAGTTCTATACCAATATCTTCAAGGTCAACTTGCTCAGTCGCTGTCTGCCCGTAGTGCGTCATCCTTGTCCGTTTGTCATCGGCTCTATTTGCAATGTTATTGTTTTCTGTCCATGCTTCTTCCGGTGCGTATGTCTCCCAGTTCATATCTGGAGCTCCCGTGCTAAAAGCATATGTATTAGTAGTCCCTGAAAAATTGACAGTAAAACAAATAACATCATAATCTCCAGAAAGCTCTACACTGCTTATTACCAGTGATGAGCTTTCGTTCTGTTCCGCTGCGAGCTGTGTGGTATATGCATAATCACCAGCTTTCGGGTTGCGCGTTGCCGTAAACAACGTCGTTCCATAAGCAACTTGTCCGTCAGAAAGTGTCCATGAAGCAACTCCAGACACTACAGCTACAGGTTCTGAAGGTATAACTTCGAGTTTTACCTTATCGTTAAAAGTTCCGATATCAAAAAGCGTCTGACTTTCGGAGTAGAGGTACTGCATCCAGAAGTCAACGGTAAATCCACCTTCAATAGTCATGGTTTCTTCAATGGTTACGTCAAATTGTCCAAACAGGCATCTTGCTATTGTACAGTACGGGGCAACAGCAAGAATTGCAGGAGTGAAGTCAATTCCGCCGGATGAGTCTTCGTGCCCTTTAAGTCCATATGTGCCGGTTAGTATTAACCCGTCAGACACTCCACGCTGCGAAAGATAGTCGTCATCAAAATGAAACACCTTTGCATTGCTGGTAAGATACTGTCTTCCTATGTCATGGCCTATTCTGCGAAGCTGCTGCTGTGTAAAATTGCCAATAATCATCTGGGAATCAGCACGGAAAGTCGGACAGAGGGTTCCTGATGAATCAAGCCTTGATTGGATCTGCCATGCTGTATAGCTGCCACTCGGTAATTTGTTTCTGTGTTCAATAAAGACACCAGAGGGAGTTATCCTTATCTGGTCTAATTCATCTCCATCAGAGTGAACTATAAGCTCCCGGAGAAATCGTGTGTTTGTAGAGGTAAATTCTACGTGGTCGGTTGTCATCTCAAGCTTTGCAACACCGTTGTTGTCAAAAGTCATCTTGATGAACTGATTTGAATCACCAACCCTGAAAGATCCTTTTTTTACGCCACCCTGAACTCCTGAGTCCTGTTCTGTAAGAGACGATAAAGCCCAGTAGTTATACCCAAGGAAATCACCAAAGCCACCGTCCGTAATCAATCCTACGTTTGCGCAGATTGCAGATATGCTCTGTACGTAAAGAGATTTGAAGTCTTCGTTAGCCCTAATAATATCACTGAGAGATGTGCATAAGGATATGGCGGTGATTACATCCTGACCTGATCCTTTTCCTATCCAGTTTGATTCATGGACTTCGTTGAAGGCCTGCACAGCATAATTATATACAGTGTTGACCGAGTTTGCAGGTGTATCATTCTGGCCGGCAAGAGGCAGAATCTGCATGAATGTGCCATCAGATATAACCCAATTTGTAACTGAAGATAGTACTTTATAGTTGGTATCATCCGCGAATGGGTCTGCCAGAAGGTTTGGTTTGTACCATATTGAATCAGGAGTTACACTTGGATAAGAGTTACTGTTTCCGGATTCTATTGTCTGAATACCGCATCTTTTTATTTGTACTTTCCATTTTATATTGCCAAATATTCTTGTAGCTGATTCAGGCTTTGAAAAAGTAAGATAAACGGTTCTGTCGAAACTCTTTTTAGTCACATTGTTAGTAACTGAAATAGCAGGTATATGCCAGGTTCCGTAATTTGTAAGGTAGAAACTATTTGGATAAGCAGTATTATCAGAAACAGGACCGTTATTTAAATATGCTTCACTGTTTTCAGTGTTAACTGCATATACCTTAAAAGAGTATAAGGACAGTAAAGTGTCACCGGCTTCAGCATTATCATCTGATTCTGGATAGCCATCTACATCACGGTCGAAATAGTATACACACTTAGTCTCTGTTGTATATTCAGGAAGTTGCCTGACAACACCATTATACTTAAGAGAAGGGATGAAGATTATATTACCATAAAAGTTTTCTGGAGGAGTATAGTTCCAGGTGAACTCAAGTCTATCCTCGAATGCAGAAATAAGAACATCTGTTGGTTTAGATGGAATCCAAGTGCCATAGTTAATAGTGTTGATTATTCCCATATTGCACTCCATTCAGAGGTGACATCGTAGATAGATACAGCTCTTACTCTGACATCCCATAAATTAAGCTCAGTTTTTGTTGGATATCCATCTGTAGACCGAAGAAAATCATATACAAAGGAAACACCTGTTGTCGTAAGGTTGATTATTCTTCCTGTATGAGTTTTAATCTCCCATTCATAATTTTTGATTGTGTTAGTAATACCGGTGCCGGCTGGTACACAAAAACCAGATAAACCATTACGTCCTGCTGTTACAGATATCTCTGACGGAGTAGCAGGTGGCTCACTGTTACTGTTTTTGACATCATCATATATTCTCTGAATACTCTGCAGAGCTCCCTTATTCGAACTTGTATCTGATACTGCAGAACGCGTCAGCGAGATCTGTGCAGCTGATATCGTTACAAAAACTGATGTATATATGTCTTTCTCTACATCATATGAAGTGCTTATGCAGAGGCCGGTTGTCGTAAATCCTGATAGACCAGTGTCAATGCTCATGTATGCACCAGGAACTATCTGACGCTCTGTCTGCAGTGTGATTTTATAGTGTGCCCCGGAATAAAAACGTGCCAGAATTGATGCAAGTGCGTCTGCATCCGCGGCAGCGAATATGTATTCGCAGTCACAAGTGAACGGATTTGATGATGATCCGCTTATGGAACTGCATTTCTTGTCGCGGTACCAGGCATCAGCTCTTATTGATAAGCTGTACAGATTAGCATCTTCTGTAGCATGAGCATTTCTTAAACGCACTGATGCCTTTCTGAATCCGAACTGCTGGCGGTCTATCTGTACAGTTCCCTTTTCCCAATCATGAACAACAGTATGGTTTTCGGTGTAAAGAAGGGATGTGTCCTCAGAACTTTGGTATTCTTTTTCTCCGTTGTATTTTGTCTTTGATTCAGCATATCCACTCCGGAAACTCTGATATACCTGACCAGAATCAGCCTCAACGGTTGGTGTTGAATCAAACGGATAATATGTACCAGGCTGCAGGATGATAGGTGTAATTGTGTTGTCAGAGTTATATCCGCCTCCGGCAAAATATACGAGCTCGTTAGTTTTTTGAGTAAGTGAATTATAAGTAACTTTTGCCCCAGAATACTTTCTGTTAAGTCGTGCAAACTTTGCTCCGGTTATAATATCTTCATCGTCAATTGCTTCGGGATTTTGTGGTATTGATTGGTAATTAAAATAGACAAATTCTCCGTATGCATTGAAGGTGTAAGAGTAGCCATATTGATACAGCATATTATTCAGGGCATCTTTATATGATTTTCCTTCATCAAGTATAAATGCACTGACCGATGATGCAGGATCTGTCTGGTTCGGGGCTATAGTTACGCCGCAATCAAGACAGATTTTGTCTACAATGTCAGCAACAGTCGTAGCAACAAGGCCAACCTCTACAGTTGTTTTCTTGTCAAAAAATGATGTAAAATCCTGTATCGTTACACTGAACTGGTCTATAGGGCATGGATTACCGGCATCTGTCCAAGATAAGTCTGTGTTTATAACACCTGTAAAAACGGTGTTTTGACCGTCTTTTACGACTGCTAGAACATCCGTTTGAAGCGCTAAAAAAGCAAACAGTTCCTGGTCATATACAAAATCTACAGAGCATGATGATTCAGCATGCTGCAGTGAATCGTTACAGACAGCGTTATTGATGATGCACTTTTTCGGATAGGTAACGAGCTGGTTCTGTCCTGCAGTCAGGATAATTGAGATATCTGCAGTCATTAAGCTGCTCCTGGAAGTGGAGTCTTCTCTCCAGAGCCGATGGCACGTGCGATGCCATCATAAACGACGTCGACAATCTGCCGTTCTGTAACAACTGAGCCTCCGACATTAACTACAACAGTAACAGGCTGAGATGTATTGCTTGAAGATTTACCACCGACGAGTGCCATGTCACCGCTTCGGATTCCTTCTGCGAAGGTACGTGGAATGATTGCTTCGCCCTGATGAACAATTGCAGCATGGTCTTGAGTAATATTTGTGGTTCCAACGTCAAATGGCCACCAACCGGAAACCCAGTCAGATACAGCATTAACTGCACCTGTAACACCATCCCAGATTGCTTCTCCCAGGTCCCAAACTCCGCCAGCTACCGCACCCGCGACAGTTCCTATCACGCCAGCTTTTTCGCCCCAACTGTCAGCTAGTTCTTCTGCGTGACTTGCATATACTGCATCAGCTTCTTCCTGCTGTGATTCAGTCAAAGCCGCATAGGTATTAGCGTTGATTTGAGCAAGCTCCTGTTCCATTCTTGTTTCAATGTCTATAATCTCTCTGTCTGCGGCATTGTAATATTGCAGAGCCTGCTGGTTAAATTGATCGCGCGAAATAAGGCCAAGCTGATACTGAGATTTAAGTGAGTCAAGTTGGGCATCAAGCAAATCGTTTACAGCGTCTTTTTGGCGTTCATACTTTTTTTTGATTTCTTTTGTATGCTGTTCAAGACTTTTTGCTACCTCTTCTGCTTTTTCTCCGATTACTTTAAGTTTATCGACTTGTTTGATTTCAACAAAAGGAATTTTATTCAGCGCTTTGATGACTCCATTGATTATATCAATGAACTTATTTCCTACCGGCACAATTACTTCGTTGTACAACCATTCAAATGCATCGCCAAGAAGCTGCAGAGGTGTCAGTAATATTCTGACTATACCAACGAGGATTTTAACCAGAGGTGCAATTGCGCCAAGAGCTGGCGCAAGAAGCTGCCCGAGCATATCTCCTATATCTTCAAGAAGTTCTGCGATTGGATTGAAAATCTCGTCTATGACAGGAGTGAGATACGCCATTATTGAGCCGACTATAGTCGTTACAAAATTGAGGACTCTGTTAAGTGACTCTATCTGCATTACTGCTTCCAGAGTCGCGTCAATGAACATGGTAATCGGATCCATTCCCATTGCTACCTGTCCTAATTGAGTCTGAGAAAGAGCTTCCCCTGCAGATGCGGCAGCATATCCGGCGTAATCGCCATTTTCACGTGCCATTTCTTTCTGAAGCTCGTACTCTTCGCGGAGCTGATTCAATTTCTCCTGGTGCTGGTTCAGGATTCGTTGCCTTTCTTCTTCTGCAAGACGTTCAGCTTCTTCTGCAGCTTCTTCTGCCTGACGTTTTTTTTCTTCAGCGACACGATTGGCATAGTATTCCTCGAGAGCTCCAAGCTGTGTGATATACTCTTCCCTGGTTGCATATTCATCACCAAAAGAAGCTTTCGCTTTTTCTGCGAGCTGTGCTTTTGATTTTTCTTCTTCTGCAGCTATCTTTGCAATGCCTTCAAGGTTCTTTGATACCCAGTCTTCTGTAAATGCAGGTGGTGTCGGGCCGGCCATTGAAGACTTAAGATCTGCTATCTTCTTTTCGAGTTCAGAGATAATAGCGTTTGTCTTGTCAACGTTGAAGCCAGAGTATGTGCCGTCTTCGTTCATTGTCTGCAGGGTAAGCAAACTTTTGGCGAACGCAAGGTCTTCTTCAAGTTGAGCTAGTTGACTCTCGTTAGTTTTGGAATACAGTTCATCTCGTCTTTCAAGTATAGTATTTGCTTCTTCAAGAGCAGCCGTATCTGCCTTTTCTTTGATTTTAGCATTATATGCATCTACCGACGCACAAAGCTGGTCATACGATGCCTGTAGTTCATCTACAACTTTCTTCTGTTCATCGTAAGCACTTGTTCCTTCGACTTCTCCAGAATCATTAATCCTTAATCTTCCAAAAATAAAGCTTCCTTCTAATTTATTGAGCTTATCTTTTGCTTCTTCAAGTTTTGTAAAAGTGGAGTCTTTTAACTCAAGCAATCCATTAAGATTGAACTGTAAAGCTTCATCTGACATTCCATTTAATCGTGAATTAAGGTCATCAACTGCTGTTGATTCTTTCTGTAAAGCAAGCGCGGCAGCATTTGAAGCGTTTGCAACTTCCTGCTGTTTAGCTGCATATGCAGTGTAAGCTCCTACCGCAACAGTAACTGCGGCTATTCCAGCAAGCAGCAGTGGATTGACAACAGCCATAGCAGAGTTAGCTGCCATTTGGGCTGTGAATGTCGCCCATAGTTTTGCTATAAGAGCGACAAGGGCTTTTCCTGCAAGCAGGTTTACTGCGGCTACTACTGCAGTAATCGCTGCCACCAGAACGCCTTTCAGGAGTGGGCTATCATTTATTGCATCAACAATGTCGGTGACTGCAGTAAGCAGTTTCGTTGCAAGCGGTGCGAGCGTGTCGCCGAGACTTGCTGCAAGTGATTTTGTCGATTCCTGGAGTCCGGCATAGACTGAATCGAGACGCTGAGACGCCTTTTCGAGTGTACCGAAATAAAGGCCGCCTTCTGACGCCATTGATTCGAGTGCTGCATCGAGTGCCTGGAATGAAATTTCGCCCTTGCTTGCCATATCGACAATCTCTGCTGATGTCACATTGAACTGTTTGCCGAGCTCATCGAGAATCTGGACGCCCTGGTCTGTGAAGACGTTGAGCACTTCCATGTCTGCCTTTCCTTTGGCAGATGCCTTGCTGAATGCCCGTATGAAGCTGTCAAACTTCTGTGAATCGCCCTGGGCAATATCACCGAAACGTGTAAGATAGTCGGTGATCTCCCCTAGTGGTACTTTTGCTGAGTACAGGACTTTTGCCGCTTTTGACGTTGTTTCAATGTCGAACGGAGTCCAGAAGTTGAACTGCTGAAGCTCATCGAAGAAGGCTGCACCGGCTTCAACGTCATGAAGCATGATTCCAAACTCATCTTTGATTCCCTGGAATGACGAGCTTACTTCAAGAGCAGAAACCGCCCAGGAACCGACTGTCTTGTCAATTTTGACAGCTGCGGCAACGGCAGCAAGATTTGATAATTCATTTTTGACTGTTTTAAGAGCAGATGAGAGGCCGTCAGAACCGTCAAGAGATTCCTTAACGCCTTTTGAAGCGTTCTTCGCCTTGTCGCCGAGTTCCTTAAAGTCTCCTGAGATTTCCTTGACCTGTTTTGCTGCTTCAGATGCAATTACCTTGATGAGTAATTCGAGTGTCTGCTTGTCAGCCATATCTGCTCCTATACGTTAAGAGTAGCTGATGCAATCTTTTTTCACTCGAAAACAGGCAATAAAAAGCCCTGCTAAACGTGTGTTTAACAGGGCTTCTACAGCTATTTTGCCTTTGTTTTTTCGTCAATTTCGCGCCGGTCCCACAGGTTCTGTTCAACCTTAAGTACTGAAAGAGCCTGCGCTATCCAGTACGGCTGGTCAGCCCATCCACCTGCGAAAGGAAGACAGCCTATGTTCTCCGTCATGTAGAATACATTCAGGCAGTCATAAAACTCTGGCGTAAGATAGTCCGGGGCAGTCACAAGCAGAATTGCTATGTTTTTCCCGTTCTCATCCTTTACGCCAGTGTCCCACATCTTTGTTGCCTTCCGGCTTTCACGGATGCGGGCCTTGTGCTTTTCTTCCTTGAAGATCCGGAAGGCTATTCGGAGTTTTTTTCGTCAAGCTCCTCCTGAAGAGCTTTGTTGAACTCCTTGACGATTTCCTTGAGCAGTGGCTCGAATGCTACCGGAGCATCAATCAGGTCACGAGCTGAGCGAATCTGAGTCTCATGACCTTCACCGTCATCATAGGAACATCCTGAAATGCTGATGAGCAGGGAATTGAGTACCTGGACATCATCAGTATCAAGGGTAATCTCCATGTGAGAGACGTTTCCGGCTTTATCAGTAATCGCCTTTGCTTCGTTGCGGGGCTTACAGCGGTTCTTGATGGCTGTTGTCGGAGTGCGGTACTTGACGACAATCTGGTCAGTCGCAGGAAGCTTTCTGTTGCCGTTGAACTCAGGAATGTAACTCTGTTCCTTTGAAATCGTCAGGTTCATGCTGCATCTCCTACGACATCAACAGAGTAGAACACAGGGTCAATGCCTGTAAGACTGAACTCTGAATCATAAGACTGTGCAGAGCCTGTGTCACCACCGAGAGTGATGTTTGACAGACGGATTTCTGCAAACATGAAGTCTTCAACTTCGCCGGCAACTTCTGTCTTTCTGACGTAGCCAACAAAGTAGAGAGACTTGTCTTCAGGAATGTGGACTGTTACTGTGCCATCTGCATCGCGTGTGAACAGCTTCATTGTGTTGCCGACAAGGCCGTCAGCCTGGTCAGTGACACCCTGGGTGAAGATGCTCTTGATGGATCCTGAGCCGTCTTTCTTGCCGTAGCGGTACTTCTTGAAAGTGTGCTTGAGGCGTGTTGTCTCAATCTTGTCACGGGTGATTGAAAAACTCCATCCGGATGCATCTGCAACTTCTGTGACTGTGAGCTTCTTTGCCTTGTCGCCGGAAGCAAGAACTTCTGTTCCGAGAGCAGGATAAGCTTCACCGACTTTCATGCCTTCAGGCCAGAATGAACTGGATGCAGCAATAGCTGTAATAATCCAGATTCCTTTTCCCTTGCCACTGCCTTCTGTTCCTCCGGCGAGCTCATCAAGAGTCTTGTCAGCATCGCCTGACTTTTCTTCGCCTGCATTACCCGTGTAGAGTGCGCAGTCGTCACCAATCAGTTCAAGTTCGTCTTTCATTTGCCTTCTCCTTTCTTTTCAGCTTTGTTATCTGAAGCAGGCTGTTTGACTGCCTGCTCCTTTTTTCTTGTTTTACCGTTCTCAGTCTTGTACTGGGTCGTGTACTTCATCTTCGTCTTCCTCCTTTGTTGGAATTGTTATTACCACAATGCGGATGTCCTCAACATCCTGCACTTCAATGGAATCTGGTGAATCAATAAATGAATCTTCTTCAGTAATGTTCGTGACAATTCTTGTGTTCGGAATTGCGATTCCGTTTTCATTTTCTAGTCGAACAGGAAGGTCCAGGTATTCGTCGAGCGCTTCAATTGCATCGAGAGCCATTTCAAGACCTTCCATGCTTTCTGCAGAGCCCCGTACTGCAAGGCGCACTTTGACGCTTCGAGTAGCGTTATACGCTCTTGCCTGTTTTTCCTTGAAGGTCTTCATAACTGACAGCTGGATGATAAGTCCGCGTTCATCAACGGAGCTTGGAGCAATTACAACCTTAGTCTTAAATGAGGATGATGCAATGTGACGCTCAAGCTGTTCCTGGAATAACTTCAGAGCGTTAAAGGATGTCACTTGTAATTTCCTCCAGCAGCTGTCCTGCTTCCTTGTCTGTTATATAGAAGAATTCGCGCTTTGGAATAACCACCTGCTTCTTAAGGTAGTAGATGATCTTCGGCTTTGAACCCTTCGCCTTCTTGTAGCAGATTGTCCTGCCTATTCTGAATACCGAGCATCCTGATGAGCGTAAGCCGCTGCATACATCTGCCGGTTTATATCCATATTTACGCTGCAGCTGTCTTGTTCCTGCTGCAGGAATCCACAGCCAGTTTTTCCTGGCAGTAATTGTTCCGCCGTTGTTCTGTATTCTGGCATATGGCTTGTTTGTCCCGACTTTAACAGTATTGCCGGAAACCTTGTGCGTGATTGAATCACGAAGTGCGCCCGTATCCTGAAGAGGTCTTCCTTTTCCTCTGTATGCAACTGTTGCAGGACTGAGCGGTGTAAAGTTCTTTCCCTTGTAGATGTGGTCGCGGATAAAATCGCTTGCCATGACACCTACGTTATCAAGCTTGACTGACTGTAAATCGTCTACTATCTGGTCAAGATAATCTGCGACCTGATTCACAGCGAAAAGTCCCGTGCTCTGTGCAGCTTGTGGCTTCTTGGATTCTTTCCAGGAACAACTACCTGTGCTGCAGGAGCTCTTTGTACTGTCTGTGTATTGTCCGTATCAGGGAATGACCCGAACGCAGCAATGACGGTGTTCTTCATCTGCGTGCGGTATTCCCGTCCGGCTTCTTCATGGCCGAGTGCCATGTGAAGCTCGTACAGTGCCTGCATAAGGACAATCTCGCGGATTGTTGCGTTATCCAGGTCAAACTGTACGTTGAGCCAGTGGAGTATAGTACCGATGTACACTTCGGCGCGAGCTACAGCGTCGGTCACAAACTTGTCACTGCCATCGGAAAGCTGCTTGTACAGATTGGCTGAAAGGCGGTCTGCCACTTCTTCCTTTGTAACTGCAGTTCCAAATGGTGAGAACGAAATCTGCTTCTTTGCTGACTTTGCCGGAATATCAACGATGCTATACTCTTCCATCAGTTACCTCTCAGCTGAGACAGGTTGAAACGCAGATAGCGTTGACGTTTGGAATTGGCATTGGGCGAGCCATACCGATGAGGTCAACACCTTCTGGATCATCCTTTGGAACTTCACGAACACCGAACGGAATGCCGGCAAAATCTGCCTCGAGTGAATCGAGTGCACAGTTGAAGAACTTGAAACCGTCATCAACACCGATTACCATGACATTCTTTGCTGCAATGAGCGGCTTGTTTGCCTTTGCGACATAGTCATAGTATGTTGCTGCTGTGACATAGAGGGTTACAGCGCCGATGATGATTGCATCTTCACTGACTGTGATAGGCAGTTTCTGAGAGGCGTTGTTTACCAGGTCAACAATGGCAGCGTATGTGTCAAAGTCGATGAATCCGATAAACTTTGTGGCATTTGAGCCACTCTTGATCTCTGCAACCATGGCACCGACGTCTTTGATGACATTTGAAGCTTTTGCACCACCTGCATCCCACTTCTTTGAGATTGTAGTTGTTTTTGTATTACCAAAATCAACTGTGTACTTCTCTATAACGCCTTCGGCATTGCGGACACCGTACTCAATCTTTCCAGTAAGAGACTGGATTGCGAGTGCTTCCTTTGAGGCGCGGACGGTTCGGCGGAGCTGGTCAACCTTGTTCAGGATGTACTGCTTCTGCTGTCCTTCACTGAAACTCTTCATGTCATTGAGCTTGTTAGCCCCGATGAAGTGTGAAGGTGTCAGATTCTGTGGCTCAATGAACCGCAGCTTTGTTCCATCAAGTGGCATTGCATAGCTTGAAGCGCCGCGGCTTACAAGCGGAATGTTCTTGATTCCTGTTCCGATGTCTTCATATCCGATTGTTGAGAACGGATGATTGACCTGAACTGACTCCGGATACACCAGATCAAGAATTGGTGTATGAAGTGGCGGCATCTTGTTGAGATCACCTACAAGAGCACGCGGGTTCAGAAACTTTGAAAAGTGCTTTGGCATGTTTTCCTCCTATTACCAAATACCATGACGGGCAAGGAACTTTGCCTGGGAAGCTGTAATGGCTTCGCCATCATACTTAGCGATTCCTTCGCAGACTGTTCCGTGCTGGACAACGTTTACTCCGTTGTCTTCATCTTCATCAACGGAATCGTTAGCGATACCGATGAATCCTGAACCAGGAATAGCTGATACTGTGATTGCTTTGTCATCTGCAGGGGCCGCTGTGAATGTCACTGCAACCTTACCTGTTGCATAGTCAACAGTACCTGTTCCTGACTCAGAAGCACCGCCGAGAGTGCCGTCACCGTTGTCAGAAAGTTTTTTCGGTGTTGTGTCTGCAGTTACGACACTGACAGACCCTGGTACAACTTCGCCAAGAGTGAAGCCGAACGCAGTTGTTACGCCATCACCTTCGCCAGCAGCGGTGATGAGTTTGGCTTCGTCTGCAGGTGTTGCCCCGTAAGTAGCCTGATTGTCATCGTCATTTCTGCTGCCTTCGAAGAGCATTTCTCCGCAAGGAATAGCATCATGGCCTGCTTCAGGGAACTGAACGCGGTTGATCACCGGCGGGTGTCTTCTGTCCGCAGCTTCCTGAGCGGCATTTTCGATTTCTCCAATTACGCCATTCATTCTGTTTTACTCCTGTTAAATTGCGCTGGAATTGAGTGATTCAACCTGTGCAGGTTCGTCACTGTCCGAAAGATTCATCTCACCTTCCTCAACCTTTGGTTTGAGAGAAGAAAAGATTCTTGTGAGAACAGCAAGAGGGCGCTCTGCCTTCTTGTTACCGTCACTGTCAGAGAGCTCGATTGTCTTTCCGGCTTCGAAACCATCTGACAAAGCCATCAGTTCATCCATCTGTGGCTGTGTGATTTTACCTTCTGCTGCGTGGCGGAGAGCTTCCTTCTCACGCTCATGCTCAGATGCCAGGCTGTCAGACAGAAGCTTTTCTTTCGCCTCGTTCTCAGCCTTGAGCCGTGCATTCTCTTCCTGCATGGCCTTGAATTCTTCTTCAGTCATAGACTGACCTCCATCCTTTTTATTTCTTTCATGAAATTCTGATTTGTCTGACAGGTACAACTGTCTGTCTGATGTTGAAGGGAATGCCGTGAAGTATTTGTCAGATGCATCTGATGCGGCAATCTGTTCTGCTTCGGTGAGTGTTTCTGCGAGTGAGCTTTCAAGGTCTTTGACTGCTGGCGGCTCGTCACCGAGGTAAGCAAGGTGATGCAGGTACATCTTTCCGTCTGATGCACGCTGTTTTGCTCCGATAGAGACATCAGGATAGAAGCCCTGGTCAACTGCATCAGAGAGCGCGTCCTGCTCTTCAATGGTTCCTGAAAGTGTCTTTGTCTTTTCGTCGTAGCTTACGGCTATGACGTTCGCCAGGCATGGTCTGTCTTCTGACCAATGACCGCCGAGCTTAATCGGCGCCTTTTTGATGTCCGGGAAGGTCTCAACAATTTCCTTGAGGTCAGCTTCCTTTACTACGATGGGATTTTCTACAGAGCCAAAGATTCCGGCTCTTGCAAGTTCGCGTGTTCTTGTTTTCATACTTCAAGCATAGCTTTTGCAATAGGGCGCGACTTGAATGTGGACACAAAAAAAAGCCCCGCAAGCACGAAGCTCACGGGGCTGTGATAGCTATACAATAAATTATTCAGCTTGAATATAATCCATAGCCCATTTATAGGCCTGGCGTTCCGCAAGCTTTTGATTAACACTCTTATTCTTGGCAGCTTCATCAATAACTTCCTTATATCTTAATGCCGCTGCTGTTCTAGTATCCTTATTCTCACTTTTCCACATTACGGAAAAGTTATGTTGTTCAACGTCGTTAAAATACTCTTCAAATAGTTCTTTTGAAAATAAGAACCCTTTAAGCAACTCAATATAATCGATTGATGTGTTATCAATACCAAGCTGATAATGATCATTTGTCAATTCGTCAATAGAATCGATTTTCAAATCATTAGACATTGCAATAATGAAATTATTGAAAGAGTTTTTTGTGAGTTCATCTAGTTTATTTGAAAGACGCCTTTCGAAATACTCGTTCTGTCTTGATATTGATGTCTTTGAAAGAGCATAAATCAAAGCCATAAAATGGCAAAACTCATGAACTCCAGCCATTTTTACATCACAAAGACTTTCTTTATACAAATTTGCGTCGATTACAATATAACATACATTCCAATTTTCAGTCTTTTTCTGAAGGAATGCAGCCGAAATATTCTTAAGCTCAGTTAAAAGTACTGAAATGCAAACATTTCCAATTTCATCGATAAAATCAAGCTGTTCTTCATCTGCAAGATAAACAGTCTGCTGGTGTTCTGGTTCTCGTAAATTAAGATGCCTTAAAACTGGCCTAAATAGCTTTACAGCGGTTTCGACATCGTCTCTGTAACGCAGTTTATTAGTCATTTAAGAGAAGCCGCCTTTCTACGAGCTTCTCTTCTTTCCATCGCATCTTTCATATGGGCTATTTTTTCAGAATCAGGAAAAGCTGCCATGTGTTCCTTTATTGCATCAATACAAGAAAAAATATCCTTCTCTGTGCCAACGCCGCAGCATTCAACAGAAACGATATTGAGTTCCTCTAATTCCTGTTTAAGATTTCTTTCCACAGTCAAACCCTCCTATCCTGATTTTTGTCAATACGAATACTGACACCTCCCATATTATCGTCAACCCCTAATTGCGTCTACAGTGCGCGGGTCCATTTCCGTAAAATTTCCTCCCATTTTGTACGCTTTCTCCCTTCTACACTTTGAATATACTCACTATCCCGTCTTTTTAACACTTTTTTAACAGTTTTTAGCGACTTTCTACGGGAAACTGCAAAATATGACGTACATGGCAAATCGGACGCGTTTACGGGGCGTTTTTTGCGTTTTGCCGTTTTGGTGAGGATATTGCATTAAAAAAGTGCTTTAACGGTTATTTATAGTGTTTATTACACCGTTAAAGCATGGTGCTACTCGCCGCTGTTGATGACGTGGATCCAGCTGAAGACGCGGCCGAAGAGCGTGAAGCGCTCGGCATAGCCCGGGTCGGATGCGGTGAGCGTGGTCAGAAGCTCGGCTTTTTCAAGGTCAGCGACGCGCACGCTGTAGATTTTGATGCGCTGGGCTATCGGGTCGAACTCGAGGCGCTTACAGTAGGCTTCACCGTCAAGGCCGAACACGTAGATGCCGTCTGAGAGCTTCTGGTTCTGCGCGGCGCTGAAAAGGACAATGTCTCCATCCTTGATTCCGGCACCGAGCATTGATGTTCCGGCTGCACGGAAGGCATAGACGTCTTTTCCATGAATGCTCGGAGATAGCTCGCTGACATCAATGTATTCTATTATATTGTCCTCGCTGTCCCAGTTCTGCCCCGGGCCGCATGACACCTTCTGTCCAAGAAGCGGGATGCGTTTCCGATTTACATCATATTCAGAGTTGTCGTTATCAGCAACGCATAACGGCTTGTCACTGACAAACATGTCACCTTCACCAGTGAGAAGCCATTCTGCGGAGATATTATAAGTCCGTAAAGCTTCATATCTATTACTGTCAATAGAAAATCCAATCTTTCCGGAAACATACTTTGCCAAGTTGCCGTATTCAATATTAAGCAAACTGCAAAAGCTTTTCTTGTTCGAAACAATCCCTAGTTCGAACATCTTTTCATATAAAATACTTAGTCTTTCACCTATCATAAAAAAAATCGTAAATTTACTATTAAAACTCGTAAAATTACTTGACAAATAGTAATATTACGATATTATATATCTTAGTTGCACTTTGCAACCTATTTTTAGTAATTTTACTAATTTTTGGTTGCAGTGTGCTACTAGCCTGCATGCATTCATTATATCGGCTTATCCCGGAAAATGCAGCAGAAAAAAGATTAAGGAGCGACACAAATGCTTAAAACAATTAAAAGACTGATTCTGAATATGGTCTTCGAAATCAAGTGGAGGTATTCAGAAATCTTTGAACTTACCACCCTCTATGAAGAAAGATATCCAGGTTCTTACGACTATATCCGATATATGTCGCCTTTGCCTGTTCGTATAAAGACCATAGTTCTGAGAGCTCTGCTGATAAGCTCGGGACTCCCTTTCGAAGATGCAGATAGCGAGCTTCAAGAGCATCGCACGCGTAAAGAAAGCTGGGGAGCTTTATTTTTATCGGAGCACGGTTATACAGAAAATCGTACTTCAAATCTGACTGCACATCAGTGATTGCTTTGGCTTTTGGCATATCAGGAAACAGCTTCATGGCTTCTTTTGGATTGTACAGTTTTGAAACATGCCGAAGAAACCTGTCTGTCGCCAGATAATATGCATCAATACTTGTCATTTTTAGTCCTCCTGTGGGGCGCTGGGATTGTGGTTATGAACAGTATACCACGGGAGAACTTCAACAGATTAAGGAGCGTATATATGGAAGTAATTCTGAAAAAGATTACACACGATACTGCCTGCATTGCAGTATTCGACGACAGCGGGAACCACAATTTCCTGACAGAGCTTGAGTTTGCCTACCGGGATGTTCCGGAGTGCAGATGGGAGTATGAGATTACCGAAGAGCTCGGTATTCCAGAAGTACCGAATAAGGTGCTTAGGCAGATGCACAAGGCAAAGATTAAGGGATAAAAAAAAGCCCCGCGGAGAACGGGGCAACAGATTAAGGCGCGTGCCTGCATGCACTAACGCTACAGATAGAGTAAAGCATTCAGTTTTACTTGTCAACACACTAATGAAAGAGGTACTGACATGAACTTTATAGAAGGAAAACTTCCGGTTGATACAGAACGGCAGACAAGAGTCAAAGTTGAGCTGGCTAAGCGTCAGATGACTATTTCAAGTCTTGCTTGTTCTCTTGGTGTGTCTCATCAGTATGTATCAGCTGTTGTAAGTGGCCGGAAACTGTCAGACAAGACAGAGGGTGAAATTGCAGCTTTCCTTCAGATGCCGAAGGAATACCTTTTTCCGGTCCGCACTGTCCGCGAGCTTAACGAAATGCGCTCCCGGAATCAGCAGAGGGTTGTCGCATGAATGGACTTATTAAGACGCGCGAGCTTGCGGAAGTTCTCAGCACGACTAAGAAGCAGCTTCTGGAGCGGGCCCGCGCTGAAAAGTGGCCGTCTGTCTCTGTAGGCAATGCTCTCTTTTTTCCTGAAAACCGCCTGCCGCTTGACGTACGCTTTAAGCTTGCTTCCCGCCGTGGTGGTGAGGGGGCATCAGCTGACAGCACAGAAGAGCTTTCTGGCAGTGCTTTCATGAAAGCCGGAGAAAAGGCGCGGCAGACTGCCGTCTGGCGAAGCGCGCTTGTCTCCGAGTTCCAGGGAAGCGGCCTTAAGGTGCAGGACTTTGTCCAGGCATACAACGCTGGCGCATGCTGCACGACGCTTCATGAAAAGCTCGGCGACGTCAGCGTAACAACCCTTTACCGCTGGATTGCCGATTTCAAGAAGCACGGCTCAAGCGGTGTGACACCGAAATACGGCATGAACAGGGGCGGAGCCGGTGAAAGCCTTACTGACACCGAGCGTGACAATCTCGCGTTCTTCTGGCTTAAGAGCACACAGCCTTCTGCCATGCACGCGTTCCGGCTCATGAAAGAGAATGTGCCGTATTCGACATGTACGTATCAGACGGCGCTCAGGTACCTTAACAGCATTCCGGCGGTCATCCGTGACTTCTACAGAATAGGTAAATCACGCTGGGAAAACGCCTATTTACCATTCGTAGAACAGGACATCGACATGTACCGCGCAATGGACTGCATCGTATCTGACCATCACTGTCTTGACTGCGTCTGTATGTATCAGGGAAAGCTCATCCGTCCGTGGATCACTACATTTCAGGATTACCGGTCCGGCAAGGTGCTCGGCTGGTGTCCGACGGTGAAGCCTTCAAGCTATTCAATCATTGTGGCGTTCTACATGGCGGTGATGCAGTACGGCGTGCCGAAGACGGCGCTGTTCGACAACGGCCAGGACTACCACTCAAAGCTTCTGAACGGCTACAGGACGACTGCTCAGCAGCTGCTTCCTGACGGCATGACTGAAGAAGTAGAGGTCGAGTTCCAGGGAATATTCAACCTTATTGGAACCGAGGTGCATTTCACCCGCGTCTACAACGGTAAGTCTAAGGGACGGCAGGAACGCTACTTCCGCATCCTTGGCGAGTACCTTGCAAAGGACTTCGGCACATACGCCGGCTCTGACAGCCGGACACGCCCCGAAGAGGCTCAGCTTATGTGGCGCGGAATCAATGGCATGGAAAAGCGTGATGACATTCCCGACTGGAGCGACTTTGTTGTGGCATGCAACAACATGGTGCAGTGGATTAACGACAAGTTTGAATGCTCCGGCAAAGGCATGGAAGGAAAGACTCGGAGCGAGGTTTTCCAGAAGCAGCTTCCGCCTGAAGGTGTGCGCCGCATAAGCAAGGAAGAGCTTGCAAAGGCGCTCTACTTCCCGGAAGTACGCAAGTGCGGCAGAAACGGCGTCAAGGTAAACGGCGTGAATTACTGGTCTGAAGAGCTCATTCAGTTCTCTGGTCAGCAGGTGAGAATTCACGCTTCTCTTGTTAATGACACAACCATTCAGGTGTACACGCTCAAGGGCGAATTCATCTGTGAGGCGCTCGGCAACTTCTTCAAGGAGTCTGAGCGTCTTGAGGACACCATCAAGCGCGTCACTGATGCCAGGAACAAGGGTCTTCAGCTTATCGCTGAAAAGGGCTTGAACGAAACGTCAATTGACCCAGAGAAGAAGAGCTTCATTGACGTTACGGCCCGCGCATATGACAACACGAAGATTCTGAGTGTTGACGAGCAGCTCGCGCTTCCGCAGGCGGTTGGCGCCGAGTGGGTGGAAGAGCCAGAGAAGCCTGCAAGAAAGGCAAAACACAAATACACGGATGAGCTTGATGCTGATCCGGCAGATTATCTTTGAAATCCGCAGCAGTGCTGCAAGGAGTTTATATGGATTTACAGATTAAGGAAAGGCTGGAACTGACGCTGGATAAGTACGGTATCAGCCAGAATGCCGCGGGAAAGGAAATGGGCTATTCCGGCTCTGTCCTTTCTGCTTACAGGAACGGTGCCTATCAGGGGGATATAGGCAAAATTGAAGATGCAATCATCAAGTGGTGCGCACGTATTGAGCAGGCTCATGCAAGAAAGCGTGTGCCGCTGACTGAGACTGATGATCTTAAACGCATCTGCAATGCCATAGCCATAGCCCATACAGAAAAAGACATCGCGCTTATTGTAGCCGACGCCGGTTCGGGAAAGTCCACTGCAGCAAGGCACTACTGCGAGCAGAACCCGAGAACCACAATCATGATTCAGGTTGTCTCCGGCATGAACCGGAAGATGCTTGTCCAGGAGATTGCAAAGCAGCTGTCACTCGACACTGCACGCGTTCCTTTCCAGACGCTTATCCAGAACACTGCAGATGCGCTGCAGGAACGGAACATCGTCGTCATCCTTGACGAGGCTGACTACCTGAAGGCTGATGCGCTCGAGTTTACACGCCGCCTTGTCTATGACCTGGGCGAAAGCGGTCTTGTGCTTATAGGTCTGCCGCGTCTTAAGGGCATGATTCAGAACCTTAAGAATGACCACCGTCAGCTTGAAAGCCGTATCGGTGTGTATCTGCCGCTTTCAGGCCTTTCAAAGAAGGACGCGGCAAGTCTTGCCAATGCGGTATGGCCTTCCTGTTCCAAGGACATTATAGAAGCGATTTACGACGTTTCAAAAACTGATGTCCGGCAGTTCTGCAAGATTATTGAGCGCTGTCAGAACCTGATGCTCCTGAACAAGGTTGAAACACCTGACCTCGAGCTCGTGGAAATGGCTGCAGCCAAGGTGATTAGAAGGAGCTTCAGATAACTATGAATGGTGATGTTGTTATTGGCGGGCATGTTGCCTTTACATGCTTACAGATAAGTCAGATAAGGGCCTGCTTTCATCAGGTTTCCGAAAACGGAGAAAAGATTTCTTCGCTGATGAATTCTACTGTCGGCGAGTATTTTGAAGCCGGGGAAATCATTTACAACGCGATATATGACTTTCCTGTGAAAAACTTGAACTACAAGACCGTTGCCGAAGCTACAGGGCTATCTCCTGTCCAGGTTTCAAATGCGCTCAAGGTATACAAGCATTTCAAGGACAACCCTAAGCTTATAGACAATCTCACCATGAAGGATGCAATCAGCTTTATCTGTGGAAAGGACAAGGCTGACGGCAAACCTGATAAGCCAAAGATTGTCTACAACGAACCGAGCCAGCTTGAGTTCGACTGGGAACAGGAGTTTCTGAAACCGACGATTTCTAAGCTCGAGCTTCAGAGTGTCCGCTTCGAGAACCCGGACAATCTTTCGTTTTGGATACTTCATCGGGGAAGTAATCATCCCGTGAAGTATTGCGAGTTCTACGCAGACCCGCCGAAAGACCCTGTGCTCAAGATTGAGCATGACAACATGATGAAGGAAATTCAGGCGAGTCTTGAGAAGTATTTCAAGGCAAAGGAAGACCAGGAGGGTATGACATGCCAGGGATGACAATTCAAGAGGGTGGCTGGGAAAAGATTAACAGCACTATTGATGCGATTGAGTCTGCAGCAAATGCAGGTTTGATGGGTAACATGTCAGCAGCACTTGCAGATATCAAGGCTGCTGTATATGAGCTTCGCGAGACGCTCAGAAATGAAGTAACTGTTTGCGGCGATAACGTCGCATAAGGGAGGATAAGAACATGGCTACAACAACAAGGTACAAGCCTGCAGCTAAAAAGCTGGAAACAGTGGATGACGTCAATCTCGCACTCCGCGACATTGGTCTTTGGGAAAAGGAACTTGAGGCTATCGACACTGAAGCTCACAAGCGGATTGCAGAAATCAAGACCGAAGCTGCCAAGTCAGGCGAAAAGCTTCGCGGCAAGATTGCTGAAACTGCAGCAAAGATTCAGGCGTTTGCTGAATACAACAAGGACGAGCTTTTCAAGGACAAAAAGTCAATTGAGCTTTCTTTCGGTTTCTTCGGCTACCGTAAGTCTACAAAGATTTCCATCAAGAAGACAACTCTGAAACTGCTTAAGGAGCTGCACCTTGATAAGTGCATCCGCGTGAATGAAGAGGCGGATAAAGAAGCAATGCGGAATCTTGACGACGACACTCTCTCACAGGTCGACGCGGTCCGCAAGGTAACGGATGATTTCTTCTGCGAAACAAAGGCAGAAGAGATTAACAAGGACCTGCTCAAACAGGGCGCTTGACGGTAAGGCAGTGCATCTCTGGACGTATGCACTGCCGGGAGGGAACTTTGGTATACGGTTCAATGCATTCAGCTGTAATGGCTGTAATTGAAAGCATGCCAGACGGTCAGTTCTTCTACGGTAATGAACTGCAGGAGGCTGTGGCACGTATTTACCCGGAAGGTAAGAACACTTACGTGTCATCAGTATTACAGGCCATGCGCCGCAGGTGTGGCGACATGGTACGCTGTGTCGACAGGAACGATTCTCTGTATCAGAAAATCGGGTATCAGCGCACAGTTGCATAGGAGAAAGGAATGACACCAGCACAGAAGGAATGGGTTAAGATGATCCACATTGCCAAGGCAAAGACAGGTATTGCCGATGACGGCTACCGCGCTTTGCTTGAAGGCGCCGCCGGTGTCACCTCTTCAACTGAATTAAAGAATTGGAGTCAGTACAAGGCTGTAATGGCTGCTTTCCGGACACTCGGTTTCAAGCCCCGTAAAAAGCGGAGTGTAGATCCCCAGTCTGAACGGAGTGCGGATAGAATTTCTGCAAGGCAGGAATACTACATTAAGGGTTTATGGGAACTTGTCAGTAATCAGAAGGATGAACGCAGCCTAAACTCTTTCTGCAGTACTATCACAGGAAAGCAGAATTACAGCTGGCTGACTAAAGCTGAAGCTTCAAAAGTTGTCCTTGCCCTGCGCTCTATGGCTAAGAGCAAGGGCATTGATCCTGACACCAGGAGAAACAATGCTCTTAACACCTAAGGAAACTGCATATGTACTTGGGATAAAGCCGAAGGCCGTTTACTACCTGATATACATGTCATATCTGGACGGTGTCAAAATACGTGGGTGGAAGATTACTTCCGAATCTGTGGAGGAATATGTTAAGCGACAATGTAAAGCGCAGCCTGGAACAGGAACTGCCGGTGATTATGGACTTTCTGGATGTGACAAGCGCCTTGAGGATATCAGGAAGAACGCTTTACAGGCTGATTCAGCAAAACGAGCTGCCAGCGTGGAAAGACGAAGAAGGAGAATGGAACATTCTTCGGCAAGACGTCATAAATTATCTGGAAAGGCACAGCGACACGTAAGACGCAAGAAGTGCTCAAGTTCACAACTGTGGTTTGATTTTTAAGTGCCTGCATTCAAGCGATGCGGGCATTTGTTTTTTAAAATCAAATCATGAATATCGAAAACAGATTACTTACACCGAATACATTTTCAAGACCGGGAAAACGGCTTCCTTTTGTCAAAGGAATCGTCATTCACTACACGGCAGCACCAGGTCAGCGTGCTGTCAATACACGCGGTTATTTTGAATCACTGAAAAATCAAAACCCAGAAGCAGACCACCTTGTTTTTGCGTCTGCACATTTCATCGTTGACCTTGACGGTCACATCATTCAGGACCTGCCACTTGATGAAATGGCGTATCACTGCGGGGCTCAGACCTACAAAGAAGAAGCAATGATGCGTCTTTCTACCTATCCGAACAACTGTACTCTCGGCATTGAACTCTGCCATAAGAACTCTTCCGGCGCTTTTTCAGATGACACACTGACAGCTGCCGCCGAGCTTGCAGCACATCTGTGCAGGCAGTTCAGTCTGAATCCGGAAACATCGCTCTGGCGTCACTTTGACGTTACAGGCAAAGACTGCCCAAAATACTTTGTTGCTCACGAGGACAAATGGAATCAGTTTGTCGCTCTGGTAAATGAATATTACAAGGAGGAAAACGATGGAACTGAAAGGTAAGAAACTTTCGCAGATGGCAAAAATCATTGCTGCCTGCATCGTCATTCTTGCTCTGATTGCCAATGCCATCGGCCACATGGTCCGTTACGGGTATGTCGTTCCGATTGATGATGCAATCAAGGCTGCCCTTTTCATCGCGCTTATTTTCGCGCCGATTGATATTTCCATCTGGCTGGACATTTTTACCGGATGGCTTCCGCGGAAAACCATTCCTGCAGATGGCAAAGATGAGGACGAGAATGCCAAATCTGAAATCGGTTTTAAAGAAGGTAACTGACGGGATTACGGTGTTCTTTGCTGCTGTCGGTGTGTTTTTTACCGCCTTTTTTATGGTTAAAAACGGGCGTAAAAAGTGCACTGAAACGGCAGTAAAAGACGATGAAATCAAGGTTAAAGCTGATGAAGCTGCATTGAAAAAGGAGAAGGAAATTGAAGCAAAAAGTGGTTCTGATCTTATTCTTGAGTCTGATGATCCTGCCGCTCATATGGAGCGAATCGAGCGGGAGCAGGACAATTTCCGAGAACGTGTACGGAATAGACTTAACCAGAACATACACAGCTGATGAAGTTGTCTTCATGCTGTCTGTCGTAGATGAAGAGGCGGCAGTTTCCATCCAGAATGCCTATGCAGAAGGCTACAAACAGGGCGTATTGGAGTACCAGCCGGAATGCGAACGGCTTCAGGTACTGGCTGATAATTATATGGCAGAACTGGAAGAGGAGCGCATGGCTAACGCTGTCATGTCAAAAAATATGCCTCTTTGGGTGGGCGGCGGGGTTCTGGCAGGGTTGTGTCTATCATTCATTCTCGGGGGTATTTTCTGATGGAAGGCGCGTCAGCAGCAAATACAATAAACAATCTTATTACGGCACTCGGACTTCCGGCGACTGTAATCATTCTTGGCGTTATTGCTTTTTTCGTCATCCGGGAAGTCAGGCAGGAAAACGCCAGCACACGAAAGTCAATTGAGAGTTTCAAGAATGAAACTTCAAAGAAAATTGATGAGTTAAAAAAGCATTCTGATGAACGGGATGAAGCTCTTACGGCCCGTTTTGAAAAACTTGAGAAAGAGGTCAAGTTCATCCAGCACGACTACATGACCAAGGCAGAGCATTACCAGGACACTGAAGGCTGGAAAACTGAAGTACAAGGCATAAGACAGAAAGTTTCCGAACTTCCTATTGAAATATTGAAACTGATTAAACAGGTCTGAGGAGAGATATGAAAAACAATCTTCTACGCGGCAAAATACTGAAGCTGCTGTCTGACATGTATCCTGACGGCATTGAGCAGACTTCACTCATTGGCATCTACCATTCTTATGAGAAGGTTGATGATATCACACGTTCCGTCGAGTACCTTGTCGACAAGGGTTATGTCACACGCAAGGACAGCCCGCATCCATACAAGGAAAACATGCAGGTAGTGTACTACAAGATAGCACCTGCAGGCCTTGACCTTGTTGAAGGCAATGCATCCTCTGACTCAGGAATCATCATCCCTCTGGAGGCATGATATGGGCGCAAAGGGAAAGGCAGAAGCAAATGGTCTTGTCGAGCTCATTGTTGAGAAGTGGGACGGCGGGAAGAACACAATAGTATATGTTACCGAAGAGGTAAACAGGCAGCTTCAGGAAAAAGGCTGCCACGTAACTTTCAGCCGGGAATCTATCCGGCGCGTAATCAAATCACACGAAGAAGAAATAGCTGACACGAAGAAGGCTGTAGATGCTGCAAAGGCAATGGCCGAAGTTCTGAAGGATAATCCTGGCACTGAAATTGCTGAAGCAACAATCATGCATATTTCAAGCCTGATTGCCAAGGACATCCGCTCAATTGACAGTCTTGAGTTTGACGACCCGGAAAAGCTCGTAAACTCTGCCGCACGCATGGCTGACAGTCAGCTTAAACTTTCACAGTACCGCACTAAGGCGGTTAAGGCGCTGGACAAAGCGAAGGAGCAGCTTAAGGCTGAACTTATGCGCGAGATCCAGAGCGACCCGGAGTTGCTTCAGCGGCTCTGTGCAATCATTGATGAGGCGAATGTAGAATAATGGAACTCATCAAGGAATTAGCCGGACAGGACAGAACAGTTCTCGAAAAACAGAAACGCATAAAGAAAGCAGAGACAGACTTCGGTTTTTTCTGCCGTTATTATCTGTCTGACTATTTCTATGAAGACGCTGCTGAGTATCAGAAGGTTCTGTACGACGTGGCGAATAACCGTTGTTTATCAGAAGACCTTGTGGACCGTCTGAAGCCGTTTGTCAGGGGAAAGTACCAGGGCTTACTGAAACCGACAGAAAGACTCGCTGGAGCGATGTTCGTCGAGCCCCGTGAACACGGTAAGACGGTCCGCTGGTCTTTTGCTTATGTCCTGTGGTGTGCCATTACCAAGCGCGCCCGCTATGTGCTCCTTATTGGTGCCAGCGGTGATGCTGCCGGAGAAAACCTGCAGAACATTAAGACTGAAATAGAAGAAAACGAACGTCTGCTTGAGGATTACGGAGAACTTAAGGGCGAAACATGGACAAACTCCAAACTAGAGCTTAAAAACAACACCTGCATTCAGGCAAAGGGTTCCGGGGCTTCAATGCGTGGTACCCGCTTCCGGCAGTGGCGTCCTGACCTTATCGTCATTGATGACGTTCTGAAGGATGACGCCATCAATTCACCTACTCAGCGCAACAAGATTCACCGCTGGCTTAAGCGCGTTGTATTCAACCTTGGTAAATCAGCTTTCATCATATGGGTAAACACCATTTTCCACAATGATGACCCAATCAGCAGACTCTGCCGCGAGCTCGAAGCTGGTGACCTGGTCAACTGGATATGTGTCCGCTTGTCGTGCATCCGCGAGGACGGAACGCCGCTTTGGCCTGAATACTGGGATATTCAGTCGCTTGAAGACAAGAAAAAGACAATAGGTGTCAGTGCATTCAGCACTGAATACATGAATGAGCCGCTTTCTGATGAAGAGCGCATCATCCATATTGAGTGGATTGACGAGTTTAAGTACACGGACCTTCCGCCCCGGAACCGCCTGCAGTTTTTCCTTGGCGTTGACCCGGCAACCGGCGCGCATGATGGTACTGCAGAAGTACCAATCGCGCGTGATAAAGACACCGGCATCATCTATGTGCTGCCGTCATTCAGTGACGCCTGCAGTGAGACGCGCACGCTTGAGCAGATGGAAATGCTTTACAAGGCGTATCACTTTGCGGCTATCGGATGGGAAAATGTCGTTTTCTCAGGCATTTACGGCAAGTACATCCAAAAGCTCGGCATTGAAAAAGGTCTGTATTTCCCGATTACGCTCATCGGCGTAGGAAGTCTTCCGAAGGAAGTCAGAATCCGCTCTTATTCAATGCTCATTCAGAACGGCTTTATCCGCTTTCCGGCTAAAGGCTGCGAGAACATCATCACTCAGCTGACAGAGTTCCCTATGGGAGCCTTCGATGACTTGTGTGACGGTCTTTACCTCGCAATCAAGGCGGCAGAAAAAGCCGGGAACGGGAATATAGTAATTTCTTCTATTAAACGTGAGATGAAAACAACTGCTGCACGCATTATCAGCAGGGCAAGGAGATAATGATGGCTAAACCTACAAGAAAAGAACTTACCACTCAGGTAATTACAGACAATGTCCTGAACTTCCTTTCATACATGCCTAATCCTGATGACGTTGCATCAGGCACTTTCGATTCATACGAGACTTACAGAAAAATGCGCTCTGACCCGCGCATCAAGTCTCTGCTCGGAAAGATTAAGACACTTACTCTCAATCTGCCTATGCACATTGTTCAGGGCGAAGCTGATGACAAGGTCTTTGATTTTATCAAAAACCTGCCGCTGTTCCGCAACATGCAGAAGAAAATGAAGCGCATGCTTTCTTCTCTTGATTACGGATTCTCTGTCAGTGAGCTCATCTGGAAGATTGATGGCGGCACATATATTCCTGACAATTTCATTACAAGGAAGCCGGAACGCTTTCACTTCAACTATAACTGGGACCTGTTCCTCAATTCATTTGGAGGAACTAAAAAACTTAACCAGGACTACAAATGGCTCATCATGCAGCATGATCCTGATGACGAGAATCCGTATGGAACGTCAGTACTCCGCTGTGTTTACTGGGCGTGGATGTTCAAGCAGGCTGGCTATGATTTCTGGCTTCAGGCAACGGAGAAGTTTTCGGTAAAGTCGCTTGTCGCTCTGTTCCAGGCTGATGGAGACGAGAACACCATAAGGACACGTGCTTCTGAGATTGCTCAGATGCTTATGGGTATTTCTTCCGGTTCAACAGCTGCAGTCGGTAATGTGCAGTCAATCCAGGACATCAGCATGTCTGGAGATCTTTCCCATTTCAAGGAACTTGTCGAAGCATGTGATGTGCAGATCTGCTACGGTCTTACGGGGCAGGCAATCGCTACAAGTACGACAAACGGCGGTTCTCTTGCCCTTGGAGAAGTGCAGGCAGACCTTATGTTTGAGGATTGCAAGGGTATCGCGCTTGAGCTTCAGAGTGTTCTTCAGAAGATTATCGACTGGACGTGTGAGCTTAACTTCGGCGAGAATACCGCAGTACCACAGCTCGTTTTTGACGTTGAGAAGCGTGCAACTTTTGACCAGGTATTGCAGGCAATAGACAGGAAGATTCCAGTCTCACGTTCTGCACTCTATTCGTACTATGCGCTGCCGGAACCCACAGACGATGATGACGCATTCATCCGTGAAGACGGCGGAATGATGCTCAGTGATTCGGAAAAACCGAACAACTTAAAAAAAAACTTTCAGTTCTGCTAGCCGATTCTGACGCACTTCGCAAGGAGCGCCGCAATATCCGCGAGCTAGACAACCTCTGCGAAGTGGCAGAAAAAGCAATCCGGCCACACCTTGAAACGGTGTTAAACGCCTATTTGGAAAGCGTCAAAAACGCTGATAAAGCAGCGCTCGAAAAGCCTTTTACCATTGAAAATGATGCTGAGTTTGTCCACAATGTCGAGCAGCTCATCGCGTCTTCGTACATGCTCGGCATCTATCATGCTGATGAAGAAACGGGAAAAAACGTCAATGCAGCTGATACTGATATTCCGCCTATTCCGTTTACAGAAGCAGTCAATTTCCTTAAAGAAAAAGTACCAATGACAAAGGAAGCATGGTCTTCACTTGAACCTAAGATACGTTTCCGCGCCTTTACCGTTGCGAAACTCGGCAGTGCTAAGACAATCGACGTAGCACGGCAGCAGCTTATCGGTGCGCTCGAAGATGGTAGCGGATACGCCGAAACATGGCAGCGCATCAAAGATACTCTTCAGGATGAAGCAAAATCACTTACGCCGGGATACTGGGAGAACGTATTCAGAACAAACACCCAGAGTGCATATATTGCCGGCAAACTTGAGCAGTACGAAAAGAATGGAGTTGCGGCGTATCAGCTGATGGTCATTGATGATGACAGGACAAGCAAGATCTGCAGGAACCTGCTCAACAATGCGACGGGATACGGGCTCATTCTGCCGGTTAATCATCAGTTCTGGAAGACCTACGGCTTCCCTCCATATCACTATCAGTGCCGCACAAGTATCTCAGGTCTCAAGAAAAGCCAGCTTGGTAAAGATGGAAACAACGTCGACAACATTTCGATGAATGAGTTACGCCGTCGCAAGTTTAAACCGATAGATGGGTTCGGGGGAAATCCAAATTTTTGGGGAATTACAAATAGCCAAATAGAACAAGCAGAAATGTATGGAATAAAAGAAGAAATAGTAGAAAAAATAAAAATTACAATACCTGAGGAATATAAAGACTTTAATTTTATTAAAGAGATAAAAGAAAATGACTTATTCGATTTCTTGGAAGATTATAATAAAGCATCCAAGGTCGCTCGCGATTTTATATTTAAATACGGTAAACAAATGAATATGGATTGTTATATAAACGGAAGAGGA
>JAGHRS010000052.1 GCA_018066285.1 Candidatus Treponema caballi
TTCTTATACTTCCTCTACCCGCTTGTACCATTTTCCGGTTCCTTCCACCGTCTTGATGAAGCGGTCGGCTGCATCGCACGTCTCTTCAATAAGGTCGGTGTCAATGTCGTGGCCGCAGTTTGAGTAGATGACGAGTTTACAGTGCGGCAGGCATTTCGCCGTTCTTATCATGAGCTCTGGAGTGCTGATCGGGTCGTTTACGCCGCCAATCATAAGTGTCGGCACCTGAATGGTCTTAAGCGCCGCACAAAGGTTCTCTTCGTTTTTGTACTTCATGAGCGGGCGTCCGTAGTCGACGGCCTTTTCTTCTGCAGGACGCGTCGGCTGAGCGGCTATGTGTGAAGCGCCCATGTATATGAACTTCTTGATGCTAAACTTATCCGCAACAGCAGCAACGTCATCTGCAAAGATGTCGTACCAGGCTTCTCCGTAGTCTTCATCTACAAATGAAGATGGCGCAAATCCACGCAAGGTAATGCAGTACACGTGATAGCCCATTTCTGCGAGTTTCTGCTGCATCCCTTTCGGGTAAAAACCCACCTGGGCAGACAGAATGTACCGGTCGCCGCTTCCGTATTCTTCGACATACAGGGAAATCTTTTCGTTAATTTGTAAAATCATCGTTGCATCCGTTCATTTTCAATAATATACTGAGTATATCACTTTTTCAGGAGTTTCCCATGAACAAAAAACGCAACATACTTCTGGCAGCACTGCTTATTGCAACCCTTTTACTCGCGGGATGTACCTCCACAAAAGGGACAGCACCGACACCTGTACAAGCCCCTACAGAAGCACAGGCATTGATTGTTGGCACATGGGTTGAAAACCCCAACCGCGATGGCAATGTCGAGACAGTAACCTGGGGCGCTGACGGCAGTTTCCAGGCAGCCGTAATCACACCGGATGGAGATCTTGTTGAAGTCGATAACGGCTGGTATGAGTTCATGGAAGGGCAGCTTGTCCTGTTCATTGCAAATGCAGGCGGTGACTGGAACGGTGGTGTTCTTGAGTCAATCGATCCTCCGCTTGAAAACTGGTACAGTTACTATGTCACAAAAAACACGCTGCACCTTGAACGCACAAAATGGGTCAGATTCGGAACCGAACAGTCGTTCGACCCGCCTCCTATAGACAATTACACAAGAAAATAATGCAGAGGTGCATTCAGGGAAAGCGGGTTTGAATCCCGCTTTTCTTTTTTTAGAGACGCCCCTCAACCAATGCGTTCATGACTTTCTGGACGTTCTCATAGAACTGCCCCATCTGGATGCCGTCAACAAGGCCATGATGAACGACGACGGTCAGCGGCATCATGAGGCGGCCGCGGAAATCCGGCTCGAACTTGCCCCAGCCAATCCGCGGATGTGAGTCAAAAACGCCGTCTGTCGGATGGATGCAGTCTGTGTAATGAACCCAGGGAAGGCATGTGGTGAAAAGAAGCGCATCGCTATTACTGCCTTCATCAAGAGAACCGGCTGTGCGGGCTTTCTGCTGCTGCTCAGCCGCTTTCTGAATGTACTCCTTCCACGGCATATCATGATGCAGCGTACAGTAGCAGTACATGTCATTTCCGCATGGTTCTGTGTGCGACGTGGGACATTTCTCATACTCACGGATTTCATATCCGCCTGACGGAAGAGGGATGATGCGCTGCCTGAACTGCGGAATGCTGTTTGCAGCAAGCGCAACGACATGCATGAAAGTCAGATATAAAGAGCAGCCTTCTTTTTTGGTAAACGCCTTAAGATCAGTGACGTCAACATCCACAGTCAGACCTGTATGCGGAGATGCCATTCCCATGAAATGCTCAAGGTGAGCTTTCCGCGGATACGTTGCAAGGTCAATTGTCCTGTATGAAATCATTTTTCTACCCCTTCCTGCATCGCATGCACTTTTCAGGCAGATGCATTACTAATATCTTACACTGATTCCTGCAGTAAACGCAAAGTCTTCATCCATGGAAACGATTTCAGGCATGAAGCCGGCAGTCTTGTACATGATGTTCATGTTCAGACCGAAGTCAAACTTTGCACCTTCATTCTTCTTGAGCGGATACACATTACATCCCAGAGTCACGCTGCCACCGAGCTGAGCTTTATCCGTAGTGAAACTCAGATCTTCCGGCTGCCACCAGATGTCACCGGCAGCGTTGAGTGTAAGCCAGCTGAACGGCGAAAAGCGCTGACACGTCAGGATGAACTCAGGGAACCAGTTCTCTTTGTTCTGGTACTGGCGCGCTGTCAGCGAGAACTCCAGAGGGCCGTGAAGGACATCATCCACATGGAAGTAAAAGTTCTCGTCAATGAAATCGCCAAACGGAGCAAGACAGTAGCCGGTGTTGAAGCTCATCTTTGTGCTGTCACCAAGCTGGAAGGAAAAGCGGTTGAAAAGCATGGGGTTGATTATCGGGAAATCGAGCCACGTTCTGAGATACACGCGTTTCAGAAACGCATTTTCTTCATCGGAAAAGCCAGACGTCGTCCAATAGCGGTGATATTCTGCAGTCGGATTAAAAAGGTGGTGAATCATGCCGCAGATATCATCACCGACAATATCGCGCTCAAGCTCATCCGCCTGTTCAGTTTCATCAATTCCGCCACTGTGATATGTATGAGATACGTAATTCCAGATGCTTATCTCCCTGAAAAAGTAAGACCACATGAGTGAAGGCAGTTTATACCCTTCCATATCGGTATCATCCAGAAAGGTAAACCGCTGGAAAGCCTTCTGGGCAATACAGTAGTCGGATTCGTTACCCGCCGTGTGCAGACGGATGAACGTCGGAAAGTCAGTGTCGCGCAGGTTTTGAAGCGTTGCGTCGGTAACGCCTTTTACGTATGCAACGCCATTTTCATTGAATAAAGGCTGGGAAATGGAGCCTATCCCCTTATCGGTGAGGATTGCCCGGTGCGCTTCTTCGTGCGTTATCGGAATAAAGAGAAGTGAATCAGTCATCCACAGGGTAATCTGCGGAATCATTTTTCCGATTGAACCCAACCGTTCTAAAACTGTATCTCCGAGCACCATCGGCTGAATGTTGCTTTCAAAGAACATATCAGTTCCAAGCTGATACAGTGACAGGTACAGATCGTCAGACTGCTTCATCGTAAAATAATCAGCAGATCCGTCATAAAAGGGAAACGTGAGTTCACGTGTCTGTGCAAATGCTGTTGATGTCATAAGCAGGCACAGAGTCAGCACCAATTTGATGAAAAACTTTCTCATATACACTCCAGAATATCTGAGTCTATATTTTAAACAAATCAGTTTATCATCTCTGTTACTTTTTCCTTCAGTTCACCGGTTCCGTCCGGCAGATCTGACAGAAAGGAAATCATCACACCGCTTTCAGGCAGGCAGTAGCATTTCTGCCCCCACTTGCCGTTCAGGCTGAAGCCGTCAAGGAACTTCCAGAAGAAGTAGCCGTAGCCGCCTTCCCGGTTCATCTGCTGAACGCCGGTTGCGCGGCTCACATACGCTTCGGGAACAATCTGCTTTCCGTCAGAGCGGCCGCCGTTCATGAGCATGCGGCCAATACGCGACAGTTCGTCAACGCTCATCTCCATGCCGGAAGCGCCGTTAAAATGTCCTTCAGGCGATGTCTGGTACGGCGGCTTTTCAACGCCGAGCGGCGCGAACAGCTTTTCTGTAAGATAGTCGTAGAGCGGCCTGCCAAGCGCATTCTCAAGCGCAACAGCCACCAGGTACGCGTTAATGTTTGAATAGCAGAACCCGCGTTTCTCAAGCGGATAGTCGAGCCCCGCACAGAATGAAAGCCAGTTGTCTCCTTCCGGGCGGAACGGAAGCCCCGGGATAGACATGGTCAGCAGGCGCTCGAGCGGAACATCCAGGATGCGGTCCGTCAGCTTGATGACGCCCTCCGCTTCTGCAATGCCGAACGCAAGCGACACAAGGCTTTTTGTGACTGAATAAAGCGGGAAGCGGTCCGTCGTGTTTCCCCACGACTTCACGAGCGAGCCCGCGTTCCAGACTTCAAGCCCGTGAACGGCGAGGCGTTCCTGCTCAATATACGCGATGAGGGCGTCGGCTTTTTCAGTAACTTCAGCGTCTGTCATGGGAGTGTTCCTTACTCACACAGGAATGTCGCGCGCGTTATGCACGTTCATGCCAGAGTCTATGAGAAGAGCGCGCTCGCTTCCCGTAAGCAGGAAAAAGCGCACGCCCTGGTCTTCAATGCGCCATGTGTTTTCGTTGATCTTGATGATATCAGGCATGGGTACCCTCCGTAGTTACAGTATAGCAGATATTTTCCAGCACTGCCTTAATCTTCTCTTCATGCTCGCGGATGTAGCGGATTCTGCAGATTGTCTGCCTGACCTGCTCAATGCCCAGCTGGCGTTCATCTTCAGGAAAGCCGTCTTCGAGCGCGCGGCGGATGTTGTACTCAAGCCACTCAATCCACGTGTAGGCAAGCCCGAATACGGCGGGATATGAACGGAAGCCACTATCGTATGCAGCAAGATAACCCCGGAAGAAAGCGGCTACGTTATCCACATCAAGGCTGCAGGTCGTGATGCCTGCCCACTGAAGCGCAAGCTGAAGAACATGCGAGACGGGATTCCCGTAATTCAGGCACTCAAGATCAATGACATGCGGCGCGCCATCATCCCACATGATGTTCTTCGGGTCCATATCCTCGTTAGAAATGCAGACGATGTCAGGCAGGCTTTCGCGCGCCCTGTTCACTTCCTTTTGAGCGTAGTCCAGAAGCTCTTCGCTTTCAGAAAGCAACGCAGCCAGTTCGCTTTTCTGCGCGTCCAGCCCGCTTTCCGCAGATGCAGCATGAGCCGCCATCACCGCACGTTCCGTGTACGCGTGCCAGTCGATGGCACAAGGCACCGGCTCTTCGTGCGGCACGTCCCGCGGCTCAATCGCGTGTATACGCCCGAGAATGTTGCCCGCTTTCTCACACTGAGCCGCGCTAATGGTGTTCCAGTCAGAAATCGCGCCGTTCTGCCAGTTGAAGATATAGAAGTAGTCATCATCCACCTGCTGCATCTTTCTGCCGCAAAGCGTAAGAGAAGGCACAATGGGAATATCATGCCGTTCAAGAATAGCCTCAAGAGAATCCGCGCGCGCGTAGTTTTCAAAAACGCCGGGCCGCGCCATCACTTCGCGGTTCAGGTGTTTCACGGCGAAAACGCCTTTATCCGTTGCAACGCGGTACATCTTGTGCATGAAGCCGCCTGAAACCGGCTCCGGCTCTCCGTAGAGCTTTCCGAGAGCGCACTGCGTCATCAGGCGCGACAAAAGCACATCATTCATTTCATCCACTGTTCCCACTCCTGGAAAAGCGAGTCCGCGTCGGTAAAGCGGACGGCGTGAATGCCCAGGGATGAAGCGGCAGCGCAGTTCTCCGCGCTGTCATCCGTGAAGAAAGCGTCTTCTGCGCGTACGCCCTCTGCTTTAAGAATGTGCTCGAAAAACGCGGTGAATGGCTTTACGACGCCCATTTTATTGGAAGCATACGTTTCGTGAAACAGTGCGTAATCGCCGCGTTCTTCATGAATGGCGTAATGGCTCGCGTTTGTGTTGGTGCCGCACACGACGCGGTGCTTTTTCTTGAGAACTTCAATAACAGCCACCGTTCCTGCATTCAGTTCGGGATGGAAATACTGCCTGTATATGTCGCCATGCACTTCTGGAATGTCTTTCCGCATATCCCGCGACCGCTGGTTGAATGCGCTCCAGAAGCCGTCTATGGAAAGCTTCCCGGATTCAAACGCGTTCCAGATATTGGATGAGCCTCCGGTACAGAGCGTAAAGAACTCTTGCGGCGTAAGATTGAGCCAGTTGAAGAAATCAGGCATTTCATCAGGTTTCGTCACGACACCGCCCATGTCAAAAATAAAAAGCATGCTCATTCCTCACTTTATGGAAACATTGTCGTCATTTCTTCACCCGTAAGCCCGCCATCTGCACGAAATGCGGGATGGTCGTTTCTGGCAGCATGATGTTTTCAAGCATGGCCATGTGTTCCTTTTCCCACGCGGCGATTTCCGCATCTCCAAGCGACGCGCCAATGCCGCGGCACGCCTTTACACGGCCATTCCAGCTTTCACGGGTGAATGGCACATCCACGTACAGTTCCTTATGAAAAGCCATGTCAAAAATGGAATAGGTGTAGTCGTTGAACTGCAGCGGGCACTCATACGTCTGTCCGCCGTTCCAGCTCGGATTAGCCTTTTTCACTGATTCAAGGCTCCTTCTGGTGATATCACATCTGTTTGGAAGCCACGCCATATATAGGACAAGAAAAATGCCATCATCTTTCAGAAGGCTTGCTATCTTTGGCAGCGCCACATCACGCTTGAAATACATGAAGCACTGGGCCGCTGTAATCAGGTCAAAACTCTTTGGCGCAAAATCAAGGTCTTCCGTTGCAACTGTATGATACGTGATATCCATGCCGGCGGCTTCAGAAAGCTCACGTGCCATCAAAATCTGGTTTTCTGAAATGTCACATCCCGTCCACGTGGCGCCATATCTGTACATATTGCGCGGAATGACGCCCGTTCCCGTTCCGACATCAAGGCAGTTCTGGCCTTTTATGCCGAGTCCTGCATCAACAATTTCGCGGTAAAACTCATCCGGATAGATATCACGATATTTTGCGTAGTCTTTTGAAGTGCGTCCCCAGTCAAACGCCTTTCCTTCATCTACATCCTTAAACTGCTGTGGCATAGTTCAGTCCTTTATGTCTTTTGACATTTCGCCTATCTGGCCGAGCTTTTCACCAAGCTTATAGTAGTAGCTTGAGTAGATGACCGGGTCGAGCAGGCTGATGTCGACATCGAACGTATCCTTAGGATCAAGGCGCTCATCCACCTGGATGTTCATGATTTTGCAGAAGAATGTGGTGGAACCGCCAAGTTCAACGGTTTTGACAACCTCGCATTCGTACACCCAGCGGCTTGCCTCCAGAACCGGCACATCCACGACTTCGCCACGGCCCACTTCGTACGGGATGGCGTCTTTCTTCCCGTTCTTTCCTTTGTGCGTTCCAAGGTAATCCATGAGACGGAGCATATCCGTGCTGACGAGGTTGATGCTCAGTTTCTTTTCCCTGAGCGCGTTCGTCTTAGTCCGCTTAGTACCGTACATGCTCACCGTCATGTGGTAGTCCCAGTCTTTGTCGTTTGTCGCGCTTACCCACGTGATGGGCGCGAACTCGTATGAGCCGTCCTCGTTGTTCGTTCCGATGATGAACGCCGGCTGTACGCAGGACGAGAA
Source organism: Candidatus Treponema caballi (assembly GCA_018066285.1). GTDB lineage: Bacteria > Spirochaetota > Spirochaetia > Treponematales > Treponemataceae > Treponema_I > Treponema_I caballi. The sequence continues at coordinate 7,258 of JAGHRS010000052.1, forward strand.
ATGCGTCCCGATTGATTTTCGCTTACATTTTGTCATAACAATACTCCCCGCTCTTCAGTATAACAGACGTACCCTGATTTTTGGGATAAAGCTGTGGTTTACGCAACCACAAATTCCTCGGGATACACCGCCTGCACTTTTGCGGCTGCGAAGTCCTTCTTGTTCCGGGTGATGATGTAATCCGCATCCACGGAAAACGCGCATTCATCCTGCAGGCAGTCTTCAAAATCGGGGAAGGCATCGTTGTTCACTGCGTCGAGAATCTGGTCTTTCTTAGCTCCAGCTATATCAAGGAATGACAGGAAAGACATCATCAGCGTTCTGCAGGTTGCATCCTCAAACTCTCTTCTGATTACATACCAGATTGTTGCAACAGAATGCTGTGAGACATAGCCATTGATAATAGTCCGCCTGCACAAATCAACAATTCTTTTCGACTCATCATAGAACGGTTTCCGTTTCAACAGAACATCGAGGATGATATTTGTATCAATAAAAACTTTTGGCTTTGCCTGTCTTTTAGAATGGTCCATATTTCTCCTTCATCGCTTCATAGCGCATCTGATCATAATCCGGGTCTTTACCTTCATAGGTAAAAGGCCGTTTTTCCAGAATCTCCTGAATCGCCTTCCATGCAGCATCCTTGCGCGCCTGCTCTTCTTCAGGCGTTTCTTCTTCAACAATGACTTTAAGGCGCTGGCCTTCCTCGTACGGATACGGGCTGTTGCCGCCTATGACGTGAATGGCGTCGTGAGAGAAATATGCGTCGTACGTGCGCGCCCGCACCTTACGTGGAGGAACCGGCAGAACAGGCTTTTCCGAAGCAGCATCAGCGGCATACGCAGGCTCGGCTTCATCAACTTCAAGCAGCTTATCAGTCACATCCGAATAAAGCGGTGTCTTCTGTCCGGGAACCGCGGGCACTTTATTCGCTTTTATGAAAGCTTCATCGACGTGATAGAAAGCGGCGAGACTGGCGACCGTCCTGTCAGACGGCACAACCGTGCCCGCCTCATACTTGTTGTACGACTGCCGTGAAAGCCCGATAGCCTCAGCAACCTTTTCCTGTGAATAACCGTTTACCGTGCGCAGATACTTCAAAATCTCTTTCATGTTTACACCTTGTAATTAGTATAGTATCTGATTTACACATTGTCAATAGATAACTTTACACAATGTCAATCTACAAACCAGGAACCAGGGGACGGTTCTCTGGGGCACGCCCGTTTGAGTACACTAGAGAACCGTCCCCTGGTGCACGCCCGTTCAAGTAGAATTTTGCGTAGACTTCATCCGTTTTCGTGCTATAATCTACATAACTCTACTCAAAACTCTACCTGACTCAACTACCGGTAGGGTGACATATGGCGGAAGCGTGGCGATACTGAAATCAGCCTGCAGGCAAACACACCCAAGGAGAATGAAATGAACGCAGAAAAAACAGGCGCGCTGATAAAGCAGCTCCGCACAAACAGGAACATGACACAGGCACAGCTTGCCGAGCTCGTGAACGTGAGCGACAAGGCTGTCTCAAAATGGGAGCGCGGTGACGGCTGCCCAGACATCACGATACTGCCGAAACTTGCGGAAGTACTCGGCGTTGAAATGGAAAGCCTTGTCGAGGGCGCAATCCCGAAAACGCAGGATGTAAGCGGCATGCATATCAAGGATTACAACTTCCGTCAGCCGGATGTATACCCGCGCCACATGCAGAAGGACATCCTCATGATGGGCGAGGAAATCAGGAAGAAAATCAACAAGGCGTTCACAGCCATCATGAATGAGCGCTGTGAGATTGCCCTTTTCGGCGTGGATCAGATGGTGAACATTGAGTTTTTGCGCTCAGTGCCCGCGACCTGCTTTTTCTACGACTTCGACTTCCAGAACAACGGCTTCTGCGTCGAGCTCGATCCTGAACTTGGCAAGATGCTTCTGAAGCAGGATGCAGAGAAGTTTCCGTCCATCACAGAGTTTGACCTTGAAGTGCTCAAAAGCTGGTTCATGAAGGAATTTGCCGCTGCGTTTGCAGAAGAGGTTGCCGTAAATACTGACGGCAGCATAGACGCCGACCGCTTCTCCATCGACAGGGCACGCTCATGCGCCAACACGAACAGCGCGAACCAGGAAGAAATGCACATGATGCTGCTTCTTTCGTTCAAGTGCAGCGTGAACGGAACTGACCGCTTCCTGAATCTGCAGATGAGCGCGGGCCTTCTTGAAGACATGAGCCTCGCAGGCTTCTTCAAGGACGGCTACTCAAGCAGGATGAAGTTCCAGCTGCTTTCAAACGTCAAGGACAGGGCAGAGCCCGACAACGTGTTTGTGGAGTTCGGCCGCTTTCGCCCCGAAAACGTAAATCTGTCACACGGCCAGATTCTCGTCATGGACAAAAAGGAAACGGAGGGCCTTAACGTCGTGTATAAGGACCGCGTCATCCACTCGGGAAAGACGATTGTTGCGGATGAGCACATGGGCGTTGAGGTGCTTGAATCGCACCAGCTTGATGAAATCACCTACGACGAAGACGATTACCTGAGCGTACGTCTTGGAAGCACTTCCCTTACAGACGAACAGGTAAGTGCACTGCATCAGGGATCGTACATCATCCTTGACCAGATTGCAGGCGAGCCGCTCCAGATTGTCCGCTCAGGAAAGACTGTCGCAACCGGTGACATTGTGATTGCAGACGGCTTGTTCGCCATCCGCGTGCTGGAAAGCAAATAACACAAAAATATTGTCGTCATCTTCCTTATTGCCCTGCTTATTGCATGCTTCCAGAACAGGAAGCTTTCTTTCGATGAAAAGCTCAAGCTGATGGGTAACGGCGTCGCCTACTTCATCCTTTCAATCATTCCGGCTAAGTTTTCTGCCGCCGCAGCACTCGGCTCAAACGTCAGTGCCTTTGAAGTGCTTCCGTTCCTGTTCTATCCGTATGCGCTGCTGATCAGCTCACTGCTGTTCATCTACCTGGGCCGCGACAGGAAATAACGGGAAAAAGGTCCGTTTTCAGGGGATAAATTACACAGTTCCGTCATTCTGAAGAAACTGTTTTCCATTTCGCACATTATCTTATACACTTGCGTTATGGACTATTCTAAACTGTACTTCTTTCAGATTGACGTGATGTGCGTCATTCCCCTTCTGAGCATTCTGCTGAATATCGCAAGGGACAACCGCAAAATCGGAATGGAAGAAATTTTCCTGCGGCGGATCATCCTTACAAATGTCGTCTATTGTCTTTCTGATACAGTTTACTTTCTCGTATATAAGTCAGGAATTCCTGACAGCATAACCATCCCGGTGATGTACGTCACCAATATCGTGTACGTTGGAATTCCGCTTGTTTACAGTCTTTTCATAACAAAATATGCGGCATACAAGCTGAACAACAGTAACCTGACCGATACGCTTTCCGGAAAAATCATCATAGCGCCGCTGATTATCTGTTTCCTGCTGATGTTTTCAACTCCATTCACCCATTTCATATTCTACATAGATGGAAACGCGGAATATCACAGGGCAGCTGGCGCCTATCTCATTCCAGCAGTTGCCTGGGGTTATCTCCTGGCAGTTACTGTTGCAACAGCAATCAGAATCATGCGCACAGAAAGCGTCGTTGAAAAAGATGCACTCAGGCCACTGGAGTCATTCCTGGTTCTTCCATTCATAACAACGGTCATCCAGCTGCTTTTCTACGGATTATCTGTGGCGGCATACGGTTTCACAGTCTCAATCATCGTATTTTACATAAGGCGTCTGCAGAACCAGATTTCCAACGACGATCTTACAGGCCTGAAAAGCCGTGCTGAATTCAAGCGCTTTGTCACCAGCCACATAAAGAAGACTCAGCAGCAGGATATGTTTGTCGTCATGCTCGACTTTGACAAGTTCAAGAAAATCAACGACACGTACGGACACATAGAAGGCGACAGGGCATTGCAGAACGCCGCATTTGTTCTGAAAAAGGCATGTCTTGAAGTAAACCAGAACTACGTTCTGTCACGTTATGGCGGAGACGAGTTCATCATTGTGGGAAAATATGCAGATGGTGATGAAGACAGGAAGCTGAAACAGGCAGTTGATTCCAACATCCAGAAGATAAATGATTCAAGGATAAACAAATTCACCGTAAGCCTGAGCTTCGGTTTCGCCCATAAGGCCATTTCAAGCTATCAGGAATTCTGCACAATCATTTCTGAAGCTGACGAAGCAATGTACAAGGACAAACTGCAGAAAAAACAGGTCGACTTTTCGCGCTGACCTGTTACATTCCGCCCAAACAGCCAGACTGGCTTTCTTCCGGATGAGCGACGACAATGCCGCATTTCGCTTCACGATTAAGCTCGGCAAGTTCCTTCTTGCCGTCAATGTACAGCTGGTAGTCAACGCCTGTTGAACAGGTGTCGCAGCCTATATCCCAGCCATCGCCGAGCGCGTTGCGTACAATGGCCTCGCGCTCTTCCCGGGTAGTGTCTTTAATCAGAATGCTCATTATCTTTCCCCCTTGGCAGGCAGGACTCCCACCAGTCACGGCAATCAGCGCCGTCACGCTCACAGTACTCTTCTATCGGCTCAAGAAATGCAGGATTCGCCTTCACCAGCGTTTTGACAGCAAGCGAAAAGCGGTTTTCCGCAATCTTCTGATACATTGAAAGAAACTGCTCCGGCGCTGTCTGATCTACAACCTGAACGTACTCTCCGTCCGGAATGCCGCCGCAGTTCATATCCACATAATCGCTGAGTCCTGACGCGCCGCACTGCTCGCCGTATGCGATGATCTGGCCCGCCATGCTGTTGAGAAGCTGAATCTTTGCAAAAAGCTGTTCGTGTGAATCCATGAGAAGCCCCTTATGACCATGTATCCGGCAGCGGCATAAGCTTGCACTGCTCAAGGCCATTCGCCCAGAACTCAGAGCGCGGCAGATTCCGTACCTGACAGACAATGCTCGAGTTCATGGCGCCGTGGCCCACAATAAGCACGTCCTTTCCCTCAGCAAGCAGCGGCTTCACTTTCTCAGCAAGGAACGCGCCCGTCCTCTCAAAAAGCGAGTCCATGCTTTCAGCTGTCTCAGGAGCAGTATAATGTGCGGGATCTAAGAAAAAGGGATTAATCGGACAGTCCGGGTCAGAGAAGCTGTTTTCAACGCCTTCATAGCAGCCGAAGTTCATCTCTTTGAGGCGGTCGTCGTAGATAATGGGAACATTGCGTCCTTCAAGCAGAAGGGCGGCTGTCTCTTTTGCGCGCATGAGCGGCGAGCAGAAGCACACGTCAAAGTGCACATCCTTATACTCGTCGTGCGCTTTCACAGCAAGGGCGCGGCCATCTGCATTCAGCGGGATGTCCGTCTGCCCCTGCAGTTTACGCATGGCATTCCATCCGGTAATGCCATGCCGCATGATATATAACATCAGAACTTGAGACCGTAACCGAAGCCGATGTTGAATGAAATGCGGTTTCCGATTTCTTCAAGATTCTGAGAGAAAATGTATCCTGTATCAGCAGAATGATATGTCTTGTTTAAATCATAGGTAACAGTGAAATCATAGGACATGAGCCATTTTCCCATAATAAGGCCTGCATCAAAACCACCTCTGATACCATACAGAATGTCATTCTGCAGCTTAACAGGTGAATCCATTTCTGTTCCTGCCATTCTTATTTCAGTTGTATCACCGGTTATTGCAATATTCGGTCCTATTTTGGCCGCAACCCATCCGAGACTGTCATTAACGAAATAATTGCGGTAATGAGGATACACTTCAACCACTGAGAAGGCGCGAACGTAGTCTAACTGGCCATCTGAATCCTTTGGTTCAAAATGAGAATCAAAACCTTCCTGGAACATATATGTAACATCAGCTCCAACACCTTTCTTCTTGTCAAGCGCTACATACAGATATCCGTCCAAACCGCAGGAAAGGTTCTGCTGGCTTGATACAAGATTCGTTGCGTTATAGCCACTTCGAAAAACTCCTCTGGAAAGGAGTTCAAGCATATCACGCTGAGCAACATCCTTACCACCAGTATAAATAACAGGCTTAAAGACAAAGTTTGCACCAAGAACAACCGGGCTGTAATCTCTTGTTTCAATTACCGTATACTCAACAGCAGAAAGCCCTGAAACAACACAAAGTGCCATAAGAATGGCAATAATCATTTTTTTCATATAAATTCTCCCTGAATTATTTACTTCTGTTACTGTATCATAAAAAAATGAAAAATCAAAATTCACTGATAAAAAGTCAGTTCTCAACGCTGTTGTAGTACTTTTCCAGCTCGTCGCGGCAGCTTAAGAAAACAGGAACAAGCTCCGGGTCAAAATGAGAGCCGGCGTCCTTCTCAATGATGGCAAACGCCTCGTCGTAACTGAACGCATCCTTGTAGCAACGCTTTGAAACGAGCGCATCGAACACATCCGCAAGCGCCATGATTCGTGCCTCAAACGGAATCTCGTCACCCTTAAGACCGCACGGATAGCCTGTTCCGTTCACCTTTTCGTGATGATAGTGAGCCACATTATCAGCAACTGCAACAAATTCCGGCTCCTCAAGATCAGTCAGAACCTGTCTGACCATTCCAGAGCCAATTTCAGCATGCTTCTTCATGATGGCATATTCTTCATCAGTAAAGCGGCCCTGTTTACGTAAGACAGCGTCATCAACACCAATTTTTCCAAGATCATGCATAGGCGCGCTTCGAATGACAAGGCGCAGGAACTGGCGGTCAAGACCGAACCCCGTACGGAGCAGTTTCTGGGCGAAAATCCTGACGACGTCGCTTGTCCGCTTGATGTGACCGCCAGTACTCAGGTCGCGAGATTCAACCATCTGCGACATGCCCAGAATCGTCTTTTCCTGCATGCTCCTGATCTTTTCCGTTTTAAGCTCAACTTCCTGATTCAGTTTTTCGTTGTACTTCTCGGTAAGCTCAAGCACGCGGACATGATCAGTCACATCCCTGAGTTCAAGCGTAACGCCTGCAGTATGCTTATGAAAGCTCAGAAGCGAGTGGATTTCAGTTTCAAATGTCTTAAGTCCAATCTTCAGATTTGCGCTGTTCCTGTGCTGATGCCCTCGTATTTCTTCGCACTCCTCAAGAAAAGCCTCAATATCCTGAAGCACCAGCACCAGTTCCCCAGGCGGAGAAGCAATCTTCTTTCCAAGCGGTGTGTCACCCAGCGACTCAAAAAGGTTCAGGGCGCACTCATTGGCACCCATATACCGCATTCTTTTATCAAACGAAATGAAACCTACCTTTTCAAGCTGCTCATCAATAACGTCCTCATTTTCAACAACTGCAAAGACATCTGACTTATAAATGGGCACAAGCGCCCCCGCCATAAGGACAATGTAGACGATCGGCGTCAAATCACACGTCTGAAAAAGCAGCTTATCAATAAGGTAATAGCTGCTGGTAAGAACTTCACAGATGACAAGGGCAACAATACCGGACTTATAGACATTCTTCATCCTGAAACATGCGTACAGCGCCACAAAGAGCGATGCTGCCAGATACGCATACATAGTGAGCGGATGCAGGAAATGAAGCGGGCCATACTGCCTTGCCAGCGTACAGACGCCGTTGATGAAGACAAGGTCCACATCCGTATAGAAAAGATTGTTGTACCCGATGGTGCAGACTGCAAAGAAAACAAACATCTGAATGATTGTCAGCACAGTTATGACAGGAACACGCACACGGATGTTGCACACTCCGCAGACAGTCAGGAAGTAAAGCAAAGGAAGGAAACACGCGCCAAGATAGTAGATTTTGCATGAGATGATGGCACCAGACACATCCGTCTGAAGGGCAAGACTCAGATAGCCAATGTTGGCAAGCGTCATGACAAGAAGCATGATGTTCTGAATGATGCCCCTTCTGACATCCACAAGGAAATACCAGAAGCACATGGCAATAGAGACAGCTACACAAATGAAATAAACAGGAATCATAGACTTCCTTTACTTTTTTTTATTTATATATACTATAACACCATTTCAGACTGCTGTGTCACCTCATCCGGCAGTTTTGCAAGATAAATGCCGTATACAATGCAGCCAGAAAACACGACGCCAGTCACAATCCACGAAAGAACCATGCCGTAATTGATGAAATACGAAAAGATATCTATCAGCTGATGAGAAATGATACACGGCCAGAGACTCCTGCTCCTGTAGAAAACCATGGTAAACATAAACCCCATCGCAACCGCATACACAACCTGGATGAACGTCATCAGCGTATCCATTCCCGTAAACAGATTCACGATATGACCAATACCGAACGTCACAGAAGACACCGTCACCGCTGTAACGACACCTTCACTCTTCAAAAGCGCACTGAACAGAAGGCCCCGGAAAAGCATTTCTTCTATGTAACCCACAAACAGCATTGAAACAACAGTGCCGGCAAGCGCAATGCCATGCTCAGAAAACGCAACGCCTCCCCACAGATTTGAAGACGTAATTATCCATAAAGGAATGAAATACAGAAACTTACGGGAATGCACAGGCCACGAAGAAAGCCCGTATCTTCCGGCGTTCCCGGAAAGACACACACCAAGCGTAATCACCAAAGCGCAGCAGCCAAGGAAAAGGATGCACCAATAACTGTCACTGCCGCCCGGCACATTTGCCGACCCGAAACAGTACACAGCAATCAGCAGGATGGCAGAACCAACCTCATGTCTTCCAATAAAATCACGCATCCAATGACGCACCAGAAGCCCCCGTAACCAGTCGATGTACCAACAGTATACCGGAACCGTGTGTTTTTTGCATCAAACCTAGAACCGGAACTCCTCTACTCCGCGCTTGACGGCGGCGGGGCACTTGTGGGCGTGGAACGGGCCGTACGCGCACTGGGGGCAGCTGGCGCACTTCACGTACGGCTCGCCGGTCAGGATGGCTCCGGTGAATGCGGGGTCTGCGAGGAGGCCGCACGCAAGGTCTATGGTGTCGATAAGGTCGTGGTCGAACATGTAGCGCACCTGCTCCACTGTCCTGAAGCCGTTCACTGTCGAGACCGGAACGCGTCCCTTGAAGTGTTCGTGCATGGCGACACCAAGGGCTGCGATTTTTGTGTATGGCAGCGATTCATCCCAGGGAACATCGGGGAACTCTGCGATGCCACATGACACCTGCAGGTAATCGCAGCCGGCAGCGACGTACTGTTCGGCGATGAGGGGCGCTTCTTTTGGTGAGGGGTCAGCGCCCGACACGCGCATTGATATGATGAAGTCTGGCCCGCACGCTTTTCTGATGCCGCTGATTATCTCGCTTCCAAAACGCGCAAGATTTTCAATGCTGCCGCCGTACCGGTCAGTCCGTTTGTTCACCGGAGATGCAAAATTATTTATGAGATACGCGTGACAGCCGTGCAGCTGAACGCCGTCATAGCCCGCTTTCTGTGCACGGATGGCGGCATCCACAAACTGCTGCTGGATGCGCGCAATGTCTTCCAAAGTAAGCTCAACGGCATCCACTTCTTCATCGCCGTTGTTCCAGCGTACTTTTGTCGGGGAAGTGAGCGGGCCGCATGCAGGATGCGTTCCAAGTCCGCCATGATGTATCTGCGGAATGATAAGCGTACCATGCTTATGAACGGCATCGGCAATCTTTCTGTGGCCTTCAATCTGCTCATCACACCAGAGGCCGAGCTGAGACGGGAAAAGGCGGCCCTCAGGAGCAACGCACGTTGCTTCAAGCACAATAAGGCCGACGCCGTGTTTTGCACGCTCTTCGTAGTGGTGCACAAACTCATCAGTTACAAGGCCATCAGCGCCTGCAGCAAATTTGACGGTAGGCGCCATGGTGATGCGGTTCTTAAGTGTCTTTGTTCCAATTTTAATGGGGGATGCGGGATCTGTCATGTAGATAGTATAGCATGAATTCTAGAAACACTGATTGTCTTTTCTTTAATTGATTACTTTCAATGTATTGTTTTATTGACATTTCAAGAATACAAATATATACTTTTCAGTATGAAGGAAATACTGATTAAGCTGCGGACAGAAAACAGGTATACTCAGGATCAGATAGCCAGAATGCTCGGCATAACGCGACAGTCATACATCAAGTATGAAGCAGGTGATGTTGAGCCAACCGTCGAAATGGTCCGCAAACTGAGCCGCTTTTATTCGGTTCCCTACGAAGTGCTGATTGACAACAGCATCACCCCAAAAAGTGTTTCCTACCCGGATGAAGACAAAGCCGGCTTTTGCGCCGCAGAACCTGCACCGGCATACGATACTGCAGGCGAATCCTTTTCAGCAGACTATTTTGCAGAACAGCTTAATTACCTGAGTGGCGTCATTGCCTCGATGCAGAAGAAACTCATGCTCGCAAGTTTTTCGGCGCAGCACGAAAACACGCAAGTCTCTTCCCGCACCGCAAAAACGCTGGATAAAACAGCCTTTTTCGCAGAATACGGCGATGTGCAAATCGACGGATCATATGTTGAAGAATGGAGGCAGATGAGCCTCATATGATTCTGTTCGATACAAACGTCATCATTGATATGTCAAATAATCCTGAAAATGCTGCGTGGGATATTTACTCAAAAGAACCAGCGGCTACATGCGGAATCACAATAACCGAACTGTACCGCGGCTTCAGGAATGACCGCGAAAAAGCAAAAATTGAAATGCTGCTTTCTGGATTCCAGATAATTCCCATTGAACAGAATGACTGGAAGGAAGCTGGCTTACTCATTGCAGAACTCAGAGACAGCGGTGTAACAGTTCCGTTTCAGGACGCAATCATCGCGTATCTTGCCATCAAGAATAACTGTGCGGTTTTGACTTCTGACAGGCACTTTAAGCTGATTAAAGCGTGTGACGAGCGGCTGCAGCTGATGCTCAACATCTGAGCAGATGGCTCTCATCGCAGCCGCGGTTCACTTCATCAAGCTGGATGTACAGCTCAAGCAGCGACGGGATGTCATCCTCTGTAAGCAGTCTGTATTCAATCATGATGTTCCACCTCTGTGTGTTCAGTCCTTGAGCCAGCCGTTTTCGCGGGCGCGCGCTATGTTCGCGTCATACCAGCTTCTGAGCGCTGGAATCGTCTCAATCGCGGGGCCTATTCTCTTATCCACCTGCGCGATCGTGGGCTTTCCCTCAACCCAGGTGTGGCCTTTTGTAAGCGTGTTGTGAAGGTATGGCTGAATGCGGTCCATGGCGGCTGCGTACTTTGCGTCGGGCGTTTCCATGGCGTCAAACTCTTCCCAGAGCTTGCGGAACTCTTTTCCTATGAGTTCGGGAAGCTGGCCGAAGAGCTTGTCGGCGGCGAGTTTTTCGCGCGCTTCCTTGTCTTCGTTTGCGTGGACGTCGTAGGCGAACGTGTCACCGGCGTATATTTCAACAAGATCGTGGACAATGCACATTTCTGCGGCGCGGGCAATGTCGCAGCCTTCGGGAGCATAGTCTCTGAAAAGCATGCACATGAGCGCGATGTGCCACGAATGCTCGGCGTCGTTCTCGCGGCGACTGCCATCCACAAGCATGGTGCGGCGCGCGATGCCGGTCATCTTGTCCACTTCTGCCGTGAAGTGGAGGAGCTGGTTAATCTTCTCATCACTTCCCGGTAAAAAATCTTCTACACCCATGTCTCCCTCCCGCAGCTGCCTGAAAGCGTCTGCATCTTATATCTTTTTTATCTCACTGCACTTAGCGACTGTGTCGATTGTGCCATCCGCGTTGTACATGAACTCTGCCACGCATACCGAGCGGTGGAACAGACTGCCGCCAGGAAGCTCATCCGTGTGGTAGAACAGGTATGAGTGCCCCTTGAAGTCGCAGATTCCCGGATGATTCGTGAAGCACGGGCCTTCTTCCATAAGGACGCCGCCGTACACCCACGGACCTGTCGGTGACTTGGATGTTGAGTATGCGAAGTGCTCGTTCCTCTTGTCGCCCTTCTTGCCGGCAAAAGCGGCGTACACCATGTAGTACAGGTCATTCCGCCTGTAGAACCAGGGACCTTCGCCATAGCTGGTGCCCGTGTAATGGCTTCCCGTACCGAAAGATTCTGTCGTCATCGGGATTTTCCGAATGCCCACTTCCCTGTTGTATGAAACCATGTCTTCGTTCAAGAGGACATAGCGCAGTTCAGGATTTCCGAAGTAGAGATATGCCTGGCCGTCATCATCGATGAACACGGTAGGGTCAATGTCGTTCCAGTCGCCTTCATCAATGAGCGGCGCACCAATGTCTCTGTACGGGCCTTCCGGCTTATCCGCGACGCCGACTGCAATCGCCATGCCGGTATCCTTGCCTGCCTTGTGGACAGGACAGTACAGGTAGAACTTGCCGTTCCGTCCGACGCACTGCGGCGCCCATGCGCGGTCGTCTGCCCAGGCGATGTCATCAAGAGAGAAGATGGTGCCGTGGTCTGTCCAGTTCACCATATCCTTTGTGGAAAAGCAGCACCAGTCACGCATGGTGTAGAAGTCGTTTATGAGCACGTCTTCATCGTGCGTCGTAAAGAGATAGAGCGTGTCGCCGACAACCAGCGGTGCCGGGTCAGCCGTAAAAACAGTCTTGCAGATAGGATTTGTCGTTGCCGTAAACGTTTTTGCCATATGGGCCTCCGCGCCTTAAAAGAAGACGCCTTTCACGAATATTTCAATACCGATGCCGACAAGGATGACACCGCCAAGGATGCTCGCCTTACCGCTGAGTTTCGTACCCACTTTCTTGCCGATTACAAGGCCGCCGATGCAGATGAAGAACGTAACGACGGCGATTATCATGCTTGCGACAAACGCCATGAGCGCACCGTAATCCGCAATCGTAAAGCCGACAGAAAGAGCATCAATTGAGGTCGCTATTCCCTGCACGACAAGTGTGCCAAAGGCGAGCTTTTTTTCCCCGCCGTCTTCTGCTTCCCCACCGCGGATGCCTTCAATGAGCATCTTGCCGCCAATGTACAGCAGCAGAATGAGCGCTATCCACGGGATGAACGCCTGGAACGCGCTGAAGTACACAACTATGGTATGGACGCAGATCCAGCCGATCATCGGCATGGCGAACTGAAAAACGCCGTAGCAGCCCGCGATAAGGCTCATGCGGCCGCCTTTCATATCAGGCTCGTTCAGGCCGTTTGCCATGCTCACCGAGAAGGCGTCCATGGCAAGACCGACGCCGAGAAGAATGCTGTTTATGAAGAATGTGAAATTCCAGGACATAAAAACCTCGTGCCGTCAGTAGTATCAGACGAAAGCCGGTTGTGCAAGACTAACTGAAAGCGCTTTCAGCACATCCGTTTAGAAGCCGAGCTCGCGGATTTTTTCGACAAGGTTCCGGCCATAGACTTCGCAGCCCAGGCAGTTTGGATGCAGGTTGTCGAGGTAGTATTCAGGAAGGTGTGGCACGAGCGTAAAGCCGTCGACCATTCTGATGTTCGGGTACTGTGCGAGGATTTCCTTGAGGTTGTCGCAGAACTTGACGAGGGTTGGAACGCCCTGCATGTTGTCACCGCGCCAGAGCGGCGTAATGACGAGCGTCGGCATATCCTTGCCGTACAGTTCGAACAGGCGCGGATAGAATTCCTTGACCATCTTCATGTCCAGGTCGCCGTACTGGTTGGTGCCGAGCGCGACCACGAGCTTTTCAGGCTTGTAGCCGGTCATTTCAAGCAGGCTGCCCTTGTCGTACACATAGCCGCCGATTCCCTGATTGATGATGTCCCAGTTCAGAAGGCGGTTGGCAACGCTCACGTACGTCTGGCTTGAGCGGAGCGGACCGAAGCCCTGGGTGATTGAGTCGCCGAGCCAGAGCACTTTCGGACCCTTCTTTGCAGGCTCGTATGTGCCATTTATCGTGAAGTTCTTTACAAGCACGGTGGCATCAGCCGGCAGATAGATGATGACCTTTCTCTTTCCGCCGTCGTAAATGCCTTCGCGGTGGGCTGTCAGGTCAAAGGTGAGCGTACCGGTGTCCATCAGGTCCTTCACGTAGAAAATCTGGCTCAGAAGGCCATCTGTATACAGCTCGAATGAGTCAGGTGAACCTTTCCAGATGATTTTATAGTCAAACGAAACGCTGTCTGCATCCGTCGTGAATTCAAATGTCTTTGAAGTGGAAGCTGTCGAACGGTCATAGTAAAAATCCATTCTCTGCTTGAACCAGGCAATCTGGTCCTTTGTATGCTGATGTGCCTGTATGTAGCCGCATTCAGCATCTTCAAAACTGTAAGCGCCAAAATAAATCTTCTTCAGTTCTTCATTTGTCAATGTCATGATTTCATCCCCATTTTCCGGCAGGCTAACTGCCAGAATTCATATTATACACTATTTAGCAATAAATTACTGCGTTTATTCTTTGCATTTACGCCGCTCGTTTTCCATTTTACTATGTAAAATAAGGAGTTGTATCTAAAAAAGATGAGTTCTGGTTTTCTGTATGCAGCAGTAACACTTGTCTGTACTACGGGCATCTTCATGGTCTGGTTCAGAGTTCATGCGCTTTCAGACAGGGTTTCAGTCAGAAATGCATTCCTAGGTATCCTCAACTTTTATATCATGTTTACCCTGATAGACACCGTGTGGGGTATTCTCTTCACCCGTATCATTCCAAACAGCAGGGTTTCTCTTACCATAGCAACTTACTTTTTTCATGTGGCTTCAGCCATAAGCGCATTCTGGTGGACCGGATTCATCTGTACATTTCTCAACGCATCTGAATCTGTCAAAAAAGTCATAGACGTTGTCCGTACAATACTTTTCTCAATACAGATAATCATCCTTGCAGCTAACATAAAACTTGGTCTTGCTTTTTATTTTGAACCAGACTATACATATGTAACGCTCTGGCCAAGAAGTATACTGTTTCAGATACAGTTATGCCACTACGTTTTTATCATAGGCTTTTCTTCCATATCATTGGCACAAACTCATGATTCCATCAGAAAAAGCAAACTGGTAGCTGCAATCTTCTTTTCTATCATATTGATTCTGTTCGGCATCGGCCAGATGAAATATCCCGAAATACCGTTCTATTCCATGGGTTTTTTCGTAACATCCATAGTGATTTACCTTACCACAGTCAGCCATGTCCGTAAAATGGACGAACAGCAGCGCGAGGCCCTCATTACAGGTCTGGCCGACGATTATGAATCAGTTGTCCTTATCAACCTGAATAACGACACCATTGAAACCATAAAAGAAACAACATCTTTTAAAGAACAACACAAAGACAATACAGAAACTCTTTTCTCCCGGTTCAATGAAAAGGCAACAGCCTATATTCACCCGGATGACAGGATGAGATTCCTCGAAGAACTGGCCCCGGAGAACATCAGAGCAAAACTCGATTCACAGAAATCATTCTTCCTGAGTTACCGCCAGTATATAGACAATAAAGCAGTTTATTACAGGCTGAAGGTGTTCCGTACTGACAACTGGGAAAAGAGCTCAGAGCTCATAATAGGAACGAGCAACATGGATGAGATCATCCGCAAACAGATCAGTTTTAACGAAGAAAACACCAGAAAGACATCAGTTCTCAACGCATTGGCCAGTTCTTATGAATCAGTCTGCTATGTTAATCTTGAAACACTGAAATACATACCTTTCTTCAGCACAGATGAACTGAAGCAATGGTATAAGACAGACTCCTATAGAACTGATTTTACCGCCTACATTCATGAAAAAGTCGCTGTTGAATATCGCGATGCCCTGCTCTCTGCCGTTTCAGAAGAAAGCTTTGCAGAATACCGTAAACCGGAAAACTTCGGAAATCAGAAATTCGTCACTCTGCAGTTTCTGGTCGAAATAAACAAAAAAATGATCTGGTGCGAATTCTCGCTCATCCGGATAGATGAAACACACATCATTGCAGCAATTCAGAACCGTGATGAGATAATACGTAACGATCTGGAACAGAAACTCAATCTTGCAGAAGCAAAGGAAAAAGCAGAAGCTGCAAGCCGGGCGAAGACAACTTTCCTGTTCAATATGAGCCATGACATCCGTACGCCTATGAACGCAGTCAGCGGATTCATTGAACTGGCAGAACGCAACCTGGGAAACAATGAGAAGATTTCTGACTATCTTTCAAAGGCAAAAACTTCAAGCGAGCATCTGCTCAACCTGATAAATGACGTACTAGACATGAGCCGCATTGAAAGTGGCAAGGCAACCATTGATGCCGTTCCAACTGATATAAGGGCAGAAACAAACAAACTTTTCGCCATTCTTGAAGTTTCTGCAAAAGCAAAAGGCATAGACTTTACGACCGATGTCTCTTCAATCAGGAATAATTACATCTATAGCGATATTCTTCACCTGAACCAGATTCTGCTGAACATCGTTTCGAATGCAATAAAATACACAAAGCCCGGTGGAAGCGTGTCACTTTCCATAAGACAGCTTGAAGAAGCGGAAGAAGGAAAAGCTTCTTACTGCATGCAGATAAAGGATACCGGCATCGGCATGAGCAAGGAATTCCAGAAGCATATATATGACGAATTCTCCCGCGCAAAAAACACAACGGAAAGTGGCATAGAAGGCACCGGTCTCGGTATGGCAATCGTCAAGCGGCTTGTCACCATGATGAAGGGCGACATTGAAATTGAGTCAGAGCTTGGAAAAGGCACTGTAGTCCAGGTATATCTGACCTTCAGGATTGCTGAAAACGAAACCAGTGAGCAGCCAACTGAAATCCAGGACCAGACAGAGCTTCGTGGCAGAAGGCTTCTGCTTGTTGAAGACAATGAGCTCAACAGGGAAATTGCGCGTGACATTCTGGCTTACGAAGACCTTGAAATAGAAGAAGCCGAAGACGGCTCCATTGCCGTCGAAAAAGTTAAGGCTCATGATTCCGACTATTACGACTATGTCCTTATGGATATCCAGATGCCGTACATGAACGGTTACCAGGCAGCACGTGTAATAAGAAGCCTGAAAAATGCTGATTACTCAAAGCTGCCAATCATTGCCATGACGGCAAATGCTTTTGAAGAAGACATACGGAACGCCCTTGAGGCAGGCATGAACGATCATCTTGCAAAGCCTATCAATGTTCCTGAATTAATCAACTGCCTGAAAAAAAATGCCCGTGAGTAATCTTACGGGCAGACTTCAAAGAAACCGGAAACGCTACTTTCTCGCTTTATGATGCGCTTCCTTCATCCTGTACATATTCTGGTCTGCTGTCTTGATTGCTTCCATGAAATCATCACCATAGGTCTCAATGATGCTGGAACCAAAAGAAATCTGTATCGGTTTCTGCCGCAACGTCACATGCTTTGAGTAACTTTCCATGTGTTCAATGTGGCGTTCCCCCTGCTCTTTTGTCGTTTTCGGAATGAGCATCAGGAATTCATCACCACCTGTCCTGAACTTGATGGCTTCTTCCGGAAGGCCGACACGGAACACTGATGTAGTAAGGTGCAGGTATTCATCGCCCACCTGATGACCGTACGTATCATTCATCTCTTTCAGGCCGTCGCAGTCGGCTGAAATAATAAACAGCGGGAACATATCAGGCTTAAGGATGTTCTTTCTCCAGTAATCAAGGTAGAAACGGTTGTACAGACCTGTCAGGGAATCGGTACGTGCCGAAGTCTCAAGCTGGCGTTCAAGCAGCACTCGGGCGGTAATATCATGCATCAGGCCGACGACACCCATGATATTCTGTTTATCATCATAAACAGGTTCCATCTTGATTTCGATGAAAGCCTCTTTACCGGGAACAGAATAGTCATTTACAAAGCAGACTCCTTTTCTCGTCTCAATTATCTTTTTCGTCGTTTCATAAGCTTCCCTGCCGGCAGGAGTATCTCCAAAAACCTCAAGATCAGTTTTTCCCCTGACATCTGAACGTTCCATATCTACCGGATTTGTATTGAAGTGTGTTGCAAATGCATACCGGCATTCCGTATCCTTGAAAAAGATACAGGAAGGAATGAATTCCAGGATTTTCTGAAGCAGTTCAATGGTTATTTCCATCATCTTCCTCACAATAAACAACTTAATTAATTGTACCATGCATCAAGAAAAATGAAAAAAACTTTTTATATTTCATAAAATTATGTCAGAAAAGTGAATATGTTACCCTTCAAAAAAAAAGGATTGTCTGATTGAAACAGAACGACTAAAAAAAAGAGACAAAAAATGAAAAAACAGTCCACTTTTCTTTCTCAGATATTTCTCTGATTTCTTTATCTTTCTTGAAGATTTACAGTTTTTCTTGAATATAATCAAGTTTATCTGAAAGGAGACAAAAAATGAAAAACACAAAAAGATTTGTAAGCATTGTGTGTGTGGCACTGCTTGCTCTCAGTTTCTTCGGTTGCCAGAGCAACAAAGAAGCTGTTCAGACTGCAGACTCAGCATTCGGTCTGAAAGTGGGAACTAATGCACGTATTCCATTCACCAAAGCACTTACATTTGACACCGTTGCAAGCGACGTCGTATACAACGATGACGGCTCAGTAACGTATGTTGCAACAGCAGCCGGTGGTGCAGGCGGTGGACTCGCTTTCTACCTGAACGAAGATGTTGCCGCTTCCATCATCAATACAGCAAACTATGACTCATGTGACATTGAGCTTTCCTATGCTCCAGTAGAAGGCACATGGACAGCAGGCGCCCAGGATCCTGGATTCTGCCTCCGCCTTCTTACTTCAGACTCAACAGGTATCTTCGGTGGTGCCGTTGATGTTGAATACTTCGACACAGGCGTTCTTTCAGGTGACTATACATACACGGTAAAATTCCCGGAAACACTTTCATCACAGGTTGTGGACGCAGCAGACTATGATGGCATCAAGGCATTCTGCATCAAGTTCAACGACTACCAGCGTGGTCACACAGACAACGTTGACCAGCTCAAGGTCACCATCAAGAAGATTACCTTCAACAAGAAGGCAGGCGCACCTGCTGACGTCCCGTTCGATGACGGTCTGACAGATGCACAGCGCGGAAAAGTCATTTCAATCAACTATCCGACACACGACTACACCACAGGCGACACAACATCATACGACAAGCACGCATGGGTTTATCTGCCTGCAGGCTACAACGCTGCTGACACAGCAACAAAGTACCCGGTTTTCGTACTGCTCCACGGCTTTGGACAGAACGAAAACACATGGGGCCTTTCAGACCAGGGCGACGGCGGAAAGATTAAGGGCTACATGGACCGCGGCATGGCTGACGGCTCTGTAAAGCCATTCATCCTTGTCGTTGCAACAGGCGTTGCAAGCAGGAACTGGGGCCCGAACGGCGCTGGCGATGACTTCAACGGCTACAACGCATTCGGCGGCGAACTCAGAAACGACCTGCTTCCATACGTCTATGCAAACTTCAACTGCGCTGAAGGACGTGACAACACAGCACTCGCAGGCCTTTCAATGGGTGGCGGACAGACACTGAGCATCGGTATCGGCGAGTGTCTCGACATCGTTGGAAACTTCGGTGCTTTCTCTGCAGCAACATTCGTCGGCTCAAGAGACTTCATGGCTCAGGTAAACAGCACATTCCCGGACACAAAGATCAACACGCTGTACATGATCTGCGGCGATGCAGACTTCCTGGTCTACAGCAGCTTCCCGGAATTCACCGGCGCATTCAGCAGCTGGGACAAGATTGAAGACTTCTCATTCGACACAGTCCCTGGCGGTACCCATGACTTCCCAGTCTGGTTCAAGGGATTCAAGAACTTCATCACAAAGATCTTCAAGTAAAGTCAATAAACACTGCCCGGTCTGCTTTAAAAGCAGCCGTGACAAAAGCCTGATTCTTCAAAGAGTCAGGCTTTTTTTTATTCACTGATTTCCGGTGATATGGTAGAATACTAAAATGGCATCTGATTCCAAATTCACAACCTGGCTTAAAAGCAAATGGGATATTCTCAATAACGACAACATTCCTCAGAAAAGAAAAAACCGGCAGTTCCTTACACTGGCACTGGAATAGCAGACTTTCGTACTGACTGCAGTCCTGGCTGTACTGAACATGAAACGGAATCAGCAGCTGCTTTCCCTTCTTCTTGTTTCCTCATGGCCCTTTCTCATATTTGCCACAATCTGGACAATCGTCAAGAAAGACAGAAAACCTGCAATTATCCTATATGAAGCCTTTTTCATCCTGCTATTCACCTACGCAGTCTACGCAGGTCCGAACGACGGCGCCGGCATGCTCTGGATTTACCTCATGCCAATCCTGATAATCAGCATATTCGGCGTAAAACCTGCCCTGATAATTGACATCTGGTTCTCTCTTCTTTTTCTTATCCTCGCAGTAAGCCCAAAACTCCGTTCACTGTTGCAGTATACGTATCCGGAAGGAAGATTCCTCAACTGTCTGTTCATGTTCCTGTCAGATATCATCATTTCATTCATCATCATGACAGGAAATATGGAAAGCCTTGCTTACCAGAACGATTATGCAAACCGTCTTAAGGATGCTCTTGAAGAAGAAAGTGAACTCAAGAGCATCTATGACACCGCACTGCTGCATGATATCGGAAAAATCGGCATTAACTGTGACATCCTCACAAAAAATGGTTCACTTACCGATGAAGAACACGCCTCAATAAGAAAACACACCGTCATTGGCGGAGAAATCCTTAAGGAAGTAGATTTCATCCCCGGCATATCAGACATTGTGCGCCATCATCATGAATTCTGGGACGGCTCAGGATATCCTGACGGACTTGCGGGAACTGACATTCCCCTGGATTCACGCATTATTGCTGTAGCAGACTCGTTTGATGCCATGCTCCACGGAAGGAGCTACCGCAAAAAAATGACAGTCAGCCAGATAAGGGAAGACCTGATGGCAAAAAGCGGTACCCGGTATGACCCGGAAATCGTTTCCATCGTGCTTGAGCATTGTGCGGAGATGCATGCTGGTAATTGCCATTATCTTAGCGGTGGCAATTCCAATGTTCCTTATCCGTAATGCTTACAGGCTGGCCATGTATACCACAGGCGCCTCTCTTCTGATGCTGTTCTGCTATGGTCTGACAAAACTGACAGGTTCACTGGAATTGGGACGCGCTCTTGCCGGCCTTCTTATGACCTGCCTCTATACACTGACCTTCCTGTTTGGAACAAGCGACGGTTTTGGCGCCAACTGGATGCTGCTCATGCCATGCCTGACCATGTACCTGCTCGGCTTCAGCAACGGCGTCATCATATCCCTCTATTTCTGGGGATTACTGTTTTTCTGTACGAAAATCCCGGGCGGATACGACATTCTGAAATATCCGTACTCAGACAGGTTCCTTTCCATCCTCTTCATTATCCTTACAGTGGAAACAGTCTTCTCAACTGTCTGCATGTATGAGTACTACAAGAACCAGCTGAAAATAAAGGAAATGGAAGAAGACCTTGAAAAGGCCGTTCTTGAAGAACATGAAAAGCTGGCTGACATATCCCTCAAGACAATTCTCGTCATCAGCAATACCGTTGAAGCAAAAGATGAATACACAAGCCAGCATTCACACCGTGTTGCCGATTTCTCGTGCATGATTGCCAGAAAACTCGGCTGGTCAGAAGAACAGATTGCGCATTTACGGAATATTGCCCTGCTGCACGATATTGGAAAAATCTCCGTGCCTGAAAGCGTACTCAACAAACCCGGAAAACTCACTGACGGAGAATGCGATCCAGACTACATACTTGGCGAACTGAACAAGGGCCGCGGCACCCAGTTTGATCCTGAACTGCTAGATATCTTCCTGGAAGTAATTAAGGAAGAAAACATCCTGCATTAAGATTCACAGCCTGAAGCACTACCACAGCTCGGGAAATTTATCCTTTTTAGCTGGATATATTTATTGGTTAACTCCTTCTCTGTGTGATATACTAGCATTTATACAATAATTGGCAACACGCCAGAAAAAGGAGTTTTCTATGAAAAAAATAGTATCTGTTCTTTTAGCACTTGTTGTTCTTCTTATGTTTACATCATGCCTTACAGGCGGCGAAGACGTTGGTCCTACAGAAGGACGCGGCGTTCCTTCCCTGAGTTTTGGCGGCAGCTCATCCTCCGATGATGAAATTCACGGCGAAGCGGAAAGCACCGGTCTTACAGATGCAGACATGAAGGCCCTCTGCAAGAACTACGACAAAATCATGGATGCACTTGATGAATACGGTGCAAACTATGAAGTTGACGATTACGATACATACGATGCCGACATTGACGCCATTTTCGAAGAATATGGCGTTTCAGGTCCAAACCAGTACAATAAATTCATCATGGTTTATTACTGCTACATGGTTCTCGATTATGATGCAGAAATGAAGAAAGACTTTAAGACAGCCCTCACCATGAAGGCTATGGGTCTTGATCCAATCGCTGAATACCGCAGAATGATCAATGATGATGACTACGCTATCGTTAAAGCAAACTATAAAGCATACAAGAAGGCAGTAGAAAACTACTAATGAAAACAAACAGCATTCCAGAAAGAAAAAACGTGCCCGCAAAGGATAAGTGGGACCTTACTTCACTATATATGAGCGACTCTGACTGGGAGTCTGACCTTTCACTCATTCCGGTTCTTGCAGACGAACTGTGCAACTTCAAGGGCAAGCTGGCATCAAGTGCAGAAACCATGCGCGATGCACTTGATACATACTGTCAGCTGCTCATGGTAATGGAAACTTCAGGAAACTACGCGTTCCTGCTTGTCTCAGCAGATGCTGGTGACAGTTCCAACCAGGAAAAGTACAGCCGCTATATGATGACCTGTTCTCAGGCTGATGCAAAGACAAGTTTCTTCATCCCGGAACTGCAGTCAATCCCTGATGACGAGATGAAAAAGCGCATGGAGCGCCCAGACTACGCAGATTACAAGATCTGGCTGTCAAAGAAAGCACGCATGAAGCCGTACATCTTAAGCGAAAAGGAAGAGCGCATCATGGCCCTGCAGTCAGAAGCAGGCGAAACGTCAAAACACACATACGAAACGTTTACTGACGTCGACCTGAACTTCGGCAAGGTAAAGACTCCGGATGGCATGAAACCGCTGACACAGACGACATGGTCATCATTCATGCACAATCCAGACAGGGAAATCCGCAGGAAAGCGTACAAGAAATATTACGGCACATTCGATGCGAACAAGAACACGCTTGCGTCACTGTATGCAGGCAGCGTCAATCAGGATGTATTCCTGTCACGCGCACGCGGCTATGATTCAGTCCGCCAGATGCGCCTGTTCCCCGATAAAGTCGATGAATCCGTATACGACAACCTGGTAAACACTGTCCGGGCAAATCTTGAGCCGCTTCACAAATACTACAGCATCATGAAAAAGCTGCTCAAAGTGGATGAGCTCCGTCACTATGATGTGTACGTTCCGCTTATCCCTGAAGTGAACAAGATTACGCCGTATGAAGACGCCGTTGAAATCATCCGGAATGCGCTTGCCCCGCTTGGAAAAGAATACACGGACACTCTGTGTCACGGACTTCTTTCAGGCTGGGTAGACAGATACGAAAACAAGGGCAAGCACAGTGGCGCTTTCAGTTCAGGAACTTTTGTCGGTGAACCGTTCATCCTGGTCAACTACAAGGAAGATGTCATCCGCGATGTATTTACACTCGCGCATGAAGGCGGCCACTCCATGCACAGCTGGTACTCAAAGCGGTCCAACGTGTTCATGAGCTATGACTACACAATCTTTGAGGCAGAAGTTGCCTCAACATTCAACGAGCAGCTCGTCTTCGAGTACCTGATGAAGACCGCTAAGGATGAGAAACTCAAGAAGTACCTCATTGCAACACGTGCTGGCGACATTCTTGCCACACTGTACCGCCAGACAATGTTCGCAGAGTTCGAGCATCAGGCACATGTCCTCGTTGAGCAGGGCAAACCGCTTTCTGCAGACGTACTCCGCGCAGAGTACCGAAAACTGCTTGAAGCGTACTTCGGTCCGGAAATGCACTTTGAAAAGACAAGTGACCTTGAAGGACTGCGTATTCCGCATTTCTACCGCGCATACTACGTCTATAAGTATGCAACCGGCATTTCCGCTTCCCTCGCACTGGCAAAGCGCGTCACCGAAGGCGGAGAGAAAGAGAAGGCAGACTACTTCAAGTTCCTGTGCTCAGGCGGTTCACGCTATCCTATTGAAGCGCTCAAGGTTGCCGGCGTAGACATGAGTACAACAGCTCCTGTCCAGGCAGCATGTGACACATTCGCAGACCTTGTCCGCCAGATGGAAGCATTCTGACAGATACAAAAGAAAAAAACACGGCAGTATCGGCAGATATGAATGGAGACTTTAGCGAAATTGTTAAAGTTTTCCATGAATTCTGCCGATATCTGTGATAGATTATCAGTATTGAAAATCGCGTGGAGATTTTGTCATGAGTTTGTTAGACGAATTTGTTGCACATCCTAAAGTTGAGGCACACAATCACCTTAATCTTGGAATGTTTTATAAATCATATGCACCATGGGCAGGTTTCTATATTCCTGATTTTCCTCAGGAACATTACGACGGCCTGAACGGAATGCACGAGTACATCGGTCAGTATACACGTCCGAGAGCTACAACAGGACAGGATGCAAAGGATTTGTTCACACTCTCCATTGAGGATGCAATCAGAGACGGAATCACCGTTCTTGAAGGAAGCTGCGACCTTCAGTTCGTCGGCCACTGTGGCGGCATAGACCAGTTTGTAGAAATGGTCGCAGGTCTTCGCGATAAATACGCTGATAAGATTGATTTCAGACCTGAACTTGGTATTGGAAAACTGTTCCCTGCAGATAAAGTTCAGGCATGGGCTCCAGGCTGTCTTGAATCAGGTCTTTTCAAAAGTATGGACCTGTACGGACCTGAAGTTTTTGAAGGTCTTGAAACATTCAAGCCGATTTTTGATGAGGCAGGAAAACTCGGCATTAAGAAGAAGGCTCATATCGGTGAGTTCTCAAATGCCGAAACTGTCCGTCAGTTTGTTGAATATTTTGAACTTGATGAAGTACAGCACGGTCTTGGCGCCTGCCAGGATGACAAAGTGCTTAAGATGCTTGTTGATAAGAAAATCCGCTGTAACGTCACCCCTGCAAGTAACGTTTCCCTCGGTGCCGCAAAGAGTCTTAAAGAACACCCGATGCGCAAGATGTGGGATGCAGGCTGCCGTCTGACCATCTGCACGGATGACCTTCTGTTCTTCAACAGAAGCGTAAGTGAACAGTGTGTCGACATGGTTGACTGCGGGCTGTTTACAAAAGAAGAACTCTTTGCGATACTTGACTCAGAAATAGATAAATAAACTGATTTTCAGGAAATAACAAAAATGAGTAAAAACGCAATCCAGCAGACAACTGCTGCCCTCTTACCGTCAGTATGCCGTGTATTCCGCGGCAATGAAGAAACGGTTAAGATGCTTCTGGCTGCCCTTTTCGCAGGCGGTCACGTCCTTCTTGAAGATGTTCCGGGAACCGGAAAAACGGTCCTTGCAAAAACCCTGGCAAAAAGCGCGGGGCTTCCCTATTCACGCATTCAGTGTACACCAGACCTCATGCCGTCAGACATTACCGGTTCATCCGTATGGCTGCCACAGGAGCAGAAGTTTGATTACAGAGCTGGTCCAGTTCTTTCTTCCCTCGTACTCGTCGATGAGCTCAACAGAGCAACGCCCCGCACACAGTCTGCGCTTCTTGAGGCTATGGCCGAAGCTCAGGTCAGTGTTGATGGCGTAATCCACACCATAGACAAGCCGTTCTTTGTCATTGCGACTGAGAACCCCGTTGAATCAGAAGGAACGTTCCCGCTTCCAGAAGCACAGAAAGACCGCTTCATGCTGACCCTTTCAGTCGGCTACCCGGATGCGGAAAACGAGGCTGCCATCATTACAGCACAGAGGGCCAGCGTTCATCCAGTGGAGACTGTTGAGGCCGTTGTCTCAAAGGAAGACATTCTTGCCTGTCAGGAAGAAGCCGCCGCCATTCATGTTGATGAAGCGGTCCTGCAGTATCTGCTTGACCTTGTTGCTGCAACAAGAAAGGATGACCGGCTGCAGTGCGGCGTTTCTCCGCGCGGTTCCATTGCGCTGTACAAGGCGGCACAGGCCTGGGCGGCAATTGAAGGAAGAAACTTCGTCACGCCCGAGGATGTAAAGCTGCTGGCCCTGCCGGCTTTCAGAAAGCGCCTTATCCTTACTCCTGAGTCAACACTGAAAGGCTTCTCTGCTGAACACATCATTCAGGAACTGCTGATTTCCGTTCCGATTCCATCATTCAAAGCTCATGTATGATCAGGATTCCTAAAAAAGTCAGAGATCTTTTCCTGTTTATCCTCATCCTCTTTCTTTTCACACCGTGGAAGTTCCTTCAGGCCATCCTCATGTCCGTTCTGGTGTGCATTCTGCTTTCATACCTGTATTCATGGAGGCTTTTACAGAATCTGTCTGTAGAACGGACTCTGAAATCTGTATCGCTTGCAAAAAACGAATCGGTAAAAATCACCTTTACGGTTAAGAATAACGGAATGCTTCCGGCCCTTGCCTGCTACATCCAGGATTATACAAACGAGCTTCTGGTCATCAACGGCCAGAACAGGCAGCTTTTAACGCTGAGAAGTCACGAGCTTGCTCCCATTTCCTATACGCTGATGGGAACTCACCGAGGTAAATACATGATAGGGCCGGTCACCAT
The DNA here is from genome assembly GCA_018066285.1 of Candidatus Treponema caballi. Classification (GTDB taxonomy): domain Bacteria; phylum Spirochaetota; class Spirochaetia; order Treponematales; family Treponemataceae; genus Treponema_I; species Treponema_I caballi. Next base: position 33,884 of record JAGHRS010000052.1, read on the forward strand.
AAGAGTTGCAGATCCCCTCATGCTGTTTCCCGTTGAAATGAAACTTGATGCGCCTTGTGCCGTCACCGTCCGGCCTTCCCGCATTGAAGTGCCGGCAATCCCTAAACCCGGCTTTCCTCAGGGCGTTCTTAAGATTCAGAACATTGCGTATGAAGACGTTACCATGCGCCGCTCCCTTCGTGAATACAGAAGCGGCGATGAGCAGAAGAGAATCAACTGGCGCGCGAGTGCCAGGCATACCGGCGCATCAGCCGCTTCTGGTCTGGCGTTGTTCACCAACGAATACGAGGCAACCTTTGACGCGCCGCTCTTCGTTTTCCTGAATCTTGCACTGGATGACTTCCCGCTCAAGCAGCGCTGGGAACAGGGCGAAAAAGCCATTGAAATTGCAGCCGCAGTCATTGAGAAGAGCAGTATGCTCGGCCAGAAATGCGGCTTTGCGGCGTACGGTACAGACTTTCCATATCTTGCTCCGGCAAAAAATCAGGCAGGCGCCATCCTTGACCTGCTCGCCGTCATACAGATGGCAGAAGGAAGCGTCTCAACAAATCCGTATGATGTATACAAGGCGAAACTGCCGTCAGGAACACGCTTTCTGGTTATAGACAGTTCCACCGTTGAAGATTACGACGCTGATTTTCCCAAAGGCGCCCTTGAAGGAGACCGTGTATGAACAGAGCATTCCTTCAGAGAGTCCTGCACCGTATCTTCATTCTGTTTCTGTCACTGGCCGGTTCCTTTACGCTTGTTTTCTGCATCCGCGACGCACTGCCTGCGGGCTTCGTAAAGCCTCTTGGCATTACACTGCTTTTCATCACCGGTCTGGATATCATCAGCATGATAGTGCATGATCTGTTCGTTTCGGAAAAAGCCAACGGATTCACGTATATCAGGTATGCGGTGTATCTGAACATCATCCTGATTCTGCTCATCAAATTCTGCAAGCCGATTGTCTCAACCGGCCTTATTTGGATAGGCACAAACCTTGCGGTCGTACTGACATACCTGATAAAGCGGATGTTCGACCTGTATGAAACGTTTTGCGAACACACAAACGGGATGGACGGGAAAGAGCTTTCATCTGACCTTACAGAAAACAACTGGTTTGTATCGGATTACATAAACTATGCAAAAAAGCTGATTTTCTCGCTGTTTATCATATCCCTTGTCCTTTGTGCTTTTGTCCTTGTCCTGCATATTGTCGGACGGTCTGTATCCATTCCGCTGTATGTAAGCCTTGTCTGCTTCATTGTTGCCTATGTTGGACTCATCATCCTGCATACAGTTAATGATCACGAAACGTCTTTTGCTTTTCTGGGACACGCAGCCATTTTCAACTACAGAAAACATATCCTGCTTATCTGCATCCTCCTCTGCCTCATCAGCATGGGAGCCGGTATCATTCTTTCGTCAGACACGCCGCTGCTCAGACCTGAGTATTTTGCCTGGCTGCTGAAAGGTTTCCCTCAGGATATATCACCGTCTGAATATACCGGATATAACTCTTCTTCTTCACCGATTGAGGAAGCGATTGACCTTACTGACGTCGGTAACTTACGGGAAGATTCGCCAATCATTAAGATTCTGCACTATTTCTTCATAGGTCTTGAGTATTGTGTCATTGCCGCTATTGTAATCGGCATCTTCATCTTCATGACAAACGCCTTCTTCGGCAAAAAGTGGAAGGATTTCTGGAAAGAAAGAAAACTGAGCAAGCTGATGAAAGCGGTGTGGATGAAACTGAAACAGCTTATTCATGACCTGCTTCACATGAAGTGGCAGAAACGTGTCTACAACACCGTGGAAGCGGCAAGTTTCCGTGATGCCATGAAGAGCCTGCTTTCCGGCGCGCGCAAGTCAAAAGAAAAGCGTGCGGAACTGGATGCCCTCACAAAGAAGTTCATGGAACTTGTCGATTTCGCCGCTTCCAAAGGTGTCAGTTTCAAACCGCACATAGCCCCGCTGGAGTTCGCGCGCCTGCTGGAAAACGATGCTGCACTTACCGCAGGCCGGCTGTTTGAGCAGGCACTGTACGCGAAAGAGCTTCTCACCAAAGAAGAGCGCGCGCAGTTTGAAGAAAGCATTCAGACGGCGTGCAGATAAAAGAGAAGGGCGCTGTGAAAGCGCCCTTCTCTTTTATCTCAGATATACCATGAGCAGCATGACGTCGCTCGTGCGGATGCCGGATATGCGGCTTGCCTGACCGAGCGTAACCGGCCTGATTTTCTCAAGCTTCAGACGACTCTCGGCAGAAAGGCCAGGGATGGCGCCGTAGTCAAAGTGTTCGGGGATATGCGCGTTCTCCATCTTCTTCATCTTTTCGACGCGCTTATCCTGCTTTTCTATGTAGTGCTCGTACTTGTAGTCAATCTGCGCAGCATTCCAGTACGCTTCCCTGTAGCCGGGGTTTTCGGCGTGCGGCTTTTTCTTAAGCAGCGCAAGAATCTCGTCGCGTGCGGCAACTTTCTCGCGCACCTTATCAAGCTGAGCCTGCGTCTTAAGGCCGACGGCGAATCCCTTTTCAATAAGGCGCTCATCAGCTGTGTCGTGACGCAGGTTCAGGCGGTACTCGGCGCGCGCGGTGAACATGCGGTACGGCTCTTTGGTGCCAAGCGTCACAAGATCGTCGATAAGAACGCCGATGTACGCTTCGCTCCGTCCCAGGATAAGCGGCTCGTAGCGCGGAATGTCGTGCAGGCGGTCAGCGCTGCAAGAATATGTCTTGCCGTCAGCTGAGCTTTCAGCAGTCATGCGCGGACCGCACGCCTCAATATGGGCGCGGCAGTACAGGCCTGCGTTTATGCCGGCAACAAGGCCCTGCCCCGCAGCTTCCTCGTAGCCGGAAGTTCCGTTAATCTGGCCTGCATTAAAGAGCCCGGCTACAAGCTTCGTTTCAAGTGACGGATAGAGCTGTGTCGGCTCAACATAATCGTATTCGACAGCATAACCAGGCCGGGCGACGACAGCGTGCGCAAAGCCGGGCAGCGTGCGGAGAAAGCGGTCCTGCACTTCTTCAGGCAGCGAAGACGAGAAGCCGTTCAGGTAGACTTCTTCAGTTTCAAGGCCCTCCGGCTCAATGAAAAGCTGGTGCCGCTCGCGTTCCTTGAAGCGCATGACCTTATCCTCAATTGACGGACAGTAGCGCGGACCAACGCCGCTTATCTTGCCTGAGTACAGCGGGGAAAGCCCGATGTTCTCACGGATTATTTTATGCGTTTCTTCGTTCGTGTACACAAGATGGCACGGCACCATAGGGCGGTCAATTGTCTCGTCGTCAAACGAGAACGGAATGACGTCATCATCGCCAGGCTGCAGCTCGAGCGTAGAAAAGTCAATTGAGTGACGAAGGACGCGTGGCGGTGTTCCCGTCTTTAAGCGGCCTGTCGTAAAGCCGATGCGGTTGAGCGCCGCGGTAAGGCCGAATGCGCCTGCTTCACCGAGACGGCCACATGGGGCGTCGTATGCGCCAATGAAAATGCGTCCGCCAAGGAATGTGCCCGTCGTAAGGATTGCCGCCCTGACCGGAACACGCCGGCCACGCTCAGTAATGACGGCGGTCAGTTTCTGCCGCATCGCGACGCCATCTGCATTCACGCTGACTTTCTCGCAGTCAACGCGGTGCTCGCCTGGAATTGAGCCTTCCTCAGCCTGAGAGCCCGCGCCTTTTGGAAGCGGGTCAGAACTCATCACCGTTTCAAGGTCGACAACGGTGTCCTGCAGCGTATACAGGTTGTCTGTCTGCTCGAGCGTCTGACGGGCAAGCCGTGAGTAGAGCAGCTTGTCCGCCTGGCTTCTTGGAGCCTGCACGGCCGGGCCGCGGCTTCTGTTAAGCAGGCGGAACTGAATCATGCTTTTGTCGATGAGTTTTGCCATCTCACCGCCGAGTGCATCTATTTCGCGGACGATGTTGCCCTTTGCAATGCCTCCGATTGACGGATTGCAGGACATGCGGCCGATTGAGTCTATGGTCTGTGTGATGAGGATAGTCTTAAGGCCCATGCGGGCACAGGCGAGCGACGCTTCAATGCCGGCGTGGCCGCCGCCTACGACAGCGACGTCAAAGCTGTCATGGTATCCGGTATAAGTAACATCAATCATTAAAAAAAGCCTCCATGGGCTGTAAAAGACTACAGTTTGCCCAACTCGAACGGTGTTTCCTGGTAAACGTAATAGTTCAGCCAGTTCGAATAGAATAAGTGGGCGATGCTGCGCCAGGTTGAGCGCGGGCGCATGGATGGGTTGTCATCGGGGAAGTAGTGCTTTGGCATATCCACGTTGTCCATGCCTTTTTTAAGGTCACGGCGGTATTCTCCTTCGAGCGTGTCCGTGTCGTACTCAAGGTGTCCCGTCATGAAAATCTGACGGTTGTTGTTTGACTTTACGAGAAGGACGCCTGACTCATCAGATTCTGCAAGAATGGTAAGCTCATCATGCTTTTTTACGTCTTCACTGTGGATTTCTGTGTGGCGTGACTGCGGACACGGGAATAAATCGTCAAAGCCACGGAGAAGCGGTTCTGCAACGGTCGTCTTGTAGTTGGTGAAAATGCCCGACAGCTTCTTTTCAAGACAGTACTTGGGAATACCGTAGTGGTGGTACAGACCAGCCTGAGCACCCCAGCAGATGTAAAGCGTACAGAAAACGTTCCTGTTTGCGTAATCCATAATCTGGCACAGTTCATTCCAGTAGTCTACATCCTCAAACGGAATCTGCTCTACAGGAGCTCCCGTGATGATCATGCCGTCGAAACGCTGCTTGAGGACTTCATCCGTAGTAATGTAGAAGCGTTCAAGATGCTCGCGTCCGGTATTTTTTGATTCATGACTTGCCATGTGTACAAGGGAAATCTCAATCTGAAGCGGCGTGTTTCCGAGAAGGCGGAGAAGCTGCGTTTCCGTTGCAATTTTTGTAGGCATCAGGTTTACAATGGCAATCTTGAGCGGACGGATATCCTGGATGGCAGCACGCTGTTCTGTCATGACGAAGATGTTCTCATTTTCAAGCACCTCACGTGCCGGTAAATCTGACTGAATCTTTATTGGCATGTGAGAAAATATAGCATGTTTCACTTATATTTGCTATACTTAGGGATATGACAAACGACAGGCGCAGCGCAGTCAAAAAGCTCAAAACTCTTGTTTATACACCAAAATCAGAAACTGAAAGTTTCAGACGGCGCATCGAGGACTCTTTCACAAACGTTTTTCTCCCCAATCACGTAGAAAAGACGGAAATTGACGCTGAAGGCATAGTCAGCGACATGCTCACGCCACAAGTCTATGCAACAGACAGAATCATTCTCTACATTCACGGCGGATCTTTCGTTGGTGGCAGCCGCGCTTCCTGGCGCAACTTCTGCGCATCCCTTGCAAACACGTCAAACACGCGCGTAGTCGTTCCTGAGTTCCGTCTGGCGCCTAAATACGCGTATCCGGCAGCTCTTGATGACGCAAAGAAAGTCCTTAAGTACCTGTACCAGGATGGCGTTCAGATTACCATTGCAGCAGATGGTTCAGGCGCTTCCATTGCACTTGCGCTTGTTTTCTGCCTGAAAGGTGAAGCGCGCAAAAAGATAGACAATATCGTCCTGCTTTCACCATGGCTCAACCTGTCAGGATCTGCATCAATCCTTCACATGAAGAAATGCCGGGATGAAATTCTTTCACCAGAAGCAGTCCGCCACTGCAGCAACATGTACACGTACGAGTCAAATCAGGTGAATCCGCTTGTCTCTCCGCTCTGCGCACAGCCTCAGATGTTTGAGGATTTTCCGGAAGTCTACATCCAGATGGGTGAAAAGGAAGCGCTTAAAGAAGACGCGGAAAAGTTCTGTGCGCTGCTTAAGGAAGCGGACGTTCCGCACATCCTTGATGTCTGGCCGGATATGATGTTCATGTTCCAGATGGCTGATGAATACATCAAGGAAGCACATCTTGCAGTCATCAAACTGGGTAAGTACGTTCAGGATTTCAAGCAGCGCAAGCGGAAAGAGTCAGAAGAACAGGATATACAGGATAACCAGGAATCAATATGATGGAATTGCTCGCCCCAGCCGGCAACATTGAGAAGCTGAAGTATGCTTACGCGTACGGAGCAGATGCTGCATACATCGGCTTGAAAAAGTTCTCGCTCAGAATCAAGGCAGATAACTTTTACGAAGACGAATACAAACAGATAATCGAGCTTAAAAAGCAGTATCCGGGACGCCGCCTTCACTGCGCACTCAACATCAGCTTCCACAACAAGGATATAGACAACTTCCTTTCAGAAATAGACTACTTCAAGGCGTACCCCATCGACGCGTTCATCGTGCAGGACATCGGCATCGTACCAATTCTGCAGAAGCACTTCCCTGATGTTGCGCTTCACGTCAGTACCCAGGCAAACTGCATCAACCGCGAGGCTGTAAAAATGTACAAGTCTCTGGGCTTTTCGCGTGTCGTACTTGGCCGCGAGGCAAGCCTTGCTGAAATACGCGAGATAAAGGACGCTGTTCCTGACATGGAACTTGAAGCATTCGCTCACGGCGCCATGTGCATCTCGTACTCAGGCCGCTGCCTCATGAGCGCGTACCTGACCGGTCGCAGCGCCAACAGCGGATTCTGCTCACACAGCTGCCGCTGGAACTTCAAGCTTGATGAAGCACCAAGCGCCAAAGACCTGGCAGAAAGCGGCCGCCTGTACCTGACTGAGCAGCAGCGCCCGGATGAGCACTTTCCCGTGTACGAAGGCGAAGACTTTACCGCCATCCTTTCATCAAAAGACCTGTGCATGGTAGACCATCTTGCAGACATGAAAGCAGCCGGCATCGACTCGCTTAAAATAGAAGGCCGCATGAAGAGCCTGTACTACGTCGCCATGACAACGCGCGCATACAGGAAAGCGCTCGACGCCCTTGAAGGCAGAATCAGCGACGCAGAAGCAGCTCCGTACGTGGCAGAGCTCTACAAAGCCGCCCACCGCGAGTTTGCCACAGGCTTCTTCTACAACCATGAAGACGCTGACAAGACAACTTCTGGCGAATCATTCAGTGAGTTTGAGCTTGCCGCTACCGTAGGCGCCCCTCTCTCTGACGAAGAGACCGCAGCCATTGTTGAAAAAGGGGCGGCGACACGCGCTGCTTTCGATGCCATGATGGCATCCCTTCACCCGGACGCGCTCACCGCAAAAAAGAAAGACCTTGCCGACCATCCAGAAAAAGAGCCTTTCCCACTTCCGAAAGCAGATTGCACGGGCGAGGCAGCAAAAGCGCACCTGTTCCGCTTTGACCCGCTCAACCGCATAGAAGCTGAAACATTTGTTGAATACGTGGGCCCTGACTGCACCGGCATTCAGGACACGACATTCCGCTTTGTAGACCCGGAGACAGGCTGCTTTGTGCCATGGACAGGCCACGACCACGGCTATCTGCTCTGGACAGACAAACCAATCAGCGACGGTTTCATTGTGCGGATAAAGTCTGTTCCGCAGCCAAACAGGGGAAGATAAAAAAAAGAGAAGCAGAAGCTTCTCTTTTTTTATGAGCCACGCATTAGTGAGCGGCGGTTATATCGGTGTAATGCAGACCTGATTTATTGTCATCATCAGCGTAAAAGTCATCATCAGTGCATTCTTCAAGATCAGCAAGCGCCTCAACCTTCTCAGCCTCATCCGGCACGCGGGTATAATCAGTCGGATCAAGTCCGCCACGTACGCAGATGGCTGTTGCCACTTTCTGCAGCTGAATGGCAGAATACGCCTTTATGTTTTTCTTCAGGTTCCAGGAATTGCCCTTGCTCGCAAACAGCATGACAAGCGTAACAGACAGATTCGTCGGTTTCAGTGCATACAGAACGGCGGTACAGGGAAGTATCATCTGACCAAGGATGAGCTTTCCCTGAAGGACGGAATTGACCGTGAAGTGTGATTCATCTAATCCGACAGCATCACAGGCAAAGCCGCACGAACTTATGTCCTTGATGGGAAGCGACATCTGCTTGCTGTTCGTCATGAAAGAGAACTTTGCATCTGCTCCATGCGGAATGGAAACACGCACATACTGACGGCGGCCCTTAACTTCATTCAGCTCAAGGACGCCTGCAATTGCAGAACGGATTTCTTCCCTGTTGTTGCACCGCGGAAGATATCCGGCCGCAAGCTTAACGTTCAGCAGGAAGTTCTTCTGAACGGTACCTGTCTTACGCGAAATGACGCCGATAAGAACGTTCTTAAACTCAGGATTCTGCTCAATGGAAAGGATGAGATGAAGATACTCATCTTCAGTCATGCCGGAATCAATATCGAAAAAGCAGATGCTGTCAGGGAACTGTCTCAGAAGCGATTTTGCATAGCGGGGTTCTTCAGTGTAATAGACTTCGTATTCCATCTCCAGCAGGTCTGGAATAATCTGTGTTTTGAGGATATATCCGGGATTGATGAAAAGGACCTTACGGCCAAATGCTGGACTCCACTCTCCCATATACCGCTCCTCATCCCATCCGTTGAATTATTGCCCGCTGTCAGCAGGCGGCTGCTCATCCGCAGAACTGTCGCCGTCTTTCTTCTTTTTCGCATCTACATCCTGCGAATAATCCATCTCATCAGCAGGAGCAGAAGCCCGGATTTCATCTATTGTCTTCTGCATCTTTTCTGCAACAAAAGACTGGATGATTTTCTTGTTGCTCCACGCGTTCGTCTGAGCAAACAGCATGACAAGAATAAGCGTGGTGTCAAACCGCTTTATGGTGAACAGAACGACAGAACACGGCAGAATGGTCGTTCCAAGCTGCAACTCACCGGGGATAAGAGAATTGACCGTGAATGCAGCTTCAGGATATCCCTTGGCATCACACGCAAATCCGCATGAACTGATATCCCGGAGCGGGAAATGCGTCGGAATTCCCTGAACCTTGCAGTAAAACTGGGCACCAGATCCAGGAGGCAGGGAAACACGGACGAACTGACGGCGGCCTTTGACTTCGTAACAGTCAAAGAGCGACTTGAGTTCCTGCAGAAGCGCATCTTTATTTGAAGATGTATTGATATATCCGGCAGATATTTTGAGTTTCTCATTGAACAGCTTCTGAAGACTGGCCATGCGTCTTGTCAGGACGGAGATGAGGACATCACTGAATTCAGGATCATTCTCAATTGAGGCGATGAAGTTGAGGAACTCTTCCGCGGCCATGGATGAATCAACATCAATAAGGCACATGGAATGGGGAAACTTTCGAAGGATAGCTTTCACACTGCGGGGGCTGTCCACGTAGTACACCTCATACTCCATTTCGAGAAGTTTCTGTATGATAATCGTCTTCACCAGGTACGACGGATTAACAAAGATAACCTGCCGACCGAAAGCTGTAATATTCTCGCCCATAGAATATAGAATAACACTAAATCACATAAATTCCATAGATAAAAATTATAAAGATAGGGAAAAAACTCCACTTTCTTTATCTTTCTTACTATTTCCGTTTTGAAGACCTGCTGAGGTTTGCCGGAATGACGGGCTTCTCTTCCCAGATGACGCTGACAGTCCGCTCTTCAACATGCGGAATGCGCGCGAATTCCGGACACGCAGCCCGATGTATGATGAGGCCCCGGCCGCGTGACACGTAGCCGATGATGTCGTCGCCGTACACAGGGTTGCAGCAGCCGGCAGCTTTTACGAGGAAATTGGTCGTATCCCCAATGCGGATGTGAATTGGCTCTGCATGCTGAACAGGAGACGTGCCTTCCGGATTATCCGGGTTCCAGGGCTCAGTGTGGCGCAGTCCGCCATAGTGCGGAGACGGAGCGGCCGGCTGGGTGTTTTGAGACGCTGCTGTTTTCTGTTCAGGCTGCCACTCGGGATTATGCTGCAGCAGATACGCACGAATCTTGCTTTTTGCCTTAGCGGTCTTCACCCATTGCAGCTGGTTTTCAACAGGATGAGCCTGGGGACTCGTGAGGATTTCGATAATCTGCGTATTTTCAAGCGGACACGAAAGCGGAATGATGTGACCGTCCGCCTTTGCGCCGACAATCGTTTCGCCTATATGAGAATGAATGCTGTATGCAAAGTCTATCGCTGTTGAGCCGGTTGGCAGCTCGCGCACATCCCCTTTAGGAGTGAACACGAAAATGGAGTCTCCCAGAAGCTCTTCGCGGATTTCATTGAACAGTTCCGCGTCGTTGCCCTGCTCCTGCCTCAGCCTCTTGAGCTGGTTTATGATGGACAGGTTCTCAACGGAAACGGAATCGCGGCTCGTTCCTTTCTTGTACAGCCAGTGACTCGCAACACCGTGCTCAGCGACCGAGTGCATTTTCTCCGTCCTGATCTGGATTTCAAGTGGCATATCGTCACACATGACTGTCGTATGAAGGCTCTGGTAGCCGTTCGCCTTTGGCATGGCGATGTAATCCTTGAAACGGCCGTCGAGCGGCTTCCACAGATTGTGGACAATGCCGACGAGCGTGTAGCATTCTGTATCTGACTGACAGATGAGGCGGATGGCGAGCAGGTCAAAAATCTCGTCGACGCCCTTGCCGCGTTTCCGCATCTTCTGGTAAATCGAGTAAAAATGCTTTGCACGGCTTGTAATCTGCACTGTGATGCCGGCATCCTGAGCGGCGGCTGCAATTGCTTTCTGTGCGCGTTCAAGATACTCCGAACGCTCGCCCTTCTTCAGAAGAACGATGTGCTTAATCTGCTCATATGCGTCGGGGTTCGTAAACTTAAGGCTCAGATCTTCAAGCTCATCCTTCATGGAAGACATACCAAGACGGGATGCAAGCGGCGCCCAGACATCGAGCGTTTCCTGAGCAAGCGCTTTCTGGACATCAGGCTCCTCGCCCTTCATGGAGCGCAGGCGGTCAAGCCGCTCGGCCAGTTTCACGAGAATAACGCGAATGTCATCGACCATGGCGAAAAGCATTTTCCTGACAGAGTCAGCCTGCTGCAGCGTCTTGTTCTGTATCTTGAGCCCCGTAATGCGCGACGAGCCTTCCAGGATGATGCGTACGTTTCTGCCGTACTTTTCTTCTATGGCCTCAGGAGATGTTCCCTGTTCAAGAGAATCGTGCAGAAGCGCGGAAACAACGCTATCGGCATCAAGCTGTGACTCGGCGAGAATGGCGGCTGTCCTGAGGCAATGACAGATTCCCTTTTCACTCAGCCCCGAAGCGCACACATCTTTCCACGCGGATAAAATACGGTCTCTGTCCGAATCCCCGTAGACGGAATACAGTGAGAAAAACTGGTCAATTGTCGTTAATGCTGCATATTTGTCTTTCATAACACATCTTGATACATTATGGGGTTATTTTTAAAGATAAACAATAGAGAATGCGAAGGCAAACGTAAAGTTATGGTTTAGAACAGAACGCTTTCAAAACCAGCAAAGACACAGGAAAAGCTGTATCCGCTTACAGAGGGCGGCGCGCTTCCGTCACGCGGAGCTGGCCCGAAAGGTCTTTGTGAATGCGCACATCCGTAAAGCCGACGCTTTCAAGATATGCCGCGGCTGCTTCTGCGTTGTACTCGCCCGTTTCAAGAAAGAACGAGCCGCCCGGAACAAGATGGCTGAACACCTGCGGTCCGAGCCGCCTTATGATGGCAAGACCGTCGCTGCCACCGTCAAGAGCGAGGCGCGGCTCTCCCCGGCCGTCAGAAAGCAGTTCGTCAGTCACGCTGGCGGGCACGTACGGCGGATTAGACACGATGATGTCAAACAGCGCACCATCATTGAGGGGAACGCACAAATCTCCCTCCAGAAGCGAAATTCGGGCCCGTAGCGCGTCCGGAACGAGTTTTCCGACATTCTTATCAGCTACGTCCAGTGCGTCGCGTGACAGGTCCGTAGCAACCACATCCAGGGCCATGGAGGGCCCTGCAAAGCCAGGAGTTTTTTGAGCAGCTTCGCTGTGAACAAAACTCGGGAAGGACGGCTGCATGGACGCAGCCGTCCGACGAGAACCGTCCCCTTGTCCGCCCGTCAGTTCCAGCAGCAGCGAGATGGCGATGCAGCTCGAGCCCGTGCAGATGTCCGCTATGCGGAGCGCAGTCTGCTGCAAAGGCCGGCTGCTTTCTGAAGACGCAGGTTGCAGTGAAGGCACCTGCTGCTTTTCAAACATGCGGCGGCGGGCGTCGGCTACGGCAAGTTCTACCAGCAACTCAGTATCTGGTTTCGGGATGAGCACATTCTGGTCGACGTAGAACGGCCGGCCGTAAAACTCTTTTTCATTTGTTATGTACGCGACAGGAAGGCCCGAAAGCCGCTGTCCCAAAGCAAGCGAAAGTTCTTCTGCGAGGAAAAAAGAAATCTGCTCATCCTCGTGGGTGAGCAGATGCGTGCGGGAAAAGCCCCCAAAATGGCAGATGATTACATCCGCATCGAGTGCAGGCGTCTGGCGTACAAACGGATTTACACTATCCGCAAGAAGTTTCCTGAACGTTCTGCGTACCTCGCCAAGAGTCATATCTGCTGTAAAAAAGCCTTCGCACATATGAATAAGAATACTGCCGGAACGCCCGTTAATCAACCGCTCAGGGAAAGCCATGATTGAAAAGAATTACCACAGATGCTAGAATTTATTCAAAGACAAAACAGTCTGACATGGAAAAACATAAGGAAATACATTATGAAAAAAACAACGATTATCGCAGCACTGTTTCTTGTTATGATACTGTTCGTTTCATGCCCCGGCAATGAGCAGGAAAGCCCAATCCCAGAAGAACCAACAAGGAATCCTTCGGGAAACGGGATTGCAGGATTAACCGCATTACAGACAATTGTTCCTTCTGTAGAAGATCTTGAAGAAGGCGAATCATTTTTCCCTGCTGACTATGATACCAGTATTTCAGGGTTTGAAGGAAGATGGGTTGCTGTCTATATTGAAACTCATATCAGCCCAAAACCAAAGTACGCAAAAAAGGTAACTGAAGAACTTGTAATTGTCGCACTAACAGGAGAATCAACCTCTCATTTCTATACCACCACATATACTTATGACTATAGTGCAGCAATTGCTGATCTTGGGGAGTCTTATTGGGATACAATAAAAACCGATTTTCCAGAAACGGAATATACTGTTTCCGGCTATGTTGCAACCCAGACTTCTGGTTATACAAACGGTTGTTCAGACATCGGAGATATTTTTGATGATTTCTGGAATCCAGGAAGATTTACTGTCAACGTGAATAACCATGATAAAGCAAATGTCACAAAAATCAAAGTATATGACAGTCTCCTAGATGACACGAAAATCTTCGTTAAGCAGAATCAGCAGAACTGACTTTTTCTAACGCAGCAGTGAAAAAAAACGGAGCCCGTACACAACGCAGCTCCGTTTTTTTTGCCTGCGGTTCAGCGTATCAACGCCAGCCGCATCTGCTTTCTTACTCCTTGAAGGTGAGCCAGAGCTTCATGTCCTTGAAACCGAAGTTCTTGCCGCTCTGCATGATTCCCACGCGGAAAATGCGTGCTGAGAACTTTATCATGCCCCAGATTGAAACAATCAGAATTACGATACTGAGCACAAGCTGCCACATAGGAACGCCGCCCTGCAGCATGCGTGTCAGCATAATCATCGGGGAGGTCAGCGGAATCTCGGACAGAATGACGGCGAATGTGCTGTGCGGATTCTGTGAAATGTTTGAAATGAAGATGATAGGCACAATAAGGCCGATGACGAGCGGATAAGAAAGTTCACCCATGTGCTGCTCATCTTCGCAGGCGGCACCGATAGCGGCATAGCCAAGACCATACAGAACAAAGCCCAGCAGGAAGAAAACAGCGAGCCAGACGAAGTTCATGAACGGCAGGCTGAGGTTGATGTTGAGCATGTTAGTTACCTTGATGCCGATAAAGCCAAACAGCATCCAGATGCTGTACTGGATAAGGCCGCCAGCACCAACGCCGAGCAGTTTTCCTAACAGCAGATCCTGCGAGCGTACTGATGAAAGCAGTACGTCGACAATCTTTGAAGACTTTTCGGTTACGACTGAGCGGCCGATCATCTGGCCGTACAGCAGAAGTGACATGTAAATGAGCATGGCAAAGCAGAGCGGCACGAGCAGCTTAATCAGGAACTCGCTGCCTTCATCTGTTTCTTCAGCATCCGTTGCTTCCTTTGAAAGCTTGAATGTCTTGAGCGTTGTCTGTTCTGAAAGCTGGTGCACAAGGGCAGGATCAATGCCTGCATCTATAAGGCGCGCGTTTATGACGCTTTCAGAAATAATGCTTTCAAGCGTTGAAGTAAGGCCCATGTTGCCCGTGTCATCAGAATACCAGCTGTAACTGTTATCTGCACCAGCAACACAATAGCCGTCAAGTTCATCTGCAAATACGCGTGCATCAAGTCCGTCTGTGGATGAAGCTTCCTCCACCTGCCAGCCAATGGCGATAAGCGTGTCACGAACGGCGTATGTGGCATTTGTTTTTTCTGCTGCAACAAATGCGATATGAACCGGTTTGTCGCTGTTCATATTGGATGCGCTGGCACCCGCAAAAGCAGAAATACCCATTATCGCAATGATGAGGAACGGCCCGAGGATCGTAGCAATGATATATCCGCCTGATTTTACGAGCTTCTTGAACTCGTAGTTGAAAACTACCTTAAACTTGTTTTTCATTCTTCTTCTCCTGCAATGCTGATGAATATTGAATGAAGGTCAGGTTCATCCACCTTGAAGCTTGAAATGACAAGTTTCTTTTCTGCAGCTTTGGCTGTGACGGCAGCAATAAGGGCCGCCTGGTCAGCTGAATCTTCAAACACGGCGTTCACGACGTTTCCGTTAATCTTTACTTCGCCAAGGCCTGCGATACCCTGGAAGACAGCCTCAACAGCGCCTGCTTCAGCGCCTTCAGAAGGAGCAAACTCTACGGTCAGCGTATTGCTGCCAAACTTGTGCTTTATGTCGGCGAGTGAGCCGTCGAGCAGCTTCTTGCCGTGGTTCAGCATGATGATGTGGTCGCATACGCGTTCAGCCTGTTCCATGACGTGCGTTGAGAAAACGATGATGCGTCCTTCTTTTTTAAGCTCCAGAATGACTTTCAGAAGCTCATCCGCACTGACAGGGTCAAGGCCGGTGAACGGCTCATCAAGGAAGATGATTTTCGGGTCGTGCAGGATTGCTGAAATGAACTGGATTTTCTGCGCCATACCTTTAGAAAGGTTGTCGATTGTCTTTGTCTTCCACTCGGTAAGCTCAAAGCGTTCAAGCCAGGCGTCAAGGCGTTTCATGGCTTCTGCGCGCGGCACTGACTTCAGGGCAGCAAGGTACGCTATGGTGTCGCAGATTTTCTGCTTTTTGTACAGGCCGCGCTCTTCAGGCAGATAGCCGATCTTGTCCGTATCCTCAGATGCGAACGGCTTTCCGTCAAGCAGGATTTCGCCCGCATCCGGTCTGATGATGTCCATAATCATGCGGAACGTTGTCGATTTTCCGGCACCGTTCGGTCCAATCAGGCCCACGATGGTTCCTTCTTTAACTGTAAAACTGAGGTCGTCTACAGCCAGAAAGTCACCGTACTTTTTCGTTACATGTTTTAACTCAAGCATTGTGAACTCTCTCCTATATCTATTTAACACATGAGTAATACAAAAGGTGTCACCTACTGCTGTGAAGCTGTTGCTTCCTTAAGCTGTTCTTCCTTTGCATACACACCGAGCGCGTCGATGATTTCATCGCAGTAGCCCTGCATGAACTGGTCAAGCTTGTATACAGTAAGGTTGATGCGGTGGTCTGTGACGCGGTTCTGCGGGAAGTTGTACGTGCGGATGCGTTCTGAGCGGTCACCGGAACCGACCATGCTCTTACGGGCTGCGGCTCTCTCTGCGTTCTTCTTTGACTCGTAAAAGTCGAACAGGCGTGCGCGAAGAATACGCCATGCCTTTGCCTTGTTCTTCGTCTGGCTCTTCTCATCCTGCTGAATGACGACAATTCCTGTCGGGATATGGGTCAGGCGTACAGCAGAGTCAGTCGTGTTGACGCACTGGCCGCCAGGACCGCCTGCGCGCATAACGTCGACGCGCACCTCTTCAGGCTTTATGTCTATTTCAGTTTCTTCCGCTTCAGGAAGGACGGCGACCGTAACGGCGCTTGTCTGAACGCGGCCCTGAGATTCGGTGACAGGAACGCGCTGAACACGGTGAACGCCGCTTTCGTAGCGCAGCGAACCGTACACAAACTTACCGCTTATACTGAAGCTTATTTCCTTGTAGCCGCCGACTTCAGTTTCAGAAGCGTCCATGACTTCGTACTTCCAGCCCTTCATATCAGCATAGCGTGTGTACATGCGGAACAGTTCGGCTGCGAACAGCGTCGCTTCATCACCACCCGTACCGCTTCTTATTTCAACGATAATGTTCTTTTCTTCAAGAGGATCCGGCGGAATAAGCAGGAATTTCAGGTTTTCCTCAAGTTTCGGCTGTCTTTCTTCAAGCTCATGAAGCTCCTCGCGGGCCATTTCTTTCATATCATGGTCTTCCTCTTCAGTAATGAGGATTTTCGCATCCTCTATTCCCTGAAGCACTTCCTTATATTCCTTGTAGGCTTCCATGACTTCAGTCAGATGTGAATGCTCGCGCATCACATCCTTATAGCGTTTCTGATCCTTAATAAGATTAGGATCCTGAATGAGGGCATTCACTTCCTCATAGCGTCTGGCCATTTCTTCAAGTTTCTTTAACAGCATGGGCGTATTGTAACAAAAAAATAACTTTCCACGCAATATGCATAAAATGGAGAAAAAACTATCACTTTTAAACTTGATAATCTACAAAATGATGATAGTATAGTAGTATATAGAAAAGTACCTGCATATACTGAGGAGAGTTGTAAAAAAGGTATGAACAAGGAAGTTCTTATTCAGGCGGGCATAGATTTTGACAGCGGGCTGGAGCGATTCAGCGGCCGTACGGAAATCTATGTGAAGTACTTAAAAAAATTCCCGGATGACACATGCTACCCTGCCCTTCTGGAAGCTCTGGAAAACAAGGATGTTGAAAACGCATTCATAAATGCGCACTCAATAAAAGGTACAGCAGGTAATCTCAGTCTGAACGGTTTTTACGAGGCTGTATCAAACATGGTGGAAGCACTCAGGGCAAACGACCTTGATAAAGCGCTGGAACTGCTTCCCGCAGTCAAAAAGACTCACGAAGACACAATTGCAGTCCTGACTTCAGGAGTACTTGATGAATAAGCTCTGTACAGCACTGAAAAACTGGGGCTGCGACGTTGAAGGCGCTATGGTGCGCTGCCTTAACGACGAAGATTTTTACTGTAAACTTGTCAAAACAGTCATGAAAGACCCTTCATTCGAAAACCTTGGAAGGACGCTTGAAGAAGGAAACGTTAACCAGTCATTTGATATTGCCCATTCTCTTAAAGGTTCCCTTTCAAATGTCGGACTGACACCGTTGTATGACCTTATCGTACAGATTGTTGAGCCATTACGCGGAGGAAACATTCAGGGGCTTGCAATCCCTTACCTGAAGCTGACTAAAAAGAAAGAAGAATTCGATGCCATCCTGATGGACTGCGGCAACTGACGGCTGCATCCGGCAGGCAACATGGCACACACGATGGCGGACTGTTACAGTTCCGCCATTTTTTTTACTTCAGCGCGCCACAGTTCCACAAGTTCAGGCGGCTCGACCGGCTTTGCGAGAGCCCCGAACGAAAGGATTTTACCGAGGACTTCCGTAAAGGATGCAACCGGGAAAGTAAGCAGAGACGGCTCTTCTCCCTTCCCAACGGTAAGTTTCTGTTTTGCATGCCACTGCTGACTTTCAATAAGCCGCCTGCCTTCCCCATAAAAGGCTACGGTCACTTTCTGCACATTCTTTCCCATGAAAATACCGTAAGCATTTGAGACGCGGTCGTTAAGTTCATCCTGATATGATTTGAACTTCATATTAGGATAGCCTTCTTTATGAGAAAGGAATTTCTCATCTGTCAGCTTTATATCATCAATGCGGGCAAGATGGAACGTACGGATTTCGTTGCTCTTCCGGTCAAAGCAGACCATATACCAGGTACCGCCATAGTTGATGACACGCTCCGGCTCTATCAACCGTTCAGAAGCTTCATCCTTCAGGTTCCGGTAAGCAATGTTAAGACATTTCCTGTAAATGACTGCATCAAAAATGACCATGAACTGTTCAGGATTAATCAGCGACACGGATGGCATCTGGTACTCAATGTTCTTGCAGAGGTCTTTGTAATTCTGCGGGATGGACTCTTCTATGGAACCAAACAGTTCTTTTGACTCGACAGGGATATACTGCTGGTTTCCTATCAGGGATTTGAGGATGACATAAAAGAGGACGAAATGCTGGTCAGCAAACTCGAGCTTTTTGAAAGCCCTTTCGTACCGGTAACCATGAACAGCGCGGGAATACTCAACAGGTGCATCGAATCTGTCGCGCATATACTGAATGTCGCGTTTTATCTGTCTGTCGCAGACTTCAAACTCAGCTGCAGCCTGCTGAACAGTGACGCGTCCGTTTGCCCTCATCATCCTGTCAAGATAAAGAATACGCTCTGTCTGACTCATAGTGCCTCCTATACTGGCGGCAGCGTGGTATCAGTGTCTGCCGCAGTGCATCCAGGTAAACTCATGTTTATTATAACACAAGTGTACCACGCGGCTGTCAGGAATTGAAGCAAATTTATTGATAAGGTCCCAGTCGGTGCCGCCCTGCAGTTTTATCGTGCAGATGAAGTTCGCGCACAGTCCGCTTTCAAGCCAGTCATTGATCCAGCCAAAGAGCCGCTCAGGATAGCAGATGACGTCGCTGAAAATCCAGTCAAAGCGGCCAAGCTCGGCGGGTTTCAGCGTAAAAGCGTCGTGCGTCATGAAATGCACCGCGCTGTCTTCCATGAGAGACGGAACGAGCGGTGCGCGGTCTATGGCAGTAACATCACAGCCAAGTTCGCGAAGCACCCATGTCCAGCCACCGGGACAGGCTCCTGCATCAAGCACACGCGCCCCTTCAGCCGGCATGTCGCAGCCAAACGCGTCACAGAAGCGGACAAGCGCCTCTTCTATTTTAAGATACGCGCGACTTGGCGGGTTTTCGTGGTCTTCCTGCAACAGAACGGTGCCCGCCGGAAAGTGTGACTGCGTAGCAGCGGAAGCGAGCATGGTGTTCGCATCAAGCAGCGTGTAAATGCCCATGTCAGAAGACGGCACCTTGTACGGGAATGTGCGCGGCTTTAAGTTTATGTACGGAAGTTTCTCCTGGATGAGGGCGGCGCGGCGGAACTGCGTGAACTGGTACGGCGCCCAGTTTCTCTGCATGTCGCGAAGAACGTTTGCCGCCTCGCCGATTGAGTCAAACGAAATGCGTAAGGGCTTTAAGAAAGCGCAGCGTGCCCAGAGCGGCAGAACGCTTCCTGACGGAAGGAACGCGTCTCCGCTTTCAAAAGCGGGAACGGGCGCATCCGGATAGTACGCGACATCGCCATACAGCACAGGCTTCCCGAAAGCGGGGAACCTGAGTGCGACTTCTTCTAGAAGATATGTTGTTTTTTCTGGATAACCTAAAAATGCAAGGCCGGGAAGCTGTTCTAGACTATTGCGCATTGAGCGAGCATTTCTTCCTCTTCCTCGAACTCAGCTTCGGCAAGTGCAAGTTTCTGCACATACGTGCCAAGCATGCGTGTTCCAGGAGAACGGAGCAGCTTGAAGCCTACCTCTGTGGATTCGCCTTCATGCTTGACCCACTGAGGATGACCAATCAAAAGAATGTTCTGGAGTGAATATTTTCTTGCTGGGGTAATTTTCAATTCAAAATCAGATTCCATATCTACATCGAAAGCAGCGGGGAACCGGATTCTGCAGCCGAGCATGCTGATATCAACGAGCACGCCGGGGAAAACACAAAGATTTTGAGCATCGACACGACCGATATCTTCGAATCGTTCGTCTTTTCTGTGTTCTAATGACATAGTTCTACTCTACTACGCCGTTAATTTTTTTGCAAGTGTATGAAAACAGTGTACTTTTATTGAAAAATGTGAGCCGATATCGGTGCTGCAAGGGTTTTCAGGCTTTAATCACGCACAACCATGACTTTGCGCGTTTCATCAATATCCGATCCGATGACCCGGATGAAATACATGCCACGGGCAACAGCCTTTCCCTTTCCGTTCGTTCCATCCCATGAATAGCCGTACGTTCCGGCGGCTTTTCTGCCTCTCTGCAGCGTCGTAATGACAGAGCCGTCAAGCGTCAGGACCTGAACGGTCAGGCTTCCAGCCTTCTGCATCTGGATGGTGACAAACGTCTGCTCCCTCTGATCAGAGTTGATGACATTGTTGAGGATAGTCACGTTTCCGCGCTGCAGTTTCGTTGCCTCCAGCATAACAGACCACAGGTCAAAAGATGTGATGTCAGCATCATCCACAAGGCGGATGGCATACAGAGGCTTTCTTGGTGTCGGCGAAGGATTATTCACAGGGTCTTCATCGCAATCGTGGTCAATCATGAAATCAGTTCCATCAGGGTTCTTTATCTTGAACAGAAACTGTATTTCTTCGCCATCCTTCATCTTGAACAGCTGGCTTGATGACGATTTATTGTAATGCAGCGAGAAGTTCCTGAGTCTTCCCGCTGATGTACTGTCCTGCGTTATTGCCTGAGCGGAAGGAACGGTCTGATTCTGAGAACTGAGCGCCAGCTGCTCATCCGGCAGCCAGAGTCGTGTTGAAAGGTCGTAGTAATCCTTGTAGTTGTCACTGATTATGGATGTATTCAGCTGAGATGCAAGCATGGCAACCATTTCAAGCTTCATATCACCCGGAACGCTTGCCGCAAACTGAGCCTGGAACAACAGGTCGCTGTCTGAATGCAGTCTGTTGCTTATTGAATCTGACTGGTCCCAGGTGCGTACGCTGTTTGCGCCTTTTTCAATGGTAAGCGGTGTGGATGAGTCTATGTAGTTGTCATAACCGAACAGCATGCGTGCTGCATTTATGGCAAAGTCGCTCGCACAGTGCTTTACACCCTGCTGATATTTGATGTTGGAGTTTCTGACAAGGACCGCACCTGACTGGACAATCTCAACATGAAGCCGGTCAGAAGCAGAGCCGAACAGATCATCCCAGGTAAGGGCACGGGTAAGGCCATACACCACAGTTGTCTTTGATTTATCCGACGAACCCGTATACATGCTGACAGGCACAGAAGCGTCTATCAGATTAGAACCGGTGTCTGTCTTAAGGGCAACCGCAGTACGCAGATCCCTGCCGGCAACAGCATCAACTTCTGTAGAAAACATGACGGCAAGCTGTTTACCGCCAACGGAAGCCAGCGACATGAAAATGGAAGGCATGTCATCAAACCAGTTGACGTTGGTACTGTCACGCAGATTGGGTGCATCATCGATACAACCGACAAGACAGCCTTTAAGCTTGGCGCTGTATGAAATGGATTTGTGCGGTGCGGCATATTCGATATGCGGCTTTCTGTGTTCTGCAGTTCCGGCAGCGACATCCCAGACAACGTCGAGCGTCCACTTTTCGCCTTCAACGTTACTGTCAGTCGTCAAAGAAATAAGGTCACCGGCAGAACCACCAATCCAGATCTGGTGGTCAACATTCGTAGTTTTATTTGCATCAAAAACAAGCGTTGCGCCCGGAGAAATACAGACAAAATCATGGAACTTGTTGTTTCCGCGGATTTCATGAGTACCGTTTCCCGTTATTTCAACCCGACCATGCTGCGCCACAAACCCCGGATATGGAGTCGCATTTGAGTGGCCGGTGTTATAGTTGATGAAGTTTCCGCTCACCGTAAGCACATAGCCACCGCCGAACGTGGTGCATCCGTGAACGGGATTTGACGGATCTGCAGAGTCTGCTGCCGGTGGTGTCGGGTCTGAAGCACGTGAGTCTGCGTCGAGCGTGGCTCCATCTGCTATGATTACATTGCCGGCGGATATGTTGCTTGCAAGGGTAAGGGTGCTGTTGCTCGTAATGTTCAAGGCGCTGAAGACAGGCGCGTTGCCGGTACCTCCAGCAGAAAGCTGGGAGACCGCATTGACGGTGACTGCCGTAAACTTCAGTGCGCCATTGCTGTTATTGGTGACGGTAGCGTTGCCGTTCATCGTAAGTGAACTGACAGCAATCATGCCCGTTCCGTTACCGCCCGCAGAGGCAGTAACTGAGCCACCTGCTATGGTCAGCGTATCGTCCGAAACCCCAGTATGCAGATACAGACCGAAACAGAGTCTGTTGCTTCCGATATTGATTGCGCGCTTATTCGTGAGCGTACCGGCAACAGTCAGATCACCGGCCTGAATTATGTTGCCGTTATTTTCGAAGTTTCCGTTAAAAGACAACCCGCCGGATGTGATGGTCAACGTCTTGTCTGCATCAAGAATACCGTTCGTTATGGTTGGCCCGCTTATATTTTCAAAATTGCGGGTTGCTGTAAACACAAGGTTGTTGAGCGTACTGCCAGCTCCCAAAGCCAATCTTCCCGTTCCCAGCTTGATGAAGCTGTTGGCAGCATCATCAGTGTAAGAGGCACAGGTCAGGTCGTTGTTCTGCATATCAATGGTACCGTAGTTGGTAAGGGCGCCGGTTACATTAAGGTTGCCGTTCTGAACAACAGTAGCGTAGTTGGTAAGTGTTCCTGTAAATGTGATTGCATCACCAAAAGTCAGTGTTATGTTTGCACCGCCGGATGCGCCGACTTCAGCATTCCTGAAGGCGAGTTTCGGAATATTGCTGAAAGGACGGGTTCCGGTAAATATCAGTTTATTGATGGTTCCGCATGGGGCTGTTCCTGTGGCTGTTATGCTTCCCGTTGCTCCAATCTTAACATCACCAGAACCGGTATATGACAAGAAGGTCATATTATTGCCATTCATGTTAATGGTACCTGCATTAGTAAGTACCGAAGAAACAACAACATCCTCATGCTGTGTCAGTTTTCTGCCAGTTTCAATTTCCAGAGTTGCCACGTTAACCGGGACCGTAACAGAAACATCAGCAGATGCGGATGAAGGTATCTTAACTGCATATGATTCACCAGTAACAACACCTGGTACAATATGAACCGTCCAGTTTTTATAACGGTTCCAATCTGATTTCTGCTCATCTGTCGTTCCATCGCCGCCAATCCACTCATACACAAGATCACCGGAACAGATGTTCCAGCCGTTTCCAGATGAACCAGAACTGTGTTTAGCTGTACAGATTACATCTGTTTCTGAAGCATTGTAAGCAACAGAAGGACGAGGGCTTTGAGAAAGGTCCAGATAATCTCCACCAACCTGAGAAGCATTCAGCATGATGGTACCACTGCCTTTCACAGTCAGCCTGTTCGATGTGTTTCCTGAAAGACGGAGTGTATCACGTGAAGTTCCACTACCGCCAATTCTAAGCGTTCCATTCAGAGTAAGTGATTTCCCACTGCTGGAGATCGTTTGTGAGTATTTAGCCGCAACCAGTGCTTTACCAGTATCTATCGTCACATTACAATCCGTAGCAGTAAGGATTCCTGATACAGTCGTAGGTCCGGAAACCGTCAGGTCAGCACTTGCGGTCACGTTACCGGTTACTGTTGTCGTTCCAGACACTGTCGTACTTCCAGCAACGGTAAATGAAGTCATGTTCATTGTGCCGGCTAATTCCGCCGGTCCCGCAGCAACATTCAGAGATCCAACACTCAGACCAGCAGCCCCTGGAGTCAGCGTACCACTACTGTAATTGAGGGTACTGACAGTTCCCGATCCAATACTGAGCGAAACATTGCCGGAAAGCGTCATGCTGTCATTCGAAGAAGGCGTGTATGTCGTACAGGTAATATTTTTGCCAGATGATATGATCGATCCGTTATTATGCAGTGTCGTTGAAATCAGGTTGCTACCAAGAGTCACCGCATTTTCGGATGAAACAGTAAAAGAAGACAGCGTGTAGTTTCCTGTCTGAGTGAAGGTGGTTGTGCCGTTCGTAGTGACTGACGCAACCGTTCCCGGCGTTGTAGACGTACCGGAACTGAGCGTTACCGCTCCTGATACAGTGTAGCCGCCATTACCCGCAAAAGTGCCGGCAGTAAGCGTTTTGTCAGAGAAAGAAACCGTTCCGTTGTTCGTAAACGTGCCTGAAACGGTAAGCGAGCTGTTAAGCGTAAGTTTTGCCGTACTGCTGGTGACAGAGACGTCAATCAGTTCAGGAAGCGTTGCGGATCCGCTTTTCGCAACTGTCAGAACAGCATTATTGGATGTAACTGAAGCAGCTGTCAGCATGAGGGTGCCCGTTCCGCTGTTGGTTACTGATGAAGTGCCATTCAGCGTGGCGGATGAAATAGTGCCACCTGTTCCTGTCGCCGTTATCGAGCCACCATTGACGGTAACGGCGTCTGTCTGGGTACCGGCACCATTTGTGTATGTGGCAAAACTCAGCGCATATCCTGCAGCATTGACCGTACCTCTGTTATCAAGCGTGCCAAGAGTCAGATTGCTGCCAAGCGTCAGTGTCTTTCCCGCATCAATAATACAGTCCTTGAACGCTAAACCGGTAATGTTGGAAAAGCTCCTATTCGCAGTGAATTGCAATCTGTTGATGGTGCCGCCAGAACCACCTGAAAGAACGGCAAGAGTACCAGCAGCAGCAAGCTGGATGGTACCAGTGTCTGAAACAGTGGCAAATGAAAGGTTCTTTCCGTTTGTATTGATGGTGCCGGCGTTTGTAAGCGTACTGGCCGTAAAGTCGTTCTGCAGAGTCAGGGTACCAGCGTTAACAGTTAGTGCAGAATATGTGGCGCTGCCGCTTGTTGTAAACGACGCCGTATCCGTTACCTTCAGTGTCGTGACAGTGCCACCACCCGTCAAAGTAACAGCTCCCTTCAGTTCGATACTGCCACTGCCTGCAAAAGTTCCCGTCGTAATTGATTTGCCATCAGTTGAGATTGTTCCGTTGTTCGTCAGCGTGCCAGATACAGAAAGAGTATCCCCCAAAGAAAGTGACGAATTAGCAGCGACTTCAATATTTGTGAAAACTATATTGGTAAAGGTTGTTTCTGTAAAACCCGTTCTGGTTCCAGAGAAAATGATTTTGCCAACTGTTGCGGCTGCTGTAGAAGATACAGTATTTGAAGCCCCGACCTTTATGGTTCCGATATTGCCGGTAGATGGATCAGAATAAGAAGCAAATGATAATGCTTTTCCATTTGTATCGACCGTGCCTTCGTTCTTCAACTCGCCAGTTACCGTAAGATTTCCACCAAGTGTTATGCCTTTTCCGCTTTTTACAGTAAGCGAAGCAAGCGTCAGAACAGAAGAAGTAACAGGATCCGGTTTACCACTGGTAGTTTCGATGGTGACAGCGCTGTTTTCATCTGGAACAGCATTTACATCCCAGTTTCCGGCAGTGCCCCAGTCATTACTACCAGCGTTGCCAGTCCATGTGTACACCGAAGCTCCTGAGAAAATCTTCCAACCGGTGGGATTTGTCGCAGGCCCAGAACTGTATGAAGCCGTGTACG
The DNA here is from genome assembly GCA_018066285.1 of Candidatus Treponema caballi. Taxonomy (GTDB): domain Bacteria; phylum Spirochaetota; class Spirochaetia; order Treponematales; family Treponemataceae; genus Treponema_I; species Treponema_I caballi. The sequence continues at coordinate 59,353 of JAGHRS010000052.1, forward strand.
TAACGGTCGTACCATCTGATGAATCGTGTACTACAGGAACAGTTCCGTATGTTACATCAAGCCACTTTCCGCCTGTCTGCGACTCAGCCAACTTGATGGTTCCTCCGCCAGTTATAACTAACTTATGGCCAGCGTCAGTTCCTTCCAATGTAAGCGTATCCGAGACAGAAAGCGTTCCGTTTATGGTGAGCGTTTTTCCACCCATTCCAGTTGCTATACATTTTTCAGCCGTTACCGTTCCGGCTATGGTTGAACTGTCAGTAATCGTCAGCGTATGTCCGCTACAATCAAGCGTTCCTCCGCTTTCAACAGTCAGTTTTCCAACAGTAAAGTCAGCGCCGAGCGTTACGCGTGCCCCGTTCTTTACGGTGATGGCGTCAAGAGAAGTAACTCCGGATATGGTCTGAGAACTTCCGCCACAAAACACGAGCGACTTACCGTTTTGAGTCAGAGTTCCGTTTACTGTCAGATTGCCCTTCAGATACAGGTCGCTGTTAAGAGTGAGCTTTTTTCCGGATTCAATCGACACATTATTGAAGTATGTATCGCCATTATAAACTGCCGAGTATGTACCATCCGATCCATTAAATTGAACAGTTCCCCCATCGTCAATGAATTTACCGGTTCCCTGACAGGTTATGCTTTCAACAGAAAAAGATCCCTCAGTTTGAGTGACTGTTGCATTGTTCGTTATTGTCAGAGTTTTTACCTGTACATCCGTACTGATTTCAGGTTGGTTCTGTGCGCTTGAGTTTATAGAAATATCTTTAGTGGAAAGGTCCCCCAGATCGGTTATGCCCGTCCAGTTTCCAAGGGTATTCCACGCTGTTGAAGAAGCTCCCGTCCAGCCTGGAACACCCTGATACCAGGACACAGTTCCAAGTACAATACCGTCTGGACGATAAATAGTCAAAGTGAAGCCATTACCAGCAGACAAATCAGAATTGTTATATGAAAGAGTAAAATCACCTGAATAGGAATTACCTGATCCAGAGGAAAGCTGAATCTGACTACTTGCATTATTGTTTCCATTAAACGTAAATTGGTTTCCGTTCTGAGAAAAGGTATACAGAAACTTTTTATATCTGTCATTCAAAGACGATTCTGTAGTTGAAGCCACAATATGAATAGTAACAGACTGTACTGAACTGGATGGAAAACCTGTCATAGTCCCGACAGTCATTGTATAGGTATTGTTTCCCGGTGGATTCAGAACTATTATGTCTGGACTGATATGAAGTCCCTGTGGTTTACCATTATTTGTTGTATCAATACCAGCATTTTGAAAATCAATAGTACCGGACCCGTTGATTGTTATAGAACCACTTGTATCCTGGTAAAAAGTTCCGCCAGAAGAAAAACCAAGCGCTACACCTTCCTCTATCGTCAGTTCGTGGTTATTTGCATTCGGAAAATCAAGAGTTTTTGTGGTAACAGAACCACTTCCTGAAAAGACAGTTTTAGTATTATTAGAGCCATTCTGATCATACTTACCAATATTCATACAGCCTTCCACTGTAATACTGGAATCAGTAGCAATCTCAACAGTTCCTGCTGTTTCGCCGGCATTAATGTTGAAGTTTCCATCTTTAACCGTCACCGGGACATTGCCGAAATTCAGGACAGACTTTTTCGAACTGTCTGGCGGAGCTTTGACTGAAATGGAAGAAGCCTCAATGGAACCGCCGTTTGTCGCTGAAAAAATATAGGTACTGGCCATTCCCCTACCATCACTGTGAAAACCGAGTTCTCCAGTATGTATTTCCCGATCTACAACTATGTAGAAAGTGCCATTGTCTGTTCCTGGAAACCAGATCTGCTTATCAGTACTGCGTCCGTCTCCAGGATAAAATCCGCCCGACGACTGCTCCTGATAATCTATTCCAGAACTCGAATATTTCCAGTTACAGGGATTAGACCAGAGATTGCCCTCATTGCTGCCTATCCAGATAAAATAGGCATCCGCTCCCCAGACACATGACGCAGCAGCAAGCAGCACCAGCACGCACACAAGCCGGCGGGAGCTTTTTTTGAGAAAATCTGTGTTGTTGAAAAATGTCCGTATATGCATGAAGGGGCTTAGTGTACTCCACTATAACTATAGCACAAAACATACGAAAAAAGTACCGATGCTGCATAAAATGGAGATTCTTACTGATTGGATTAAAGATTTCTGATATCAGATGTCGCCGTTTTTTACGGGTACGGCGGTTGCGACGCTTTCGTCATCCTCAAACGGGGTGATGGATACGACGCGCAGAGTTTTCTCGGTTCCTGCAGCATACGGCTTACGGATAATCATCAGTTCTGCGGATGAAAGCACGGTGTCCCACTTGATCTTATTGAATGCGTTCCACAGTTCATCATCACTGACGGGATAGTTACATCCTGCCTGTACGTTGATGTATGAAACAGGCGCACTCATTTTCTGTGCATAAGGGAGGGCAATATCGTAAATCTTGTGGCAAATCTCTTCTGCTGTCATGCTTTAATGATACACCAGTCTCCGATTATCTGCAAATAGAAACAGCACATCCGTAGAGATGTGCTGTTTTCCGTTGATTTTTGCAGTCCTGGCAGTTATTTTTTGAAAAAACTGTCGAATTCGCTGTCTGTTCTGAGCTTTTCCGCATGTTCGGCGAACTTCCGCGCATTCTCGGCCTCGCGCTCATCCGCCTCTTCGTCTTTTTCAGAGCGGTCTTTTCCGTCGGACCCAGAAGCTCGTTCAGTGTTCTTGTGGACTTTCTCGCCGTCAATGTTGGCGCTCTTCAAATCCTCGTCGGCAAACTGCCAGCAGGTCGCATCATCATCCACATGGCGCTCGGGGAAGATGAGCCCGCAGCCCAGATAGATGAAAACCATTGTCCAGAACTTAGTCAGGATTGTCAGCAGGATTGTAATGAGGCGGACAATCGTCACATCCCAGTTGAAGTACTCGGCAATGCCGCCGCAGACGCCAAAGAGCATCCGCTTTCTTGATTTGTATATTTTCTTAGCCATAAAAATCTCCTTTTATGCCCCCAGACGGGCATTCTTTTTATGTTTAGCGGGCCATCCGGATGGTGACCTGTCCCATGCCGCAGTTTACAGAAAAGTGATTCTCAAGCCGCTCATTACACTCTATGTTACCGACGCCGCTCCGTTTTGTCTTGTTGAACGAAATCTCGCCCAATCCGACACGGCCGGCGAATGAGTACTCATCCGGGTTTCCGGTAAGATTCATGACGATTCTGCCCATGCCGCAGTCGATGTTGCAGCTGCCGTTTGCAGTACCGGTCAGTTCCATGTTGCCGGCGCCGCAATGAAGCGTCCAGGTGCCGCCGCGGGCATTGCCCAGAACAAGGTTTCCGGCGCTTACGTCAATGAAGCCTGCCTTGCAGGAAAGCTCCACGTTCCGTGTTGTGAATGAGCCCGCTCCAAGCGCAATCTTCATGATGCCGAGCTCAGCATTTTCAGGCACGGTAATGAGGATGCGCGGCGCACTGTGTCTGTCTGCATGCTGCCAGAACGAAAGGTTCGGCAGGCGTATTCTGTTGTCGATAATGAGCGTGCCCTTTTCAGAGACTTCGCACCTGAAGGCAGACGGCTCAACCATGCGCGTCTCGACTGTCCACTTACTGCCTGAAACCATGACGATTTCAGCGGCACCAATCGCCAGTTCAAGATTCTTCACTTTGTCAGCGTCAAACTCGTAGAACAGGCCGGCTGAGCGGTATGTTGAGCCGCCGGTTCCGCTGCTGCCAGAGTTGCGGGCGCGTTTTGGACGGAAGCCGCCAGCCGCGCCGCTGTTGTCAGCCTTCTTCTCTTCTTTCTGCACATCCGTGTTGATTGTGGCAGGCACCCAGGCAAACTGTGCCTTTATTTCTTCAGCGAGCTTATCTGGCGCGCCGAGTTCCTCTATGACTTTCTCGTCGTTTTCTGCGTCTTCGAAAAAATCTGTAAAATAGTCCAGCGCCTCATCCTGTTCTTCTACAGGAAGGGCTGACAGGCAGTTTCTCAATTCTGCAAGATATGTATTTCTATCCATTTCCCTTCTCCTATTCTGACTGAGTGCCAAGCAGCACGTGGTCGACGCTCTTTCTGAACGCAACCCAGTCCCTGCGATATGCATCCAGCTGGATCATGCCGTTGGATGTAATCTTGTAGTAGCGTCTGTTCCTTCCGGCAGCTTCCCTGTCGTACGTCTCAAGGAAACCGTCTTTCTGGAGGCGGCGCAGTACGGGGTACAGCGTGCTTTCAGACACTTCCATAATTGACCGGACATCCTGCGTGATTTTGTAGCCGTACGTTCCTTCCGCATCCTGTGAGACGACGGAAAGCACAACAGCATCAAGAAGCGCAGAGCCCGCTGTAAATACCATCACTTCCTCCTACATTGCTTTTTCATACATAGTATTGTATCAACAACTATAATATACGCAATATAATATTATAACGTCAACTATTTTGTGCAAAATTTCTTACTTTTTTTCAACACACATGATACGCGGATGTGTCACCAGCATCTTGAGAGAAAATGCGCCGTTTCAAAGCTGGAAGACAGCGAACCCACGCGCGGAGGGGACACGCTGTTTCACTGCAGATAAGCGCACAGGCAGAGAAATGTGGGCTTTTCGTGCGTTTTCGCCTTTTTTCGCGGACACTTCGCGGCGCTTCTGTCGCAGGCATAGAAGCGAAAACTCTCAGCAGAACAGAGAAAAATCAAGAAAAGACTGTTTTCGCTGTTTTTTGAATAAGAGCGCATCTGGTTATCAGAAAGCAAGCCCAGGGAAACTGGGTTTCTCCCTGTCTCACGACAGCGAAAACAAAAAAAACGCATTTTTTTCGCGGAAGCATGACTCTCGACCTTCCGCGAAAATTATATGTTCTGCACAATTTCTCCGCATCATGAAAAAACGCGGTTTTGCCATTTCATCGAAAGCAAGCTGTTGTGCGCGATTTCTCCGTACGCACGATGTTGTCTGTCGGGTGCGCAACTCAAGCTGGAAAAAGACTCAGAAGCTTTTGTACAGCGAAACAGCGCAGTTCCGCCCGTTTTCGCTGTATTTTGGAAGCGGGTACATCCAGATATTCAGCAGCAGGCTCGAAAAAAGAGTACTCTGTTCTTGTCTCACTACAGCGAAAACAACTGAAAACGTTGTATTTCGATGAAACGCGACTTTCACTTTTTTTCACACTGCGGAGAAAAAAAGCCCTTTTCGCGCGATTCCTCCGCAGCGCGCGAGGGAGATTCTGCTTTGAAAGCACGGCGGGGTTTTAGGGGCGGCAGCCCCTAGGAGAGGGGGCAGCGCAGAAGACCGGAGCGAGCAGATGCGAGCGAGGACTTCGGAGCGAGGGGCAGGCGCCCCTTTGTGGTGCTACTACTCCATCCGTAAACTGCTTACGCATTCTTGCAAAATCTGTGGTAGAATAGAGGGCATGAAAGCTTTATTTATCGGCGGCACTGGCACAATCAGTACTGCAATCACTAAGCGCCTTCCGGGTGAAGGCTGGGATTTGACGCTCTTGAACCGGGGAAACCGCAACGCTGTTGTACCTGAGCAGGTTCATACTGTCGCTCTGGATGTGCACGATGAAAAGGCACTGGCAGATTACATGAAGGATAAGCAGTTCGACGTTGTCTGCGACTTCATAGGTTTCGTACCTGAGGATGTGCAGCGCGACTACCGCGTTTTCAAGGGACACACAAAGCAGTACATGTACATCAGTTCGGCGGCGACGTATCAGAAGCCGTGCGCTGATTACCACATTACAGAGGGAACGTGTCAGGAAAACCGTTACTGGCAGTATGCGCGCGATAAGATTGAGTGCGAGAAGTTCCTGATGACGAAGTACCGCGAGGAAGGCTTCCCGGTTACTATCATCCGGCCGAGTCACACGTACGACGAGCGTTTCGTGCCGATGGGACTGCACGGAAAGAACGGCAGCTATCAGGTGCTGAAGCGCATGAAGGAAGGAAAGCCGGTCATCATTCACGGAGACGGCACGAGCCTTTGGACGATGACGCACAACAGCGACTTTGCGAAGGGCTTCATCGGGCTGATGGGCAACATCCACGCGATTGGCGAGGCCGTGCAGATTACAAGCGACGAGACCGTGACATGGAATCAGGTCTTCCAGGCTGTAGCGGATGCACTCGGCGTAAAGCTCAATGCGTATTACGTTTCTTCACAGTTCATTGCAGAAACGGGAGCTGCCTTCGATGCGGGCCCGGGCCTGCTTGGTGATAAGTCCAATTCCGTTGTCTTTGACTGCTCTAAGCTGAAGCGGCTTGTTCCAGACTTCTGCTGCACCACCCGCTTTGATCAGGGTGTGCGGAAGACGGTCGAGTACGTCATGAGCCACAAGGAATGCCAGAACGAAGACCCTGAATTTGATGCGTGGTGCGACAAGGTGATTGCCGCCATGGAGAAAGCGAAGAAGGAAGTGCTCGCATAAAAGCGCATGAACGGGTGGTGCTTTTGAAAGCCCGCTCTACAAATGAAAGATTGTGGCGCTTTCGGGCGCCCGGCAAGGCATAAAAAAAGACCGGTTGGAATAATCCGCCGGTCTTCTTTTTTTCTGCCCGCACTTTCAAGTCAGGCAGAAAACGCTGTCATCAGTTGAATGATGGCCAGGTAAGCGTAACTGTTACTGTACCTGTCTTTGGTGCATGTGTTGCAGGAGTTGCAGCCGGAGTTGAAGCACCAACAGCAAGGTCAGATGAAAGGGCACTGTTGACTTCTGCGAGAACAGCACTTGCTCCGCTTGGAGCTGCAGGAGCGGCACTTGATGCGACAGCTTCCTGAGCACTCAGAGATTGTGTTCCACCAGTGCTTGTAGCAGCTGCAGCAGCTGTCTCCATAGGTGTAACAACATCCTGTCCTACAGCGAATGTTGCTGACTGACCAGGCTGAACAGTAACTTCACCGTTATCGATGCTCCAGTCAAAGTCGTCTCCACTCTCTGCTCCAGCAGCCTCTTCGCCAGCAGCTTCTGTTGGTGCAGCTGCTGCTTCTGCAACAACCGGTGCCGGTGCTGAACTTACTTCTTCAGTAGCAGCTGAAGGAGCGGCATCACCGCGGTTATAGCTGATAGCCTTTGGCTCCGGTGGTGTCAGCAGCCAGGTACCGCTTGTACCGACAAGGCTGTTAACAGTAAGGTCACCTGCTGTACCACGGACAGAAGCCGTTACAGCCGGAGTCTTTACCTTGAAGGAAACTTTCTTGTCTTCTGCAGATTTAACATCAGCTGAAAGAGCGCCGGCATCAAGGTAGAAACTTGAAGCCTTGTTTCCTTCCTGTTCGTAAAGTTTCTCAATAGTAAGACGGGTAAGCGCCTTTACATTGATTGTTGTTTCATCAATTGAGATGACGGCCTCTGATTTGAAACCTGTTGAAAGGACTGTTCCCGGTCCGAGTACAGTACCAGGAGCTATTGCTTCCCAGTTTCCGTCTGCCAGCTGGATTTCGACCTTTCCAACGACATCGAGTACCTTTGCATTGAGTGCAAAAGCAGAAACAGCAGCAAGAAGAAGAATAAGAATAAATACTGTCTTTTTCATGTAAGTACTCCTTAGAATGACACTGTTGCGCCGGCTGAAACAGTAAACTTGTTTGTGCCGCCATCAGTCAGTGCGATATCCTGTCCGAGTGACAGGAATGCAGAAAGATCACTCAAAACCTGCCACTTTGCAAGAGCAGTCCAGTTTGCTTTTTCAGCAGAGAACTCTCCGACAGTGTTGCAGTCAATACCGCCAGATACCAGACAGAGCAGGCTGTCGATAGGCTTAAGTGTTACAGAAAGGCCTCCGTTAAGAATGCCGCCTGCATATGGATTGTATGAAACAGCCTGGAAGTTTTCACTTCCGTAAGCTGCTGAAGCAGTGATTGAGAGTGACATTACCGGCAGATAGCAGACAATGCTTCCCTTTCCGAAGATACCCAGGTTGTCTTCATCCTTTGTAAGGTAGCTTCCTGTTGCGCTTGCTGAATAGTAGATTGAAGTGGTGATAGGACCAGCAGCAGAAAGAGTTCCGTAGAAGCTGTTGCATGCCTCATATCCGTTTTCTTCAGCGTTCAGGTCAAGAGAACCGGTTGCTTCAAGAGCAAATGTGTTTCCACCAAGGAAGTTTGGCAGTGAAACGTTTGCAAGAAGGACTGCGAACTTTGGAGCAAGAACATAAACGCCTTCTGCATCAGATGCTGGACCGCCGGCCAGAGTAACTGTATTTGCATTGAGCAGTCCGGTGTATCCGGCATAAGCGCCAACCTTAATCTTGCCAAAAGTCATTGCTGCGTTGACACCATCAGAAGTCGTTGCGAAAACTGATGAAGTAACATCAGAGAATGAATAGCGGCCGATGTTCAGTGAAAGAAAATCAGCTACCGGTAAGGAAATCTTCAAGAGTGAAAGATCAACGACGTTTGTATTTGAAGGATCTGTACCGGCAATGAATGAACCACTCCACTTGTAATAACCTTCTGCAGAAAGAGTAATATTTCCGAGAGGAGCCTTAACCCATACTGTTGCTTTGGCAGATGGGCTGAATGTAGTTGAATCACTGATTGCTGCACCAGCAGATGCATCAACAGAACCACCGAAATCAAAAGCTGCAGCAGGAAGTGTAATAAACAGCACAGCTGCAACCAAAAGAACTACTTTCTTAAACATCAGTTACCTCCAAGCTGAGTCATGCAGTTGTTAAGGATGGCAAGCGCATCAAATCCAGATACAGCAGAAACTGGATCTGCAGATGCAGAAATGAATCCCTTTGCCTGAAGATCACGGAGTGCATAGCGGTCAGCCTTTGTAAGTGAATACATCAGACCTCCCTTTACATCCCATGTTCTCATAAGCATACCAGCGAAGGTCTTATAAGTCAGAACAGTATCAGCTGCAACACCTTCATTGCAGACACCAGATGCCTGAAGCGCGTTTACTGCTGCTTCTTCCGTACTATTCTCCGGTGCAGCATCAAGATACACAGCGAGGAAGTAGGCAGCTTCACCAACCGTTGCCTCTTTTGATTCAATCATCTTCGTTACTGCATCTGCGCTCTGAGCTGAAACTATAACTGCAAAAAACAGGAGCAACAATGTAACCATAAAGATCTTTTTCTTCATAATAATCCTACCTGTATTATAGTTATAACACATAATCCTGAAAAATCACAAATATCTCAAACTTTTTCCAAAGCTTGCGTAATATCCTCTATTATATCGTTGATATTTTCGAGTCCGCAACTGAAGCGTACCATTCCGCCGTCGATTCCGGCAGCCACAAGCTGCTCGTCTGTCAGCTGGCGGTGCGTTGCACTTGCCGGGTGCAGAACGCAAGTCCTGATATCAGCTACGTGAACCTCATCGCTTGCAAGTTTAAGCGCATCCATGAAGCGGACTGCAGCGGCCCTGCCTCCCTTGATGCTGATTGAGATGACGCCACAGGTGCCCTCCGGCAGATACTTCTGTGCGCGCTCGTAATATTTATCACCAGGAAGTCCCGGATAAGAGACGCTTGCAATCTTGTCAGACTTCTTGAAGAACTCAGCGACTGCCTTTGCGTTTGCCACGTACTGCTTCATGCGTACCGGCAGCGTCTCAAGACCGAGGTTCAGGTAGAAGGCACTCTGTGCAGCAGGATAGCAGCCAAAATCGCGCATCAGCTGAGTGCGTGCCTTAACGATGTAGGCAGCATTGCCAAAGTCACCGACGTAGCAGAGGCCGTGATAGCTTTCATCAGGCTCAATCATGTCAGCGAACTTGCCTGTTGCCTTGTACGCCTTTTCCCAGTCGAACTTTCCGCTGTCTACGATGACGCCACCGCCTTGGACAGCGTGACCGTCCATGTACTTTGTCGTTGAGTGGACAACGATGTCTGCGCCCCATTCAAACGGGCGGCAGAAAACAGGCGTTGCAAATGTGTTGTCTACAATGAGCGGCACGTTGTTTGCGTGTGCGGCTTTTGCCCAAGTCTCAAAATCAAAGACAGTCAGAGCCGGATTAGCAATTGTCTCACCGAAAACGCACTTGGTGTTTGGCTTGAAGGCAGCCATGATCTCGTCGTAACTTGCGTTTACATCAACCCAGATGCACTCAATGCCGAGCTTTTTCAGCGTGAAGCCGAACAGATTGATTGTTCCGCCGTAAATTGATGAAGAGGCAATGAAGCTGTCGCCTGCAGAACAAAGGTTCAGCACAGAAAGAAGGCTGGCTGCCTGACCGGATGTTGTGAGCATGGCCCCGACACCGCCCTCAAGGGCTGCAATCTTCTTTTCCACAGCATCGCAGGTCGGATTTGCAAAGCGTGAGTACATATACTCAGTCGGCTTGTCAAAAAGGGCTGCAACGTGATCACAGGAATCGAAGCGGTACGTTGTGCTCTGCACAATCGGGATAGTACCCGGACCGCCGTTTTCAGGCTTATAGCCCGCATGAAGGCAGGCTGTCTCAATCTTCATTTTTTCTGGCATATCTATACTCCGTAAATGATTAATTTCTTTTGACAGATACGGTCATTTTCTTGCAAAACAGACATTCAGTCAATAATATAAAGAAGAATACGGGGCTTCCGGTTGCAGGCAACCGTCGGGTCTTTCGTGCTTCCGCTGACGCTTCATTCGTGGCGGCAAACCGCCCCGAACGCTGCCGCGGCACTACACCCCCTAAGCCGTTTCATGATATACTCGCGCCATGAAGTATTCCGTTACGCTGACAGTACCCGAAGGAGACGATACAAGCGAAGCCGCCCTCAGAAAGCTCGCCGTGCAGGAGATTGCAAAAAAGGCGAAACGCATCACCGAGAAAGACATTTCTGCGTTCATCTTCAAGAAAAAGTCGCTTGATGCACGGCGTAACGCAATCAAGACGGTCTTCCGCTACGATGTCTACACGGATGGCGACAAGCCGGATGAAGCGGATAGAGCCCTGCGTCCGTGGCTTCAAGCTGGAAAACAGGACGCGCGCCAGGTCGTCATCATAGGGGATGGTCCGGCGGGGATTTTTGCAGCACTCCGGCTGCTTGAGGATGGCATTAAGCCCGTCATCATTGAACGCGGCCCCGAAGCCGCCCAGAGAAAGCGCGACATTGCAGACATTTCCCGCACAGGCTCAGTCCACGCGGATTCAAACTACTGCTTTGGAGAAGGCGGCGCCGGTACGTTCTCTGACGGAAAGCTCTTCAGCCGTTCCAACAAGCGGGGCAACATAGACAAGATTCTGCAGATTTTCGCCTTTCACGGCGCTCAGGCCTCAATAACGACGGATGCTCATCCGCATATAGGAACTGACAGGCTGCCGGCCATAATCGGCGCCATGAACGAGACAATCCGCTCTCACGGCGGAGAAGTGCATTTCAACACGCGCTGTGAGAAGCTCATTATGGAAGAAAATCGTGTAACAGGAGTTTCCTGCATTGATACGCTTACCGGCAGCCGCTCTGAATACCGCGGAAAAGCCGTCATTCTGGCGACCGGCCACTCAGCCCCGGACATCTACGAAATGCTTGCCGCGGCAAATCCCGCTGCCCTTGAGGCGAAAACGTTCGCCGCCGGTGTACGCGTGGAACACCCGCGTGAAAAGATAGACCGCATCCAGTACCACGGCCGAGAGCGCGGAGGAGACCTTCCGGCGGCGGAGTACCGGCTTACCACGCAGGTTGATGGCCGCGGCGTCTACAGTTTCTGCATGTGTCCCGGCGGACTTGTTGTTCCATCCGCTTCTGCTCCGGGCGGCGTTGTTGTAAACGGCATGTCGCCTTCAAGCAGGAATGCACGCTGGTCAAACGCGGCCATCGTCGTGGAACTTCGCCCGGAGGACTACGGCGCCACGGACGCGCTCGCAGGACTGCACTTCCGCACACAGCTTGAGCAGGCCGCATACAACGCCTGTCATGATGGCGCAGAAGCTTTTGAAAGCTCTACTGTTAATAAGGCCTCGGAACGCATAGAAGGCACGGGCGGCGTGAACCCGCAGGCGGCGCCGGCACAGCGGCTGGTCGACTTTCTTGAAGGACGCCTGAGCAGTTCGCTTCCTGAAAGCAGCTACACACCCGGCCTGGTCAGCGCGCGGCTCGACCTTGTGCTTCCCGAACACATAAGCAGGCGGCTCAAGCAGGCATTCCGAGATTTTGACAGGAACATGCACGGTTTTATCTGTGAGGAAGCGCTGCTGATTGCGCCTGAAACGCGCACCTCAACACCGGTGCGCATTCTGCGCGACAAGGAAACGCGCGAGAGCCCGGTGCTGAAAGGTCTTTATCCTGCCGGCGAAGGCTCAGGCTACGCGGGCGGCATCACTTCAAGCGCCATGGATGGAGAAAGTACCGCCGCCTTGGTCAGCGGTCTGGTATAAGAGAGCGGTCCCGCGGCGGAGCGACAATGCGCGTGGCGCATTCTCGCGACAAGGGTGGTTTAAAAGCGCCGCCTTGGTCAGCCGGGCGTTGCGGGCCGGCGCCTGAGGCCCGCAAGAGGGGGCAGCGGACAAGACCGGAGCGAGCGGGGAGCGAGTGAGGACTTGGGAGCGAGGGGCAGGCGCCCCTTTTATGGCTTTCTTGAAAGGTGTATACTTTCCGCATGAAGAATATCAAACGTGGTTTAAGCTGTCTGATTCTCCTTCTTGTGTATGTGCTTTCGTTTGTTGCTGGTTGGATTATCAGCGGTTGTATCAATCTTAAAATCTGTTCATCACTCTTAGTTGCGGATGTTGCTGCTACTGTCATCGTTTTTGTGTTCAGTGTCTTTTTTGGGAATGCGTCTGTGTACGATCCGTACTGGAGCGTGCAGCCGCTTGTATTCGTGACTGGCGCGGCCGTCGCTCACGGGGTGAACCTGCTGGGCGTGCTCATCCTGATTGCCATCTGGTTCTGGGGACTCAGGCTGACGGCGAACTGGGCGTACACGTTCCACGGGCTCGGTCATCAGGACTGGCGCTACACGATGCTGAAAGAAAAATCCGGGTGGTTCTATCCTGTCGTGAACTTCTTCGGCATCCACATGATTCCGACGCTTGTCGTCTACTGCTGCATGCGCCCGGCCATCCGCATGATTGAGGACGGATGTGCTTTCAGACCGCTTTCACTCATCGGCATTGTCATCTCACTCGGAGCGGCGACAATGCAGGGAATCGCCGACATCCAGATGCACTCATTCAAGAAGAACGGCGGAACCGGCTTCATCCGCGTGGGACTCTGGAAGTACGGGAGACATCCGAATTATCTTGGCGAAATCATGATGTGGTGGGGTGTCGCGCTTACGTGGCTTCTTTCTTCGCCGGATTTGAGCAACTGGCCGCTCATGATTTCAGGCGCGGTGTTCAATACGTGTCTCTTCCTATTCATCAGCATTCCGCTGGCAGAAAAACATCAGGCCAGGAAAAGCGGATTCGCTGAATACAAGAAAGAAACCCGGCTGTTTATATAGCAGGATGAGTTTTGGGGTTTCGTCAGTTCCCTGAAAGGTGTATACTGCCCGTATGTTTGAAGTACGCGTTGAGGCGGATTTTGCGGCCGCCCATTTCCTGAAGGATTATCACGGCAAGTGCGAGAATCTGCACGGCCACAACTACTCGGTTTTTGCGCATGTGCGCGGCTCTGAGCTTGATGAGGGCGGCATGCTGCTCGATTTCGGCATTCTGAAGACGGCGCTGCGCTCGGTCTGCAAGAAGGTCGACCATACGAACCTGAACGACCTTGTGGATGAAGCGGGCAACAGCGTCTTCAATCAGAATCCGAGCGCCGAACGCATCGCGAAGTGGATTTTCACCCAGCTCGAAGCCGCCCTGCGTGCCAACCCGGATGCCGCGGCCGTAGCCGACAAACTCTGGGCCGTCGACGTCTTCGAAACCTCGACAAGCCGCGCCCGCTACACGCGAGACTGACTTGCGGAGCGCCCTTCTCTGCGGTAAAATGTCATTTATATGGAAAAGAAGCTTTCTTCCCTTTTATCTGCTCTTCAGGACTGGTCGTACGAACTTAACGACGGCTCAGATCCGCTTGTAAACGCACTTGTCTATGATTCCCGCCTTGTAAAGCCGGGTTCCCTTTATTTTGCCTGGCCGGGCGTCCACGTTCACGGCAACACGTTCATCGCAAAAGCCATTGCCGCCGGTGCCGCCGCAGTCATCTTCCAGGACGAGCTCCCATCTGACGCGCTCGACGCAGCACGCACAGCCGCCGTTCCGCTTATCCGCGTGAAGGATTCGCGCCACGCCATGTCACCGGCAGCGGCCGCTTTCTACGACGACCCGTCTTCAAAGCTCGCAGTTATCGGCATTACGGGCACGGAAGGCAAAAGCACGACTGTCTTCCTCGTCTGGCAGCTTTTACGGATGTGCGGCAAGAAAGCCGGCTTCATCTCAACAGTAAACTATTCGCTCGGTGACGATGCCATGGCAAATCCCGAGCATCAGACTACACCTGAAGCGACTGTCGTTCAGGAAAAACTCTATCAGATGGTCGAAAACGGATGTGAGTACGCCGTTGTCGAAAGCTCAAGCCACGGTCTTTCACTGCTGACAAGCCGTCTTGCGGATGTGCAGTTCGACGTCGGCATCATGATGAACGTCACACACGAGCACCTTGAGTTCCACGGCACGTTCGAACAGTATCGCTTTGACAAGGCAAACCTGTTCCGCGCGCTCGACCGGAACCTGAACAGACGCGACGTCGCCCCGCTTTCAGGCATCGTAACGCACACCAAGACCATTCTTGGGGCTCAGCGCGAAGTGCCTGCTTTCGGCATCGTGAACCTTGAAGACCCGTCTGCCGCCTATTTTCAGGATGCAACAGAGTGCCCGGTCTACGGATACACCACGTTCGGCAAAGCAGGAGCAGGTGCTGGCAAAGGCGGCGTAAAGCTCCCTGAGTTCACGATGAAGGAAGGCTGCGCATGGATGAGCGCACACGACATCGTGACTGACAGCGAGGGCGTTTCGTTCCGCATTGAAAACAACAACATCAGTCAGGTTGCCCCGGGCTGCCACATGAGGATAAACCTTCCCGGCACGTTCAACGTCTACAACACGATGGCAGCCGTCATCGCTGTCTCCATGCTCCTTGGCAGAAACGCCAGCGAGCAGCGCGACAATGTTGAGAAACTGCTGCCTGTCAAAGGCCGCATGACGACAATCAGCCGGGGACAGCCGTTCGAAGTCATCGTTGACTACGCACACACGCCGTCCAGTTTCAATACGATTTTCCCGCCACTCCGCGAGCGTCTCAGCGCCGAAGGTAAAGGCGGCAGACTCATCAGCCTTTTTGGTTCAGGCGGCGAGCGCGACACCAAAAAGCGCCCCGAGCAGGGACGCATTGCAGCTGAGTTCTGCGACATCGTCTTCCTTGCCGATGAAGACCCGCGCGGCGAAGTGCCGATGGAACTGCTCGAAGACATTGCCGCCGGCTGTGTAAACGCAGACCGCACCCGCGCAGGAGGAAAGCCCGTTGTCCGCGAGGATACGCTCTTCCTCATTCCGGACAGGCCGACCGCCATCAGGAAAGCGTTCAGTCTGGCCAAACCCGGCGACATCGTGCTGCTGCTTGGAAAGGCACACGAAAACTCAATCATCTACAAAGACCACGTCATGCCTTATGACGAGATAAGCGAAGCCGAAAAAGCCCTGGATGAGCTGCTCGGTAAATAAAAAGGAGCAAGTCATGAATATTGCGATTTTATATGGTGGAAAAACCGGAGAACACGAAGTATCCCAGGTATCTGCATCATCAGTTGCCCGGAACATCAATACAAAGAAGCACACAGTCTACCTCATCAGCATCACGAAAGAAGGTGAGTGGTTCCTGCAGGGCGATGCAGAACTTGAGCGCATCAAGGCGGATGCAAAAGCCATCCTGTCAGATGCACCTACAGGCACAAAAGTCACCATCGTTCCAGGAGCAGGAACCGCAGGCGCAATCTGCAGCGTTAAAGACGGAAAACTCACTACCCTGCCCTGCGACGTCGTATTCCCCGTCATGCACGGAACATTCGGCGAAGACGGCCTTGTACAGGGCCTGCTTGAAATGGCGGAACTGCCCTACTGCGGCCCAGATGTCATGTGCAGCGCAATCTCAATGGATAAGGAAAAGACAAAACTCGTCTGGGACTACTACGGACTTCCCGTCGTTCCATACATCACCGTACGCCGCATCGACCGCGATGACGAAGCAGCCTTTGCCGCAATCCTCAAAAAGAGCGAGAAGGACTTTGAGTGGCCGGTGTTCGTAAAGCCATGCCGCGCAGGCAGTTCTGTCGGTGCAAACAAGGCCGAGGACCGTGACGCTCTCATCAAGGCAATTGACGAAGCGCTTCTCTGGGACGACAAGGTCCTCATTGAAGCATTCATTCCCGCACGCGAAGTTGAATGCTCAGTAACGGGCTTCCGCGACATCGCCGTCTACACACCGGGCGAAATCATTCCGTCACACGAGTTCTACGATTACGACGCAAAATACATCGACCCGGATGGCGCGGCTCTGCGCATACCGGCTGATCTTGATGAAAGCCGCATCCGCGAAGTGCGGGATATGGCGGTCAAGGCATTCCGTGCACTCGACGGCTCAGGAATGGCAAGAATCGACTTCTTCATCGACAAGAAGACTGGTAAGTTGTATCTGAATGAATTGAATACGATTCCGGGCTTTACGAATATCAGCATGTTCCCCAAGCTCTGCGAAGCTTCAGGACTGCCTTACCCGGATTTGATAGAAAAGCTCATGCAGATTGCCATTGAACGTTTCAAGGCAACCCGCATGCTTAAGACTTCCAGATAAGACTAGAAGCTGAAGGAAATACCAATTTTCGGATTCAGGAGCGTCCAATGCTCCTCGATTCCGTAAGTTGTGGTTGATGATCCTGCAATTTCTGCTGCCAGGTCCATAGTGTAGTAGTCAAAGTCAAGACCTGCCATAATGCCGATTCCGTCAACAGGGCTGAACTTAACGGCAACATCAACACCAAAACCGAGCAGTTCGTTTGGATTGACTGATCCGAGCGCGCTTGCCGGCGGGAACCAGAAGTACATGCCTACATTAGGAATAATGTATAAGTTAATTCCGTTTGCGCTGTACGGTCTGATTGCAAGACCGAAAGACATATCCATCTGGAAGCCGAGATCACTTGCATTCACATTATTAGCAGAAACAGAATTTGATCCATCAGAAATAGTTAATTTACTAGGTCTTTCAATATTAACATCAGAAGACATTCCAATGAACTTTGAATACATGGTTGTCGAGGTGAAGCCAAATGTAATGCCCTGGAACTTATAATCCCGATACACTGTACCATTAGTAATCGTATCCGTCAGTCCGCCAAAACCAAGGTTCAGGTCGAAAGACCTTTCATCTGCAGCTGCTCCACAAACAACAAGTGCACATAAAACGAGCACAGCAATAATCTTTTTCATATTTTCCTCCATTGAAAAAAAACGATACATGTGAATTGTAGCACATAAAAATCAGATTTGGGAAGAACGCAGGAATTCTTTTTTCCATACACGGATAGCAGCAACAACGCAGAGGGCCGCACATAGATATACCAGGAACTCAATGAGGCCTGTAGGGACGCCGTTCAAAGAGCAGAGTCCAGGCACGAAATCAAGCCATGTATGCAGCAGGATGGCAATTGGGAACAGCCACTTTTTTCCAGGCACCTTACAGGCGGCCCACACAACGACTGACAAGCTGATGTGAGCTGCAACGGCCGCAATGCGTTCAACAACAGAAACAAAGAACAGTCCAGGAGTGGCTGTTGCAAGCTGTTCAAACGCCGCACCGAGCGCCATAGCCTGCGTTTCTTCAAGCCCCGCGAGCATGGTTTCTGCAGTTCCCGCATTAATGGCAGACGCATAGGCAAGGTTGTTTATCATTGAAAGCATGACAATCATGACCACTTCACAGCCACCATGCCCTATGCCGTACATCAGGGCGTTCCCATCATTAGAACGGTGCTTCTTCAGCAGCACTGAAAAAGCAAAGAAACGGCCGGACTCTTCGAAAATGCCTGCCATAAGCGCACTCACAAGCGCAACAAGCCACATCTTTGGTGCCGGGCCAGAAAGCAAAGAGGCAACGAGCAGCTGTTTAGGTGCTGTCTCAAGCCCGATGGCAAAAAAAGCGAATATGAATACGCCCGTAATAAAACTCAGAAGATCCGTCTTGAATTTCCGCTTAACCAGGATAAACGGAACGATTACGAGCGCGGCACACAGAAAAAGAACTATCCATATACACGCAATGGTTGCTGATGAAACTGAAAAAGTCATATCTTCACTCCTTTATTTCAGCATTTTACACTATTTTCTCATGAAAAAGATATAAAAGTAGGGAAAAATTCTTATAGAAAAGAGGGCCGAACACTCCTAAACTAAAGATAGCTTAATATAGCGAGAAAAACATAGGAGGAATTATCTATGAAACGTTTTTCACTGATTCTTATGCTTCTTCTTCTCAGCGTATCTTTAGTATTCGTTGGTTGTAAGAAAGAAAAGGCAGCTGATGTTGCAGCAGCTCCTGCTGCTAAGGCAACAACAATCGAGTTCTGGCATCTGGATACAACAGATGATCAGCAGGCTGCATGGAGACAGATTGCAGATAACTTCGAGGCTTCACATCCTGGAGTTACAATCAACATCACATGTCTCGAAAACCAGGCTTTCAAGGACAAGGTTGCAGTTGTCGTTCAGTCAGGCAATCCACCGGATATGTTCAGAAGCTGGGGTGGCGGTGTCATGATCGAGTATGCTGAAGCTGGTATGCTCAAAGACATCACAAAGGATGTAAAGACTGGCAACATTTCTAAGATTGGTTCTGGTGCTATGGGCCTCTATGCTTACAATGGCGTTCAGTATGGTGCTCCATATTCATGCGGTTTCGTTGGACTCTGGTACAACAAGGCTGTATTCGCAGACTGCGGTCTGACAGAAGCTGACTTCGCAGACTGGGACAAGTTCCTCGCAAGCTGCAAGACACTCAAGGCAAAGGGATATGCTCCTATTTCAGTTGGTGAGGCTGAAACATGGACAGGTCACTACTGGTTCACATACCTGGCACAGCGCCTCGGCGGACAGCCAGACTTCCTCGCAGCTTACAACGGAACAAGCGCTTTCAACAAGGGCTCATTCGTAAAGGCTATGGAGATGTTCAAGGACCTCGTAGATACAAACCCATTCCAGGATGGT
Organism: Candidatus Treponema caballi; assembly: GCA_018066285.1. Taxonomy (GTDB): domain Bacteria; phylum Spirochaetota; class Spirochaetia; order Treponematales; family Treponemataceae; genus Treponema_I; species Treponema_I caballi. Next base: position 78,501 of record JAGHRS010000052.1, read on the forward strand.
TTCATGGCTAACACACAGGCTGAAATGGATGCACTCGTTGCAGACCGCAAGGCTGGTGTTGCTCTGATGGGACAGTGGTGTCCATCAACAGGTATTGACAATGCTACTACTGATGCTGGAAAGAATGCTGAGTGGGGTGTTATGGCATTCCCAGCAGTTGCAGGCGGAAAGGGTCTTGGCTCTGACGTACAGGGTGGTGGTGACGGTTATGTTATCGGTGCTAACGCTCCTGCAGAAACAGTTGATTTCCTCAAGTCACTCTATGAGCCAGAGAACTACAAGATTATCTGCACAAGACTGAATGCTTGTCCAGTTATTCCTGGCTACAGCGACCTTGTTGATGCTAACATGAACCTCGTTGCCAACACAGTTGCAGAAGCAGGTTACTTCCAGCTGTACTGGGACCAGTTCCTGCCAGCAGCAGTTGGTGGTGCTGTTTGCGATGCAACAGCAGGTATCTTCGCAGGTACAATTACTCCACAGGCTGCTTGTGACATGATCCAGAAGTCTTGGGAAGAAAACAAATAATTGAACTGATGTTCTAAGCCGGAACAGTTCACTGTTCCGGCTTTTTTTCTCTCGTTTTGGGTTTCACCCACTTAATTAAAAGGTTATAATAAATGATCAATAAGAACAAACAAAACTTTTGGATTGCTATGGCATTCCTTATTGTACCTCTTATTATTTTTTCATTCTTCGTCGTTCTTCCTGTATTTAAGGCTGCTGTATACGGCCTTTTCAAGTGGAATGGACTTGGACCTCTGACAGGTCCGAATGCCGGACGAAAAACACAGTTCGTCGGTTTTGGAAACTTCAAAGAGATTTTAACAGACCCCATCTTTTGGAAGGCCTTTTCACATAACGTAAAAATCATTGTACTGTCTTTGCTTATAGAGCTTCCTATAGCCCTTATACTTGCACTCATTCTTTCATCAAAATCAAAGACAAATGTTGCACTGCGTACAGTGTTCTTCATTCCGTATGTAGTTTCTGAAGTTATAGCCGGTACTGTATGGCAGTTCATTTACAACCCTCAGTACGGTATTTCAACAACATTCATTGCAAACCTTTTCCCTGAAGGCACAAACTTCGCTTTCCTTGGAAACCCCGATACCGTATTCAATGCAATTTTTATTGTAGTTATATGGAAGTACTTCGGACTGTACATGATTCTTTACATTGCAGGTCTGCAGGGTATTTCAGACGATATCCGCGAAGCTGCGGCTATTGATGGTGCAAACCCACTCCAGCTGAACTGGTACATCATCATTCCTCTGTTGCTTCCAACAATCGTTGTAACCCTGTTCTTCTGTATTGTCGGATCTTTACAGACATTCGATATTATATGGGCAATGGGTAAAGGTGACCCGGTCAACTCGGCAGAAACGATGGTTACGTATCTATACAAATTCGGATTCAAACGGCTCCAGATGGGTTTCGGTAGTGCAATAGCTATCGTCATCTTCTTTATCTGTGTTACATTCAACGCAGTATATCAGAGACTGACAACAAAGAAATAACGAGGTAGAAAGATGAACAAAACAAACACAAACGTCTGGTATAAAGTACTTAAAATCCTTTTCCTCGTGATTATCGCGATTTACACAGTATTCCCTCTGTATGTCATGCTGCTTGGCGGTTTCAAGACACTGCAGCAGCTTCGCGCCGACCTGCTCGGACTTCCTCGTCCTTTCCAGTTTGAGACGTTCTTAAAGATTCTGAATCCTTCTACATCCACATTCTGGAGGAGTTTCTTCAACTCTTTCATCATCATGGCTGGAACAGTTTTCTTTGACGTATTGCTGAGCTGTCTTACAGGCTTCACCTTTGCACGCATCAAGTTCTTCGGAAGAGAATTCCTTTACAACTACTTCCTGCTCGGACTTCTGTTCCCGCTCGCAGTTGCAATTCTTCCTATGTATCTGCAGATGCGTGATATCGGCCTTCTTGATACCTATCTTGGTATCATCCTGCCGCAGGCTGCCTTCAATCTTGCATTCCACACCATGCTGACACGCAGCTTCTTTGAACAGATTCCTATGGATCTCGAAGAAGCCGCAACAATCGATGGCTGTAGCAAGTTCGGCTTTCTGGTAAGAATGGTTATTCCTCTTTCAAAGCCAATCATTACGACAATTGCTGTTCTGACACTTGTTGCTTCATGGAACCAGTTCCTGTTGCCGCTGCTCGTTCTTAATGATGAAACTAAATACACTCTGCCACTTGGTGTCATGCAGTATCAGGGACAGTATGCTACAGACTGGGCTAGAGTTCTTTGTTACCTGACTCTCTGTACAATTCCGGCAATCATCTTCTATGTGCTCGCACAGAAAGAAATTGTTGCCGGTCTTACAGCAGGTGCCGTAAAGGAATAAAAGCATCCATGCTTTTATTCCTTCTACGCGAGCCACTTCGTGGTTCGCGTGGGATTATTTCAGTTTTTTGAAAACCAACGGGAAATTACGTCCATGTAATTTCCCGTTTTTGTTTTAAACAAAAAAACAATTCAGTTTTCCGCTTTCAAAAAAGGCTGTCAGAAATGACAGCTTTTTTTATGCATGTAAGTACCTTCCGCTTTTTTTGATATTTTTTTTACAGATACGAGAGGGAGGGTCGGGGTGCTGCCGTACGGGGACTCGGATGACACATCGGCCCCGAGCCCGCTTGCGGGCGAGTGTGATACCTATTGTTGCCGTGGTGTCATTCGAGGCACCGGAAGGCAGCACCCCGTCCCTCCCTCACATATATGCAAACACATCCTTAAACAATAACCGAAAAGTAGAATTTCTTTATTATAGGGGTTGCCTCTTCCGTGGTATACTTTCAGTAATGAAACAAAAGATTGCCGTATTATGTTCTGGCTGGAAGTATGATTATGTAACAGAGTTCCTGCATGGCATGCAACAGGCGACTGCAGGCGGGGACATTGATATTTACGTGTTTGTCGCCTACAATTTTACTGAACTTTCCGGTTTTCCCAATTTCTCAGGCTTTTCCATTTACAGCATAATCCCTTATGAAGACTTTGATGGCGTTGTTATTCTTGCTGATCAGATAAATAACGCACGTACTCTTGAAAAAGAGCGTATACGAACCATCAAGGCCGGCAAAACAGCAGTTGTCGTAAACTTCCGTATGGATGGCACTACCTCTATTAAAAGCGATGATTACACCGCAGCTTATGAGATGATGGAACATCTCATAAAGGAACACGGATATACCGATTTCGGCTATCTGGACAGTAAAGTAGTTTCATCTGCCCGCGCAGAACAATATAAGGCATTCCGAACCTGCATGCTGGACAACAACCTTACCATAAACATGGACCACGTTTTCCAGCTGCCATCTGACACATACAACGATTCGTATTCCTTTGTTTCCCAATACATAAGGGATGGAAACAAGCTCCCCGAGGTTCTTGTCTGCGCAAATGATGATATTGCATTGGGTGTCTACAAGGCAGCAGAAGAGAATGGCATATCCATTCCAGAACAACTGAAAGTTGTAGGCTATGACGACAAGTATTTCGCAAAACATCTGAATCCGCCGCTTTCAACGGTAAAAAACAATGTTGCGCTGATTGGAACGGAGGCAGCAAAGCGTTCCCAATACCACAGTAACGAGACAAAGATTCTGAAAGCCAAGAACATACCGGTTTACCGCTGTTCCTGTGGCTGCGGAAACGGTTCTTTGCAGGAAAAAAACACAGACAGCAACTTCTACCTGTCTTCTTTGACGCAGAACCGCATTACCAGCGAATTCTCGGCTCAGATGGAAAAGATTGAGGAAGTATTTACCGAAGCCGCGGATGTTTTCTCACTGCTGACAAACCTTGAATCACTTTTCAACAAGTCTCATTCATTTGAAGGCGACAATTTCAGCATCTTCCTGAAAGCAGACTGGTCAAGCGTTCTGATTAACTCTGAGGAAAATCTGCCTCAAAATCTTTCTTACGGTGCTTCGGTTCAGAGCATTACATCAATCATCAACGGCAAGAAGGGACTGAAGGAAATCATTCAGACACGCAGCCTGATTCCATCCCAGATGGAAAGCGAAGGCAACCATATGTACCTTTTCTTCCCGATCTTCAATCACTCGTACGCACATGGTTATCTGGTAACGAAAGACAATCTGGACATTCTGAACAATAATTACGCCTACACATGGACGCGCACCGTCGGCACAAACATTGAGCGTTTCAGAAAGAAAAACATGTACAAACAGATGAGCCAGCAGTTCCTGAAACTTTCAACACGCGACGCTCTCTCCGGAATGCTTAACCGTGTCGGCCTTGATAAGCTGGCAAAGCCGTTCTTTGCACAGAACAAGAAAAACGGCATTCCGACCATCCTGTTCTTCATAGACATCAACTCAATGAAGACAATCAACGACAAGTTCGGCCATCTGCACGGTGACCTTGCGGTAAAGACCGTAGCAGCGTCTGTCATGCAGGTTGTGCCTAAAAACTGGCTGTGTGTACGTTACGGTGGTGATGAGTTCCTGGTCGTCGGTAATACGAAAGGCTACAACAATGAGGATTACTGCTCACAGATTACCGCAACGCTCACAAAGAAAACTTCCACGATGAAGCTTCCATACAGTCTTACGTGCAGTGTCGGAACAATGACGTTCCCGCCTTCAACCTTTTTAACGCTGGAACAGGCCGTTGAGCAGGTCGATGCGCTCATGTACGAAAAGAAACAGGCATTCCACCGCGCCCAGGGCGACCGTCCCCACGGCTAAAAAGCTCTGTAAATGCGTTTCAGAAGATGCTATACTGAGAGCATGTACACGAACACGCATTCATATCCGGCGGGCTGCTTTTTCAAGAGCCTGGAAGACATCAAAGACAAGAAGGTTACCATTCACGGCCTTGGGCTGAACGGCGGCGGAGAGGCCTCCGTCCGCTTTTTCGCGCGATACGGCGCTTACGTAACAGTTACCGACATGAAAACAGAAGAGCAGCTTGCTCCGACACTCGCATCCCTGCGCGGCGATCCGTCGCTCGATTTGAGCAGGACGCGTTTCGTCCTGGGAAAGCACGAGCTGGCCGACTTTGAGAATGCGGATGTCGTCATCAAGAATCCGGGCATTAAATATGAGGGAAACAAGTATCTGGCCGCCGCAAAAGCGATTGAGACCGATCTTTCACTGTTCTTAAGCTTTACTAAGGCGCCGGTCATTGCAGTTACCGGAAGCAAGGGAAAGTCATCTACGGTAAGCGCCATTCACTACGGATTATGCGAAGCCGGCTTTGAAGCGTACCTGGGCGGAAACATTACCGTGAGCCCCCTCACCTTCCTGGAAAAGACAAACGAAAAAACGCCTGTCGTGCTGGAACTTTCGAGCTGGCAGCTTGCGGATCTGAAGGGGCGCGGCGTTTTGAAGCCGCACATCACCGTGCTTACAAAAATCGTGCCGGATCATCAGAACTGGTACCACGAAATGGAAGCGTACGTGAACGACAAGAAGCTTATATACGCTGATCAGGGCCCGGATGACTACACGCTCTGCATGAAGGATGACCCGTGGGGCGAAGCTTTTGCAAACGAAACGAAAGCGAAGGTCGTCTGGTACGGCGACAGCGCTGATGTTCCCGTCCGCATAACGGATGCTGTCGTTCCAGGCGAGCACATGAAGCAGAACCTGACAAATGCTGCCATCGTCATGACGTTGATGGGCGTTCCCGCTGACAAGGCACGCGGCATTCTTTCCGTATATCCGGGCATTGCGCACCGTCTTGAGTACTTCCACTCGTGGACTGTCCCGGAAAACAGCGCAACAGGCAGTGCAAAGCCGCTTGAGGTGCGCTTCTACAATGACAGCGCAGCAACCGTTCCTGATGCTGTAGCAGCCGCCATCCGGTCGTTTAAGGAAGCGCCGGTTCTGCTTGCTGGCGGCACTGACAAAGGTCTTGAGTTTACGCCGTTTGCAGATGCTGCCGGTGAAGCATGCGCCATCTATCTGCTTGAGGGCACAGGCACTGACAAGTTGCTTCCCGAACTTGAGAAGCGCGGCATCAGCTGGAACGGACCGTACGCCAGCCTTGATGACATGCTCGCTGCTTTCAAAGCCGACGTTCTGGCGGCTGAAGATACAGATGAAGCACATCCGCTTAATGTGGTATTCTCGCCGGGAGCAACTTCATTCGGCATGTTCGACAATGAGTTCGACCGCGGCAACAAGTTCAAAGCAAAAGTCTCCGAAATATTCTATTGAATGATATATACAGTTGTGATAGACTGTTCGCTAATATATTTATCTAATTTAATGCAGGAGAAGAAAAAGCACTCCTGTGCCATTAAAAAAAGCCCTGAAAGCAGGGTCTGAGGAGAACAATTTTATGGCGTATTTTTTTGAGGAACCGTCCCACACATTTGGCGAGTACCTGCTGGTACCCGGTTACACATCAGCTGACTGCATTCCGGCGAATGTAAACCTCGTTACGCCGGTTGTTAAGTTCAAGAAGGGCGAAAAACCAGCACTCTCCATGAACATTCCGCTTGTTTCTGCTGTCATGCAGTCAGTTTCTGATGACAAGATGGCTATTGCCCTTGCAAAGGAAGGCGGCATTTCCTTCATTTATGGTTCACAGACTATTGAAAATCAGGCTGCTATGGTTGCCCGTGTCAAAGGTTACAAGGCAGGATTTGTTACTTCCGATTCAAACGTTAAGCCTGAGGATTCACTGCAGGCTGTAATTGATCTTAAGGAAAGAACGGGTCACTCAACAGTTGCTGTAACTGCTGACGGAACGCCAAACGGAAAGCTTGAAGGCATCATCACAAGCCGCGACTTCCGTCTGGACCGCGTTGATCTGAAGAACTCAAAGGTCAGTGATTTCATGACTCCGTTTACTGAGCTCATCACTGGTCAGGATGGCATTACACTCGCAGAAGCAAGTGACGTCATCTGGAACAACAAGCTGAACTCTCTGCCAATCATTGATAAGAAGGGAAATCTGAAGTACATGGTTTTCCGCAAGGACTACGCAAGCCACGAAGAGCATCCGCTTGAACTGCTCGATTCCCAGCAGCGCTACATTGTTGGCGCAGGAATCAACACACGTGACTACATGGAGCGCGTTCCAGCTCTTCTTGAAGCTGGCGTTGATGTCATGACACTCGACTCAAGCGAAGGCTTTACAGAATGGCAGCGTCGCGCTCTGCATGACATCCACGAAAAGTGGCCGGATGCAAAGGTTGGTGCCGGAAACGTTGTTGACCGCGAAGGATTCCTGTTCCTGGCTGAAGCAGGCGCAGACTTCGTAAAGATTGGTATCGGCGGTGGTTCAATCTGCATTACACGCGAGCAGAAAGGTATTGGACGCGGCCAGGCTACAGCTACAATTGAAGTTGCAAAGGCTCGCGACGAGTACTATGAGAGAACGGGCATTTACATTCCGATCTGCTCTGACGGCGGTATCGTTCACGATTACCACATGACGCTCGCCCTCGCTATGGGCGCTGATTTCGTCATGCTGGGCCGTTACTTCGCCCGCTTTGATGAAAGCCCGACAAACAAGCTGATTGTTAACGGAAGCTACGTAAAGGAATACTGGGGTGAAGGTTCAAACCGCGCCCGCAACTGGCAGCGCTACGATATGGGCGGCGCCTCAAAGCTCAGTTTCGAGGAAGGCGTTGACTCTTACGTTCCATACGCTGGAAGCCTGCACGACAACGTCACGATGTCTATGAGCAAGATCCGCCACACAATGTGTAACTGCGGTGCCATGACAATTCCTGAACTGCAGCAGAAGGCAAAGATTACGCTCGTTTCTCAGGCATCAATCGCCGAAGGTTCTGCCCACGACGTCATCGTCAAGAACACGACACTGCGCGCGGAGTAATTTTTGTCATCCATGACAAAAATTACTTGCAAGAAATCTTCGTGCGATGCGCGACGATTTCTTGCTTCGCTGTTAAAAGCTACATACGCTTACATAAAAAAACTGCCATCCGTGGCAGTTTTTTTATGCCCTTGTGGAGGCGCGCTTTTGGGATGCGGAAGAACCTGCTGGTCCCACATCAGAAAACCCGCCGCTTAAAAACGGGCACATGCTCATAGAAGCAAGAAAGGGGGCGGCACACAGCCTTTCATGTTTATAGCAGGCTGTGACCCGTTTTATGCGAGCGTGACTTTCTGCTCTGCCGCACCGGTTGTGAGCGTGAACTTTCCGGAAGTTCCGCGCGCACTGGCAGCGTACTCGCCCTTGAATCCTTCGACTACAGCATATCCGCTTGCGTCAGTCTTCACGGTAAGCGACGTGTGCCACTCCTCTTTTATAAGCTTATGCAGCCTGTCGTACGACGGCTTTGGCGTGCTGTTTCTGCGGATTAAGCCGCTCGGTGCGTTGAGCCAGGCGCCGTCGCCCCAATCCCAGTTTGAGATTGCCTTGACCAGCGGATGCTTCTCAAACAGCAGGCGATATTCGCGTTCAAGCGTATCAGCCTGGAACTGCTCCCATTCAGGAGTTGAAGCATCATCCTCGTAGTGGATGTCGTTAAGGTCGTCTTTTGTAGGATCAGCTGGAGGAGCGGAGACAATCGTGTTCTCGGTAAAGTGGATTGGAAGGCCGAAGTGTTCATAGCGGGAAAGGATTTCCTCAAACTTTTCGTTGGCAAACGCGCCCTGATGCTGATGTGTCTGAAGGCCGATGCAGTTGACCGGAACGCCCGCATTCAGCAGGCCGTCAATCAGTATTTCGTAGTTTGTTGAAAGGTTGAAGTCGTTGATCAGGAATGTGCCGTCCGGATTCATCTCGTACGCCTTGTTGAACACCTTCTTACATATGCCGATGCGACCGTATTCTTTTGCAAGGCGTGTAATCGGGTTGTCGTAGCGTGTGTAAATCGGCATGATGACGACTTCGTTTATCACATCCCACATGTTGATAAGTCCCTTAAACGCTGTCATTTCTCGCTCGATGCGGGCAAGCTGCTTTTCAAGAATCGTGTCGTTGTCGTATTTCAGAAGCCACTGTGCGCATGCCGTATGCCAGCACAGCGGATGGCCTTTCAAGATGACTCCCTTCTCCTTCAGATAGCGGGCGCCCTCAAGAGTGTCCGACTCACGGGTGGTGCCCTCTTCAGGCTCATACTGTCCCCAATAGAATGGAAGCGTTGCATAGTTAAAAAGATCAAGCCACAATTTTTTGCGCTGTTCCATCTGTTCTTTCCGGGCTTCAAACTCCGGGAACAGCTGGGTTCCACGATACGGAACAAACTCAAAACCACCACATCCGAACAGGAACTCGTGATTAGTCTGCTCCACCTTAATCTCCGTGTCAGCCAGCGGTTTTCCCGCAGCATCCACAAACTGCACTTTAGCACTTGCCTTCCTGTGAGACAAATCAGCCATATATTTCATGCCTCCTGAACATAAAAAAAGCAGAACCGCTCTCCACTTTTCAGTATGGAGCCGTTCCGCCCTCAGCAACATAGGGATTTTCCCTTGCAGGCAAGCCCCATTCCACGCCAACTGACGCCCTATATGCAGAAAGGGGGCGGAGATGGCCGTAGGCGGGAAGGCAGCAGCGAAGTCTCGGCAGGTTTACGCTATCACCCTGCCGCCAACGAGCTGATGCAATCACGCCGAGAGGCCATCTCCGCCCCCGTTCTCGTATATAAACGCTCAGTCTTCTTTAGGAGCTTCCAGCCGTGCTGGCTCTGCTCCCGGAAGCGCTGGCTGTTCTTCTTCCTCAGTCTTGAAATATCCGATTGCATCAAGCAGTGTCTGTGACTGAGCAGAAAGTTCCTCAGCCATAGCCGCCAGCTCTTCAGAGAAGGAAGCGTTCTGCTGGACTGCGTCATTAAGCTCGGAAATCGTATGGCTGATAGCCTGCGTTCCGCTTTCCTGATTGCGGTTTGCGTCGCTCATCTGCTCAACAAGCTGAACAGTCTGCTCCACTTCCTCAATGATGACATCAAGAACATCAGCAGCGGAATCTGCCATCTGAACAGTTTCAGATGAAAGCTTGCTGATATCAGCGGCGGATGCACTGCTGCTTTCAGCAAGGCGGCGGACCTCTCCAGCAACAACGGCGAATCCCTTTCCTGCCTCACCTACACGGGCAGCCTCAATAGCTGCGTTAAGCGCAAGCAGGTTTGTATTTGAAGCAATCTGTTCGATAACGGTAATCTTCTTTGCAATGTCACGCATTGAGGCAACTGCACTAGAAATTGTCTCTCCGCCGTTCTTTGTGTCGGTAACTGCCTTGTGCGCAAGGTCTGATGTTGTAGCCGCATTCTTGCTTGTCTCAGAAACTGTTTCTGCCATGTCGGATACAGATTCAGCAATCGTTTCTGTAGCGGCTGCCTGCTCTGAAGTACGGCTTGAAAGGTCCATACTTGTACTGCTGATCTGACCAGCCTTATCAGCAAGGTCAACAGCAGAAGCTGCAACATTCTCAATGACGGAAACAAGCTGCTCCTGAAGCTGGAGACATGCACGGCATGAAGCACCAAGCTCATCCTTACGCTTGAGCCACTTTGTACTCCTCTTTGATCTGAAGCCAACCGCAGCAAGATTTCCTTCTGCGATATAGGTCATATTCTCAGCAATTTCCTTGATGACTTCTGCAAGTAATCCTGAAAGGAACCAGATGAGGATAACGGAGAATACCATAAGGATGAAGATGACAATCGGCAAAACCTGCTTTATCAGACTCATGTACGCACGTGCGGATGCATCAGTATCTTCTATGAACAGATACCATGTTGTATTCGGGATAGAAGTACTGCCATTAATGTACTTAACGCCATTGGTATATACATATGAAGATGAACTTGTCTCTCCGGCAAACGCATGATTATAGATGTCGATAAGTGACTGTTCAACCTCAGTTGGATTCTCTATCTGATACAGGTTTTCCCCGTTTTCTACGTTCGCAAAGGAAGCGTCTGCAATCGTCAGACCATCTGCATTTGAAATCCAGATGTTTCCATCAGGGGAAGGAAGCAGTTCACTTATGACATTACTCAGATAATGCCCCTCCGTTACCATAAAAAGAACAGCATAGACTTTCGTTCCATCATACAGTGGCATTGAGTACATCTGTACCCATGAACCGTCTGATTTTGCAAGGGTAGGGTCAGTTACAAATGATTTTCCTGCAAGAGACGCCTTGAAATAATCACGGCTAGAAATATCTGACGTATTGTCATTTGTCATGTATGCCTTTCCGTCAGGGCCGGCAATACCGATACGAAGAACACCAAAAGATGCACTGGCTGCAGCGTCTTCTTTCAGGTAATTGACTTTGTCTTTCAGGGAAACAGACATATTTTTAAGAATGTCTTTCCGGGAAATCATTTCAAGGATGCGCTGGTTGCCTTCCAGTTTTGATGAAACCAGGCGGGCTGCCATGACTGCTTCTGATTCCAAAGCGTCTGATGCTTTATCACGTAATGAATGGCCAGCACCTGAATAGGCGAAAAGATAGCACATGACGCAGCAGAAAAGAATGACGCCGCCTATAGCCAAAACCAACAGTTGTTTAATGCTCTTCATTATAACCTCCGACACGTTTCTAACTCTGAGCAAAAAAAAACGGGACGTAAAAGGAGGAGAAAACGTCCCGTCTTATTGCTTTGAGGACAATGCTCGTTTTATCCTCATTAGGATAGTTTCATTCTAAATCAACGCCGGACAATAGCAAGGAAAAAGATATTAATTACTGTATAAAAT
>JAGHRS010000069.1 GCA_018066285.1 Candidatus Treponema caballi
AAGAAGGCATTCACGGTTCAACCATTTTGAAATACCCGCCGTTTTTTACTGAATACAAAAAAATCCAAGACATTCAGCCAATAAAAGAAATTGCCTTAAATTTCTTTGAACCATTAAAAATCAAAGAAGGATATTTTCCTGAGACAGTTTATTCCTTTGATTCTTACGACGTTTACAATGAAAAAATCATTGAATTTATAAGGGGATTGATCAACGCTGGAATTGTTCGAACACCTTTAGAACTGGAGGTAAAATGAAAATCATAAAACACGGTAATTTTTATCAAAAAATCGTGGTTGCCAAATGCAACATTTGCGACTGCATCTTCGAAGTCGAAAAAGACGACGACAATCTTTTTTACAAATTGATCCAAATGGAGAACGGACAAAACGAACTGAAGCTATCTGCACATTGCCCTGAATGCAAAGGCGACAGCAATGTTGAAATCAAAGAAAAGTGAAGTACAAAATAAGCATAAAACGAATAAAAAATCCCTGGCCGGTAATGACTAGAACCCGGCCAGGGCAACCCATAGGAGTCAACATCAACAATTCGCCAATCCATACGAATCATCAAGCCGCCAGACGCTCTAACCCGTCTGGCATTTTCAATATAAAAATCATTTTTTGCAACAGCAAGAATTTTTTAGAAAGAAAAAAAGCGACACGGTGTGGTTAACCGTGCCGCCTTTGCTTTTCATCGAGGTAATCAAATGAAATCTACTTCAATTCTTCAGCCTTGCCTTCGCCGACAAGTCGGAAGCTCAAGCCACCGTTACCATCGTTCACGACCTGGTTCACGCACTTGACCTGACGAAAGACATACTTCTTTCCGTTCGGGTCAAAGAGAACCACAGTCGCTCCGGAAATAGCCTGGATGGTGGCCATGCTCACGTTCGCAAAGTTGGCGATGGTTCCTTCGATGTACGGGTTGACGTACTTCGTGGAAGTGGCCAGGAATTCAGAATTGATTTCCTGCTCTTCGTGGATTTCGCCACCGACGCTAAAAGAGGGAGCTTCCTTCAGCGGATAGGTGCTGGAGTTGATTTCCAGCTTGTAAATACCGGTAATGTTACTGTTATTAGCCATGCGGTCCCCCTTAGCTGAACTGGATCAAAGTTGCCATCACGAACATTTGCTTCATGAATTCAGGCGGCAACAGAACGTTGATACGATACGGATCGTTCGGGTCGATTTCGCATTCGACATTTTCCACGAAATATTCGTAGCCCTGGCAGATGCCAGCGTCGCACATTTCCTTGTAGAAGTCGATGGCTTCGCCCTTCACGGTGCTGGGGCGCAAGACAACCTGGCCGATGCCAAACTGTGCGTCATCCTTCGCAGACTTGGTGCGCGGGTACTTGGAAGCCATGCGGTTGTTCCATGCCCAGCGGAAGTAAGAAAGGCAGAACACGACTTCGGGCTGCATGTAGCTCATGTCGGCAGCGCCAGCGGAATTGCGCTTGTAGGTAGTCACCAGGCGGCGAACATACACGGTGCGGGAATTCTTGTCGGCGTCAATGTCGGAGCAACCGGCATCCAGAAGAATCTGCTTTTCTTCAAAGGTCAAGTCGTCGGATTCATCCGGGGCAACTTCACCCTTCACTTCAAGGTTACCGATAGGCATTGCAGGATCCTGCTTTGCGCTATAGGCGGCAATGCCAGCAATACGGGCCGCACGTTCCCAGGCAGTGCAGGGAGCCTTGTAGAGGCAAACAGGAACAATCACCTGGCTGTTCTTGTCGTTGTAATATGTCTGAGCTGCGGCAACGGTGTCAAAGCTCTTTCCGTAGAACAGAACGCCGATTTCCTGGCGAAGAGCAGTCCAGCGTTCATCCAGTTCTTCCTTCAGAATCTTGATGTTGTCGTCATCGTTCAGGCCACAGGCAATCACGTTGAACCAACGGCCAGCAATAACAGAAACAACGCTCACGTCAGCGGAGCCGTTCTTCTTGATCTTCGTCAGGTTCGGGTCAGTTGCGCCACGGGTGCCAGCGGCAACGGTAACGGTCAAGCCGGCCGGGATAATGTCGGCCACAGTCTGGCCAACGCCCACCACGATTTCGTTTCCGCAAGTACCCTTGTTCTTTGCGGTAACGGTCACGGTGCCAGCAGAAGCGGAAGCATAGACAGGAAGCTGAGTTGCAGAATCCGCAGCTGCAGCGGTTCCGATTTCCGCCGCAATCTTGGAAGCAATGGAAGCGGCAGTTTCGCCGTTAACCACGCCAACCTTCACGCGCACGCCATCGATAACAAGAACAATGGTTCCACTTTCGCTTGCAGTACCAGCCACATTGACGGTGTTCACAGCTGCAACGCTGGAAGAAGCGTCGTTAAGCGGCAAGGCGTAAGTTTCAACAGACGGGGCGTTCTTTCGAAGCGCACGAATCATCAATGCCAACTGGGAGCCGTAACCGTACTTTACGTCGGCATCGTCGTCACTGGTCACCAAAGAGCATTCAACGGCAGCGGACTTCGTCTGCTGACCGATGACAAGGACCTTCCAGGGCATCACGGCAGAACCAGCAGCGCGGCTGCTGTCAATTTCCGCATAAAAGCCCGGGACCTTGATTCCATTAGGAATTTGGTTAAAGTTCATCACTTTCTCCCTTTACAGATTTTTTTTGTTCGACAGCAACAAGGGAGCCTTCGGCCATGCGTCTGTCGACATAGGTAGTCACATCGACAAGCTCGCCTTCGGGCTTGATATTGCGGCCAAGAGCGGGAATATAAACATCAAGAACGGCACCGCCTTCGCCTGTTCCAGGTTTCAAAAACAACGTTCTCAAAACGCCTCCAAGGGGATTACCCATTTAATGTCTTTTTCTTCGTCACCGCCAGGAACGTTCAGGGTATTTGCGATTTCCCTGCATTCGTTTTCGCATTCGTCGGAAGGCAGTTGCACCCCCCACTGAACACGGAGCGAAATTTGCTGGCATCCCTTTTTTCGTTCGCCGTCACCATCCAAAATACTTTCCATTCGTTCCAGGAGAATCGAATTTTCTGTAGGAATTTTCAGCGCGAATTTGTCGGACATTCCAGGATAGAAAAGAGCGTTCACAACATGATTCGACAGAATGTCCATTTGCTCTTCTACATCGACTTTCTTTCGGACGTTGTTCACGACCTGAAGAATAGTTCCCTGAACAACAATGTCTACGGAAACAGAAGATTCTGCAGTGTAGAACTGGTTCTGGTAGCTGCTATCGTTGAAGCTAGAAGAATTCACATACACAAGGATGTAGGGGCCTTCGCTCGGCCATCCCTTGTCAACGCGTCCGGAATACACCTTGTCAAGAACGCCAGGAATACGGGCAGCTTTCAGCTGTTCCGTGATGGCGTCGCGAATATATTTCGGTACGAGTAGATTAGAGCTCACAGCCAACCTCATGCAAGTGGCAAACAATCATGCCGTCGCTTTCTTCGGCAAAGTCCACGACTTCATAGTTTCCAGCACCGTGCAAAGGCTTCTTCGCAGAGAGGGTCACAATGTCGCCCTTTTCGACTTTATTTTCCGGAAGTTCAGCAACAGAAAAGAAAATTCTTGGCTGGTGCGAAATCACTTTCGCATCAGTACCAAGAGACTGCCCCTGCATAGAGGGGCTATCAAACATAGCACGCACCTGGAAAGCCGAGTCGCCACGGGAAATCGTAACGACTTCGCCGAATTCCTCCGGGTTGAAGAATACATCCCGGAGATCATCGGCCAGCATTTCGCAGAATGCGTTTTCGGACATTAGAGAACCTTAGCCCATGCAACGGCGTCAGCTTCGCGGATAACCGGGAGCGGACGGCTCTTCATGATCAAGAGCTGGGTTTCTTCGTCTTCGTCGTAGCGGGTCTTGGCGAAGCGTTCGCCCATGAACCAGCCATCCTTTACGTTGCCAACGCAGCCGTAATAGAGAACGAGGGAAGCACCTTCGCCGATGGCGAGAATCTTGTCCTTCGGAACGAAGGAATACTTCTGGCCGTTTGCGAAATAGACTTCGTCGTAAACCCAGATACGGGAGCCGTTGTAGTAACCAACCAGGCGAGCGCCGAGGCCGTTACGGATTGCGCCGCCGTTGACAGAGTTACCCTGCTGGTTGATACGGTCGAATGCCTTCATAAAGGCTTCGCTTTCCTGGGCAGTAGCCCAAACGTCGGAGCCGAAAACCTTGTCCATGACAGCCTTGCCGGAATCTTCGCCAACAATGGTGTCGAGCTTTTCAAGGTCGGTAATAATCTTCGCACCGGACTTGCCCCAGCGTTCGTCACCGGTCTTGGTGATCTTGTGGGTGGACTTGAAGCCGAAATCGATGGAGTCGATCTGGTTGCCGTCTTCGTCAAGAATCTTGTAACCGCCATTGAAGAGAGCGTCGGAAGAGAGCTTTTCGATGGTGCGGTTGATCTTGTTGTTCAGGTCGGCAGAATCCTGGCCGAGGATGTAAGCCTGGCGGGCGTTCGGGTCCATCGGGTCGTTAACGACAGCCGGTTCGCCGGGCTGAGCCTTGAATACGTCAAAGGCGGTGGTCGGGCGCTGCAGGCCGATTTCGTAGCAGTGGAACGGGCGCTTGGTGTAGCCGCCGCGGTTGTCAGTGGTCATCTTTGCACCTTCGCGCTTGAACGGTGCGAGAGTGCGGGAGTTTTCCACGGTGTCCAGTTCAGCGTGAATGGTCTTGAGGAATTCCGGAGCAAAGAAGGAGCTCAGGAAACGTCGTGCAGGAACATTGTTGTTGACCTGCTTAGTGAGAGTAGCAACGTCTTTAAAATCGGGCATTTTTAATCCTCCTTAGATGGAACCCTTGGTGAAGATACCGATAGTGCGGAGAGTCTTCTTGAAGCTTGCGAGGCTCTGACCAGCCTTGAACTTCAGGGCAGAAGAAATGAAGCAACCGGTGAAGGCAACGCTCTTGATTTCGCCAGCTTCGGCGTCTTCCAGAAGAACGGCACACGGAATGTTGTTGGTTTCGGAAGCACTGTCGACGATTTCGAAAACTTCGTCGCCAACGTCGCAACCGACAACATCGATGGCAACAGCGCCAGCGGTAAGGCCGGAACCTTCAACAACAGCGACAATGGAAATGGTGTTGCCGTTGAGGCCGTTTGCCTTGGCTTCGATGGAGAGCTTGCCAGCGGAAGCGGAAGCGGCCACTTCGTCACCAGCTGCTGCGTTGATTGCATTAGCAATGCCGGTGATTTCGGTTGCAAGAGTAGTGGAACCGGTAGTGTAAGCAATTTCTGCACCATTCAGGAGAATGGAAACAGTCTTGCCGGAAACCGGGGTGCCGGTAAAGGTGATGGACTTCTTGGCCTTGGCAGCGGCAGTCTTTACGGTGGAGCAAAGAACAGAGCCAGCCTTGAGGGCGGCCATAATGTAGCCGCCAGCACGGTTGACAGGCTGCACGGTGTCCGCAATCAGCGGGCGGTTTTCAAATACGGTAGGTTCGAACATTTTGGTTTCTCCTTAAAAAATTTTGCCGTTTGCACCAGCTGCGAACGCATCGAATGCAATCTTGTCAGCTTCGGCGGTTGCTGCAGAAGGATCGTTAGCACCGGACTGCACACCGTTTGCTGCGCCAGACTGCGCTGCAATGCCAGCAGCAATAAGGGCCTTCTGTTCGGCGGTAAGTTCGCCAGCGACTGCGCTTGCGCCAGGTTCTGCAGCGGCGGGTGCCGGTTCAGCAGGCTTTGCAGTTGCAGCGGCCTTCAAGTCTGCCATCTGCTTCTTGCAGGCGGAAAGGCAGAAAGATTCAGCTTCAGCCACAGTCTTGCCTTCTGCGACAAAAGCCTTGAGATCGCTTTCAAGACCAAGGCCTTCGAAAGCGGCGGTAACACCCGCAATTCGGGTGCGTTCAGCAGCTACAGCCGCCTGAATCATTTCCTGCTGACTTTCAGCGGAAACGGCAGGAGTCTGAGACTGAGTCTGAGAATTGGGCATATAGCCTCCCTGTTTGTTAGACATACTTTCAACGAGAGCGTCGAGAGAAATAATTTCGTCGATCATCCCGTTTTCAACGGCTTCCTGGCCCACAAAAAGTGCGCCCTGGCCGTAGTTATCCAAAACATCTTCGTAGGTAGTGCCGCGGTACTTCGCGACAGATTCCATGAAAACTTTTGCAGAGGAATCAAGAGTCTTTTCCAGAGCGTCACGGCCCGCCGGGGTGTTCGGGTCAAGGTTCTTGTTTCTGGAAAGATTGCTTCGAATAAAGGCGGGGCCAGCTTCGCTGGTTCCCGGAATGTAGATCATGGCTCCGATGGACCCGATAATGGCTGCAGGAGCAGCAGTCACACGTTCGCAAGCGCTGCCGATCCAGTAGGCAGCGGAACACATGTCACCAGAAGTGTGGGCGACGATTCCGTATTCCTTCTTGCCACGGGCCGCGTAGATTTTTTCTGCAAGGTCGGAAACACCGCTAATCTGGCCACCCGGAGAATGAATGGAAAGAACGATGCCCTTCACGTCATCTTTTGCCAAAAGTTCATCGAATGCGTCAGAAATGGAATTGTAGGTGTCGTAACCGAAGAACATCTTAAACATGTTGGAACGGTAGGTCAAAGCGCCGTCGATGTGCATCACGGCAACGTCACCCTTCATGTCCACATTGTTTCTGTGGTTCGGTTCGTTGGAGTCCTTGAACATTTTATCGCCGGGATAATCCGAAGAACAGAAGTTCTCGAATTTCTTCGGGTCAATGGCCCAGTTACCGGCAAGCATTTGCAAAAGTTCTTTTTTCATTCCAAATTAAATATAACATTTTGTGTCAAAAAATGACATTTTATTTTTGATTCATTACTTGTCTTCGGCACCGTTTTCAGGTTCGGGAGGAGTTTCCACCGAGGAAACGCTCACCGAGCGGTTAACGGCTCCCGGATTTTCAACGCCTTCTGCAGCTCTTGCAGCCTGTTCGCGTGCAAGGTTCTTGACGTTGTTGTAATAGTCACTTCCATTGATGGCCAGTGAAACATCTTCGCGGGTGGCGAACTGCTCGTCGACCATCATCTTGTAAGCAGCCACTTCCTTCGCCGGGTCAAGCATAACAGGTGCGTCGCCAATCCACTGGCACTTGTGCCACATCATGCGCTTGATGGGGTCATCGTAGCCGGGGCACTTGACATAGCCAAGCATTACGCATTCATGCAGGAAGGCGTCATAGACGGGCTGGCAGAAGTCAGAAACAAGATTCTCGCGTTCAACGTCGAACATCTTCTTTGCTTCAAGAAGAGCTGCGCGAACGGAGTTATAGGAACCGCTCCAGAACTTCTGAACCTGTTCATAGCTCATGCCAAGGCGGGAAGCCATCTGCATGTTGACTTCGTGCATGTAGTCGCGATAATTGCTGTTCGGTGAACTATGCTGTGCAACCTGGATTTCCTGATCCTGGCCAAGCGCAACAACATTGCCGGCACCCAGTTCAATGGCCGGAGTAGGAGCAGGGCGCGGCGCACCAAAGGACGGCGAAGTGATTTCGCCTTCTGTGGGCATCGTTCCCGGAAGCGGCGTGACGCGTTCAGGTTCCGGAATGTTCCCGTACATATCGGGAGCAGAATCCGAACTCTTGCTCTTGACAAACACCGTGTACATAGACTCGATGATTGCCTGCAGCAGAACGGAATTCTGGTAACGTTCCTGGTTCTTGATGAACGGAATAATCGGAGCCAGCCAAGGAACACCGCGGTGCTGTCCCGGACGGTCAGCCTTCATCACCTGAATGACGTTGCGAATTCCAAACTGGTCGAACGCTTCGACGCGGACCATGGGGCCCGTGGCGAAAACGTCGTACTTGGCAGACATTGTGTACTTCGTGAAATAGTACGCAATGTGCTTGCCAGCATCGTTTAGTTCAACACCCATCACCAGGTTTTTCGTGTCTTCCTGGTTTCCGGGATTCTTGCATCGGTTGCCTTCCAAAATCTTGTAGCACAAACCGAACGCAGAATTAGGCACGTCATGCCAGCAACGCAAAGCGAATGCGTCACCGCAAATCGCCTTCGTCTTCATGACAAGTTCCTGCATCTGGTAGAAATTCTTTTCACATTCGGAATCCGCTTCCTTGGATTCAGCCCAAAGAGCAAACAGCTTCTTCATTCTTTCGTTGAATTCGGAAGCTTCGGATTCTGTAATTCCCAGAAACTTCGAGTCTACAATGGGCTTTGCAGAAATACCGGTGCCCACGACGTTGATCACCTTAGTGTCAACGGCGGCACCCGCAAACTGGGCGTTCTGATAAAGAGCGCGGGAACGACCTTCCAGCACGTCCCTTGATTCGTGAAGGTCCTGGTTCGCGTCGCCGTGCGAAAAGCCGAACGTTCTCATAGCTTCTTCGACAAAGCTTCCGCCCCGCCAAGCCATAGCAATTCTACCCATGAATAATGACCCTCAGATTTTGAATTCCACTGCCTGTTCCATTGAGCGCTTTAATGGCATCGGACAAGTGACGGTTCCAGGTTTCAAGCCCTGCTTGAATTTTTGCCAAGTCAGCGCGATTGACTACGCGACCGTTCAGGGAGTAGCTTTGACCCTTCAATGCAGCAACAAGAGCATTCTCATGCTCTTTAATCATTTTTCTACATAAGTCTACAGAAAAAGCCATTAAACAACCTTACTTGCGTATTACTTACCGCAAGTAAAAATAGTTTAATGTCAAAAAATGACAATAAATTTTACGAATAAAATTGGCTACCAGGACTTGAACTTGGTGTCCAGATTCTTCATGTTGTTTTCAATATTTTGGAAAAACAGGCGTTCGCGGTTGAACACGCAGTAGTCATCAATAGTTTTTACAACGTTCCAGCGCTTACGAATTCTCACCTTCTTGTCGAAGTGGTACATGATGAAGTAGCTATCGCGGGCCTTGGTCTGACGGCGGGCCAGCATGTGGTGCCCGCTTTTGACTGTCATAATAAACGGCTTAGGCTTTCCCAATTCCTTCGAGCGCTTGTTCTCGTAAGACATGATTTTCGCCATCAGCTGCTTGATGTTGTAGTTTGCCTTCATTCGCCCCGTGTTGGTTCGGCCTTCCTGCTGGGCCTTCCAGGTGGGCAAAGCCTTTGACGCTCCGTCCTTACCAGTTCTGGCCGGGTTACCGAATTCCTGGTCGTCCATAAAGTCAATGTCGCGATTATGGGCCCACCACATGGTGATGCTCTTTTCTTCCTTGTTGACCTTTGACTTCGTGATCATCTTCGGCACACCCTGGTTCTTATGGACGCCGTTTTCATCCTTGAACTTTCGCGGGTATAGCTTGATAATCTGGTTACGGCTACCTTCTGCCAGCTGTTCCAAAGTCTGGTACATCGACTGTCTGCCGATCTTCAAGTAAGATTCATGGTACTTTTGGATAGTCTTTCCAAAGTCGCTAAAGCTGCAACGGATCATACGGTGGCCCCCTTCGAAATTTGAACAGGCCCGCGGCGCTGAGGAACAACAGGAGCAGCCGTCGGGGCAACGTTAATTATACGATTTGCAGCGCCAAATCGGTTGAGTGCATTCAGGTCAATTCGCATCAGGTCAAGTGCTGCCAGCTGGTAGTCGAACAAGTCGATGGCTTCGTTACGTTCGCGCGTCTTGACATAACGATAAACGGTTCGACCGTTTCTGACCTGAGTCACAAGTTTTTCGCCACCAAGCTGGCGGAAATGCTCTTGGTTGTATTCCACCAAATCCGGAAAGTGCATATAGCCCGGCGTCCCTATCTTTTCATTCTTGACCCACGAAAAGAGAAGGTCCTTTGACATATCAACGCAAACGCGGACAAGCTCTGCGGAATGGAAACGGCTCTTGTCCGTTTTCTTCGGTAAGCTGGTAAACGGTTTTGAACGGTCACTGTGGCCTTCGCATGCGAAAACACGGCGGCTCTTTCGCTGACCCGTGAACGCATACACCGCATCCGTGGAATGGCCCATGGCGTCACCCAGGGCACAAAGAACATACATGGCGGTTCCATCCGCTTTCCGGAACGGGCGCTGCAAGAATTCATCAAGGCGGGTCCAGCACGGGTCCGTCTGTTCCTTGGTATCGCCCACAAAGATTTCTTTCTTGATTGCCCAGTTCTCGCGGTTCTTGCCCCACCCTCGGACTTCCGCTTCAATACGGTTGTCCTGGGTGTCCCAAGATGCAGTCAAAACGATTACGCCATCCGGAACATCGGCGCCGTAATATTCTTTTCGGGATTCCAGAGGCGAAGTGTCAATAGTTTCTTCCTCGCGTTCCACCCAAGGTTCCCCGAAGTAGTTATTCACAACGACTCGAAGCTTTTCTTTGCTCTTGGATTTTTTAGCCTCCAGAACAACATGCACAATCTTTCGCCAGGAACACCAGCCCAACGGGCTGTAAAAAGCGTTAAGCCTGAACGACGGAAAATGGCCTTCCGGATTCGTGGGCACCCATTGCCCAAGTTTCAAGATGGAGTCCTTGTAGCTTTCGCTGAAAGACTGGTCACAGCTGGGGCACACCATGCGGGCTGTCTCTTCAAGGTCCCTGCCGTCAGGGTCCTTGTCCCACTTGATGAAGAATCCAGGTTCGCCGTCGCGGTCTTCGTTGCTCCAGCGGAATTCGTGCATAACACCGCAATGCGGGCAAGGCACTTTATACACCCTCTGGTCACCTTCGATGTAACGGGCGTAAATTCTACAGAACTCGTTTTTCTCCGGAATGTTCACGCCAGGAGTCGAACAAGTAAAAATCTTCTTCTGCGCAAAAGTTGTGGTACGGTCACGCATCAGGTCCACAGGGTCGCCGAAGCCTTCGCAGTCCTTAACCCAGGAGCCCGTTTCGTCGCCCGCCACCTTCTTCATCGGGGCCGATCGTAAATGCGATTCGGAGCTTGACCACCCTGCATAAAGCTGGCCCCCAGGGAATCCCTTTTCGTACATCGTTTCGCTGGTAAAGTAACGGTCAACGCCCATTTCCTTTGCAGCGGCCGTGATGCGATTCATGAGCTTACGGGTCAAAGCCTCGTCAGGTTCAAACACGCCGATGGGGCAAGGATCGTACATCATGGTGTACAAAACAAAGTTGATAAGCAATTCCGTACCGCCCACCTGGACAGGCTTCATAAAGGCCACTTCCTCAGCCATACTCTGCGGGCTAAGTTCCCTCATGATTTCCACAAGATACGGGGTGCGCTCATTATGCCAGGAGCCGTGTTCGCTTGCGCTTGACTTCGGAAGAATGCGGTACTTTTCCGCCCATTCGTCAATGCCCATGTCGGGAGGCGGCAAGAATCCAGCCAGGAACTGAGAAACAACGTAATTGACGTTTTTGTCCATTACGGTTGCTTCGGGGCTATCCTTCAAGACTATGTTTTCGCTACCCGATAAATCCATCGATTTCCTTCTGGACAATGTCGCGCAGACTTTCCACGACGTTCTTTCGGATTGTTTCACCGATAACAGATTCAATCTTGGAGTTAGACAGGGCAGCACGAACGCCGTCAACTTCAAAGCCAGCCTCTATCAAGGCGTTTTCGAGCGGAGCCATCACGGCAATGGCCACCTTCATGTGGATGGTCAAAAGACGGTCCTTGACGCTGGCTGCAATTTCCTTGACCTTGTTGCCAGCAAGCTCTTTGTTAACCAGGAGCCCCGCCTGCTCTTCAGAGCGGTACTTGGCCAAGTCAGCATTATACTTTTCACGCCTTGCGCGTGATTCGGCAAAGTCTACAATTTCTTCATCAGATAAAGGAACAGCGGTTCCTTCAACAAATCCAGGCTTACGCTGTGCAATCGCACGGGCCCCGAAGTTGGAAAGCCCCATGGCCTTCTGGCCCTTTGTCGCCGTCGTAACCTTGGACGGGTCCTTGTTGGCGTGGAACTGCTCAGAAGCAAGCGGGATGTAAAACTTTACTTTACCGCTGGAATCCTCGAAGGCATCCTTAATCCTGCCAGCCTTGATAGCCTTCGAAACGGCAGCACCGGAAACACCCATGGCATCGGCCAGGATTTTGGCGTTGCTCAGCTGGTCGTCGGTGTAGTCATGCTCACCGCGTTTGTGGACGTGCAATAAATCATTAGCCATTATGAAATTAACCTTTATTAACCAAAGTTAAATATAGGTTAATTGTCAATAATTGACACTAAAAAGATTAACCCTAAAAAAGTGCCCACCATGGG
>JAGHRS010000060.1 GCA_018066285.1 Candidatus Treponema caballi
GCATTCCGTTACATCAGTAAAATGAATTGCATACACAAGACCGTTTATTCCCAGGTCTGTGTTCAATCCATTTCTGACCTCAATTTTTGTGATGCGGGCTTTAAGCCGCTTTCCGGGTTTATATCCAGGCTGGAAATAGCAGAACAGTTTTGATTCCGAATCATATTCGAAATAATCTCCGTATTTTTCAGGGAATCCAAAAAATACTACTGGAAATATATTGTCCACCGCATTTTTAAGCCTTGCTGTCCAGTATGGCTTTACTTCCCGATATTCAACTTTTTTACATCCTGATTTTATTTTCTCATACCATTCTTTTTTTAATATAAACGTCAGCATCATCCCTCCAATAAGCTGACTGTATAGCCGCGCCTGAGATATCCGTATTTAATCACTCTGGATAACTCCTTGTCCGTTATTTTAAGAAAATCCATGCATTCAATTCTTGAGAGAAGTTTCTCGTCGTTCTCCTTGCGGAGCAAATAACATTTCTTGTTATAGTCGGGAACATTTTTTGAGCCGTAGAAAATCTTCTGACCTCTGCCAATTGCTCTTGAATGTTCTGTCTGTGCGCCTTCGCTCTCTTTCCAATTAGGAAGAAAGACTACGGCTTCGCATACTTTCTGCATGGCTTCAGTTACTGTCATGTAGTCGTGATACTGGAAATCTTTTCCGTCCTTAAGCCATGCCGGATTCATTACAGAGTGACCTCTCTTTGTGATTATGTTCTCAACTTTTTTAAACTGCGTTTTGTAGTCGGGGTTTCCTGTAATTTTTCCTGCGATGTAAATCTTCATACACACCTCCTAGTGAGTCATTAAAAACATCTCACATGGAGTAAAAGCCTGGGCTTTTCCAGGAAGGGTTGATTTTAAAAATATTTAAAAAAACGGGGGGTTTTAACAAAAAATGGAAAGTTATTCGTCTAATTTAAATTCACCGATATTCACCGCCTTTTTTGGCGTGTTACGGGGTTTCTATAAGGGTTCTTAAAGAACGATTTGCACAGTTTTTCAGCTTGTTTATTTTTTTATGCTGACTTCATGCGATTTTTCATCGTTGCCTGTTTTACGGTCTATCCGATACATCGAATTTTCTCTGTTCTTTTCTGTCGTCTTTCAAGCCGTCTATTACCTGAAGAATTCCTTTCACTGTTTTGTCAGACCTTGCATAACAGATACCCATCATGTGCAGAATCATTTCGTCCTTCTGCTCTTTTGTAAGTGTTCGCAAGATAGCTACAAGATCATCATTTGAAGCTTTCCTTTCTGGATTTTTGAGTAATTGCTCTTTATAAGCTGTCTTTTTTTTCTTGGTACGTTCAGCTCTTATTCTGCCTAAAAAGATATTTGCGCATCTGGAACTGCAGAAGCAGACAGTTTTTGTAACTTCTGGAATATTATCTGAAGAGTCTAAGACAAGTCCGAGAGCACCCACAGACTTCCCACATATTTTACAAACATATTTCATGACTGAAATTGTATAGGCAATAAAAAAGCCCCGGACTTTTCCGGGGCATGTATCATGCATTAATTTTTTTCAAAAAATCTCTTGGGAGACCAATATTGTATTTCTCCAGGTGATAAACTAGAAAATCCCCCCAACAATATTCTCCGTCAGTGTGGAGAGAAAAGGAATCTGAAATTTGGGTTCCAGTAACACAGTCTATAGCTTTACGAGGACATGAAGCAATTTTCTTTCCGGATTTCAAGTAATTAATTACTTTTGCTTTGTTGTATTCTGTTTCTTTTTGTATAAAAGAGTTTACGGGTCCCTGATCCTGGAACAGTTTCATTTCTGAAAAAAAACATAGGTTCTTCATTTCACTTCAACTCCATTATCAAATAATCTCCAATCAGCCAGATTTGTGTATGGAGACCCAATTCTTAAAATTCCGTCTTCAGGAATAAAATAAACATCCAAAGGTGAAGCTTTTACTTTTACTCCTAATTTCTTGGAAAGCCTTTGAGCAAAAGAATCATCACCATAACCAGCTGAACAGGCAGCAAGTCTAATATCGCCACCCTTATATCCCTTTTCTTTAAGATACTTCACAAATTGATTTACATCAAGATTTTTAATTTTACCGTCAATAACTGCCTGAACATTTGTTGAAGATCCATGAATATAAACATCAACGAAACCTTCTTCTTCTTCGATTCTGAATGCATCAGTATAAATTGATGTCGACTCATCAAACAAATTAATTCCAAGAACTACTTCTTTCTTTTCGGTTTTACTTTCCAGATTCTTAATTAGTATCTCTCTTGCCGCTTCAATCTCTCCCTGCACTCCGTAATACTTAGCCGCCTTTGTCTGGCTTGCCAGTTCTTCCCACCAGGAATTGTTTTCTGTCGGCCAAGTTCCAAAACCTTTGGCAGCTTCTTCTGCATCTGCTACTGGTGACCACTTCTCCGGAAGTTCAGCTTCGTCATAAATACCGCGTAAAGTTGAACGGCAGTCGAAGTGCATTGGTGGTGTGTGAGTCTCCCAGAACGGGTCATCATAAGGCCTGATTGTTCCCGAAAGAGAAGAACAGGTTTCGGTCTGTCGTGCATCATCAACTCCCACAAACTCCAGGGCAAGAGGATGATCTTCTTCAAAGCCCATGGCACGGCCTACGTTGTAAGCGGTCTGAACGTTGGTTCTGTATACCGTTTCCCAGTACCAGCCCTGATTCGGTCCCATGCCGATTTTGTTCAGAATGTCAGTTTTGGTTAAAGACAAGAAATCCTTAAGGCCTTTCCCGTCGTTCACGTTCTTAATCATTTCGGAATTGAGCTTCTCCAGAAGTCTTCCGTCATTGATTCTTCCAACAGTGAAAGCCCGGAATCGAAGCTTGTCAGAAAGGTCGTAATAGTCAGCTTTTTTAAGAACGGAACGTTTAGCAAGATATTCAACCGCTTCTTCGTAGGGAAGATTCTCAATATCTTCAATGTCGATTTCCGCAAACTGTTTTTTCTGCAGGGCAGAATCAAGGCCAATGAGCATGGACTCCGTGAAAAGCTGGGCTGCAGTTCCCATTGCGCGATAGTCTGCAGGAAGAATTTTCTGTGTGTTCAGAATGTCAGGATTGCGCTCTGCTTTCTGGATATACTTACGTATACGCTCAGCATAGCTTTCAGAAATCAAAAGCCATGCTTTAGTGGATATTCTGTTGAGTCTTTTGAGCTGGGACCGCTCTTCTTTATATTTTACCGGCCCCTGTGAATTTATTTCCTGAAAAAAAAATCGTCTCTTCCGTCATCACCAAAACCGAAGCCTCCGGTCTGAGGTTTTACGAAAGAATCCTTTTCGTCTTTTGGCCGTGGAATATGAACTTTCTTGTAGATTGCAGAGAGTGAAACCGGAATGTTTCTGTCAATTGCATCACGGATGATTTCCCACGGAGCAAAGTCAGAAGAGTCAATGTCATACTGTGGAGCCTTCTCTCCGGAGAAATTGAGTTCGACAAAAGCATTGACCAGCTGCTGGTCTGCCATCTGCAGAGAGTATGCATCACCTTTGATGATGTTGTCATAGGTCTTGGAATGTTCTGTTCCCTGTGCCTTTGTTCCGTACTGAGCCTGATTTGTTGTAAGGCTCTGGGCTGTAAGTGCATAGGCAATTTCCGCATCACAGAGCTCAACGATCTTGTTGAAGTCGTTAATCTGTGAGGAAACAACCTTAATGTCCTTTACGTTACCGAAAGCACCCTGAGAGCCTGATTCCCAGTTCTGCAGAGCTTCAGACAAAGCCTTTGCACGTTCCTTGGCTTCACCATCTGTTCTGGCTTCGAAGATTGCCAGGATAGACGGAACACCGCAAAGTTCTGCAGCCATTGCCCAGAACTTCACGCCAAGCTGTTTGAACTTCCAGAATGTGTAAGCGGCGCGCAATGTTGAACGTCCCCAGACGTTTAATTCCCCGTCATCGTTACGGTGCACAATGAACTTGAGTTTATTATTCAGGACAATGTTCTGACTCTGAATTACAGGCGTACCCCAGTCGAGCCCCATGTAGTTTGGAAAGCTCACAACTTCTCTTGGAATCGGAATGAAGTTTACAGGTACATACCACCCGCCAATCATTTTCCATTCGATTTCACACATAGCAATCCCATACGGAATAGCATTCAAAAGAATCTTGTTCAGTTTGTAGAAGGTGTTGAAAGGGAGAAGCTTTGTGCAAGCTTCGTTTACTGTCTTGTTATCAGTTTCTGTCAGAGATCCATAAAGCTGAAGGACTCTGTTTTTTCTGTCCTGAACAAGAGATTCTACACGCGGATCTTCGCGCATCTTGTTAAAAATATCTTCCCGTTCTGCAACAGAATCTGTCCAGTCGTTTGAATCTGCTACCAGATTAGCAAGCCCCCGGAATCCGTTTAAGTCAATAACTCTGCTTGTAATATCCTTCTGTTTTGCCATTTTAAAAACCTCTGCAGAAAGGTTACCACAACAGTTTTTTTGAAGGCTTTTCAGGGACATAAAAAAAGACTGCCTATAAAGACAGTCTTTCAGTTGTCAAGGATTACTTGACTACTTACCACCAGTTAAACTTGTTTTTCTTTTCGCAAGCCGTAAAGCTTGGCGCTGGATCTGAAGCGCATTCTCTCCAGGCACAGACACAGAGCATTGCAGCAGAAGCCGCGTCTCCATGTCGTTTGCCTTTCCCGTTCCGGTCTTCCGTTCTTAATGCCGGGATCAACGGGATTCCGTTCTTCAGGGTGACAATCGCAAAGTCACCTTTGATTACTTCATCATCTGGAAGAGTGAAGTCACGGCTTTCCATCAACCCGTGAAGCTCAGAACCATATTTGGCGTACCAGGCATTGGTTTCCATAACGTTTACAACAGCCCCCGGATGGCGAAGCATTGCGTGTTCTCCAATCTGCTGGCCGTTTCCTCTGGAGTCGATAGCACCGCCTCCGAACTTATGCCGCCCATCCAGGAAGTCAGTCAGAAGGTCAGAAAACAACTGCTGCTGTTCGAAAGGCACGTTATGAAGTTCTATGATCATTCTTACAGACAGGGAAGTTCTTTCCACCTCTTCGCTGATGTAGTAGGTGGTTAAGTCTCCGCTTCGTCCGAAGTCGTTTCCAAAATAAATCTGACCTTCAAAACATCCAAGAGCAGGAGCAATTTCCTGATTGAAGAATGAAGTGATTTCTGCATTTTTTCGTGCATCCGCTTTGTGAAGGAAACTGTCTGAACATTCAAGCCGTCTGATTGAAAAAGATTCTTTTTCTGCAGTACAGAAATCCAGAAGACCACGGCCGAAATAACGTCCGTTTGAAGAGCGTGGAATTACATCCAGTTCTTCGTCAGGATTGTCTCCGTAAATCCTGTACATCTTTTCCAGGAATTCTTTGTCTGCTTCTTCTGACCATTCACGGCCGGAAGTCAGACAGATACGCTTATAAAGTCCCTGGTCCATAGCTTCACGGAAGGTGATTCTGTGTAAGCTCCATTCCGATTCCTTGCCACCTCGGATGTCTTTTATAAGCTGATTGAAAGGATTGTCTTCCCCATTGTGAGTGGAAATAACGCGTATTCTTCCGCCCCACATAACAAGAGCTTTTGCCGCCTGCAGAACAGAGTTGAAGTCGTCAAAGAAGGCAGCTTCATCAATTACAACGTTTCCCTGTTTGGAACGCAAAGAACGGGAAACACCAGGAAGTCCCATAATTTCGGCACCGCTGGCAAAAGTGATTCTGTAAGCGGTAATGTCTTTGTCTGCATCAAGAAGGACTTCCTGCAGGTCTGAACAGGCATAGCCGAATTTCTTTGCCCATTCTCCGGCATCTTCGATGTACTGCCGACAGTTGTCTTTGTTGAAGCTCATGTAATAAGTATTGCTCCAGCCGACAGCCGGAGCACCATCTAAAACAGAATCAGCGGCATCTGTCCAGGAGATACCGCATCGTCTGTTCTTTTCGATTATTTTTAGAGCGCTTCTGTCTTCGAGCCATTTCTTCTGGTATGGCAGGAAAACTTCCAGGTTAGTTTTCTGCTTTGCCGTCATCATAAGTTACCTCAAGACCAAGGATTTTAGACTTAACAAACTCTACAGATTCCTGACTCCATCCGGCACGTTTACCTTCAGTCTCAACGCTCTTTGCAGCTTCGAAAAGACCTTTCTTGTAGCCGCGTTCGTATTCGAGTTTGATCTTAGCGATGCGGGTCTGAGCATCAGAGTTTCGTGCAACCGCCTTAAGCAGTTCTTCCGGAGAGATAGTTGAGAAGTCTTCGAACTTGTTTACTTCTTCCAGAAGCTTTGCCTGAACAAGCTGAACGCTTGCTTCTGCAATGTTGAGCCCCGGAGTCTTACCCAGTTCGTTTACGATGGCAACAGCTTTCTTTGCTGAATCCTTGTAAGCTTTCATCTGGGCCGCCTGATCTACAAGAGTACGACCGACACCACTCTTGGAGATGTCATAGCCTTCGGCTTTGAGTCGTTCTGTGATGTCTCTCTGACTCATCTTGTCCTGGTAATACATTGAGACAATTCGCTCTACCAGTCCCTGCAGTTCAATCTTATTTCTCTTTGGCATTGACTTTCTCCTTGATGTCTTTTACGTCGTCTTTGATGTAACCCATTGTTGCTTTCATTTCGCCGCTGAAAGAAGCAAACTCCGTTTTAAAGTCCTGCATAACTTTTGCATTTGCAGTCAGTTCTGTTTTCGTTGCGGCGACATCCTTTTCAACGGTCTCCAGTCTCTGGTCAATCTTGCCTTTGTACTGTCCGATAGCCACGAAAACAGAAATCACAGTAATGAGCGATACAACAAGACCAGCATACCCAGCAATCCCATCAAATTTCCTTTCCATTTCCGCGCCTCCGTTTTTTCAATTATTGCAAATAATGACCAGACTTTCCGTCACTGCAGTCAAAGTCATCACAATTGCCGCCGTTCTCCAGAACCTCTGTTTCTTCTCAGCCCGGTTCAAGGATCCGCATAATTCTGAATACAGAGCCTTCAATTCTTTCAGCTGAGCCTTCAATTCCTTCGTTAGCTCCTGTAATTCTATCACTGTAGATTCTGAGCTCTGCAACATCTGTAGAGCATTCTGCAACCGCTTCTCCAGCTGTATGCATTTGTTCTGCCAGCTCATCAAGTCTTCTTTCTGCTGAATCTGTAAGCTCTTCAGCAGCTTTATTTCTGTCAGCATATTCTGACATTCTTTTCTGATCTGCTCTTTCTCGGACAGACTCAAAGACTGCCCATGAAGCGGTGAACAAAGCAAAGCAGCACAGAAAGCCAGCAACAAAAAAGACCGCAAGTTTTTTTCTTTCATCCGTCATTACTTCTCCTTCAGAGCTTTGGCAAGCCCCGAAACGTCCGCCCATGTTGTAAAGAACAGCAGAAGCAGACAGATCACACCAGGAACGCCGAAAGAACAGGCAACAACCTGCCAGACGGCTTTTAATACCAGGGAAGTAATCCCGCATCCAATGGCAGCAAGCCCGAACAGAAACGCAAGAACACGCCTCATCGACCATTCACCGTCACTTTCTTTGAAGACGGTAGAAAACTTAAAACCAGATTTATTTTCTGACATCTCAACACTCCTTGAACATTGATACAATGTGGCCCATTTTTCTTGCAGAGCCGCAAGGCCTTAACAGACTTGTGAAATCTGCAAAGCTCATCCTGATATCGTTCCCGTTCTGGGTTACATACCCATCATGATAGTCGCCCCAGGAATCATCCAGAACGAATGTCTTTTCGTTGTCGTCGTTTTCATATCCGACCACACACACAACGTGACCAATTGTTTTCTTCTGGGCTGTAATGAACCGCCCTGTGCAAACAACAGCGCCGCCATTGACAATTGTTCTGGTCACGTCTTCTGCAGTAACGTCTTCCCGGAACTCCACCGCGTTCTTGTACTGACACAAAAGACCGTTTGCACGGAGCCAGAGATTTGTGCCAAGTGCCAGAATTGCGTGCCATTCGTTTGGCGGGTATGAGCCTGCAGGGTCAATCTTTCTCCAGGCAACCAGAACAGTGTTGTCATTCATCATGAAGTTCATGAGAGCGTCTTCCGGTTGCGGATATTTCTTTGTCCCAAGCTTTGAAACTGGCCAGCCTGCAGAACTCAACGCATTGATCATTGAAGTTACGTTACAGGCACCTTCCGGCTTAAGCTGGTTATTGCGCTGCGAGTAGTAGGGCTTATTCTGAGAATTGTTTTTCTTCATCCGCTTTTCCTCCAGATACCAAAGTATCAGAAGGCTTTACGGACTAAGCATTTTTGGGGAGGGCAAAAAAAATGCCCCGAAGAATATCGGGGCTTAATGTTTAGAAAGGTCTATTAAAGTATTTCTTGTTTTTTTCGTTTGTTCTTGTTGCTTTATCAACCAAATTGGTTTTGTTTTCAAACGGAGGAATTGCAAATGAGAAAGTTGTTTTCCCGTCTCCATTAGCAATTGAAAAATCCCCGTTGTGAATAATATCCATCCCGATTAACATATCACAACCGCCTACATCACAGACCGTAACACGCCAACCAGGAACACGTACTCTGTTTGGAAGAATTATGTCCACCATAGTGACAGGAACTTCTTTTTGACTGTTAACTCCTGTCACCATTGTAGTATCTATTGGGAATAAACCAAGACTCGTAAATACTCTTGGAGTTATCACCGAATGCGTTGCGCCAGTATCCCAGACAGCCTTTATTTCCATCGTTTTTGTTTTATCAAAAGCAGAAACAATGCCGACTTTGGTTTCTAGCTGTGGTACAACACCATTGTATTCAATTGCAAAAGCCTGATGTGGAACCTTTTTAGACATAAACCCTCGACATGAATCTTTGTACAGCTTCTTCATCAGTTGGTGTAACAAACTTAATCATAAATGTTCCGGGCTGCAGGGTCTTTAATGCTTCAGTCATTGCTTCGGCATCAGAATCATAAGCGCCTTTTACCTCTTCATTAGCAATAACAATTCTCTTTCCAAGGTATTTCGCTCTTAATTCTTCTTTGTGGTTTTCGTAAAAATTCTTTTCATTGTTTAACATAATTAACCCCCTTTGCTCTGTTTTAGCTTCAGAAGTTTTTATAACTGTAATTATACTGTGCATAGTATAATTTAGCAAAATTTATCATTTTTTATTAGAATTTGGAACCCCTGAGCGGACAGCCGGAGGCCTTGGGGCGGACAGTCTAGCTGTTGCTTTCTGTCGGTGTGTTTTCGGAACTTGCGTTCTTTTCTCTGAGGTCCTTGATAAGAACCCTCAGAAGCTTGTTTGTTTCTTCTGTTGCGTCAGCTGTTCTGATTACAGCCCGGCACAGTCTCACTATCAGAGTGATGATTGCAATTACAATAAGCACCGCCAGAATCACTAAAAGAACTACCAAAAGTCCAGCCATAAAATCCTCCTGTGGCCCTTAATCCTGTAAGGGCCTTATGTTTTTTTTGTACCCCGTACCACTACGGGGCACCGATTACCGCACGTTATTCACGAAGGTGTTTTCGTGAAGCCAGGCAATGACCTTGCCGAGAAGCAGGAAGTCTTTGTCGCTGGCGTCTATTGTTTTTAGAAGCTCCGCATCCCGTAAGTCCCGCTGGCGGGCGGCGAAAATGTGGATCTTCATGTTCAGGCTTTCAAACCTGAGGAACCTGCAGAACACTTCACCCTTGAGGGCAAAGATATAGATGCCGTCAGTATGGCCGCCTATAGGCTGGCTTCCAAAGAACAGAATGTCTCCGTCCTGGATACCAAGCCCGATCATTGCAATGCCGCTTGCCCTGAATGCCCATATCTCACCGCGTTCTACCTGCAGAACCCGGAACGGCTCCAGATACTTTTCAACATTGGTTTCTGTTTCCCAGTTCTCAGCAGGATTGATGCAAGGCTTCAGCAAGGGAATCTTGTGCTTCTTTTCTGTGATTTCCTTTTTCGGCTCCTGGATAGAATTAATCATTTCACCTTCGCC
>JAGHRS010000026.1 GCA_018066285.1 Candidatus Treponema caballi
GTTTATGTATATGTATATACCCGTTTTTTACTTATTAATAAAGAACAATACCAAAAAAACTGATAAACGATCCCAACCCATATACTAAATGGAAAAGAGGAAAAAGCCAAAAAGTTACAAAACCATAACGAATTTTTGGAACACAGAATGAAAAGAAAAAATCCAAAGCAAAATATAAAATCAGGATGGAAAAATATATATAAAGTAAAGGTTTGAAAAACAAAGAGAAAAGAGGAAATAAACAAACAAATAAAAAGAAAAACAGAGGAATATAATGTCGTAATCTCATCCCTCCTGAGTTCTTCGTGATAGTAGGAAATAAAGCATTTCCGTTAAGTAAAGCCATTTTCAGGATGCCTTTAACAGTATCACGACAAAAATATGTGAATTTAATCTCATCAGACAACCAGATTCTACCGCCAGCTTTTCGTATTCTTGAATTTAAATCATTATCTTCACTTCTGATTAACGATTCATCAAACAATCCTACTTTTTCAAATACTTCTTTTCTGAAAGCACCAAAAGGTACGGTGTCAACATATCCGCTATTACCGGCTATTCTGAATTGAGAATCCCCAACACCAAATCTGGAGGAAAGCATTTTTGCGATACAGTTTCCCATAAAGTTTTTAGCTTTTGTTGTTGCTACTCCGCCAACATTATCAGCATCAGTGTTTTCAAGATAGTATACGCATTTAGAAATATAGTCGGAAGAATAAGAAGCATGTGCATCCAGACGAATAATATATTTACCCTTTGCATCGTTAATACCAATGTTCATTGCAGCAGGAGCAATTTTTTTTACATTGCTAAGAACTTTAATCAAGTCAGGATATTTTTCTGAGAACGATGACAGAATCTCCCTTGTTCTATCTGTTGAATTACCATCGACAAAAAGCCATTCCATCTGTTCTTTTGGATAATCTTGAACCAGCAAAGAATCAATACATTCACTAAGATACTTTTCCTCGTTGTATACAGGAATAATAACAGAAACAACAGGTTCCATTTTTAACAATTATCCTTTTATCACTGCAGTAATAGTCTTCAACATGGTAACAATATCCCGCCAAAAAGAATACTGTTCTAAATTTTCCAGATTATACTTCATTTTTTCCGGCAGGATTTTTTGTATGTATAC
Organism: Candidatus Treponema caballi; assembly: GCA_018066285.1. GTDB lineage: Bacteria > Spirochaetota > Spirochaetia > Treponematales > Treponemataceae > Treponema_I > Treponema_I caballi. Next base: position 1,142 of record JAGHRS010000026.1, read on the forward strand.
CTCATCGGCATTAATTGCATCGGTAAGCAGTTCAGCTTCATCTTTGTAACAGATACTTGCGGTACTGGTTACACCTGCTCTAAGAAGCAACGTAGCTTTCATTTCATCCGTATAGGCAGCGACATATTTTGGCACTTCAGGACGAGTTCCAACAAACGTCATGTTTCCTTCCAGGATATCAATAAGCTGGCTTATTTCATCAAGCCGGTATTTCCTTATAAACTTACCGACTTTAGTAACTCGTTTGTCTCCATCAACAGTAACAAGACTTCCTTTATCTGCATCAACAACCATTGATCTGAACTTATGGATGCGGAATTCCTTTCCATAACGCGTAACACGTACCTGCCGGTAAAACACAGGTCCTTTTGAATCAAGTTTTATAGCTATAGCAAGAATCAGAAAAAAAGGAGAAAGAATGACGAGCATTATGAAAGAAACGATGATATCAAAAAGTCGTTTACAGAACAGTGCAACTTTTTTTTTCTGTAATACTGCGTAATATGGCTTTACAGCGTCAGTTTTCATGTCTTCCGGAAATTTATTCCAAGGTTTCACTCTGTCTCTATTTCCTTAAGCTGTTCTAATTGTGTTATCCATTCATTAAAATGGCTGCATTTCTTTCTCAAAACAGAAAAATCAATAGCTCTCATTGCTTCAATTCCAAGCAGAACTTTATCATAATCTGGAATACATTCTAGAATCCTTTTGGAAGGTGCAGTTTCTGGACCATTGTTAATCATTTCTATGTTGGAAAACTCTTTTACACATTTTTCCAATGGTCCAAATTTATCCTGATACTCAAAATAAATAGTCTTAAGTTGATTAAGATCGGCAAATTGGAACGTTTCAAGTTCATGAATCTGTATGTACGGAATAAAACATTCTGCGTTAAACCTTACTTTCATGGCATTTTCAATACAAGCAACCTTATCATATACTGAACCAAGCTTTTTTGCTTCTTCAAAACCAGGTGTATCAGAGGGTAATGCATAAAAATCAAACATTGTAGTTACGAATGCGTTTTTCGCTTTTACCGAAGCCATGGCATTTGAAATATCTTTTTCAACTTTTGAAAAGGACGACACTCCCCCTTTATAAACTCGCCCTTTCCGCTTATCAGTACTTGTTACAACTGTTTGTGGAATAAACCTATAAAAAGTATTATCAAAAGCAGGTTGCAGGACCTGCTTTATAAACTCCGCTTCGGACTGCCCTTCACAAATAACGTCGATTTTTATCATATCAGGGCTGTCCCCCTAATATGTTTTTCTCCCACAGTTCGGAAAGGCTGTAATCTTCAAGCCAAGAATCCAATTCTTTTTCTGAAAGACGTTTGAACTCTGTTGCATTTTTCTGCCTATTCATTTCAGCAACAATAATATCATTAACACCAAAATTGTTAAGAAGCCGGGCAGATTGAGTTGCCGCAATAATCTGCGTATGTTGAGATGCCATTTTCATCATGGTCACAAGAATATCAACGGCTTGAGGATGAAGACCAAGTTCTGGTTCATCAATTATAATGACATTTGGGAGCAATTCAGGCGGTTGAAGGAACAGTGTTGCAAGTGCAATGAAACGAATAGAACCGTCAGATAGTTGTTCGGGTCCCATAATATACTCAGGATATCCTTTCTGAAGCCAACGAAGACTGATTTTTTCAGGGTTATTTTTCTGAGGTTCAAGATAAAAATCATTCAATTGAGGTAAAACCCTCTGTACAAACTGAACGATACGACGATAATACGGAAAAAAATCTGTAGCTGTCTTTAATCTGTACAGTATCGTGGCAAGGTTTCCTGCATTATTTGTTAGCCAATGGTCATTTGAAAGGTCACTATAAGCGCGAATATAAGAATTATCTGATGTATCATGAAACTGAAATGCCCGACAACGAGAAAGAATAAGTTTTACAACTTGTTCATTCTTATAGTTTGCATCAGGAGAAATGAGAAAAGACTCCTTTTGACCACCGGCCAAAGGAAATTGTTTTCCATTAGTTTCTATTATTTCTTCTGAAAAAATGAGAGAGTCTTGTATGGTTTTTACCAAAGAAAAGGTATAAACATTGGTATATTTCTTCTCATTCTTAAACTCCAATGATGCTTTTATTAGCTGTGTCTTTTTGGAACCGAAATAAAGTAAATCCTCTGCAAAACCATTTCGTCCAACATACGTCTGTAACTCACCAGTCATCATGAAATTAAGCATTTTGAAAAATGAAACAAAATTGCTTTTTCCAGCCCCATTGGCACCAATTACAATGTTAATATCACCAAGTGCCACAGACTGCGGAAGTTCGGGTGAAATCGATTTATAGCCAGATATTGTGATTCTAGTGATTTTAGATCTTTTTTCCTTTTCCATAGATTACCTTTAATCACATAATAGATATTCTTTCAGAATCCTGCAGTAATTCGTTATAACAAACTCGACCTGTTCATCTGTCAGACAGGTATGCAACGGCAATGTAATTTCATTAGCAAACTGCGTATAAGCATTTGGAAAGTTCTTAATATCAAACCCCAGATTCTTGTAAGCTGTATGCAGCGGGAGCGGCTTATAATGCACATTTGTGGCTATATCAAGTTCCGCCATCTTTACGATGATTTCATTTCTCTGTTCTGGGGTAATTCCCGGTACCCGAGTCAGATACAGATGACCTGATGAAACATAATCATCTGTGTAATGACTGAGAACCTTCACACCAAGTGGTTTCAGTTCTTCATCAAAACGTTTTATGATCTGCTTACGGCGTTCAAGCATTCCCGGATACCTTTCAAACTGCGCAAGTCCGATAGCACCCATGATATCTGTCATGTTGCATTTATACCAGGTACCGATAATATCGTATTCCCATACACCAAGTTTTGTCTTTGCAAGTGCATCCTTATTCTGACCATGCAGGCTGAAAAGCTGGAGCTGCTTGTAGATATCCTGATTTGAAACACCAGGGATCTCGCGCCACGTCATGGCACCGCCTTCTGCTACGGTAAAGTTTTTTACAGCATGGAAACTGAAATTTGTGAAATCTGCAACAGAACCTACTTTCTGACCATGAAATTCTGCTCCAAAAGCATGTGCTGCATCTGTAATGATGGCTATACGCCCTATTGCTTTCTGAAGCTCTGTCTTTGGCTGAAATCTGGCACGAATACGAGGACTGTTCACGATATCAAAGATACGGTCGTAATCACAAGGAATACCAGCAATATCAACAGGAATGATTGCTTTTGTTTTGTCTGTAATGGATGCCTCAAGCGCATCGTAATCCATTTCATAGCTGTCTTTCTGCGTATCCACAAGGATAATCTTCGCCCCGACATGATCTATGACACTTGCACTTGCAGTATAGGTATAGGCAGAGGTAATTACCTCATCACCTTCTCCAATACCGAGAAGGCGGAGGCTCATTTCAGCACAGGCAGTCTGGCTGTTAAGGCACACACAATTAGGAGATTCATTTTCACTGCCTTTAGGAACGCCGACGTATCCTGCAATAAGTTTTTCGAGTTTTTTTACCTTGGGTCCTGTGGTAATCCAACCAGAACGCAGGGCTTCTGCTACATAATCAATTTCTTTTTCAGAAATATCCGGCGGTGAAAATGGTACTTTCAATTACGCCACCCCCATAGACGACAAATCATATGATGTATATGTAACGCTGTTCCTGACGGCATTTTTCACTTTTTCAAAGAATGAATCATCTGCAGTGCATTTGAATGCGATTTTACCTTCAGAAAGAAGGCTGAGGAATTCCTTTTCTGAATATACGGAATGATTGGCTTTACCGCAATAAACCCACGAAGGTTTCTGCTGTTCACTAAAAACTTCATTCACAATATCAGAAGGCACCTCAACAATTGATTGCGGGTCATATATTCTTTGTGATTGTATGAACCTTTCTGACGATGTAATGCAGAATACATGCACGATTCCATCCACAACCGACAAGACAACGCCACCATGCAATGAGGTGTCTTTTGCGAATTCGCCGTAATATACTTTTCCAGCTTTTAAGGATTCATATTTCTCTAATAGCTCAGGGCTTATTTTTATCTGCATAACAGAGTTTTATATTCCTCTTTCTTAGCAGCAAGAAGCTCTTTATCCTCAGCATAAGGGTCTTTTCCTTCAAGGTAAGAGTCAATGTACCTTGAATGAGGATCAGGATTATCAAAAAAATCAAGATAATCCATAGGTTCTGCGGAAATTACTTTTGTATCAAAATATACCTTATATTTTGCCCATTCTGGATATGCATGCGATATTTTACTTAACTCTTTTTTTTCGAATTTTCCAAAATGTTCTACAGCAAAATCAAGTGCCATGATATCTGATTTTGAAAGCCGGTCAAAACCAGTATTTTTCACAGTAACTTCAGTACCGTTTTTTAACGAAAGGTTTTCTATTACAAATGATTTCATATTTCTGGGCAAATAGTCATAATACTGCCCCTTCTTTATCAAATCATAAGTACGGGAACAAACAGGCCCCTGTTGCATTGCAGTATACTGGTCATTCAGAAGAGGAATACAAAATGTACGTATATGAAAACGGTCTGCAAAGAAAAGAAGCTTTATAAGCGACATTTTATCATGCTTTTCTGTCTTACTTTGCAAGTAATACAGAGCCTGTAATGTTTTTTCTACAGAATAGTTATTCGTTTGCATAATAATAGTTTACTCTTTTTATTACTTTTTGTCACGTTCGGGCTTGTGATACTCCGGAACTGCCATCTTCAGCAGTTCAACAAGCTCTTCTGTACTCTGCTCTGGCATCTTTGCAATAGCATTTGCAAGATATTCTTCTGTGTATTTCGGGTCGTTGACAACCTTTGCGCGGAAAATCTTCTGGTTTTCTGTCGGAATGGTGTTATCCTTGTTGGCAAGAAGCTCTTCGTACAGTTTCTCTCCAGGACGGAGACCCGTAATGACAATTTCACTGCGACCGTCACCGAATGTGGTGATGAGTTTCTGTGCGAAGTCGTAAATCTTGACTGGTTCACCCATATCAAGAACCATGACTTCTCCACCCTTTGCAATGGTAGCAGCGCGGAACACAAGGCCTACAGCTTCCTTTATGGCCATAAAGTAGCGGATAATGCGCTTATCCGTAACGGTAATCGGGTAACCTTCATGAATCTCTTCCAGGAATGTCGGAAGCATTGAACCACGACTTCCGATGACGTTACCGAAACGTACGCAGCAGAACTCTGTTTCCTTGCTGTTAAGGGCTGATGCAATCATTTCAACGACACGCTTGGTAGATCCCATGATGTTCGTCGGGTTGACAGCCTTATCAGTTGAAATGACGATGACGCGCTGGACGCCGTTGTTCTTTGCACTCTTGAAGACGTTGTAACTACCGTAAATATTGTTAAGGATTGCCTCTTCAGGATACAGTTCCATAAGAGGGACGTGTTTGTATGCGGCTGCATGCAGAACGATGTCCGGCTTAAAGTCGTTGAAGATTTTCTCTATTTTCTTTCCGTTCTTGATATCGCAGACGACAGGAACAACCTGGTCAGACCACTCTGCCTGATACTTCAGGAGGCGCATGCCAAGGTCATGAAGCTCAGTTTCGTCAATATCAAGCACGATGAGCTTTTTAGGAGCGAAATCCATGAGCTGTCGGCAGATTTCAGAGCCGATTGAGCCGCCGGCACCAGTAACCATGATTGTTTTTCCGCGGAAGAGTTCCTGAACAGGCTCAATCTCCGGAGTAATGAGGCGGCGGCCGAGAAGGTCGGCATAATCAATATCGCGGACTGAAACCTCAGAAGCGCGGTTAGTCTCAAACATGCGTGGAATGATTTTGACATTCATGCCGTTCTTCTTTGCAATCTCAACGGCTCTCTGTATCTTTTCTGCGCTGATGACGGTAATTGCAATAATGAACGTATCAGCAGGCTCAGTCCGTGCAATCTTATCAAACTCGTCGATATTTCCAAGAACAGGAACACCCTGAATCAGGCGGTGATGCTGGTTCGGGTTATCATCAATAAAACCAATGATGTCATAACTGAACTTATCGCGGCGCGCAAGGCGGAGCATTGCGGAACCGATTTCACCGGCGCCATAGATGATTGCCTTGGGCTTATTGGAAGAACTTGTCTTAACGCGGTAGAAACCAATCAGACGGTAAGCATAGCGTGTTGCAAGCGTTGCTATGAGGCAGCCGAAAGAGTAGATGAAGTTCCAGCGTGCTTCAGTACTGGTAAATCCCTTACGTATTCCCGCAGCAACGGTAAAGACGAAAAGGCAGATCATTATACCGCTTGAACCGCGGAGGATCAGGTCGACAGAACTGTCAGAAAGACGGATCAGATAGTACTTCATGATGAAAAGAACTGCTATCTGAACGACAATTTCCATAGCAAGCTGTATTAAGTTGATGCTGTGGATGTCACCGGCAACAAGGAACTGAGACAGAAGTCCCATACACAGGAACGTAATCACATCCACCACGACAAGAATAATCACTTTTGAAAGGATTGTCGTGCCTTCAAGCCGCGACCGTTTCTGTTCATTCATATATATAAACTCCGCTCATTTTCTGAACTAATACGTATCGTATGATAACCCTAAAATACTACCACATCATACAGCTCTTATCAACTATCAAAAGTAACAATCCCTTACTTGCCGAGCGCACGTTCCCTCAGTATATTTAAAGGTATGAAAGAAGAACTGATTCCGGCAGACCAGAACCTGCCAAACAAACTTTTGCTTATTCCCCTTACAGGGCGTCCTATATTCCCGGGCATTTTCACGCCCCTTATGCTTACCTCCCCCGAAGACCTGAAGGTCATAGAGAACGCATCCGCACACGAAGGCGTCATCGGCATCGTCATGCAGAAAAACGATGTGGAGCACCCGACAGCGAATGACCTCTACCCTGTCGGTACGGCAGCGCGCATCGTCAAGAAGATCAACCTGCCTGATGGCGGCCTTAACGTATTCATCTCAACGCTCAAGCGTTTCAAGATACGCAAGCGCATTCACGTAAAGGAACCGATGGCCGCCATCGTCGAGTACCTTGAGGATGAGGAAGACGACACGTTCGAGGTCAAGGCCCTTACGCGCGCGCTCATAAGCGAGATGAAGGAAGTGAGCGAGAACAATCCGCTTTTCAGCGAAGAAATGCGCCTTAACATGGTGAATATTGACCATCCCGGTAAGATTGCGGACTTCATCGCATCCATTCTGAACATAGACAAGGAAGAGCAGCAGCGCGTGCTCGAGATGAACAACGTGCGCCAGAGGATGGAGACCGTCCTCGTCTTCATCAAGAAGGAGCAGGAGCTTTTACGCATCCAGAAGAAGATTCAGGGTGAGCTTAACGACCGCGTTGAAAAGAGCCAGCGGGAGTACTTCCTTAAAGAGGAGCTCAAAACCATAAAGGAAGAGCTTGGCATGACGACTGACGCAAAGAGCAGCGACTACGCCAAGTTCAGGGAAAAGCTCGACGCATTCCATTTTGAGGGTGAAATAAAAGAAGCTGTTGAAAGCGAACTCGACAAGTTCCAGCTTATGGATCCGAGTTCTTCTGAATACATTGTCAGCCGGAACTATCTTGAAACCATCGCAAACCTGCCGTGGAACGAACCAGAGTGGGTCGACTACGATATGGGAAAGGCGAAGAAAATCCTTGAGGCAGACCACTACGGTCTTGAGGATGTGAAGAAGCGCATCATCGAGTATCTGGCGGTGCGTAAGCTTAAAAAAGACTGCAAGGGCTCAATCCTACTGCTCGTTGGACCGCCGGGAGTTGGAAAGACGAGTGTGGGCCACAGTATTGCACGCGCCATGAACAAGCCTTTCTACCGCTTTTCTGTTGGCGGCATGAGGGATGAGGCTGAAATAAAGGGACACCGCCGCACCTACGTTGGCGCTATGCCCGGTAAAATCATACAGGGTTTGAAGATAGTCAAGAACAAATCCCCTGTTTTCCTCATTGATGAAGTAGACAAGATGAGCCAGAGCTACCAGGGAGACCCGGCGAGCGCGCTTCTTGAAGTGCTTGACCCCGAGCAGAACGTGAACTTCCGTGATCATTACCTGGACCTGCCGTTTGACGTTTCGGATGTTGTGTTCATCCTTACCGCAAACTCGCTCGACACAGTGCCGGAACCGCTGCTTGACCGCGCTGAGATCATCCAGCTTTCAGGCTACATTGACCAGGAAAAGGTTGAGATCGGCAAGAAGTACCTGGTGCCGAAGAGCCTTGAGAAGAACGGCCTCAAGAAGAATCAGGTGAAATATGGTAAGGAAGCGCTCCTGACGATTGCGAACTCTTACGCGCGCGAGGCTGGAGTTCGCAATTTCGAGAAGAACCTGGACAAGATTCACCGGAAGTATGCAGCTGAGCTCGTGGAAGCAGAAGAAGCAGCTCTCGCTGAGAAGGCCGCAGACGCTTCCAAGGCAGCCGCCCCCGCTCCGCTCATCGTGACTCCGGAAGTCATCGAGAAGTACCTGGGAAAGCCGGTGTTTGACGAAAGCCAGATCCTCAAGGCTGATGTTGCGGGAACGGCTATCGGCCTTGCATGGACAAGCATGGGCGGCGACACACTTCTTATTGAGGCGATGGCGCAGGTGTCCGGTGATGTACGCAAGGGTCTGCAGCTTACCGGCCAGCTCGGAGACGTCATGAAGGAATCATGCTCCATTGCGATGAGCTGGGTGCGCCGTTATGCAATCCAGAAGAAAATCGTAAAGGCTGACTGGTTCAACAAGAACTCAATCCACCTGCACGTACCTGAAGGCGCAACCCCGAAAGACGGCCCGTCTGCCGGCATAACGATGGCCACTGCCCTTCTGTCGCTGATCCGCGGAAAGAAGATAAAACCGCATCTGGCGATGACGGGCGAACTCTCGCTTACTGGACGCGTTCTGCCTATCGGCGGACTCAAGGAAAAAACGGTCGCCGCTAAGCGCAACAAGATAAAGGACATCATCATTCCAAAGCAGAATGTGCGCGACCTTGATGAGATTCCTGAAATCGTAAAGAAGGGAATCACGTTCCATCCTGTTGAGACGATGGAAGAAGTTATTGAGCTTGTATTCTGATTCCAAATCAGGTGATCAGCTCGCTTTTTTGGCACGCGGTTTCGCTAAATCTGAGAATAATTTGCTTTTTCGGCGCGCGGTGCAGCTTATTATGGGAGATTTTGGTCACTTTTTTCAGGAAATTGCACTTTCGGCACCATTCCCCGCGCGCTTTTATGCCGTAAAAGCATTCCGGCCGCTGATGAAATGAGCGCAATCAGTCTTTTTCCGCTTAACTTTGCGCAATATTGGAGATATTAGAGTTTTATCAGCAAATCTGCGGCCCGTTTTTGTGCAAAATCGAGCGCTTAGTGCGCGGACTAAGCGCGGTTCTTCAACCCCACCACCGAAAAAGTGGTCACTTTTTTCAGCATCTCCCCAAAAAAGCACCAGAATTTGACTAAAAACAGTGCAGCGCGCACCCACATCAGCGCACATCAGCGCACATCAGCGCACATCAGCGCACTTCTACTCCCTCAACTTTTGCAGGAAACTCATCAGCTTCTTCTGTATCTCATCGGGGTTGAAAGGGTGCTCTTTCTCCTCAAATGTGACGACAAGGTTTTTATCATTAAAAACACCTGAAAACGTATATATCATCAGCTTTTCTTCGGCACTCAAGCGGTAAGAAGTGTCATCCATCAAGCCAAAATGCTCCCAAATAAACTCGCGGTGAGACTCAGGATCAAAACAGTAGAAATCCGGATGAAAACATTTTTGCATTTTTCCCGTCTTTACCTCGAACGGATATTCATATCGATAGGCAATACCTGCTTCCTCAAGCAAGCCGGCAATGAGCAATTCGCTTTTTGAACGCATCCTGATTCCTCCAGGTGTTTTCAGGACAGAATCCCCTTTCTTAAATTCTTTGTGCTTGTAACGAACTGATTTCCATTCCGCACTTGTAATGAAAACCGGTTCTACAAGGTGCTGGCGCTCTGGTTTCAACCGGGAAAAAAGTGCGCTGACCGGATATCTTTCAATAAAGGATAGCAGCGTATTCACAATCTTCATTTCCAGAGTATGCCGTTTCACAAGTTTCAGATCATATTCTTTCTGAGCAAGTCTCTTTATCATTTCACACTCTTTTTTCGGAATGTAATGAAGGCCTTTTCCTTTAATCATGCAGAAGTACTTTCCCTGCTTGATGCGCAAAGTCCCATCCGGAGCGGACTTCACCCGGTCATTCGCTTCATTCACAGATGCCTGCAGTTCTTTGTGCCGCTGTTTAAGAATTTTTACCAAATCGCTTTCAATTGAGAGTTTTTCAAAGTGTTTCATATATAGCTTTTATGGTAGCCGGCACGCAATTTTTGAAGAAATTATTGCGCGCTGCAGCTTTTTTTGGGGAATTTTGGTCACTTTTTTTGGGAAATCGCGTTTCCGGCACTATTCCGCGCGCACGTTAATGCTTTGAAAGCGTTCGAGCCGCAAGTTAAAATGAGCACAATCAGCCTTATTTCCGCGCAACTTCGTGCGGGGCTGGAGCTTTTGGAGTTTTACAGCAATCTTGCGGCCTATTCTTGAATGGAAATCAAGCTTTTATTGCGCGGAGAAAGCGCGTTTCTTCAAGATTGCGCGCGCCCATACGAAAAAAGTGGTCACTTTTTTCAGCGTCTCATAAAAAAAGCACCAAAATTTGCCTGAAAACCGTGCAGCGCGCGCACATCAGCGCACATCAGCGCACATCAGCGCTATATGCTCAGAGTAAACTCAGTCCAGGTTTCGCCGTCACTTGCAACTTCAAGGCGGGCTTGGTGTGCGTCGGCGATTGATTTCGCTATGGAAAGGCCGAGGCCCGAACCACCTGTATCTCTGGTGCGCGAGCTGTCAGCGCGGTAGAAGCGCTCGAAAATACGCTTTCTGTCTTCATCTGAAATACCGGCGCCGGTGTTGCGCACCGAAAGCGTCCGGTGAGAGCCTGTTCCCGAAAGCTTCACCGTGATGACTGCGCCCTCTTCTGACTGTTTCACCGCGTTATCAAGCAGAATGATTACCAGCTGCTGAATACGCTTTTCGTCTCCCGTCATTTCAAGACCGCTTTCTATATGCGTCTCAAGCGTCATGTTCCGCTCGAAAACTGCAGTCTCAAAAGGAAGAACAGCGCTTTCTACAGCGCGGCTCACATCGAACCTGTTCATCGTGTACTGCGTTGCGCCGCTGTCGCATTTTGCAAGATACAGCAAATCCTTGACAAGGTCGCTCATCCGTTCAACTTCGCTGTTTATGTAGCCCGTCCAGCGGTTTTCACCCGTTTCAGAGACAAGCACATCCATATTGGCAGCAATGGTTGAAAGCGGCGTCTTGAGCTCATGGCTTGCATCTGCGACGAACTGGCGCTGCTTGTCGAACGCTTCACGCACAGGCTTTATCGCCCATAAGGAAAGAAGCCATGCTATTACACATGAAAAGCCAAGTGAAAGGATATAGATAAGCAGCGTTACCCGGAAAAGCTGGTTCTGCATGTTCCTTTCAAGACGGACATCGACAAAGGCGGCCAGGTATCCGTAGGGCTTTTTCGCAACCTGATACAGCATGCCGCTATACACTCCACGCTCCTCACCAAGAGAGAATACTTCATTTACCAGCGAACAGATTTCATCTGACGTGTAGTGAATCGGGAAATCTGAAATAATGGATGTGACTTGTCCGGAAAAGCCGGCCATAACGCAGAATGAGTTACGCGTGCGGTCCGCCCCGTACGGAGTGGCAAACACGGATGTAATGCCGTCTTCTGTTTTTATGGACATCTTTGAAAATTCACTGGAATTTATTGTTTTGACAAGTTCCCGGCCATCAGTTGCAATGAGGCGTGTGAGCAGCTGTCTGTTCTGCCTTTCTGAAAGCTGACGGTTAGATATGTTTACAGAGATGAAAACAATAGAGAATACAATGGCAAGAATGCCTACAACTGTCATGATGTATTTATACTGAAGCTTTTTGATTACATCAGCATCATTACAGTTTTTTCCCTTCATAGTTCTCCATCATCCAGCGTTTATTTTGAGAGCAGGTATCCGGCTCCCCTCACCGTCTTTATTTCTGTCTTTGAGCCCAGAAACTGCAGTTTTTTCCTGAGGAATGAGATATACACCTCAACATTATTATACTCCGCTTCTGAGTCTCCGCCCCATATTTTCTCAATAAGCCGTTCCTTTGTGAGTATCTGTTCCGGATTATAGAAAAGCGTTTCCAGAATCTGGTACTCCTTCTGAGAGACCTTTACGCTGTTTTCGCCAGACACAAGCTCGTATCTTTTTGTACGGAGCGTCAGGTCGCCAAACGTCAAATCATCCTCAACCGGCTCACCACGGCGGCGGGTCAAAGCCCTGATACGCGCAAGAAGTTCGTCCGTGGAAAAGGGCTTTGTCATATAGTCATCGGCGCCAGAATCAAGGCCGTTCACCTTGTCTTCAACCTCATCGCGGGCGGTAAGCATGAGCACAGGGACAGCGTTCTTGGCGTCGCGCAGGGCTTTCAGCACTTCTATGCCGTTCATTTTCGGCATCATGACGTCAAGAATCACTAAATCGTACACTCCTGACATAGCGTACTCAAGCCCCGAACGGCCGTCGTAAGCGGCATCTGTAGGAAAGCCGTTCTTTTTGAGGATTTCAGTTATTGCCCGAGAAAGAGGAACTTCGTCCTCCACAAGAAGTAATCGCATACTCCCCAATGTAGTCCCGTTTTCTTAAAGCAACCTTAAGAAACGCCCGCTCAGCGGAGCTTTCCCTTGTAATAGACGACATCCAGCGCATCAAGACGCTGCTTGTGGACAGCGAGACGGCGGCTGAAACTGTCGAAGTCTTTCTTGTCTTCGCGCAGCCAGAAGACCTCTGACAGTGCTGAAAGGCGCGGGAAAAGCATGTATTCTGCGTTCCGCGGGAAGTAGACTATCTCCGTCCACAGCATGCCCTGGCCGCCGAGCACGTGTGAGATCTGCTCTTCTGTAAGGCGGTTCTCTCCCGTTCCAAGAGGAGCGAATGAGTATGAGTCATAGACCGTCTTCGTGCGGAGGGCGCCCGGCTCAAAACCGCCGTCATAGTGGCGCGCATCAAGATAGCAGCCTTCGTTCTGCGGTGACATGAGGATGGTATGGCCTTTTTCCACCGCTTCTTCAAAGAGGTCCTTCCTGTTCCAGTAATGAACGACCATGCTCTTTGAAAGAGGCTCTTTACGCTCTTTAAGGACTTCCTCATAGCCGACAGGGAGTTTTCCCCGCTTTGTAATCATCTCGATGTATCTGTCGGTGAGCCATCCCTGAAGCTGGTTTGCATCCGGCTCGCCGTTCTTATCATAAAGGCCGTTGTCTTCAATGCGCTTACGGCATTTTTCGCAATCCCACCAGCGCGTACGCGGGCATTCATCGCCGCCGATATGGATGTACCGGCTTTCAGGGAAGAGTTCGCACAGTGATTCAATTGCCTTGTCAAAGAACTCGAGGACCTTGTCGTTTCCGGCACAGACGACATCATCGAAAATGCCGAAGCGGTCTTCAACCTGATAGCCAGCGCCGACACATCCGAGCTCCGGATAGGACGCAAGAAGCGCGAGCGTGTGACCCGCAGTCTCAATTTCAGGTACAATCTCTACATGATGCTCTTTCGCGCACTGGCGGACCTTTGCTATATCCTCTGCAGTGTAAAAGCCGCCCTTGATCTTCTCCGGATACCAGGTGTAGCGGTGATCAGAGCGGAATGCACCAATCTGCGTCACGCGCTCGTAGCCTTTTACCGGGAAACGCCAGCCCTGGTCATCGGTCAGGTGCCAGTGGAAGCGGTTCAGCTTGTGCAGGGCTGCAACATCTATCATCTTGAGGATGAAATCAACGGGGAAAAAGTTTCGGCAGCAGTCCATCATGAAGCCGCGCCACTGGAAAACGGGTACATCCTCAATGCGGCACACAGGCAGGCTGTCTCCGAACGTCATCGTAAGCTGACGCAGCGTCTGCTCAGCGTAAAAAGCGCCTGCATCTGAATGCGCCTTTATGAAAATGCCGTCTTTCTTTATTTCAAGGACATATGCGTCAGCGCGAAGGGCTGGATCGGCACTCTCTTCCGCTTCTGAAAAGCCAAGCTGCTCTTCTGTCAGCGTCACGACAGGCTTTATAGAAGAAGCCCCGGTAAGGGATGAACCTTCCCCGAGCCTGACGGAAAGCGGGGCCGGGATAAGGCCGAGTGAATCAATATCTGTAATCATTAATAATCTCCTTACGTTTTCTTCCCTGCATATCCACTATATCATGAAATGAGCCGTTTTTAAAAGTTTTCCGTGCTATACTATATGAAGTATCACATAATGTATCTGAGGTGTTACAGTAGTATGAACCGAAAGTTTATCTGTATTTTATTGTGTCTGCTTGTTGCAGCTGCAGCAGCTCCTCTTTTTGCTGCAGGAACAAAGACAATGTACGTCTCGCTTGATCCCGCTTCCCTCAAGGAAAGCGCCTCGTCTTTCTCAAAAGATGTCGGTGAGATTGAGTATGCCGCGAAGGTGCGCGTCCTTGAAGAAAAGAAGAACTGGGTGCGTATCGAACTGTACGACGACAAAAACGTAACCGGCTGGGTTCCTTCTTCTGCCCTTTCATCAAAAAAACTGAAGGCAAAGGGAACCGGCGCCACTGCTGATGCAGACGAGATTGCGCTTGCCGGAAAGGGATTCACATCGACCATTGAAGCAGTCTATGCAGATGAATACAACATTGACTATTCTGCTGTAGACTATGTGGAATCTCAGGCAGCAACTTCTGATGCAATACTGTCATTCATTAATGAAGGCGGTCTTGCAGGAGGTGCAGAATGATTATTTCTCCAAAATCTCCATGCAAACTGACTGGTTTATCCGTTCTCCTTGTGAGCGCCCTTTTCTTAACATCATGCGCATCTTTACCCACACTCGGAAAGCTCGGCAAAATTCTTGACAGCCCCGCAGGAGAAGCCATTTTTGCAAGCGTAGAGTCTATCCAGAACGCTGCAGAAGACATTACACCGGAAAATGAGTATTACATAGGCCGCTCCGTAGCAGCAGCCATAACTGCACAGTATCCGGTATACAAAGGCGCGCCAGAGATGACGGCATACCTTAACGCAATCTGCGGCGCCATCACCATGAATTCTGACATGCCGTTCCTGTACAGGAATTACTGTGTCGCAATTCTCGATACGGATGAAATAAACGCCATGGCGACGCCGGGCGGACACATTTTCGTAAGCCGCGGGTTGATCCGCGCCGTAAACTCTGAGGATGCGCTTGCTGCAGTCATTGCTCACGAGGTAGCGCACATCCAGCTCAAGCACAGCATAAGTGCCATAAAGACGAGCCGCATTACGGGAGCAGTTGCGCAGTCAGCAAAGGCAACGGCAATGGTCGGCGTCATTGCGGCAAACGACAAGCTCGAAAAGGAAAAAGGTTTCGGTTTCAGTGAAGACCAGATGGAAACAATTCTTGAGGCTACATCAAGCTTCAGCGACATCACGAACGAGATTGCAGAAAAGCTCGTTAACTCAGGTTTCTCAAAAAGCCAGGAATACGATGCTGACGCTAAAGCTCTGACGCTCATGGCAGATGCAGGCTATGATCCTGAGGCCATGATTGAAATGCTTTCCATGATTCCGACAGGCGGTAAACACGGATGGGATGCGACACATCCAAAGCCGGAAAACCGCATCGATGAAGTTGAGGATGCGCTTGAAGATATGGATTTGCCGTACATAAGCAGTTCTGCCCGTGCTCTCCGCAAGGCCAGATTCGAGGCAAACAGACTATCATGAAAAAAGCTGAAAAACACGGCATTCTCCTCCGTTCCACGCTCATTGCCGCTGCCTGCTTTCTGGTGGTGGCAGCCCTCTATTTTGCAGGACTGTTCACGTACTTTGAAAACAAGACATATGACCGCCGCATGGTGTTCGCTTCCCAGTACAAGGAACCCGCGGACGAAATCTTCTTCATTGAAGTTGACCAGGCAAGCATTACCTGGGCGCAGGAAACGTACGGCTGGGGATGGCCGTGGCCGCGGGAAGCGTATGGCCGCATGATAGATTTTTTCGCTGCAGGCGGCGCGAAATCGGTTGCTTTCGATATCCTTTACACAGAGCCTTCTCTTTACGGTGATGAGGACGACGAAGCTCTTGCACGTGCAGAACGTGACTCAGGCATTGTCGTCATGCCGCTCAACATCATGGTTGAGTACGGAGAAAGCGGAAACGACGAAGACAAGAAGGAAACGCTCCAGTTTCCCGTTGATGTGATACGCGATGGAGCGGCCATGCTGGGAAACGTCACGAGCCTCATGGATGACGATGACATCATCCGCCGAGGCAGGCTTGAGTACGTGTACGACGGCGTTGCTTACCCGACACTGGGAACGGCTCCCGTCTTTCTCCAGGGTGAAGAAGCATATCTTGATGATGTACCGCGCCTGAAAGATGGCTCTGTGCTCCTGCGCTATCAAAGAAGCCTTGATGACTACTGCCCGTACAGCGCATACGACGTACTCGACAGTTACGACATGTGGCTTGAAGGAGACGAAGGATTCCTCGTTCCGGAAGATTTTGAGGATGCGTACGTGTATGTAGCCTACTACGGACCAGGCCTGTATGATACGTGCTCAACGCCAGTTTCTCAGGTGTTCCCGGGCGTCGGCGTCCACATCACCACTCTCGACAATTATCTTACAGACAGCTTCATGACACGCGCTCCAGAATGGGCAGTCGTCTTCTGGATAGCACTGCTCTCTCTGCTTGGAGCCGGCGCTGTTTCACTTGCCTCAAAGCGTCATTCCCAGAAAGGAACCGTCGCCTTTATGGCGCTTGGATTCCTGACAGGCGCCCTTCTTTCCGTCGGACTGCCCTATCTGCTTTTCGTGAAGGGTATTCACCTCGCGCTCATTGCTCCTGCAGCCGCCTTCCTTTTGAGTTTCCTCGTATCTGTCGTGTTCAGCATGTCTGTCGAAGGAAAGCAGAAGCGTTTCATAAAAGCTGCATTCAGCCAGTGTCTTTCAAAAGACGTCGTCAACCAGATCATGAACGACCCGTCCAGTTTCACGCTCGGCGGCCGGAAGTTCCAGATGACGGCAATCTTCACGGATATAGAAAAGTTCTCTTCCTTCAGCGAACTGCTCACGGCTGGCGAACTTGGCTGCCTCCTGAACTTCTACCTTACGCGGATGAGTGAAATCATCATAAGCGTACACGGCACGGTAGACAAATACGAAGGAGACGCGATAGTCGCGTTTACGGGCGCTCCTGTCGAAATGAAAGACCATGCAGCGCGCGCATGTTCTGCCGCTATCCGCATGAAAAAAGCTGAAATTGAGCTTAATGAGGAAATCCGCGCTGTTGCAGCTTCAGAAAAACCTGCTGGCATGGAGGATGAGCTTTACAGCGCATTCCGTGTCATGGTTGCAAACAAAAAAATGATCTTCACGCGCATCGGCCTTAACTCAGGTGAGATGATTGCAGGCTATTTCGGAAGTCAGAACAAGAAGAACTACACCATGATGGGCAACAACGTAAACCTTGCATCCCGTCTTGAAGGCGTAAACAAGCAGTACCATACGGGCGGCATCCTGATAAGTGAAGCAACGCGCGACCTGCTTGATGAAAGCTTCATTGTAAGAAGCCTTGACCGCGTGCGTGTCGTCAACGTGAACAAGCCCATCCGTCTGTACGAGCTGCTTGACGAAAAAAGCGACTTTACCGACATGAACCAGACCGCGCTCGCCTCTTACGTAAGCGAGTGGGAAGCGGCGTTCGCACTGTTTGAGGCTGGCAGACATGACGAAGCATACGCGGCGTTTACCGCGCTTCACGAAAAACGCCCTGATGACGGCGTTGTCAGCTACTACATGAAGCTGGAAGAACGCTTTTTCCTGAAGGGCGCGGTGCCCGGCGAGCATGACGATGCGGGCGTTGCGTACGAAGAAGACGGCGTGTTCCGGCTGCTGCAGAAGTAGCATGGAGAGATGATGCGCCCGTTCCTCATTTTTCAGATTATAGCTATTTTTAATAAAATATAGGAATTTATTTGACATCTCATTCTGCACTTACTATACTAGAAGTGTGAGGTGACAGATGACAGCAGTTCCTATCTTCGAAGCAAAAAACAAACTTCCCTTTTATCTTCATTTGGTTGAATCCGGTGAAACCGTGCAGATTACCCGCCACGGAAAGCCTGTCGCACGTCTTGTAGCAGAGACCGAATGTGAGCAGAAATCAGAAGGTCAGCTGTTCATGGACAAGGTGATGGCATGGCGGGAGGCTCATCCAGACTGCTACCTGACACAGGAAGAAGAGGATGAGCTTTACAGAATCCGGCATACTGTAGAGCCTCCTGTAAGGCATCCGGAAGATATTGATTTTGGAGAATAAGATGCAGCCTCTCTATTTACTTGATACGAATATCATTTCTGAACTGAACGCGCCGCATCCAAATCAAAACGTTCTAGCCAGACTAACTGAATATAAGACGATGAGCTGTACCTGCTCAGTTGTTTTCGACGAATTACTTTTTGGAGCAAAAAGGTTGAAAACAGGAAAAAGACGTTCAGACCTCATGCACTTCTACATAGACTATCTTCAGACAGCTTTTAATATCATTCCGTTTGATCATCATGCCAGCTGGATTAATTCAGACCTTTCAGAAAGGCTGGAAGCTATCGGAAAGCCTGCACCGAGAATGGATTCCATGATTGCGGCGACGGCAATTGCTAACAACCTCGTGCTCGTCACGCGCAACACAAAGGATTTCGAGGCCATTCAGGAGGTTTCCCCCCTGATGGTCGAAAACTGGTTTATGAAGGGAGGAACCACCTCAGAGTCTTGAAGCCCGGAGGTTCCTCCCTCCAAACCTCCCACTTCCTTGGGCACGCTCCTGGACGGGACATTGCTTCGCTCGTCACGATTGTCAGTTACTGGAGGTTGAAGGCAGTCTGCACTTGCTGTGCAAGAGATCCGGCTAATTGATCAGCCCCCTCTTCGGTAGCTCTTGATACAATATCCTTCATACCTGCATTGAGCACATCGTTGGCATTTCCTGTCAGATATGAATCAATGACATCACAGATTGGATACATACTAAGTAAAACCTTCTGCCTGACAAGATTATTAAAGTCTGAATAATCAAAGTCCGTAATGATAGGACAGGTAATAGAGCCGTTATTAAGGCGTATCGTTGTTTCCTCTTTCGAATGGAAATAGGTAAGCCATTTCTTTGCTGCCTTGAGGACATTAGGATCTGAACTTGTAGCCCCCTTCTTGGTAATGCCATAGTCGACCTGCCAGGCACCTGCAACAGACCCGGCACACCCAACCTGACCAGGAACTGGCGGAATAGGAATAAGCTTCATATGCTCAGACAGGTCCCCGTAATTATGTTCAGCAAACTCCCACTGTCCGTCAATGATCATGAGGGCTTCTTCATTACAGAATTTTTCTCTTGACTGCCAGGTCACATAATTTAATGATGAAACATCAAGAATTCCATCAGCAACCCACTGTCTCAGAACATCAAGGGCAGCGACAAAATCAGCATCCGTAAAGAGTTCCTTACCAGCAACAGCATCCTGAACCCATTTCAGGTTTCCTGTTGTACGTGGAATTATTCCGGACATGACACATGACCCCCATACCCAGTCAGATGCACCCTCCGTTATAAGGCACATCTTTCCATGATCCTGACAAAGCGCAGCAAGAGCTTTGAACTCATCATACGTTGTCGGGAGCGTTCCGCCAATCTCTTCAAGAAGCTGCATATTGACACCAATAACCGTACAGAAGTTTGAACCTCCCAACGGAATATACGGCTTCACGCCAGTTCCGTAAAAATCGGGGATAAGGCGCTTATCAATGTTTGATGGCATATATGGCGTATTGTCAATCTGCTGACCTGCATTCTTCCAGGCTTCACCCCAGCGTACATCAGCACCCATATAGGCAATATCAGGGATATCACCAGAAGCAAGACGCTCAGTCACTCTATGATGATAGTCTTCATCAAACCTGCATTCGTACTGAATATCGATAAGCGGATTAGCAGCTTCAAATTCTGCACAGATTCTGACAAAATCTTGCCCTTCTTCATTTTGAGGGTCGCCATAGGCAAGGATTTTAAGTACAACAGGAGCTGTGATAGCATCAGGATCTTCTGGCTCATCAGGAGTTTCTGAATTCGGACATGATGTGGCAAAAACAAGAGTAGCAGCAAGAATCAAAAATAATAAGCTTTTTTTCATATACACCTCTCATGTAAAAGAATAAGTACTATCCATAGAAATTATATCACTACAATGTGTTTTTTTCCTAGAAATAATCAGCTCAGCCGCGCAATCAGTTCAAGGCACATGCGGCCGTTGTGGTACGGGCATTTCCAGGGCTCGGTCATCGGCTTTTCAATCGGTTCGTCTTTGTCGTTCACGCTTGAGAACCACTCGCTGCCGGGCCGCTTGTCTACCATGACGTCCATGATGTAAGCGTAAACAGCTTCGGCGGCTTTTCTGAAAGCGATGGTTTCGGGAATTTTCGTGACATCACCGGTTGCGTCGGCTTTCTTCCAGGCGTTCACAAAGCCGACGACGGCTTCTGCTTCAACCCACCAGACGCGCTCTGTGTTCATGACTTCGTGACCGGCGGCTTCTCCCCTGCTTTCAAGGTTCAGAGCCCGGCCGTCAAACGCCTTTTCAAGCACGCACCGTGCAAGCTCACCGGTTATGGCGTGCGTTTTTTCCACGGCGGCGAGGGCCCGGCTCTTCTCAGCGGATGAGAGCGGCGCGCCTGCCTTTACAGCAGCCTCAAGCACATCGGCGGCCCAGTCGAGGAGCCAGCTTGATTCT
Source organism: Candidatus Treponema caballi (assembly GCA_018066285.1). Classification (GTDB taxonomy): domain Bacteria; phylum Spirochaetota; class Spirochaetia; order Treponematales; family Treponemataceae; genus Treponema_I; species Treponema_I caballi. The sequence continues at coordinate 22,022 of JAGHRS010000026.1, forward strand.
GCGTCGTGGCCGTATGAGTGGATGTCGGCAAGGTTGTTGAGTTCAGCATCAAAGAACGTTTCGATGCGGCGGAGATTCGGGTTATACATCTTATCCGTGGCGATGGTGAGGAGGCGCGTTAGAGCGGCGGCAACGGCGCGGCTTTCAGAATCGGCGGTAAGGAGGCCGGAATAGCCTTCAACCAAGTGCAGCAGCGTGTTCATCGACTTGTCGGCAACGACGCCCTGGTCGCAGATGGCGCTTTCAACAGGCTTCTTCCAGTCTGCGGTGAACGCCTCAAGATAGCCTGCCGCATCAGTGCAGTACGCTTCTATGCATTCAAAAAGATGATAGGCAAGGCGCAGTGCCTCAGCACATCCTGTAGCGCGGTAGTAGGATGAAAGCGCGTAAATACCGAACGCCTGGTTGTACGCGTTTTTTGTTGTATCAGCGGGCGTTCCGTCATAAGTGAGCATCCAGAAAATGCCGCCGTTGTCCTTATCAAAGGCGTGTTCGCGAAGGAATGCGTATGCGTGGTCAGCATATCCCTTGAGTTCCGGATCTTTCAGCATCATGTAGCAGTTTGAGTAAAACCAGAGGATGCGGCTATGCAGGATAACGCCCTTATCCGCTTTCTCATCAACGGCAAGGTCAAATCCCTTGTAGCCGTAAAAGCCGCCGTTTTCATCATCCTTAAGGCTGTTCCAATACGGGATGATGACATTCCGCAAGTGTTTTTCCGCATCGTTCAAAGACATTTTTTCCTCCCGGGGCATGTGCAAAAAAGGCCCATATAAGCGTTCAAGGCCTCAAGCCCGCGTCGAAATCAGTCTATTTCAGATGAAATCTGCTTGTCAATGAAGAAGTTGGTTGAAACGGATGGAAAAAAGAGCGCGGATGAAGCTGACCACAACATCCGCGCGGGAGGAAAATGATAAAAACTTCCTACGGTGCACAAATCCGTATTAGTTGGTTATCTTTTCACCGGTTGTCCGGCAAAGTCATAGTAGCATTTTTGAAAAATCTTGTCATTAAGAGTTTTTTCTTATATGAAAGGAGTTATACGTTTTCATAAGATGTTCATCCAGAGTGGATATGACTTTGCCTTTTTTGAAACTGAGCCGTTTCGTTGTCAGAACGCCAAACCAGTTGAATACACTTTCAAGAAGCACGCCGGCTTTGCCCGGTAACTTCACGGAGCCAGATGTTCCATACTGTGAGAGGAAGACCATACCGACAAGCGTGAGTGCGCGCGAAAGTCCCGTTTCAAGGGCGCCAAGCGTTACAGGAAAACTGCCAAGCCGTACAAACACGCGGCCGGCTGGGCTGAGCAGTGCTGCGGCAGTAACTGTCACAATGATGATGAGCGATGGCAGGATACGCACTTTACGCCGTCTGATGCGCGCGGCCAGGTAAAACGCGACGGTAAGCGCTGCCTTGATGCGGACATCAGTTATTAAAAGGAACGCAATCATGATTATGAGGGCCGCGCAGAAACGTACCGTGCCCGCGCCCAGGCCTTCTGACTTACCGATGTCTTCCTGTGCAGTCCCGCTTCCAGAAGCAGGCTCGGTCTTCCCGTTTTCAGAAGCTGATTCCGCGGATAAGGCATCATCAGCTTGCAAGGCCTGCGGCGCGCACACGCTGGCAAACCAGAGGGAACGGCTCATGAACGCTTCTGCGAAAAGCCCGAGGAGAAAAGCTGTTATGGCGCCTGCTGTCAGGAGCACGGGCGCTATGAAACGTGTGCTGTCCCCGAACAGCATGAAGTACGAAAGAGCGAGCTGCGCCAGGTTGTTCGCCAGTGCGCCGCCAAGACTGATGCCGACAGCCGAGAACGCGCCGCGCCCCCTGCCTTCTGACTTACAGATGCCTTCTTCTGCAGTTCCGCTTTTAAAAGCCGAACCGCGCTGTCTTCCCGCTTTGAACAGAGCGTACATCACGGTGGCGCTCGAAAGCGAACCTGCAAGTGAAAAGAGGAAGACGTATGAAAAAAGCGTGCCGCTCACCAGAGCCTGTGTCAGGATTTTGAGCGCCACAAGCAGGAAGTATTCAGATGCTGAAAGAGCGATGTAAAGCGCGAGCAGGACGGGCAGATTAGCAAGCCCGAGGCGCATGAACGGTACCGGCTTAGGGATGGCGTACTCAACAGCAGAAAGCAGCATGCAGAGCGCACCGAGGAACGTGATGAGATTTGTCCGCTTACCAGTCGAGCGCATCATCATCCTCCCCGGTAAGAGACCGTTCTGCGTCCGTAAGGCCGTCTTCAAGCGTCACGATTATGTTGTTTGGAAGACACGCGGCAAAATGCGCTGCTTCCGGACCGACCTTTCCCATATGAACGCAGGTAAGGTCGCGGCAGGTTGAGTCGGTAAAGCGGATGGTGCCGTCTTCAATGACAAGGACGGCCGGACCTTCTGCTCCGGTAAGCTCAATCGTCCGGTCTTCTGAAAGCGAATAGACGTATTCTGTGCCGTTTACGCTGATGAGTGCGCGCGATTCACGTGTTCCGCGGAAGGAAGAGCCGAACACGCCTGCAAGCCACAGGGAAAGCGCGATTACTCCGGCAAAAACGAGCGTAATCAGCAGGTCGCAGAACGTGAGGCGTCTTTTTTTGCGTGAAGGCACATCCAGACTCTGCTGCATATCCGTCATGCGGCTTCTCCCATGTGCTTTCTGAAAAAGACCAGAAAATAGACTATGAAGACGCACGTGCTGCACATCCATGTGATGGGATATACCCAGTTTACGGTCATGATGGTGCGGTTGATCATGCCTGAAACGGCAAGAATCGTCACGCGGATGACGCACCAGCAGATAAGCATGATGAACATCGGGACGTTTGCCCGTCCGTGTCCGCGGAACATGGCTGCCATTGCGTGAGAGAATGCGAGGAAGCAGTAGAAGAGCGAGCACGTCCTCATGCGGTCAACACCGAACGCAATCGCTTCCGGATTTGAATCGAACGCGCGGATGACGACCGGTGCAAACGCGTACATGAGAAGCCCCATTGCAGCGGCAAGGATGACCGAGCATGCAGTGCCGAAAAGCGCTCCTTTCTTGACGCGGTCCGTCTTTTTTGCGCCTATGTTCTGGCCGATGAACGTCGTCAGTGCCATGGTGAAGCAGGTTATAGGCAGGAACGCGAATCCCTCAATTTTGGAATAGGCGCCGTGACCCGCCATTGCCGCAGCCCCAAAGTAGTTTATGTATGACTGAACTATGGCATTTGCAAAGCCTATGATTGAGTTCTGCAATCCGGACGGGATGCCGTATTTGATGATTTTGCGTACTGTCGGACCATCCATGCAGAGTTTTGACGGGATGAAGCGGTAATCTTCCTCTATTCTGAGCAGGCGGAACATGCAGAGGATGGCGCTCAGAAACTGAGACACGGCAGTCGCAAAAGCCGCAGCCCCGACACCGAAGCCGAAACCGGCGACAAGGGCCAGATCAAGCACGATGTTCGTAACTGATGAGATAATCAGGTAATAGAGCGGATGCTTGCTGTCGCCGGCAGCCTGCAGGATGCCGAGGAACGTGTTGTACATGACGAAGCCGAGCGAGCCTGCGAAATAAATGCGGAAATAGCGGACTGAAAGCGGCATGACTTCTTCCGGGGTGTCGAGCCAGCGGAGGATGATTGGAGCGCCGAATATGCCGATGAGCATGAGTATGACGCCCGCAACCAGGCTTAAGGAAATGAATGTATGGACGGCGGTCTGGGTGCGTTCCCTGTCGCGTGCGCCGATATAATTTGCGATGACGACACCTGCGCCCATGGAAACGCCGCCGAAAAAGCCCGTTATCAGGAAGATGAGGTTGCCGCTTGAAGAAACAGCTGCAAGCGCGGTACTGCCTGAAAAGTTACCGACAATGAGGCTGTCTGCTGTGTTGTAAAGCTGTTGGAAAAGCTGTCCTATGAAAACGGGGATGGCAAAGGCGACCATCTTTTTCCAGACGGAACCTTCTGTCATGAGCGTCGACTTTGTGTCTGCCATACGCCCATTCTAAAACTTAGTGTAAATGATTTCAATAAAGCTGCAATTCAAAAGTCACTTCAGGGATGTGCCTTGCGCCATGGAGATTTATCATTTATGATACGTATATGCAGAACTTAAAGTTACACGGAAGCAAAAACATCCGCGATATTGGAGGCAAGGCTTCCTTCTTCATTAATGAAAGCACGGGAAAGCCCTTCACTGTAAGAAGCGGCGTTCTGTACAGAGGCGGTCACCTGAAGAAAATCAACAGGAAAGACGCCCGTTTTCTGCATGAAAAAACAAACCTGAACCTGATTATAGACCTGCGTACACCTGATGAGGTTGAGCAGAAACCGGACAAAGCCGTTCCCGGTGCAATCTGGAAGCACATGCCCGTCTACACGAACGCGCAGTTCGGCATTACCCATGAAAACTGGAAGACGGATACGTGGGAGCAGCTTACCGCACGCATTCCGGATATGCGCGTTCTGTACGCATCGGCGTTGAAGGGCGACAGTCTTGAACACATGAAAGACATCATCCGCGAGATTGTGACGCACAAGCCTGAGGATGGCGCCCTGCTCTATCACTGCACTGAGGGAAAGGACAGGACGGGCATCATCAGCCTGATTCTGCTCCGTCTGCTTGGAGTCTCTGACAAAGACATTTACGAAGACTATGTCTTTACGAACGCCGTTTCCATGAAGCACGCAAAAAAGTATACGTTCCTCATCATGCTGCTGAAACACGACAGGGATGCCGCAAACCGCCTTGAGTTCATCATGTCCGCTGACCCGAGCTTCCTGAAAGCTGCCGAGGATGCAATGACTGCTGACTGGGGCAGTTTTGAGCGCTTTGTCTCAGATGGTCTTAAACTCACGGATGAAGACATAGCCGCGTTCCGTAAAAACTACCTGGTCTAAGGACGCATGTTGCCGTTTTTCCTCATTTTTATTATATTTAATGCACTATGAAGAAGAATCTTATCCCTGTGACACTGCTGACCGGTTATCTGGGAGCCGGTAAAACTACCCTTCTCAACTACGTTCTGAACAACCAGAAGGGCTACAAGGTAGCCGTTATTGTTAACGACATTGGTGAGGTAAATATCGACGCGGACCTGATTGCAAAGGGCGCCGGTATTGTTGAAGAAGACAAGCAGTCTCTCGTTCCGCTGCAGAATGGCTGTATCTGCTGTTCGCTCAAGACGGACCTGATGAATCAGATTATTTCGCTGGCTAAGACCGGTAAGTTCGACTACATCCTGATTGAGGCAAGCGGTATCTGCGAGCCGATGCCGATTGCGCAGTCTATTGAGGCGCTTTCTGGCAACACGGGCGACAGAAGCATTCCGGCTGTCTGCAAGCTTGACAACATCGTCACTGTTGTTGATGCAGCGCGCCTGGTCACTGAGTTCGGAAGCGGCAACAGCCTCCTCAAGAAAGACATTGAGGAAGAGGATATTGAGGCCCTCCTCATCCAGCAGATTGAGTTCTGCAATACCATCCTGATCAACAAGACAGACCTCGTTACACCTGAGCAGCTCGCTGAGGTAAAACAGATTGTCCGTACCCTTCAGCCATCTGCCGAAATGATTGAGACTCAGAAGGGCGTTGTTGACCTGGACAAGATTCTGGGCACCAACTCTTTCGACTTTGAGAAGGTCTACTCTACTGCAGGCTGGATCCAGAAACTGGAAGAGTCTGAGAAAGAAGAAGACGATGACGATGACGATGATGATGATGATGATGACGATGACGACCACGACGAGCATGAGCATGAGCACCACGAGCACGGACATCATCACCACCATCACGACCATGACCACGAAGATGGCGACACGCTCTACCATATTGAGGAATACGGCATCGGCACGTTCGTATACTGCGCCCGCCGCCCGTTTGACCGCATGAAGCTTGAGGCATTCGCAGGAAACTGGCCTGACAGCGTTATCCGCGCAAAGGGCATTGTCTGGTTCAGCGACGACAATGACGAGGCGTTCATTCTTGAGCAGGCCGGAAAGCAGATTCAGGCTGGCTATTCAGGCGACTGGATGGCAACAGCCCCGAAACGCCAGATCCGCATGGCGCTCGACAATGATCCTGAGTTCGCCAAGAACTGGGATGAGAAAGTCGGCGACCGCATGTGTAAGCTCGTATTCATCGGCAAGCACATGGATGTGAAGAAGATCACCGCAGACCTGGACGCCTGCACGGTTGAACCAAAACTCTAGAAAAGCGAATCAGAGGGGCGCCACCCGCCTTCGCAGCACAGGTGCTCGGAGACTCGCTAAAAACAGTCCACCGGACTGTTTTTGCGGCTACGCCGCCGCTCCCTACCCTCGTTACAAAAAAAGACCACAGCTAATGCGAGGTCACTGAAAAAGGTCTACAATTTTAAGGCCTGAAACAAAAGCCAGATTTTTGAGAAAAAAAATCTCATAAATCTGGCTTTTGTTCTTTAAAAGAACAATTATTTGTCTTTCATTTCCTTATTTTTCAT
>JAGHRS010000033.1 GCA_018066285.1 Candidatus Treponema caballi
ATAATATATCATGTGCGTTTCATCAATATTTATTTCGTCATATTTATGCATTTCTTCAATATCTACAATATAGATTTTGTACGTTTCTTCAAGGTTTTACATCTTATATTTGAGCATTTCTTCTTTCTTTTCGCGTCTACATCCAGTATACTTGAAGTATGGATACATCCGCTTCAAACGACAAAACTGTTTACATACTTGATTCATACGGCCTCATTTACCGCTCGTATTTCGCTTTCATCTCACGCCCGCTTACCAACGACAAGGGCGAGAACGTGTCTGCAGTCTTCGGCTTTTTCCGGAACCTGCTGAACATTCTTAAAGCAGACCGTCCCGCATTCATGGCGGCCGCTTTCGATTCGCGCGTTCCGACGTTCCGCCACGAGATGTACGACCAGTACAAGGCAAACCGCGACAAGACCCCGGATGATCTTCACGCTCAGGTTCCGGTCATTGAGGAAATACTCACTGCGCTCGGCATTCCGGTGCTCAGGATGGACGGCTTTGAGGCGGATGACATCATCGCCACGATTGCAGCCCGGTGCGAGGCAGAAGGCCGGCCCTGCCGCATTCTTTCAGGCGACAAGGACCTTATGCAGCTCGTGACCGCCACCACAAAGCAGATGAAGCCGGACAAGGCAGGCGGCTGGGCCACAGTCGGCTCAGAAGAAGTCGCTGAAGAATGGGGCGTCGGTCCTGACAAGATGCTCGACCTGCTTTCACTCACCGGCGACACCGCAGACAACGTCCCCGGCGTTCACGGCATCGGTGACAAGACAGCCGCAAAGCTTCTGAACCAGTACGGCTCACTCGACGCGATCTACGCCGACGCCGCAAACATAAAAGGCGCCATGGGAGAAAAGCTCCGTAACGGAAAAGACATGGCATACTTCTCAAAGTCACTGATTGCGCTCCGCTCGGACGTGCCCGTGGACATAGACTTCGCTTCATTTGACGCATGCGTGCTGAACTACAACGCCGCCGCGGAATTGCTCAAAGCACACGGCGTGTACCTGGTAGCAAAGAGTTTTGCCGAAAAGGCGCTAGATCCGTGCGGCGACGGCGGCGCATGTCTTACAGGCTCTTCCAGTCCGTCTTCTGCAGGCGCGGCAGGTCTTACAAGCGCAACCAGGTTTGCTTCTGCAGCCATCTCCCAGAAAGCAAGCGCTGCACCAGGGGACGGTTCTCTAGTGCAGGGTGAACCAGGGGACGGTTCTCTGGTCATCCGCAAGAACGAAGGCAACTACCGCGCCATCACTGAACTGGCAGACCTGCACGCCTTCATTGACGAAGCGCTCAAAGCTGGAACTGCGGCGTTTGACACTGAAACTGACGGCTTAAATCCGCTTACCGCACACATGGCGGGCTTCTCGCTCAGCTACAAGGCAGGCGAAGGCGTGTACGTGCCGCTCCGTGTCACCGATATGCTGCTTGCAGGCGATATGGTTTCAGAAAAGGATGCGCTCGCCGAACTTGAGCGCCTTTTCTCATCCCCTTCCATGACGCTTATCCTGCACAACGCCAAGTTTGACCTTGAAGTTTTGTACGCCGCCGGCCTCGACTGCATCCACTCACCGGAGCACAAGGCGGCCCCGGGCTGCTTAAAGGCAACGCTTGCCGACACCATGGTCGCAGGATGGCTCTTGCAGCCTGACAGGACGGAAGGTGCGGGCCGCGGCTCGTACAGCCTTGAAAAGCTTGCCGAAACGAAACTCGGCCTTTCAGGCACCGAATATGACGACATCGTTCCAAAAGGAAAAACCTTCATGGATCTGCCTGTCGAAACCGCGTATCCGTATGCTGCAGAAGACGCTGACTTTACGCTCCAGCTCTGGCAGTATTTCAAGCCGCGCCTTGAAAAAGCCGGCCTCATGACGCTGTTCACGAGTCTTGAGATGCCCGTGCTCCCCGTCCTTGCCGACATGGAAGTGACCGGCATCCACATTGAGAAAAGCGCGCTCGCATCCTACAAGGAAGAGCTTACAGCAAACCTTGCCACAATCGAAAAAGACATATACGCACTTGCAGGACACGAGTTCAACATCGCGTCTCCTAAGCAGCTCGGCACCGTCCTTTTTGAGGAACTGCAGCTGCCACACGGCAAAAAGACAAAATCAGGCTATTCAACGGATACATCCGTTCTTGAAGAGCTGCAGCAGCTGCATCCAGTTCCGGCAAAAATCCTTGAGTACCGCGGCATGGCAAAGCTGCTTTCCACTTACGTTGAAACGCTGCCTGACCTTGCGGACAAGAACGGCCGCATCCACACAAGTTTCATCCAGACGGGAACGGCGACAGGCCGCCTTTCAAGCCGCGACCCCAATCTGCAGAACATCCCCGTGCGTGACGAAGCAGGCCGGCGCATCCGCTCCGCTTTCCAGGCACCGGAAGGACGCGCGCTCGTTTCAGCTGACTATTCGCAGATTGAGCTCGTCGTTCTCGCGCACCTTTCAGGCGACAGGAACATGTGCGCGGCATTCAACGAAGGCCGTGACGTCCACCGCGCAACAGCGGCGCTCATCTTCGGCGTCCCGGAAGATCAGGTGCAGAGCGACCAGCGGCGCACCGCAAAGACAATCAACTTCGGCGTCATGTACGGCATGAGCGCCTTCCGCCTTTCAAACGAGCTCGACATTCCGCGTGCCCGCGCACAGGAGTTCATCACCCAGTACTTCACGACCTACGCAGGCATCAACGCCTTCATGGATGAGACGGTGCGCAAGGCTGAAGAAACGGGCTACGTCGAGACGATTCAGGGTCGCCGCCGCACGATTCAGGCCATCAACAGCGGCAACAAGATGGAAAAATCAGCCGCTGAACGCGTCGCCGTCAACACGCCTATCCAGGGCTCGGCGGCAGACATTGTAAAGCAGGCAATGCTTTCAGTATACGCCGCGCTTTCTGAAAGCTTTCCTACGGCGCGCATGCTGCTTCAGGTTCACGACGAGCTTATTGTCGAGTGCGACGCCGCCGATGCCCCGAAAGTGGCTGAACTCATGAAATCCACGATGGAAGGCGTCATAAAGCTCAACGTGCCGCTCCGCACATCAGTCGAGTACGGCCAGAACTGGGGAGAATTCCATTGATGCGCGCCCCAGCCCAGAAAAAAACACGCCGCGTTATCTGCGTAACGGGGCCTATGGCTGCCGGAAAGAACATGGCGGCGGACTATCTTGAAGAAAAAGGCTTTCTCGCCATTGATGCTGACAAGACCGTGCATGAAGCAGTTGAGCGACGCCACGCTGATATTATGGCGACATTCGGTGCGGTTGCGGCAGAACGCGGCGTTGCGCTTGAAAAAGCAGACGGACTCATCGACAGACGCGCGCTTGGCAAAATTGTTTTCTCTGATCCGGAGCTTCTTAAAAAGCAGGAAGCGCTCATCCACCCCGCGGTTGATGCCATCCTCAACGAGTTCATTGATTCCCATCCGGACCGTGACATCCTCCTTAATGCGACAGTCCTTTACAAAACGCCGGTCGCAAACCGCTGTGATGCCATCATTTTCGTGGATGCGCCTGTTCTGCTCCGCTTGAAACGGGCAAAAGCACGCGATTCACTTAAAACAAAGCTCATTCTGCAAAGATTTTTGTCTCAAAAGCATATATTCGCTAAATATAAAAAATTAAATACCGATATTTACAGAGTATGGAATATCGGGACGCAAGAGAAGCTTAAGGATAAGCTTGACCGCGTGCTCGCATTCCTATAAGGAATGATGCAATGGAACAGAAAAGAGTTTTATGGATTGTTGCTGCAGTCGGCCTGTTTCTTACCGTAACTTTGGGAACAGCCCTTATTGTATACCGTCCAGCAAAAAACCAGACACCTGTACTCAATCCACAGCTGAGCTCATCCACATGGACTCGTGAAAGCCCGGCACCAGAGACAACACAACCCGTAGTACCAGCTCCGGCTGAAGTCCCAGAAACACCTGCACAGCCTGCAGCAGCAGTTCCTGCAGGAGATAATCCGACACAGGTAACAAATCTGACAGTAATCAGTGCAAATACAAACGTCATTTCTGATGGCACAAAGACAATAGATCTCAGCGCACTCACACAGGAGAAACCTTCCGAACAGCCACCGGCAGCACAGGCTCAGCCTGTTCAGCCAGTTGCAGCAGTCGCAACCGCAGAAATCACCGTGAAGACAGTTACAGAGCCTGTAACAACAACACCAGCCCCTGCAACAACAAAAGCAACAAAAGCTGCAGCCGCTGCCGTAAAGACAGCAACCACAAAGATTCCAGACCAGTTCTGGGTTCAGGCTGCATCCTTCACTCAGAAGATTAACGCAGAAGAAGCCCGCGATGCACTCGCCGCCGAAAAAATCCCGGGTGAGGTTTTCACCTGGAAGGATGACAAAGGCGTCGTGTACTACCGTCTGAGAGTCGGCCCATACACCACAAAGAGCGAAGCAGACTTCTGGCTTTCCCGCATCAAGGAAATCGGCGCGTTTGCATCAACAAGCAGCTACGTCGTAAACTCCTCCGAAAAAGCAGCAAACTAATTCGCATTTTTAATGATTAGAAGTGGGCGTCACTGCCTGCCGGTGCCATGCGAGATGCCGCGGCAACAATAGGTATCTCACTCGCCCGCAAGGCGGGCTCGGGGCCGATGCATCCCGCATGTCCCCGTCCGGCAATACCGCCCACTTCTTTTCTTTAAAAAGGCAAACATTTGGTTTTCGAATATGCAAAAATAAACGTACACATTTATTTCAAGAAAGAGAGGGTGTGCCAGCCGTATGGGGCACCCTGTGTCGCATCGGCCCCGAGCGCCGTATAACGGCGCGAGTGAGATACCTTAGCGCCGCAGCGACATAGGGGGCACCAGAAGGCTGGCACACCCTTTCTCTATTAAAAAAACGCGTTTATTTTTCATAAATCCGGTTCTGACGGCCATAAAAGAAGGTATGAGTATCATACCTTCTTTTATTTTGTCCGCGCTCTTTTTCTGTAATGTGTCTGTTCCGGGGGGATTTGATGGAGCAACAATGACTGAGGGCGTTATCTGCGAAATTCCGAACACGAGCTTCGTCCTTTCTGTGGATGAAAACCCGACGGTGACCACTGACGACGGCATGACGCTGGATATGCAGCCGGAACTTAAAAATGCGGCAATCCTCTTCCAGCAGAAAGCGCTTTCCCTGAAGATTGCTGCCGGCTCCCTTGCTGTCACTGGCGCTGGCGGCTCATCCCGCCTTTCAGCAAGCCTGCCCGGGAAAGACGATGGCGCAAAAGACAAGGCCGTTTTCGTAAGCTGGAAAAGCCTCGCGCTGCTCGGCTCAGAAGAACGCGCCATCCTCCAGCTGCACCCGGGCTTCTTCCGCATCCTGCCCGATGCACCGTTCAAGACAGAACTTGCCGCCTCCCTTACCGCTGGCTGGAGAAAGCTTTCCGAAAGCACAGACCCAGCGTGGTTCCTCCGCTATCCGTGGCACGGGAACGGAAACCTGTACTATCTTGATGGAGGTCTTTCTGCGCGCTTTTCTTTTTCCAGCGCAAAACTCACCGCTGAAAGCACAGTATCGCTTTCGCTGCCTGATATCCTGCCGCAGGAAGTGGCGGGCGCGCTCAAACTGCTTCTGAGAACTGAACGTACTGAAACTTCGCTTTCGTGCGCAGGAACGCCCGCTTCCTTCGTGCTTCCGACAGGCGCGTTCACTCCAGATACGTTCAAGACTGATGCCGCATTCTCGTTTGAAAGCCCATCTTTCAAAATGAAAGCAGACGCATCCGTGACGCAGAAACAGCCCGCCCATGCGCTTGAACTGTCAAAACTCTTTCATGAAGCAGCGCTTTCACTTGCGTACACGGCAGGAAGTTTCAGGGCGGGCGTTGCCGTTCAGGCAGCAAAACTCTGCTTTGCTGATGAGTGCCGCGACGGAGAACTTTCGCCAAAGCTGGAACTGACGCTTTCAGGCACATCCCTAAGTACAGAAGCGACAATTCTGCCGTTCCGCCCGGAAGATGACGCTGAAAAGCCCGACTGGAGCGTGAAAGCGGCAAGCACCGTCTCAGGTCTTACAGCCTCATACACAGCGGAAATTGGCGGCACGTGGCTTGAAAAGCAGGAGTTTTCGCTTAAGGAAGAGCGTGATTCCGTTTCTCTTTCTACAGCCGTCATCATCAAGAATGACAGCCTTACCTGGAATCTTTCGTTTTCAAAGGAATGGTGAGTATGCTATACTGTCTGCATGGCAGGCTCCGGCATTTCATCACTTATTTCTAAAATACACGCAAGCTCATCCTCGTTCCTCAAGTCAGAACTGCAGTCACGCGGCCTGCCGGACATGGTCTCATCCCACGGCAACATCCTCTTTCAGCTGTCACAGGCAGGAACGCTCAACATGAAGGAACTGTCAGAGCGCATCCACAGAGACAAGTCTACAACGACAGCGCTCGTGAACAAACTCGAGGCAGCGGGCTTTGTTGCGCGCGCCAAAGACAGCAGCGACAGCCGCATCACGCACATAAGCCTTACAGAAACGGGCAGAAACTATAACGAAACACTGAGCGCCATTTCTGCCACGCTCAACGAACGCTGCGCTCAAGGTCTTTCTCCCGCCGAGCAGGAAACGCTTTTCGAACTGCTCACCCGCATATCCGGAAACTTCAACTGACAGGTAAGATAATGCAGATGCATCTCCCTTGACGCAATGCCTATAGTTTGATATAAAACTATTATAGTATTATATCAAACTTTTTTTCAGGAGAGATATCAGTATGCATATAACTAAAAACACACGTATCACAAAATCAGTAGCAGCACTCGTTCTGCTTCTGCTTGCGGCAACAGTCCTCGCGAGCTGTGCCAAAAGCGGAGAAGCAGCCGCAAACAAGGCCTCACTCCGCATTGCAGTCTTTGTGCCGGGCGTCGTTTCAGGAAGCCCCGTCTACGAGATGCTTTCAGAAGGCGTCACATCAGCAGTAAACGACTGGAACGCGTCTCTGTCTTCAGAAGACGGCGTCACGCAGGCAACAGTCACCGTCATTGAAGCCGGCACAAATCAGGCTGAGTGGAGCGGAAAACTCACCGCACTTGCTGCATCCGGCGACTACGACATGATCATCAGCTCAAATCCGTCGCTGCCGGAACTGTGTGTGCCGCTCACAGAACAGTTCCCTGGCCTTAAGTTCATCCTTCTCGATGCAGAACTCGCCGGAAATGACGCTATTGCAACCGTTCAGTACAATCAGAGCGAACAGGCGTACATGGCAGGCTACGCGGCAGGTGTCGCAACAGTCTCAGCAGAACTCGCATTCGCAAATGCGGATAAGAAGGTTGCGCTTATTTCAGCTCAGGAGTATCCGGTCATGAACGACATCATTCTGCCCTATTTCACCAAGGGCGTTCAGGCGGCAACTCCCGGTGCCAGCGTTGAGTTCCGCGTTGTCGGAAACTGGTACGATGCTTCCAAAGGCGCAGAAATTGCCCGCTCCCTCTACAATGAGGGCGTTGATGTCATCCTTCCGATTGCAGGAGGCGCTGGTCAGGGCGTTATTGCTGCCGCACAGGAGCTCGGCTTTTACATCACCTGGTTTGATGACAACGGCTTCTCTCAGGCTCCGGGACTTGTCATTTCGAGCACAGTCATGGAACAGAAGCGCATGGCGTATGAAGTCACCACAGATTACCTGAATGACAAAACCGCATACGGCACCGCACGCACTGTCGGCGTCCGCGAAGGCTACGTCCGCTTTGTTCAGGACGATCCGCTGTATCTTTCAACACTGCCGGAAAGCGACCGTTCCCGTATCGATGCGGTGTACAAAGACATCCAGGATGGCTTCCTCGTTCTCGGCAACAACAACGTGGTGAACATCCGCTGACTCATGAGTACACTCGCCGTTTCGCACCTTTCAAAGCATTTCACACGCAAAAAAGCACTCGATGACGTTTCACTCGTCTTTGAGACAGGGCGTGTGTACGCTCTGCTTGGTGAGAACGGCGCCGGAAAATCAACGCTGGCATCGCTGCTTTCAGGCGATGCTGAACCGACAGCGGGCACTATCACGCTTGATGAAACGCCCGCCGCATTCCGCTCTCCGCACGACGCACTCTTAGCCGGCATCGCTATGGTACGCCAGCAGCCCCTTCTCGCGGATGAGCTCACTGTCCTTGAAAACTGCATGCTCGGTAATGAAAAGACCGGCGCGGCGGGCTTCCTTAAAAAGAAGGACGCACTCGCTGAACTCCTTAAACTGGAACGCGAATGGAACTTTTCCGTGGAGACAGATAAAAAAGCAGGCACGCTGCCTGCTCCCGAGCGGCTCTTTGCGACGCTCCTTGCAAACCTGTACCATGAGCCGCGCTTCCTCATTCTCGATGAACCGTCTGCAACGCTCGATGAACAGCAGCGGGAAACGCTTTTCTCCACGCTCAGGGACAAGGCGCATCTTCTGGATATGTGCATCATCTTCATAACGCACAACATTCAGGAAGCGCTCGACTACGCGGACTGGATCACCATCCTGCAGAAAGGTCATGTCGTTTTCTCAGAGGACATCACACAGACAAAACCGACAGTCAGCACCATAGCGGATATGCTTTTCGCCCGGAAGGAAAGCTTCTCGTTCACCGCACATCCACTTCAAGCTGACAGCCTGGAATTTATAGAGAAGACCGCAACTCTGAAAGCAGGCAACGTTCCCGTACTTGAACTGAGGGATGTGACTGTCCGCCCGGATGAAGGAGCGGCGCTTTTCAACATCAGCTTCACCGTCCCGGAAGGTCAGCTAACCTGCATTTCAGGCATGAGGGAAAGCGGCATGGATACGCTTGAAGACCTGATTACCGGCATGTCTTCCTCTTCTTCCCGGATAAGCGGGGAAATCCTCTTTGAAGGCAGCGCCGTCAAAGCACTTTCTCCGCGATTCCTCCGCTCCAAAGGGACATCGGTTGTCCCATTCAGAAAGATGATCCGCGGCTCTCACCCCGACCTCACGATTGCTGAGCTTTTGGGAAGCACGGGAAGAGACGCTTCAAAGATACTGAAACAGGTACAGACGGATATTACACTGCATGAAAAAGTAAAGGCACTTTCTGGCGGCATGCTCCAGCGGCTTATCGTCGCACGCGAGCTCGATTCATCCCCGTCGTTTGTCATCATGAGCAGTCCTTCATACGGACTCGACCGTTTCAGCACGGGAAAGATAGCAGAAACGGTTGAAGCACTGCTTTCCTGGGGCGCCACGGTTCTCGTTCTCGGTGAGGAAAGCGGACTGGCGCCGCTTTGTACCAACCGTTACCAGCTCGTTTCAGGACATCTTGCGCCTGTTCCTGCAGAAAAGGAGGCGCTCTGATGTTTCAGCTGAAATCAGACACACTCCGTTTCAGGATGCGCTCCTGGCGCGGGCCGCTTCTTTCAATTGCAGCAGGTCTTGTAACAGCGGCACTCATCATCGTGTTTACGGCAAAGGCGCCCACCGCAACTCTCGCGGCTTTCTTCAAGGCGCCGTTCTCATCAGCATGGTACACGGGACGCATGCTCAACACCGCGTCGCTTCTGCTTATGGCAGCGCTCGGAGCCCTGCTTTCGCTTAAGGCAGGCGAGCTGAACCTGGGCGGCGAAGGACAGGTGTACGCAGGCGGATTTGTAACGGCAGTCTTTTTGAACGCGGTCTGTCCACAAGGCCTTGAAAGCGTTCCCGGCCCCGCAGTTACGGCGCTCATCATGCTGGCGGCACTTCTGCTCGCTGCTCTTACAGGCGCACTGCTCACGTTCATTCCGGAACTGCTCGCGCTATTCAAGAAAATACCAGTGCTGCTTTCAACGTTCCTGCTTTCACTCGCCACCATTCCGCTTATCGATGCGGGAATCGGCGCCATCGTCAGAAAAACGGGCGGCAACCTGCTTTCAACGCCGCAAATCTCATCCGCTTTCAGATTCACGCGTCTTCTGCCGCCATCGCAGCTGAACGCGTCTTCTCTCATCATTCTGGTAGTTTTTGCCGTTGTTTTCTTCTGGCTCTATGCAACGCGCTCAGGCGAAATATTCAGAATCTGCGGTCTCGCCCCGGAATTCGCCCTATACAGCGGCTTCCACCTCCGCACTAACAGAGCGGCAGGCCTGCTGCTTTCAGGAGCATTTCACGGCATGACAGGTTTCTTCGCCATTACAGGCACGTATTTCGCCTGCCAGAATGGCTTTTACAGCGGCATGGGCTGGAACGCGCTCACCATTTCACTCATCGCCCAGAACGCACCTGAACTGCTGCTGCCCGCCTCGCTCATCCTCGCATGGCTCTTCACCGCTTCTGACAGCGTTGTGCTTACCGGAAACATCGCGGGCGACATGACAAGCATCATTCAGGCTGTCGTCATGCTCACCATCACCATCCGCTTTGTGGCTGGCAGAAAAAGCCGCTCGCTCTTTGGAAAAGCGGGAAGGAGGGATTCATGAACATGGTACTTCGAGTGTTCATGAACAGTCTTCCTCTTGTATTTGCGTCAACAGGCGCCCTTATCAGCGAATACACAGGCGTCATGGCCATTTTCACGGATGGCATCATCAATCTTTCGTCATTTCTTGCGTTCGCCTGTTCGCTTAAAACGGGCTCAGTCACCGCCGGATGCATACTCGCAGCTGTCATTTCAGCGCTCTTCATCATACTGGCGGCGCTGTTCACTGAGCGGATGAAAGCAAATCCATTCATCACGGGCATAGGCATCAATCTGCTGACAGGCGGCCTTATCTCCATATGCTCAGAAGCCTGGTTCGGTACAAAAGGCGTGCTTTCACAGGCGACAATTACAGATGCAGGCTGGCCGCCATTCCCGTTCTCCGGCGCTTCAGTTGCTTGTGCGGGAACACCGGCCCTGCTCTTTTCGGCAGCAGTCATCGCCGCGCTATGGTGGGCTCTTAATCACACGCGCTGGGGATTACGCACCCGCGTAACAGGAAGCAGTGCGGCCGTTCTTTCGGCACGCGGCGTCAATCCTGCCTTCTACCGCATCAGTGCATGGGGAATGGCCGGTGCGTGTTCAGCTTGGGCAGGCATTCTGTGTACGTTGAGATTGTCTTCGTTTGTACCGAATGTCAGCGCCGGCCGCGGATGGCTTGCGCTCGCCGCCGTTTTCTTAGGAAAGCGCACCATGGCAGGAACGCTGATTGCAGCGATTGTCTTTACTGCAGCAGAATATGCGGCAAGCAGCTTCAGTACATCGGGCGGAATCATATCCCCGACGACACTGCTTGCCATCCCGTATCTTGCGGCTCTGCTGCTGTTTGTCCTGCTTCCTGAAAAGAAGAATCACGACAGGAAGTAATCGAAAAGTTCATCCTGATTTTCAGGCTCAGAATCGTAGGTAACATGCTTCTTTTCTACAGCAATGCCTTCTCCAAACGGATTTGTGTCTGTACTCGGCGTCAGTTCAGTATCCGGCTCAGGCTTCTTCTCTGGCTCTGGCTTGAGCTCTGGAACTGGAACTTCAGGCACCTTGTTATCAGTACCCTTGTAGAAAATCTGGTTGACATCAACCTCAACCTTCTCACGTTCCGTCGTAATGAACTGATCGAGAGATTCTGTCAGTTTCTTGATTTCCTGAGTATTTTCAGTACTGAGTTCCTCAACTTCAAGAGAGCGGTCTACAATATCCTTTGTTCCAATCTGGATTTCATCAACTGCATCATGTACCTGGAAGAACACGTTATGCATCTGGACCATTGCGCTTGAAACTTCCATCTGCTGGGTATTGAGCGTATCACACTCGCCGCTGATTTTCCTTGCAGTTGCAGCAATGCTCTGCGTCCTCTCATCAACATTGGAAATGCCGATATCAGCTTCGCCAATGTCTTTTGTAATATCCTTAAGAGAAGTAATCATATCGCCAGCCTGCTCACTGACGCGGGCAAAGGCTTCCGCGGCAAGGGCGCTCGCTTCATCAGCCTGTTTGACTTTCTGAACGACGGAATGGATTGACTCAGAAATTGTCCGTGCATTATCAGCTGTAGATTCTGCCAGGTTTCTGATTTCCTCAGCAACAACGGCGAATCCGCGTCCAGCCTCTCCTGCATGAGCACTTTCAATTGCCGCATTCATGGAAAGGATGTTTGTTTGTTCCGCAATGCCATTGATGATGTTGACGATTTCGCTGATCTCATCAAGCTTGGCTGTTACTTCCTCAAGCAGATCAGTTGTCGCAGTAATCTTGCTGTCACCGTCAACAACGAAATCCTGAATCTGCTCAGCACTGCGTGTCTTCTTCTCAGAAGTAACAGCAATTGTCTTTATGGTTTCAGAAATGGCAGTCATGCTTTCCGCGTTGCTCATGATTGAATCAGACTGCTGCTGGTTGTCAATGACAAGCGCGAGGGCTACATCCGACATGTTCTGAAGCTTTTTCATTGATGTATCAACCGTGTCGTACAGCGTTGCAAACTGCTTCCTCAAAGACTGCATGCTCGCCTTAATCTGCGCAGTCGCAGCCGCAGCGACAGTCGTCATTTCGCTTACATGGCCACCAAAGTCACTGACCGTTTCAGCAGACTCCTTTACATCGCCAAAGACGCCATCAAGAACACCGACAGAAGCGGAAAGGTCCCGCGTCAGCTCACCCAGTTCATCCTTTGACGTATCTTCAATCTGATGGCGAAGGTCTTTTTCCGAAAGGCGGGCTGCAAGCTCCCTCAGCATTTTGATGCGCTTTGTAAAGTTACCCATTACTGAACGGGTGACGGCGAACATCAGAACAATGGATACAGCCATTGTAGCAATAAAGTAGAAAAGGAAGCGTCTGTACAGTCTGTCAAAGGAGGCGGTAAGTCGTTGTGTCAGGTCCGCAAACGTCCGGGATAACTCTGACACATCGCTACCAGCTTTGAACGCTGCCCATTCTGAAGTGATTTCAGATAGGTCAGCAGTAATCGATTTGTCAAATTCACTTTCTGCATACGGGAACCCGGAAAGGCCGTTGATAAGTGTTTCTGCCTGGTCATAAAGAGAATTCCAGTTATCTGAAACTGGAGAAGAAAACTTTTCATCAAAAACAGTATCGTTATACGACAAAAGCTGCTGGGTCACAGATTCAGCCTGAGACACGGTCAGCTGATATTCCTTGAACTTCATGAGCTTGGTAAAACTCATGTACATCCAGAAATTTATAGTTACTGTGACAAGGATTATACCTAAGACAAGAAGAGAAAATTTCCAACGTAACCTCATACTAACTCCTGTTACTCGTGGTGTACTTTTTTTCTCTCAGACTTTAGTGTAGTATACACCTACTCTTCCCGAAACTGTCAATGAAAATTTAACAAAACCCAGTGATATTATTATATATAGTA
>JAGHRS010000037.1 GCA_018066285.1 Candidatus Treponema caballi
AGTTCCGTTCTGGAAAGCGGTGAAGGTGTCGGCAAGGCGGTTTATGTCTTCGTCGGTAAAGTCGCGGTGCTTGCGGTCTACCATGTGGCCCATGTTGCGGGCATCTATGAACAGTGTTTTTCCAGGCTGCTTTTTGTTACGGCTGATGAACCACAGGGTTACTGGAATTGTTACGCTGTAAAAAAGCTGGGTTGGCATGGCAACAATACCCTCGATTAAATCGGCTTCGATTATCTTTTTGCGGATTTCCCCTTCGCCGCTGGTCTGGGTGCTTAAGGCTCCGTTGGCAAGTACAAGGCCGATTTTTCCGTTAGGGGCTAAGTGATAGATCATGTGCTGGATCCATGCGTAGTTGGCGTTTCCGCTTGGTGGAAGTCCGTATACCCAGCGTGGATCGTTTGTAAGTTTGTCCTGTCCCCAGTTGCTTAGATTGAACGGAGGATTTGCCATGATGAAATCAAACTTCTGTGTGGCGTGCAAGTCGTGAAAGAATGTGTCTTCCTGATGTTCGCCAAAGTTTGCATCAATTCCGCGGATTGCCATGTTCATCTTTGCCATTTTCCAGGTGTCGGCATTGGCTTCCTGGCCAAAGACTGAAATGTTGTTGCGGTTTCCTGAATGGGCGGCGATGAAGTTTACTGACTGTACGAACATGCCGCCAGAACCGCAGCATGGGTCGTATACTCGTTTTCCTTCTGTTGGTTTTAAGATGCTTACGATTGTTTTTACAACGCTTGCCGGCGTGTAGAACTCACCGCCCTTCACGCCTTCGTAGCTTGCAAACTGGGCAATACAGTATTCGTAGGTGCGTCCGAGCAGATCCTTGCTTGCTTCGGTGTCGCTCATGTCCATGTTGGTGAATACATCGATAACATTACCGAGAACGCGTTTATCAAGGTCTGGATTTGCGAAGTTTTTAGGAAGGACGCCTTTCAGGTTCTTGTTGTCTGCCTCAACAGCAATCATTGCTTTATCAAGGATGGTGCCTATTTCTGGTGTATGTGCGGCACTTGCGATTTTTGACCAGCGGGCGTCTTCTGGTACGAAGAAAATGTTGTCGGCAGCGTACTCATCCGGGTCGTTTTCAAAGCCGTCACCTTCTGCGACAAGCTCGTTGAAACGCTTTTCGAATGCCGCGCCTATGTAGCGCAGGAAAATAAGGCCTGTAAAGATTTTACGGTAATCTGCTGCGGGAATGTGTCCCCAAAGTTCACACGCGGCATCCCAGATCTGCTGTTCAAAGCCGATTGTAGCTGACGATGACTTTGTGGATTTTGCTTTGGCCATTTTTTTTATACTCCGTACTTTATGAATGATTTATTATAGCACACATTTTTATTTAGAGAAACAAACTGTATTGCTTTTTTTTCCCCGCACACAAAAAACAAACAGGCCGCACATTATGCGGCCTGCTTTAGAAACATGATGTATGTTCTGTGTGATTATTTATTAAATACCCATGACGCTGAACAGTACTTCAACGCCAACTGCGATCTGGTCTAATTCATCTTCATTGAGTGATTTTAGTTCTGCCTCAAGATCCTGAATTTGACCCTTCCTGCTCTGCTGCTCTGCTTCTGATAAAACCTTAAGCTCGGCATCAAGTTTGTCTACGCGCTCTTTAAGAGCTTTGAGTTCAGATTCTGATTTAGCCATAAGCGTATCTCCTTATTCTATTGTAAAGCAGATTGTGGATTTGTAAAGTACATTAAAACTCATTCCCGCTCTTTTTTACGTTTCTTGTGTCTGTGTGAGCGCTGCCCACAATTCAGGCTGCTCTTTTTCAAGCATGACGGGCTTGCCTTCCTTTCCCAGGAAGCAGTGCGTGCTGGTGCCGGTGAAGACTACAGCGTCCTTTACGCGCATCTCGTAGCCTACGACGAGCTTGAACGCGCTGCACTTCTCCACTTTCACGGCAATGGTTATTTCATCCGGGAAGGTCGTGGCTTTTTTGTAGCTGCAGTCGAGCGCGATGACCGGGGATGAGATGCCGAGCGCTTCCATCCGGTCCCAGCCAAAGCCGAGCTGTTCCATGTAGTCAAGGCGTGCTTCTTCCATGAAGCGGATATAGTTTGAGTGGTGGGTTATGCCCATCTTGTCTGTTTCGTAATAGTTTACTTTGTGGATGTACGGTTTCATACCTTTTATAATGACATTTTCTTTATTTTTGTCAACTTCTTCCATCCTTTTTTTGTTTCCTTTTTCATCATCCATTGTTATCATTGTATGAAAGGAGTAAGTAAAAAATGGATACACCCAGAATTCAAGATGATTTATATGAACATGTAAACGGAGAATGGCTTTCCAAGGCAGTCATCCCGGATGATAAACCCTGCGCAGGCGGATTCAGCGAGCTTGCACGCGAGGGAGAGGAACTGCTCATGAAGGAGTTCCGTGAACTTGCCGCATCCGGAAACCTTGACGATGCAAACATGAAAAAGGCTGTGTCGCTTTACAGGCTCTGTCTTGATGAAAAGCGGCGTGCTGAAGACGGCATCTCACCGGCTCAGGACATGCTCGACACGATTGATTCGCTTAAGGACATTGATGACTTAAACGCTCACCTCGTCCAGTTTGTTGAGGAAGGATATCCACTGCCGTTCAAGATGACTGTTGAGACCGATTTCAAGGATTCATCAAGTTACGGTATAGCACTCTGGGGTGCACCTGTCTTCCTGCCAGACTCAAACTACTACAAGGATGAGATGGCTGAGCAGAAAAAGCAGCTTATGCCGCTGTTTGTAGGCATGGCGGAAAAGCTTCTTGCAAAGACAAAGCTTTCAGAAGCTGATCAGGCCCTGTACATAAAAGACGCGCTTGCTTTCGATGAGCTTATTGCAAAATACGTGAAAAGCCAGGAAGAATGGGCTGATTACGTTGCCGCATATAATCCCATACATAAGGAAAAGGCTGCCGCTTTCTTCAAGCCTGTCGACCTTACCGGCCTTCTTGGCGTGTTGTTCCCCATTCCGTTTGAGAACGTCATCTTCACTGAACCGCGCTATTTCGAGCACTTCAGCGAGGTGTTCAACGAAGAGACTTTCACGCTGTACAAGCACTGGGCATATCTGAGCGCCCTTATTGATGTTTCAAGTACGCTTACAGAAGAGATGCGCGACATAGGCTCATCCTTCGGCCGTGCGCTTTCAGGCGTTGCGGTCATGCCATCCCTTGAAAAGCAGTCGTATAACCTTGCCTCTTTCTTCTTCAGTGATGTAATCGGCCTGTATTACGGTCGGAAGTTCTTCGGCGAAGCAGCGAAGAAGGACATTACTGAGCTTGTTCAGAGCATTATTGAAGCGTGGAAGGATCGCGTCCGTAAAAACGCGTTCCTGTCAGATTCAACAAAAGATAAGGCAATCCTTAAACTTGGCACCATGAAACTTAAGCTTGCGTATCCGGATAAGACAGACGCCTTATACGACACGCTCGTTGTGGATGAGAGCCTGACGCTTTTTAAAAACTGCCAGCGGCTCAAGAAGGCCAAGAAGATTGATGAGCTCAAGAAGTTTGGCACCAAAGTTGACCACTCCAAGTGGGATATGCCGGGCCACATGGTAAATGCCTGCTACAATCCGGCTTCAAACGACATCACGTTCCCGGCAGCAATCCTGCAGGCACCGTTCTACTCCATCAAGCAGACACGGAGCGAAAACTTGGGCGGTATAGGCTGTGTCATTGCGCACGAGATTTCGCACGCGTTCGACAACAATGGCGCCCAGTTTGATGAAAACGGCAACCTGAACAACTGGTGGACTGATGAAGACATGGCCAATTTCAAGGCACAGACGCTCGCCATGGTTGAGCAGTTCGACGGCATTGAGCTTCCGTGGGGAAAGGTGAACGGCGAGTTCATCGTAAGCGAGAACATCGCTGATAACGGCGGAATGGCCGCCTCTCTTCAGGTCATGCACGGCATGAAGGATGCAGACTATAAGGCGTTCTTCATGAACTGGGGACGCATCTGGTGCCAGAAAGCGAAGGTTGAGTATGACAAGCTCCTGCTTTCAATAGATGTTCACGCGCCGCACGTGCTCCGCGCAAACATTACGCCGCGTAACTTTAACGAATGGTACACCGCGTTTGACGTAAAGGAAAGCGATAAGATGTACCTGCCGCCTGAAAAGCGCGTAGTCATCTGGTAAAACAGAGTCACCCTGAACTGTTGGGAGCCCCTGAACCTGTTTCAGGGACTCTCTGCCACAAATCTTTTCTCTTTTTTCAAAATTCTTATTACATACATGTGTGATTTTTTGTATATATTACACATAAGCATTATTACATGTAGAAACACTTGCAATTATATGGAGAGAGACATATTACATGGAGTAAGGGACCAGACCGAGATTGAAGCACGCTGAACGGTAATCAGGCTTTGTACACGATTGACCAGACAAAGCCGTCTTTTTCGCCCTGCTCCATTTTAAGGCCTGAATCTGGTCTTAAAACTTCTTTCATGTTCATCTTCAGAACAACCGGCAGCGGGGTCTGCGTGCATTTGCAGTATGCTTCCTTGAGCGTCCAGAGCTTGTAGAAAACGCTTTTATCAGCTTCAACGGCGCGGGCTTCTTCATCACAGAAAAAGCGGCGTGCAAGAGCCGGGCAGTTTGTTCTTTCTGTGTCGGCATGTTCAAGATCACAGCCTATGACAGTGTCTGAAAGCGCACACATCGTATAGTTTCTTGAATGGGAAATGCTCATGTATACGGGAGGCACAGCATTTTCGCCCGGCACCTGGTCCGGACGCAGGATGTAAGGCTTACCCTGCTTTGTGTAATAACCGAGCCTGTCTTTTGCAAGTTCCGGAAAGCCCGCCTCACAGAGCATCTTTTCAAGCAGCAGCTCTGCACCGAGTGACAGCCGCCTGTTTTCAGGCCTTTTAAGCGCGTCAATCTTCCGTTTTCTGTAGAACGGAACGCGCGCATAGCACTGTGCGAAAAGAGAGTCGTCTTTCAGGTAATCAACAGATTCTGTGTGGTAGACAAGCATATCTGCTATTCATTCTACTGCAAGTCAAATGAATTATAAAGGTCTTCCATCTGCTGGCGGCATTCAAGGAAAATCTCACCGAGTTCAGGGTCAAACTGGGTTCCAAGGGAATCGCGGATGATGTCAAAAGCGCTATCGTAGCTGAACGCTTCCTTATAGCAGCGGCGGCTTACGAGTGCGTCAAAAACATCGGCAAGAGCCATAATGCGCGCCTCAATCGGGATGGTGTCTCCCTTAAGGCCGTCAGGATATCCCATTCCGTTCCATTTCTCATGATGATAGTGCGCTACATTTTCTGCTATCAGCTTGAACTCTATGTTCTCAACTTCGCTCAGGACAATCGGAACAATCTTAGCGCCTTCTGCAGCGTGCTTCTTCATCTCGGCAAATTCTTCATCCGTAAACTTTCCCTTCTTTCTGAGGATGACATCGTTGACAGCTATTTTTCCAAGGTCATGCAAAGGAGCCGCTTCAATCAGGTTCTTGCAGAAATCCTGCGTACACCATGGGAACGCATAGTTGTCGGCTATGTACTCAATGAAACAGCGTACACCTGCACTCGTTCTGTTGATGTGGCCTCCCGTACTGTTGTCGCGGCTTTCAACCATGCGCGCCATACCGGTAATGATTGACTGCTGGATGCGCTCAACCTTCTGCCCCTGTATTTCAAGCTCAGCCTCAAGAAGCTGGTTGCTCAGGTCAAGGTATTCCTTTTCCTGATGTGTCTTCGTGATATCCGTCATTTCGACAAGAATACCGATAAGCTTTTTCCTGAGTATTATTGAATGTGCCTTACAGGAAAGAATCATATCCTTGTAAACACCGAATTCAATGACATGCTCTTCTTCATCCGCTAGCAGCATGTCAAGATTCTGAATCAGCGGTGCAATTTCCGGACATCGTATCTCTGAAACTGGTTCATCAACACGGAGCAGCTCAAGTTTGGGGAACTTCTGCAGACAGATGTTAGAGCAGCCCATATACTGCTTTTTTCCGTCAAAGCAGATGTAGCAGCGTTCATCTATATCTTCAAAAACGGCAACAAAAGCGGCTTTTACGTCATACATCGAGATTCTTCTGAATGCCCTTATGAGTGCAATTTCAATGAACGGCATACACAGCGGCACCAGATTGAATTTCAGATTCCAGAATTTCGAAACCACGTAACAGAGACAGACGGTCAATGCTATGTGAATGAGATATCTGCATGTCTTTTTAGATACATTTTTCTGTTTATTCAGGGAAATGAAGATAATCCTGAATATCTTGTAGAAACAGAAAAGAATGAAAATTGCAGTTATGTAATATGCCGGTCCGTTTTCTTTTACCAGATAGGAAAACCCATTGTCGTTTCTTATATTTGTATTGAAGTAATACAGATACAGTTCCAACGGATCCCATCTGATAATAAGAATGAGACAAAGACATGCCACAAACAGCTGTTTCTCTATTGATTTGAACGGATGCATGCACATTTCTGATATCGAAAAAACAAGGAACATGAATGCCATGAGCATGCAGATGGTAAATGCCAGGTCACAGAAAAGAAGCATTTCCAGTTCTTTTGCGAAAAGACCTGCTGTATAACTGAATTCGGCCACAAAACCGTAGACAAGCATGAGGATATGATATGTTTTTATCTGTTTGCGTTTTTCAAAATAAAAGAACAAACAAAGCGCGTAACTAAGAGTTGCAGCACAATAAAGAAATTTCACATCTTAATTATAAATTCTCTTAAGCGTAACTCAAAATGTAATATTATCAAAAAGAAGAGCAAATTACGAAACAGTTGTTAATTTTTGTTTTTTTTCCTTTCTTCCCAAGCAGAAACCTTTTCCTGAAGCTTTTTCATCTCTTCTTCAGCCTGCCTTTCCTGCACAGAAAGATCAGCCTCTTCAAAAAGCTCATCAGCAAGGCGTCTTCTTGAGTGGATGTCAGGTATGATTACTTCTTCAAGTTCTGTAATGCGTAACTTAGCCTGCGTTATTTCCTTGGGAGGCCGTCCGCCCTTTTTTCCGTTCTCGCGGCTTGCGTCCGTTTTCGAGCGGCTCCGTGACTGGCCATTCTGGGCATACAGCGAATCAATCCAGAAAGAAAGGCTTTTCAGCTGCATGCTCATTCTGAAGGCAACGTCCTCCAGCTGGCGGCTCCTGATTTCTTCGCTGACTTTTGTAAGTTCTTCCTGCAGCGTGTTGAGTTCTTCAAGGGATTTGCGGATTGCTTCTGTTTTGCGGCTCATGCAGACAGTATAAACCCAAAGATTTCGGTTTTCAAGCCTATGCGAGCTGCATGAGCTTCTCGCGGATGAACACGCTCTTCTCTCTCAGACTGATTTTTCCCGTCTTCATAATCATGACGTTCGGGCGCATCGGGTCAAGCTTTACGTTACCGTTACTTTCCTTGATAAGCCTGAGCGCTTTATCAATGCTGATGTTCGCAACCTGCGCAAACTCAATCTGCACCTGGCCCATCCGCTCTTTAAGTGTGGAGATGTTGAGCTGTCTGCAGATTATGCGGATCTCTGCGAGCGCGAGCAGGCTGTACACTTCATCAGGCACAGGTCCAAAACGGTCTTCAAGCTCACCGTATACAGCGTCGAATTCGTGCTTTGTCGAAATGGAGGCAATCTTCTTGTAGATTTCCATCTTGGTCTGCGGATTCTTTATGTACGTTTCGGGGATGAAGCCCGTGTACTCCAGTTCAAGCAGAACCTCGTTCTCAGGCTCATAATGCTCATCGGTGAGCCGCTTTACCGCGTCCTCAAGAAGGCGGAGGTACATGTCAAAGCCGACTGAGTAGACGTTTCCTGACTGGTCTCTTCCAAGCAGGTTTCCTGCTCCGCGAATTTCCATATCTTTCATGGCAATCTTGAAGCCTGAACCTAAGTCGGTGAAGTCACTGATTACCTGAAGGCGTTTCATCGCAATCTCAGAAAGCGCGCGGTTTTCAGGATAGAACAGGTACGCGTACGCACATCTGTCAGAACGGCCGACGCGGCCGCGGAGCTGATACAGCTGTGAAACGCCGTACATATCAGCACGGTCTATGATGATGGTGTTGACGTTCGGTATGTCTATGCCGTTTTCAATAATGGTCGTTGCAACAAGGATGTGAAAGCCGCCCATCTTGAAGCGGCGGAAAATGTCGTCCAGCTCCTGGCTTGTCATCTGGCCGTGTGCAACATCAACAAGCATTTCTGGCACGAGTTTCTCAATCTTGATGCGCACTTCATCAAGATCTTCCACGCGGTTATGCAGATAGAAGACCTGTCCGCCGCGCTCCACTTCCCGCCTTATGGCAGCTGCAACGCGGTCATCGTTGTATGCGTCTATGACCGTCTCTACAGGATGGCGGTTCTGCGGCGGCGTTGTCAGAAGGCTCATGTCGCGTATCTTGAGCATGCTCATGTGCAGTGTACGCGGAATAGGCGTCGCGCTCATGGCAAGATAGTCTATGTTTGTCTTAAGCTCTTTGAGCTTTTCCTTGTCCTTTACGCCGAACCGCTGTTCCTCATCAATGACCATAAGGCCCAGGTTCTTGAACTTTACGTCCTTCTGGATGATGCGGTGCGTTCCTATCAGGATGTCTATCTCGCCTTTCTCAAGCTTTTCAAGCGTCTTTTTCTGTTCAGCGGGAGGCACAAAGCGCGACAGTTGTGCAATGCGCACAGGGAACGACTGGAAGCGGTTCACAAAGCTTTCGTAGTGCTGCTCTGCTAAAAGCGTGGTTGGTGCCATGAAAGCGACCTGCTTGCCGCCCATGACAGCCTTGAAACACGCGCGCATGGCCATTTCGGTCTTTCCGTAGCCTACGTCACCGCACACGAGGCGGTCCATAGGAACAGGCTTTTCCATGTCTTCCTTGATTTCTTTGGCAACAGTAATCTGATCATCAGTTTCCGTATACGGGAACGCCGCCTCAAACGCAGTCTGCCACTCGGTATCTTTCGGGAAAGCGTAACCGCGCGCCGCCTTGCGCTTTGAGTAGAGCAATATGAGCTTTTCGGCTATGTCTTCAACTGAGGATTTGACCTTGTTCTTGCGGTTCTCCCATGATTTGGAGCCGATTCTGTCGAGCTTGGGCGCGTTGCCCTCATTACCGATATAGCGCTGAACCAGGTTGACCTGTTCAATCGGAATGAAGACCGTTTCTTCTTCCGCATACTCAAGCTTGATGTAATCGCGCTCGTTTCCAAGCGCCTTAACGCGCTCAATGCCCTTGAAAAGACCGATTCCGTAGTTTACATGAACGACATAGTCGCCCGGATTAAGCTCGACGAACGTATCAATGACGGCGCTCTTTGCCTTGTGAAGCGAATGAGGCGCCCTCTTCCGCCTACCGAAAATCTCGTTCTCCTGAATGACCAGGAGCTTTATGTCAGGAATGCCGAAGCCCGCAGAAAGCGGCTCTGGCAGCACCTTTACATCCGGATAGTCGCGGAGGAGCTCTTCAATGCGGAGCGCCTGATTGTCGCTTTCAGCATAGACAACGACATCCCAGCCGTCGTTTAAAAGGCCCGCGACGCTCTCTTTCAGAAAGCTGATGTTGCCGAAGAAGCTGTGTGGCGGATCCACGTTGAACATGATGCGTCCGCTGTCACCTTCTCCTTCTGCTCCATGAATGGTCCTGAAGAGAACTGACTTGTCGTGTTTCCCTGATGAAGGCGCAAGTTCTGCAAATGGAAGCAGTTGCGTCTGTGGCGGTGGTACGGGGCGTGAAAGACGCTCTTTCCTGTACATGCCCAGGTATTCGCGGTCAAAACTTTCCTGAGAGTTCGCGAGTTTGTCGTAATCCATGTAAAAGACCGGAATGTCTTCACCGATGTAGTCCAGAATGGTATACATCCTGTCAAAGACAAGCGGATAGAAAAGCTCCTCGCCTTCGGATTCCCGGCTTTCAAGAAGCTCAGCAACAAGCTGTTCACCCGCCTGACGGAATGCGTCCTCATCGGTGACCATGAGTGCGCCTGTATCATCCTGACCACGGACAGGCTTCAGGAACGGCTCGAGTTTTGGCTCAAGAGCGCTCACCAGTTCATCCGTCCACAGTATTTCCTTCATCGGATAGATGATGAGTGAATCAAGGCTTTCGGCCGTGCTCTGCGTCATCGGGTCAAACGTGCGTATCTGCTCTATCGTGTCAAAGTCAAAAACAATGCGGTGCGCCGTTTCCTCTCCGGGCATGAAAATGTCAAGGACCTCTCCACGAAGCGTAAACTCACCGCGGACAGTAACGCGCGGCACGCGGATATATCCTTGTGATACAAGACGTTCGGACAGTTTTATCGGATCAAAATCAACGCCTTTCTTTATCTGGAATATAAGTTTTTTCTCGTATTCAGGATCCGGAACCGGTGTCTGGAAAGAACGTTGCGGAATAATGTAAATCCGTCCGTTTCCATCATTCTCAGCTCCTTTTGATACGGCAAGTTTAGCAAGCACTGACGCACGTTCACCAAAAACAACAGAACCTTTAGCGACGCTTCTGTACGGAACGGTTCCCCACCAGGGCAGCGTCAGTATTTCTTTATTGACTTTGAAAGTTTTCAGATCAACTGCAATTTCCTGAACATCCTTTTCTGTAGGCGCAACAATCAGTAAATCTTTTTTTGAGGAACGGGCATATTCTGCAAGGAAAAATGAATACAGAGCACCCTGAAGTCCCTCTATTTCTTTTGGAAAAACAGCATCAGCGCTATGAAGAGACTCGATGACGTGTGTCAGTTCAGGCCATGAAGCAATTTTGTTTTCAGGTAATAATAAGGTATTCATTTATTATGTCCGATACTATATAATATAAAGGTATATTCAGGAGTTGTTAACGTGAAACGATTTCAATGGTGCATTATAGCTGTTTTTCTTCTTTTTGCACAGAGTGTGTTTTGTCAGACTGCCAATGCTTCCCAGAACCTTCTGGTTTCAGCAAATTACTATGACAAGACAATCTACTACCCGTCTGAGGCTGATGACAATCCCGTATTTGTCCGTATAACACTTGCAAATACAGGAACTGAAACCATACGTTTCAAGATGGCTGATGACCACGCGTTCAGCATGGATTTTGTCGCCATTACTGCAAAGAATGCCGCTCTCAATCAGAATGAAGCACTCATTCAGAAACGCTCCACAAGCCAGACAGTCTATTTCAGGGAACTGGCTCTTGAACCGGGTGAAGAGTACTCTTTCGTCGAAAACCTTAAAGAATATGTAAACATTCCTGATTCTTCAGTGTATTACTTCAACGTGCGCTTCTATCCGGAACTCCTTAAATCAAAACTGACCTATATTGATTCAAACAGGCTTTCACTTGATGTCCGTCCGCTTCCAAACGCAATCATTGCACAGACACAGCAGAAGACAACTCAGTCTGCAGTGCTTAAGCCAGAAGCCATCTCTCCGGATAAAGTCATTGAGCGGACAATCATCGCCCGCCAGAAGAGCCTTTGGGAAGAGTTTTTCCTGTACATGGACCTTGAGCAGATGCTCCAGAGTGATGAAATCCGAGACAGGAAATACCGCGCAGCCTCTGCCGCAGACCGTGCGACACAGCTTCTCGAGTTCAAGGAACTGTTCAAGACAAACGACCTCATCGCTTCCCCGGATGAATTCGAAATCATGAAAACTGAATACTCACAGACAGATGGAACGGTAACTGTCATCGAGCGTTTCAATGAAGAGACCTATGTTCAGATACGCGAATATGTATACTACCTCCGCCTCAGGGATGGAATCTGGCAGCTGTACAAGTATGACGTCAACAACGTGGGGACAGAATGAAAGCAGTTCTGATAGCTGAATCAGAAGACACAATCAACGAATACTCATCGTTTCTTGAAGAAGCCGGCGCAGATGTAATCACCTACCGCTGGTTTCTCAAGGCTCTTGATAACCTTACCGAAATCCAGCCTCACATGATTATTGTAAGCGCTCAGGATTTCCCTCGCCACTGGAAGACAATCTTCACGCATCTTGAAGCCGGAGAAGTTACAACACAGCCTTTGGTGTACCTTATCGGAGCTCCCGATTTTCCAGAGGAAGAAAAGAAAAAGGCAATGTTCCTTGGAGCACACGACATTTTCCAGTCTCCACTGACAGACCGTGACAAAAACAGTCTTTTAAGCATGCTTCCTGCAGGCATGACAGTTGAAACAGCTGTTCCACAGCATGAAACAGCGCCGCTTCCAGAACCTGTTACCGAGGAAACGTCTTCAGCCACTGACGATCAGATTACAAAAGAAGAACCTTCTGTTGAAGAACTGGAAGAAGAGGCTGTCGGAGAATATGCTGCACTCAAGGCAGCCGCAGAAGCAGAAGAAGCCGCTGCTGCTGCAGAAGAGGCTGTCTCTGCCGCAAAAGCAGAAGCTGAAGCTGATGAATTTAACAAAGTCGACTCTGAATTATCGGATTTCAATCCTCACGACGAGGCTGCCATGGAAGAATTCATGGAAAATGGCATTACCGAACAGGATAATTCACTTGTCGTAGAAGGCGCTGACGAAGACATCCTTACAAAACTCGAAGATGAGATGACCATTAAGGAAATTCCTGATGACCTTAAGGAAGAGGCAGTTGTCGAAGAAGAACCTGCCGTTGAGGAAGATACAGTTGTCGAAGAAGAGCGTCCCGAACAGGTAACATGGTCTGCTCCTATTGATGAAATTGAGGAAGAAAGTGCAGAAGAGCCAATTCAGTTCTCTTTCATTAATCCTAAATCTGGTCTTGTCGTTAATGGAACTGTACAGAATTACAATCATCCGACTTTGAAGTTTGTTCCAGAAAATGATGAAGTATTGGAAGGAGTCCGTTTCGGTCAGATTCTTGAGCAGTGCAAGTTTACTTTTGAGGGAGAAACAATCAAGACACGCGCCCAGGTACGTGGCCTTGGACAGACAGTAGAATTCTGCCTTCTTTACTGATATATGAGCGCAAACAGCCAGCCACTTGCAAAGTTCTTCTGCGAATTCTGTGATTACGAAGTACCAATAGACGCACGTATCTGTCCCCGTTGCGGCCACTTTTTCGCTTCTGTACGCTGCCCTGTCTGTGGCAAGGTCGGCGATCAGTCTATGTTCAAACATGGCTGTCCTAAATGCGGATATGCCGGAACACCGAAAAAGAAGCAGCAGGCTTTTGAAGAAGCCGGACAGCCCAAGGAAAGACGCAAACTTACCCTTCCCAAGTTCAACGGAATCAATCTTCCTGAAGGCAATCATCGTAAGGTAACGACAGGTTCCCTCCCCATCTGGATTTACATCGTTGTACTGGGGCTTGTTCTCGGCATCCTTGTTCTCGCCGTCGCCGTTCTGTAGGGATTGACACTCTCCCACATTATTTGTTATAGTCAACTCATCCAACGGATTGCCCGGATGGTGGAATTGGTAGACACGCTAGTTTCAGGTACTAGAGCTCTTACGGGTGTGCAAGTTCAAGTCTTGTTCCGGGCAACAAAAAAAAGACAGTCTTTACGACTGTCTTTTTTTTTATTTCATCCCATAGTGATGACGTACATCATTTAAGCACTGAAACTGCATCAAGAATCGTTTTTTCAAGCGCTTCTCTTCCATAACTGTCTACGTCAGCCTTGTTCTTTTCGCCATGAGTCAGGCATCCGGCACCACCAATACAGCCTCCTGTGCAAGCCATTCCTTCAATGAAGTTAGCCTGCAGTTTTCCGGCTTTTTTCTGCATGAGCGCCACCTTGCACTGTTCAATACCGTCACAGACGCAAGGTTTCAGCATAAATTCAAGATTCTGCTCTTTTATTGCCTCAGCAACAGCATCCGCAAGACCACCGCTTCTCGCAAAAATACGGCCGAAGTAAGAAGCATTATCAAGAAGCCCTTCATCAAGCGATGTAAGGTCAATTTCACGGCTGTCAAACAAAGCCTGTAATTCTTCAAACGTCAGTACTGCATCAACATACGCTTTCACGTCTTCTCTCTGTACTTCCATTTTCTTAGCTGTACAGGGCCCGATAAATACTGTCCTGCAGTTTTCTTCATGCTCCTTCACATATTTTGCAATAACAGCCATCGGAGAAAGATTATGAGAAACAAACTGTTTCAGTTCTGGGAAAGTCTTTTCTATGTAGCTTACAAAGGCAGGACAGCAGGAACTTGTAAGGAATCCTTCTTCAACCAGTTCCCTGGATTCATCCTGTGCCACCATATCCGCGCCCAGAGCCGCTTCAATGACCGTGTGAAACCCGAGTTTATGAAGACCCGTTATTACCTGGCCCAGTTTCGCATAAGAAAACTGACTTGATATGGAAGGTGCAACTATGGCGTAGATCTTATAGTTCTGATTACCGTGACTGCCCTTAAGCATATCAATGACATTCAGAATAAAGGATTTGTCATTTATGGCACCAAAAGGACAGGCATACACGCACGCACCGCAGGATATGCACTTGTTGTTGTCAATGCGCGCCTGCTTTTCTTCTCCCATTGAAATTGCCTTTATTTTGCAGGCTGTCTCACAAGGACGCCTGTAATTATGGATGGCACTGTATGGGCATACTTTAGAGCAGGAACCACATTCCTTACATTTTGATTTATCGATGTGCGCCACGTGGTTTTCATCGAAAGTAATGGCTCCAAAGCGGCACGCATCCTCACAGCGGTGTGCCAGACAACCACGACACGCATTCGTCACCTCGTATCCGCCCATAGGACATTCGTCACAGGCAATATCAATGACTTCAATCACATTAGGATTCTTTTTATTTCCACCCATGGCAATCTTTACCCTTTCTGCAAGGATGGCACGTTCCTTATAGACACAGCACCGCATGGTAGGCTTTTTTCCTGGCACAATAATCTTTGGGATATCAATAAGGTTTTCCTGAAGGGTATCATCCCATGCCTGTTTAGCAACCTCACGCAGCACCTTATATTTCAGGTACTGAACTTTTGTATCAAATTTCCTCATATAATCTCCTTTAGAAATAGCTGACCTTTATTCTCTTTCCCATCTGCCTCAGACATACAGACAATTCTTCCACAAGGTTCATCTTGATGTTGAAGTTAATAGGCAGATCAGGATTCTGATGCGCCGGATTAACAGCCCGTCCTACATAAAACGTAATGTCAGTCGCTTCCTCGAACAGCATGCGGCAGATGAGAGAAACGCCATCCCGACCGAATCCCCATTTTTCGTAAAGTCTGTTCTCACCAAGCACATCGTGAGCATACTCAACAACCCGGCTTACGGTAATGACGCCTTCTGTAACCAGATCAACGCCTTCAATCCGTGCTATGGGAGGAACGTCAGACTTCACGAAACTGATGTCTACCTCAACTTTCTTGCCTAGGTATTTTGCAGCAATTGATGATGTAGTTCCTCCGCAGATGATGTGCTTTCCCTCTTTTGAGAAAAAGAGTGCCATCATGCGGTTGCAGTCATCCCTGTCTCTTGGTGGACCAAACAGAATGTTCATGGGAATGCGCTTCCTTATTTTCAGTACGTACGCCGTTGCATCATCTCCAGGATGATACCCATAGAGTTTGTTGACCTCATCAATCAGCATCGTTGAAAGCGTTTTTGCCGTATATCCGGCAACACTGACTGCTTCCATAAAAGCGATGATGTCAGACCTTTTCCAGCCGAAATTGTACGCAAGACCTATTCCCGCATGAGGACATCCATCGCTCATTGCAATGAAAATGTCATCTTCCTGCAGTTTCAGGAGCGAGTGATAGATCTTCTTTCCACCGATAACCATTTCTGTCTTGGGGTAATCGTAATTCTGTCCATTACGAAGCAGAATGGTCAGCGGATTGTCGTACTGAATAAGCTCCATCTCGCTGTTTCCAACAAGATGCAGTATCGTAAACGTGGAATACGCAACACCCCTCACGGAACAGATGGGAAGTGTCTGCGCAATGGTTTCCACGCAATCGGACAGGGAAAGGCCTTCAGCCATCATCGTAGAAATAATCTTACTCGTCAGCGTTGAGAGGATACTCGCCTTTACACCACTGCCAAGACCATCCGCAAGAACAACGACCATAGAATCGTCATTCTGCTCGACTACATCCACATGGTCTCCACACAGCTGTTCGCCATCATGGTTTATGCTCTGGAAGCCAATATCAGCACAAAGGTCATTCATCGGATATACTCTCTTTCAACTTGGTTAAGGCAATCTTCGTTTCAGCAGCAGTTTCGCCAAGCAATGACGCAATTTCCTGAACGATACGCATCTGCTTATCAACGACCTTATCTGCAGTCTCAACTGTCTTGTTACGCTGGTTTTCACGCTTTTCACGTTCTCTTTCTTCTTCAGTCACATCCCTCATGATGCACAGCAGGATATGGTACATGCTGTCATACGTAACCGTTTCTTCTACATAACGGTTGTAATCAGCCAGATACACCCTGTGATTCTTGATGCTCTTCTTGCTTTTCATAACATCAAGAAACGGTTTTGGATCAAGGATACGCACGACCTGATCACCGAGGATGTCTGACGCATATCTTATGTTCAGTATTTTCCGAGCTGCCGGATTTATCTGCTGTACTTCAAGTGCATCATTTACCACGATGAGTGCATTAGGAGTGTTTGAAACAATACAGTCCGAAAAGCTTTCCGCCTTTTCTTTCAGATACGGAAGGCACATTGATATTTCTGCTTTACCATGGTAGATGGCTATTGCTTTTTCACGGCACGTGTCATATCCGCATGATCCGCAGTTAAGTTCATCCTCAGAACGGTTTTTCCCCATTCTTTTAAGGATGTCTTTTATGTCTTCCTCTGAAGGAACGCCGTATTTCGGCTCGATAGGCTCAAAACGTTTCTTCAGTTCAAGAGAATCAGGCTGAATGACGTCAAAGTCTTCCTTTCCTGCATAATCAGCTACCGATTTATAGTCGATTACTGGAGAACGGTGGTATTTTTCCATGACAGGACCACCAACGCAACTTCCTGTACACGCTGACATTTCAATGAAACAGCGGTGAGTGTTTCCCTGTTCGATCTCACGCAGCGCCGCAATGCAGTTTTCAACGCCATCGATAGAAAGATACGTATAACCGGGAGCATCCTGCCTCATTGATTTAAGTATGCCGCCTTCTGTAGGGAAAAAACGCGTCCTGGTATTATCATTGCAGTCCACTTCCTTTTCAAGCTCTATTTTTTCAGCCTTAAGCCATTCTGTCAGTTCTTCAAAAGTAAGAACTGCATCAACTATGTCTTCGTAGTGCTGAGCCTCATCCTTTTTGGACACACACGGACCGATGAAGACAGTCCTGGCTCCCGGATGTTTTTTCTTGATTTCAGAGCAATGAGCCTGCATTGGCGACATGACGTCAGCCAGAAGCGGTATAAGAGACGGGAAATACTTCTGGATGAGCAGATTCACTGAATGACAGCAGGATGAAATGACAATGTCCTTCATACCTTCATCAAGCATTTTCTCATACTCATTCTTTACTATTGTCGCTCCAATCGCCGTTTCCTCAGCTCCTGCAAAGCCGAGTTTCTGGAGCGCCTTTTCAAGAGCCTTGATTCCTGTTCCCTGATAATTTGCTATGAACGAAGGTGCAACACTTGCATATACAGGAGCTCCGGTCTGAATGAGGACTTTGACTTTTTCCGTCTCATCCACAATCTGCTTTGCATTCTGCGGACAGACAACAAAGCACTGTCCGCAGAGTATACATTCATTGCTGATTATGTGGGCCTGGTTTCCCGAAAACCTGATGGATTTGACAGGACAGTGCCTGATGCATTTATAGCAATTCTTGCAATTAGACTTTTTCAGTGTCAGACATTCCGACATATCCTTTCTCCTGATCATTATTGATTGCTGCCAGCACGGTTTTATCCCAGAATTCTGCGAATCCTTCCGGAGTTATTCCGGTGTACACTTCTTCGTTTACCGTAATGGTCACCCCGATCCGGTTACATCTGCCGGAACAGAAGGCTCCGGTCAGAATAATCTCATCTTCGAGCCCGTCTTTTTCAATTTTTTCTTGAAGCATCTCCACTACGCGCGGAGAACCTTTCAGGTGACAGGAACTACCTACACAAACTTCAATGAAAACCATTATCAGACCTTTGCCTTTATTTCCTTTGCAAAAAACTCATAGACGTTTTCAGGTGTCACTGAAAAGAACTGGTCGTCTACAGTAACACACACGCCCAGCTGGCATTTTCCCATACAGAATGTTCCTCCAAGTTCAACCTTATCGCCAAGGCCTTCTTCTTCAATGTAGTACTGAAGTCCTTCAACAACCTGCCGGGCACCCTTTATATGGCATGATGAGCCAATACAAACTGTAACTTTCATATCCTTCTCCTTTTTATTCGTAATCAACAACATTTACCCATCCGTTAAGGAATTCACGTTCTTTTTCGTTCCCTTTTACCGTCTGAGACGCAGCTACAATCGGCATCCATTTCTGGACATACTGCTTTTCCGTGTGGCTTTTTGCACAGAACAGATCAAGATACTTTTCCGCTCCGTCTATGTCACCGTTCAACCAGAAGAGCAGATAAGTACGCGCAACATCAGCAGAGGCATTCCCCTGAGTTACGTGCGACCAATCCAGAATGTACGGGGTTCCGTCTTCAGCAATGATTATGTTTGAGGGATTGAAATCTCCGTGACAGAGCTTGTTGTGCTTAGGCATGCTGTCCAGCCGGGTGTGCAGTTCATAGCGTGTCGTTGCATCAAAAGTAGTCTGGGAAATCTTCCTGTTCATCTTGTCCTTTAGTTTTGTCAGAAGCGGACTTGTCTTTGACTGCACTTCAAGCTGCAGGTTTACGAACATTTCCAGATATTCATCCTTTTTCTCAGGATTCTTCTGCATTATTTCAGCAAGAGTCTTTCCCTTGATGTAATCCATGATGATTGTCCACTTTCCCTCAATCAACGCTACTTCGTGAATCTTTGGGATATTAAGACCAGTTTCTTCCACACGGGCCTGATTCAATGCTTCATTCAGGACATCAGCTTTTGAATAAGCCTTGTCAAAAACCTTAAGGCACAGATTTCCATCACGGTATACAGTCTTGTGGTTTCTGACTGCAATCATTCTGTCAAGCTTCATATCAGTTCTCCTTTCCGTAATATGCGTTAAGATACATCTGCTTAATCTCACTCATAAGCGGATACCTCGGGTTAGCACCAGTACACTGGTCGTCAAAAGCCTGTTCCACCATTGCATCAAGGCGGTTCAGGAAGTCTTTTTCATCAGGAACGTAATCCTTGATGGCATCTTTGATTCCAACGCGTTTCTTAAGGTCATTCACAGCCTTAATAAGCCTTTCAAGCTTTTCTTCATCAGTCTTTCCGCCAAGAGAAAGCGCATCTGCAACTTCTGCATAACGTGCAAGCGTGTGCGGATGGTCATACTGGGAGAAAGTACCCATTTTTGCAGGAACTTCAGAAGCATTGAAACGGAGGACTTCCTCAAGCATCAGGGCATTTGCAATGCCGTGAGGAATGTGGTGGAACGCACCAAGTTTATGTGCCATTGAATGACAGACGCCCAGGAATGCGTTTGCAAAAGCCATTCCTGCCATGGTTGCAGCATTAGCCATCTTCTCCCGCGCCTCAACATCAGACTGCCCGTTGTCATACGCTCTTGGAAGATACTTGAAGATTGTCTGAAGAGCCTGCTTTGCAAGACCATCTGTATAATCAGTTGCCATTACAGATGCGTATGCCTCAAGCGCGTGTGATACTGCATCAATACCAGATGCGGCAGTCAGTCCCTTAGGAGCACTCATATGGAAATCTGTATCGATGATAGCCATATCAGGAAGCAGCTCATAATCTGCAAGAGGATACTTTATGCCGCTGTCCTGGTCGGTAATGACAGCAAACGGAGTTACTTCAGAACCGGTACCGGCCGATGTCGGAATGGCGATGAAATACGCTTTTTCACCCATTTTCGGGAACGTGTAGACTCTCTTCCTGATATCGATGAATCGCATTGCCATATCCATGAAATCAACCTCAGGATGCTCATACATGACCCACATGATCTTTCCCGCATCCATTGCAGAACCACCACCGAGAGCGATGATTGTGTCAGGTTTGAAGGAACGCATCAGGTCTGCGCCAGCCTTTGCACAGGCAAGAGTCGGATCTGGAGCAACGTCAAAGAACGTTTCATGCACGATGCCCATTTCATCAAGTTTTGCTTCAATTGGCTTTGTATATCCATTGTTGTACAGGAAAGAATCAGTAACTATGAACGCCCGTTTCTTTCCCATGACATTCTTGAGTTCATCAAGGGCTACAGGAAGGCAGCCTTTCTTTATATACACCTTTTCAGGAGCACGGAACCAAAGCATATTTTCCCTCCTTTCAGCTACGGTCTTTATGTTGATAAGATGCTTTACACCAACGTTTTCTGATACGCTGTTGCCGCCCCATGAACCGCATCCAAGTGTCAGGGATGGAGCAAGTTTGAAGTTGTACAAGTCACCAATTCCACCATGTGAAGACGGTGTATTTACCAGAATGCGGCAGGTCTTCATGCGTTCAGAGAACTCCGCAAGTTTTTCCTTTTCAGTCATTACATTAAGATAGATTGATGATGTGTGGCCGTATCCTCCGTCAGCAATGAGATGTTCTGCTTTTGAGAACGCGTCCTGAATGTCTTCCGCCCTGTACATGGCAAGAACAGGAGAAAGCTTTTCGTGAGCAAACTCTTCAGAAAGCTCTACACTTGTCACTTCACCGATGAGCACTTTCGTCTCTTCCGGTACGCTGACTCCGGCAAGTTCAGCAATCTTTGCCGCTCTTTGTCCGACAATAGCTGCGTTCAGAGCTCCGTTTATGAGAATTGTCTTCCGTACTTTCTCAGTCTCATCCGGATTCAGGAAGAAGCAGCCTCTTGCCTTGAATTCCTTCTTTACGGCTTCGTACACATTCTTATGCACAATGACAGACTGTTCTGAAGCACAGATCATACCGTTATCAAACGTCTTAGAATGGATGATTGAGTTTACGGCAAGGATGATATCAGCAGTTTCATCAATGATGGCAGGAGTGTTTCCTGCACCAACACCAAGAGCCGGCTTTCCTGAAGAATACGCCGCCTTTACCATTCCGGGGCCACCTGTCGCCAGAATGATGTCAGCCTCTTTCATAACCAGATTTGTCATATCAAGAGAAGGAGCATCTATCCAGTCAATGATTCCTTCTGGAGCTCCAGCCTTCACTGCAGCTTCAAGTACAATACGGGCTGCGGCTACAGTCGATTTCATAGCCCTCGGATGCGGACTGATGATGATTGCATTACGTGTTTTGAGTGAAATAAGTGTCTTGAAGATAACCGTTGATGTCGGGTTCGTCGTCGGAATGACAGCAGCAATGACTCCGATAGGTTCGGCAATCTTCTTTATGCCATATGCGCTGTCTTCTTCAATAATTCCGCATGTCTTTGTATTTTTATATGCATTGTAGATGTACTCGGCCGCATAGTTATTCTTTATGACCTTGTCTTCCACAACGCCCATTCCGGTTTCTTCCACAGCCATTTTTGCAAGTGGAATACGTGCCTGGTTTGCAGCAATTGCCGCAGCCTTGAAAATTCTGTCAACCTGTTCCTGGGAATAAGTGGCATACTCTTTCTGGGCAGCCCTTACGCGGACAATGGCAGCTTCCAAAGCTTCTGTATTGTCAATGATTGTTCTTTCTTTGGTATCCATATTGACCTCCGTGAATAATATAAAAAATTATCGAATTCGCAGGAATTGTTTTTATGGATATGTCGATATATATTTATCGATATAACGGGAAAGCCTGTAAAATTAAGGTTTATTATATTTCAGGAGAATGTCTTTATGCCGAAAAGACCGCGTTTTACACGGCACAGTTCAGTAATAAAAGACTTATCAAGTTCAGTAAGGCGGTAATCTTTCTTATATATCATTACGTCTTTATATGTTTTCCTGTTTTCCTCACAGACACGCTCAATCAGGCCATAACGCTTGAGTGTAGACACAGGAACGGGTGAAACCCACATAAACATATCAGTATTTTTGGCAAGCAACTCAAACTGACTGGCACGTTCAAAAACGAAAATTCTTTTTTCCATGACAGGAAGTTCTTCCTTCTTTACCTCTGATAATGGTAAATACGGAACATACGGATCTGCATGAGCAATTTCAGTTTTATCCATGAGGTCAGAAAAATGGATTTCATCAAGATCTGCAAGCGGTGATTTTTCATTCATCAGAAGCGTATAGTGGAAATCAGTGATGAACTCATAGGCAAGTCCTTTGTTTTCCATCATGTCTTTATAGTACTTGTCATACTGTTCCGCATAACGGATGATGCCCAGATTGTAGTCCGCCTCCATAATGTTCTTAATGGCTCGGAGCGCGTTCGTTTCCCTGTATATTATCTCAAAGCCCTCTTCATGAGGAAGTGATTCTGCAAAAGAAGAAAATGCATCGCAGATATAACTTGCACGAGGAACAGAAATGGAAAATTTTTTCTTTTCCGCATAGTCTTTACGGAACATATTTTCAACGTAATCGACCTGCTTCAGGATTTTCTCTGCATATTTAAGGAATTCCTCACCTTCTACGGTGACTTTCATTCCTCTGGATGAACGTGAAAAAATGCTTACACCAAGAGCAGTTTCAAGTTCCTTAATTGAACGGCTCAGATTAGGCTGTTCAATTTCTAGCTTTTCCGCAGCTTTATTGATTGACCCGCTTGAAGCTACTTCAAGAGCATATTTCAAGTGCAATAAATTCATTTTATAACTCTCAGTAATTCTTTTCGTTATCAATAAATACGCGTGGCACGCGCTTGTTTATACCACAGAGGATTTCGTACGAAATAGTCCCGGCTGCAGCAGCAAGGTCATCCGCAGTCTTGCAGCCTTCTTCATAGCCGAAAACGGTGACCTTATCCCAGCGTTTTACATTGTGCTTTGAGCCAAGACAAACCATGCACTGGTCCATGCAGATTCTTCCCACTACAGGATACTGTTTTCCGTCAATCGTAACAGTGAGTCCCGGAGAAAGTTTCCGGACAAGCCCATCAGCATATCCGATAGGAAGAACAGCGACATCACAGTCTTCTTCAGCAACCCAGGTGCGGCCGTAGGATATGCTTTCACCCTTGTAAAAGTGCTTTATTGCGACAACATGCGTGACAACTTCCATGACAGGCTTCAACACCACGCTTTCACCGCGCTTCAGAGCAAGAACTTCTTTCAGGGCAGGATCCGGATAGTAGCCGTACACGACAATTCCCGGCCGTACCATGTCAAAGTGCGCTTCCGGATGCAGGAAAATACCGCCCGAGCTTGAAGCAGAGCAGATGCCCGGATCAATGCCTTTCTCTTTGATCTGCGCGATTGCCTTATTGAAGTTTGCAACCTGGAATGCTGTATATTCCATGTTTTCAGGCGCAACCGAGTCTGAAACGGCGAAATGGGTGATGCAGCCTTCAAGATAAAGACCATTTGATGTACTGATTTTCTCTGCAAGTTCCCCAGCCTTTTCGGGACGGCAGCCTACCCGTCCCATTCCTGTGTCAATCTTCAGATAGACAGGAACGCGGCGGTGCATTGATTCTGCAACTTCATTAACCTGCTCAATGAATTCTTCATCAAATACGAGCGGCGTAATGGAATGTACTATGATTGACGGAATCTCTTCCTTGAGCGGTAGGCTCAGCGTCAGGATCGGGGCTACAATTCCCGCTTCACGAAGCTCAATGCCTTCCTGCACTGATGCTACGGCAAGAACGGAAGCTCCTGCCTGAATGGCTGCAATTGCGGTTCGGGCGGCGCCGTGGCCGTATCCGTCAGCCTTTACCGCTATGCACATCTTTACGTCTTCTTTGATGAAGCTTTTTACACACGCTATATTTTCACGCAGATTATCAAGATTGATATATGCTTTTGTTGCTCTCATAAAACGACATTTCCTCCAAAGAAATGAATGTCTTTACAGATTATACATTATATTATCGGATTAAATCTTTGTCATATAACTGTTGGAACTGTTGAGAATCATCAGTTTATACGCTATAATAAATTAATATTCACAAAAACAGCAACAGGCAGGCTATCCGATGATTTATACCGATACCAGAGACAACAAAGTCAAGGTAGATTTCCGCACTGCAGTTCTCAACGGCATGAACTCAGAAACAGGCGGACTCTATATTCCGGTTTCTTTCCCAAGATTATCAGATGCAATTCTTGATAAACCCTCTTCTCCGTCTTTCCGCGAAATTGCTTTTGAAATGGCAAAACCGTATGTTGAAGGCGAAATCCCAGAGGCAGCCCTTCAGGGCATTATTGCAGAATGCTATCCGTTCAATGCGCAGGTTGTTCCGCTCGACACGCACACGTACGTTCTTGAGCTTTTCCACGGCCCGACATGCGCATTCAAGGATTTCGGCGCCCGCTTCATGGCACGCGTCATGTCCTATTTCAACAAGGATGAAGCCACCCCGCTCCACATTCTGGTTGCAACTTCCGGTGATACAGGAAGTGCAGTCGGCAGTGCCTTCCAGGGTGTTCCGGGCCTTGATGTAACAATTCTCTATCCGCAGGGAAAGATCAGCCCGCTTCAGGAAAAGCAGCTTTCAACATTCACCGGCAACGTCCGCGCCCTTTC
Source organism: Candidatus Treponema caballi (assembly GCA_018066285.1). Lineage (GTDB taxonomy): Bacteria > Spirochaetota > Spirochaetia > Treponematales > Treponemataceae > Treponema_I > Treponema_I caballi. Next base: position 24,595 of record JAGHRS010000037.1, read on the forward strand.
TGTAAACGGCACGTTCGACGACTGCCAGAAGCTCGTAAAAACAGCCTTCACTGATGTTGAACTCAGAAAGAAGTTCCGTCTTTCATCCGCAAACTCAATCAACATTTCACGCCTGCTTCCCCAAAGCTTCTACTACATGTACTCTTCCCTCGTCGTCAAAGACAGAAGCGCACATGACAACGGCATTCAGAAGCCGGCAATCATCGTGTCAGTTCCTTCCGGAAACTTCGGAAACCTTACTTCAGGTCTCATCGCACAGAAGATGGGCGCCCCAATCGCCGGCTTCGTTGCAGCGACAAACTCAAACAGAACTGTCCCGGACTGGATTTTCAGCGGCAACTACGAGCCACGCGCATCAGTCAAGACGCTTTCGAACGCCATGGACGTTGGTGCACCAAGCAACTACGAGCGTATCCGCGCCATGTACACGCTTGACGAGGTCCGTCACCTGTTCGCTTCTTACTGGCTTGATGACGCAGGCACAAAGCGCGCAATCCAGGAATGCAACACAAACACCGGCTATATCATTGATCCGCACGGCGCGGTTGGCTGGAAGGCCTGGGATGATATCCGCCACGGAGCAATGCTCAATCTTACATCCGGATTTCCGAACGATGCAGATAAGCCGGGCCTTACGCCAAACATTCCTGACTGGGCACCAGACGTCGTTGAAAAACGTGCTGTCGGTATTGTCCTTGAAACAGCACATCCGGCCAAATTCGGCAGCATTGTCCACGATGCAATCAACCGCGAGCCGGTCATGCCGGACAGACTTGAAAAGGTCCTGCAGCTGCCGGATAACTCCATTCCTATGGAAAACAGCTATGACAGCTTCAAGGCATGGCTTGAGGAAAACCTTAAGGCATAATTACTGAAAGCCAATAAAAAAAAGCCGGAAAGTACTTGACTCTTCCGGCATTTTTTTTGTATAGTCATATCGTTGCATGACAACATGCGGCAGTCGTATAACGGCTATTACCCCAGCCTTCCAAGCTGGAGACGAGGGTTCGACTCCCTTCTGCCGCTCTAAAACTTAAAAGCTAAGTCCTTACAATATAAAGACTTAGCTTTTTTCATTTTAAACAAAATCACTAAGTGACAGTACAATGACAGTAATTCCTTACACATTTTTTCATGCAAGGAGCTGTGCAATGCACGGTTACTTCTTCGTTTTCAAGCGTTCTCTCAAGTCAGGAATACATTAAATCATTGTAATTGCAAATAATCACATAAGGAGAGACTATCAGGAATAGTTTAAAATTCAGATAAGATTTTAGAATCATATTACTAATTTTTGACACATTTTACTGGGTTACAAGGTTTGTATAGCATGGAAAAAGCACCTTTTCTGTATGGTAAAATCGCAGTTGTTAAATTGGAAAAACGATCGGTACTGGATTATGCTGAATACTGATACCTTCATCTGTTTTTCCGCCTGTAACAACAAAGTTCCCTTCTGAATTAAGTACAACTTCTGTAGATAATCCCCACAAATCGACGCAATTTACGGGGTCCGCCGCAAGCCGTTCCGTCTTGCTCGGCACGTACGCGTACCAATATACGACAAAAAAAGGCTTTGAATATCCAGAATTTGAAAAAGAAGTAGAGAGAAAATATACACTCTTCAGGTTAAAGACCGCTTGACTCATTATAAACGAGGGGATATTGTTCTGGATTCTCAAGTGAGTCAATTTCAATATCAATATCAAGTTCTGGCCAATGCAAATTGCCAAATGAATCTGATTCTACATCAGCTATCTGCCTTATGGATGCATTTGTGAAAAAAGGATATTCCTTATAATCGATGAAGTACTCTTTATCATTCGATAAAACCCATATGCCATTGGGAGAAATATTGGTTATTTCTGCAGATGATTCAGTTACTGTTAAAGTGTCTGTTCCAGAAATCATTAATTTCCTCCTTTCGCTCTTTTACAACCTTCAGAATCTTGTTCAATTCACCGGCAGGGATGTTTACAGATTTTGCAATAATGATTTCAGGTTCAAGCCAGACCTTTGCTTCTCCATCGGCAGAAGAAACATGGATATGCTTCCTTGTTTCTTCACGTGAGAAAAAATAATATCTGTATGCTCCATCCGTAAATACTGTTGGCAATTTCTTATCTCATTCAACCAATAATCTGCATTTATTCTAGCATATTAAAGCTTTTACCGTAAAGGTTGTTACTCATGGTCTATAACGGGATTTACGATAGCTTTATTAACAGAGATATATAATGTTATTCCTGGTTCAGAAATATTACCTGTCCAGCCTGTTTTCCCGACTAAATCTCCTCTTTTTATTAATCTATTGTCAAACAAATATATAAACTGTTTTAAATTACAGTATTTTACACTCATTCCTATATCTGAATAATCAATTTCAATATACATACCGTCTTCTGGCGAAACACCATAGGAAAGCAATTCACCGTCAGAAATCGCAAACACATCTGTTCCTTCCGGCATAGTAAAAAAATATTTATTTGTCGCTATGTCATTTTCTGTAAAAGCATTTGTAAGAAAAAAGGCAGCAATAAGTATGAATAGAACTCTTTTTTTCATTTGAATGTCACCTTATAATCAAATGTTTCTTCGATACTGTTTTGATTTGTGGCTATTACATAAATATCAGCGGTTACAAGTACATCATTATTTTGACCTGGAATGGTCAGCGTAACAGAATTACTTTCAAACGAGTTTGCCAGACTGGTCATAGATACACTATTTGATTCATCACTAACAGTAACTGTCATTTGAGATGCTAATGCATATTTTGAATTAACACCGCCATTATTATTTGGGTCCTTGCTTACACTGTTATTTACATACATAGAAACATCAACTTTTGTTGTTTTTTGTCCTTGAACAGTCACGTTATTCTTAGAAAAAACTACAACGATTTCTATATCAGTATTCGAAACAGTTTCATTTATTGATAAAAAACTATTTGTAGTCTCATAACACTTCCTAGAATCCTGATTATTAGAATCACTCGCCGACAATCCCCACAAATCGACGTGGCCGACAGGGTCATTATGCACATACGCGTACCAGTTTTTATTTAATAGAAGAGGCTTCCGGTAGTTATTCTGATTGCTATGAACAGTTCTCATTAGTAGTTTTTACTATTTATGCTGGTATTTGAAATATTATATAGGTTTGATTTTATCAAAATGTTCTCCGCTGATTGCCGCATTCCATGCTTTGTAAGCTTCCTCTTCATGAAGGGCTAACCAACCTACTACCATTTTTAATTGACGAGGAGGTAAACTTCCTGCCAGTAATTCGCCATCAATTCCTACAGCAGCTTTATATTCTCCATAATAAACATGCACATGAGGTTTATTGTGTTCTTTGTTATCACGGAACAGCATGTAGATGACCATTCCTTCAAATCTACTTAATTCTGGTATTCGATGATTCCTGCTTTTCAAGCTGTAATAATCTGAGAATATTTATAACTTTCGAGATACATTGTTTCTGGAGCAATATCAATGCGGCCATCCATCCATGAAACAAATCCAAAGGTAACTTTAGCTGTTTTCTGGTTTTCTATGTCTGTAAGCGGAGCAAATGCAGCCCCTCTTGATGCCAAAGCGCATACATCAAAAAGTCGGATTTCACCTGTTGAAAAAGTTACCAGCATCATCCCTGAGTCTAAAAGTTTGATATCAGAGACTTCAATGGTTGGGGTCAGTTCACCTGCATAACAGATTCCGTCTTTTATATACATAAAACCTCCGCTTGTACCTTTGAGAACTTCGCGCTGCACTGATTATACCACATACAATGTTTTTTTTTGATGGGATATAATCTTATTTTGTACAATACATTTTTAGTATCTGTCCTGTTTCCTTATCAATCTCCATATATAATTCCCCGCCAGAAGATGAAAACAATCCATAAGAGACTTTTTCACTTATATACCAAATTCCGTTTTCTAAAACTGCTTCATAATGCCGGGAACTCTTTATTTTATCTCCATACACAGGTTTCCACACAGCTAACGCAATTGCAATTGCAGTATCCTCATCAGGAACAAAGCCGTTTGTTGGAATATAGCCTTCATATGCTTCTTCAACTTGTGAAATGACTGGTACAGTAAGTATTAACAATAATAGAATCACTATTCCTTTATTTATTCTTTTTTTCATAACTTTCATCCTTTTTGCTATTAGAATTTCCTGTAAAGAAGTTTACTATGTGGTTAATTAGATTTTTGAAAAAACCAATAGTCTCATCTTCGTTATATGCGGTAGCATTTGTTGGCATAGTATCGCTAAGCACTTGAGTTACTCCTGTATCAGGATTAAAAACTTTCAACTTTCCTTTCGGAGTTGCCACATATATGTCAACTCCTTTTTTTTGAGCTGTATTTTTATCTGTTTTAGAAAAGTTTTCGTTGTCATATTTAGGATCATCTGCCGCATGAGTATGTAAATATGCTTCTACTTTGTCAAAAGGCGGAACAGACATTATTACACTATCAGAAGAACCAACACTTGGTACTGTATATGTGTATCCTCCAGATACTTTATATACGCTAGCTCCATACTCTTTGTTATTTTTTATGGAATCATCACCATAAGTAAGTCCGAAATCAGTGGCTGCTTCATCTGGAGAATTAAAAACATCACCAGGCTTTAGTCCCCACAAATCGACGTGCCCGACAGGGTCGTTATGCACGTACGCGTACCAGAAATGGTCACAAAAACAGCTGTTTTACTTTGTTTCCTCCTTGGATTAACAAAAGTCCCGAGCATTTTTATATTCTCTTGCTCTCTAAGTAACAGGTATCAGCACCTAAATCTATTTTATTTGACCATACGATGTTACTGTCTGTTTCAGGATTTTTATCCCAGCAGACAGAGTAGTCAGAATCAATATAGCATTTGGTAAATATGGAATAATCCTGCAATGCTTCAAAAACGGTTCCTTTTTTTATGAACGGATTTACATCAAAAACACGGACTTCGTTATTATCAAAAGTTATCTTCAAGGTATAATTTTCCAACGGTATTACTTTTACAGGTTTCTTACGCCCCTGAGAAAAGTATTCTGCTGTTTTTTCATCCATTCCCTTTGAAATATAGTATTCAACTGACTTATTCATAACCGGTTCCTGTTACTGAAGAGGCTCTATGCTGAACAAATCCATATGCTTTACCGCCAACTCCCAGTTTTCCAATAATTCTGTCTGATGAAATGCAGCCCATCCGATTACCATTTTCAATTGCTTTGAAGGAATATCCCCTTCAATGACTTCCAACTCATTTATTGATATTAAAACATCCTGCCCGGCATATACGGCGTGAAAATGGGGTGGCATATGATCATTCCAATTTATATAGATTTTAATTCCTCTAAACATACTGATTGTTGGCATTTTTATATCTCCTGTCTGTAAGTAATGTAACACGATTTCATAAAACTAACCAGTTTTGATCATTTTATTAATATCTATTCTCCTGTAACTGCTATACCTTTTTCCTCAAGATATTCGATTGCATATTCATTTCCATTGAGTGCAGCAGATTTCAAATATTGAACAGCTTCTTCTTTCATGCTGTCACCTTTCAATTCCCAAAGAAGAAAACCATAACTATATTGACATATGTCATTACCAACATCAGCACCAATTTTGTAGTATTTTAATGCTTCTTCAGGTTTATCAAGATACATACTGTAGTATTTCGCAAGTTTAATACAAGCACTCACATCTTCATTTTGACTTCTCTCAATGAAGCTGCTAATTTCAACTTCAGAAAGATAATAAACACCATTTAATGCTATTTTCTCATCTTGTTCATTTGATTTGCACATACAAAGACACCCTATTAATAACACTATCACTGAAATATAAAGATACCATTTATGTAAATAAGTCTTTCCCATTACTCCCTCCCTGTAAATGTTTTCCATTCTCCCGGTTCTTTTGTTTGTACTTTGTTACCTTTTTCATCTTCAGTTATTACTATGTCATAAACTTCTAATGAACCTTTGGAAGAAATCCATAGTGTTTTGGTTGGCGCAATTACTTCTGTATTTAAACCCATTTCATCTGCAAGTTTCTGTGCGAATCCTTCATCTTTTTTACCAGTACTGCAAGATACTAGAAGAATGGACATTCCATCCTGATAATTATCATCTGCTTTGATTAATTCAGATAGTTTTCTAGCTGAAATTGGTTGCTTACTATCATCTTCCATAAACGACGGAGCACCATGTCCTCCAACAACGAACACATTGTCATCTAGTGGATTGTCGATTTTCTTTGCATATTTATAAATATCTTGATCTTTAGGAAACAGATTGACATCTACACCTTTTTTAGAAGTTCTGTTTACATCAGGATTTGAAGTTTCTGTTGCAGTTTGATCTTTTTTTCCACCTGCAGCCTGACTGTCACTTGCAGAGCACAGTCCCCACAAATCACGCAGATTCACAGGATCATTATGCACGTAAGCGTACCAGTTGTTGCGAAAGTTTAATTTCCCCTCCTTTGAGTTTCAGTATATCACCAATAATGGGTAATCTGTACTATTTTATAAAAATTTTCACGGTTCATACATATTGAGTGCATCTACATATATTGCCGTAATAGCCGTATCTTCATATTTTCTGCCCGGATATACATCGGTTATTTCAAATTCAAAGGCACAGCAACGAACGGGGAATTCTATGACCTGCATCTTTCCAGTATCCTCAAGTTCAACATCACCTTCATAAACCAATGCTTTTTTGTTATCGTAACATTTTACATGAAATGTTTTTATACGCCCGTTATCAAAAAATAGTGATGGTTTATCAGGTGAGAAAAAACCGTTGATTATATAGAATCGTCTGGAACCGATTAATACTTCATTAGTCACAGATTCAAAAGCGATTTTTTCTCCAATACCATTCCCGGGGGCTCCTTCCACCCAGGATAATAGAAGTTTGTCATTTCCGAAATTATCCGGCACATATTCAACGGTTTCACCCCGCAATAATTCCGTCAGATATGATGTAGCAGTACAATAGCAAACACTCCAGATCCATGGTTCATCAGTATGTCCTTTTATACGTGTTGCATCTATCTGCTGTTTTAAGTAATTGTCATAGAGAATGATGTGTTTCTCATCTGCAGAGAAAATGAATATTTCAGAACTATGATCTCCATAATCAACATCGGCTATGAGATATCCGTTTTCCTCTCTAAGACTGTACTTCCCTTCAATATTGGTTACCGTGTAATCAAGGTTAATCTTTGTTATTTTATAAATACTGTCAGTAAATGAAAAAGTATAATCAAGTCCGTTCTGAAATCTTACTCCTTCAAATGGATATCCTTCTGCTGACAGCCTGAAAAACAGCAGTAAAGCAAAAAAGGGCAGAATTCTTCTTTTCATAAAGGTATATCCTCCTTGATCATTCCTTGTATTTTATCACCAGGTTGCACTCCCGCTTTTTCAAGAAATTCTGCAAAATCATCTGCCTGTGAATAATCATACATTGGACAACCTGCTGAAGCCAAAGGAGTTACAACATCCTTGTTTACGTTATAATTTGAATGGAGCCGGTATGGATCTTCAAGGGAAGATGTTCTTCCTGTTGCATCTGTCTTTTTTCCGTTTTCAGTGTAGGTGTCTATGACATTGAATACAGGGCCGTAATACTGTGATCTTTCATTATTATATAGGAGTTGATCACTCGTCGTTTTGTTACCAAGATATTGCACAGTTACTGTACCTTGGAATGCTTTCAGCGTGTCTCCTTCGGGATATTTTGGTTCATCATTTTCAAAATAACTGATTACAGTTTGAGTTCCTTTGAGTGTGAAGGTTTCACCTGTTTCTGTATTCTTAAATACAATAGAATCCTGACCTCTGGCATCTCTTTGCAAATATGATCTTCTACTATCCTGTTCTCTATATACTACAAATGTAACATTTGAGTTCAAAGCATCCTGCTGATCACTTCCGGTCAGACACTGCAATCCCCACAAATCCCGGAGATTCACAGGGTCATTGTGCACGTACGCATACCAGTTTTGCGACGAAAACGGGCTGCTTTTTTATTCCTCCTTGTAGTTATGGTAAAATAAAAACATGCTTTTGTCACTTAATAAAAGAGCAGTAACTCATTATCGTTGTTCAGCCCCCACGCCCAAAGGTTTCCATCGTTATCAACAGCGAAGCTGGTGAAATCACTTACAGCTACGTTAGCAATATTATCCATAATAAAAACTGGTCTGTTTTGTGGTTCAAAAAATCCATTTCCAATGAAACCAAATGAAGAGTAGTTTTCAAGTGAAGAACCACCATCTCCACCACATGAATACACTTTCCCATCAAGAGTTAATATAAGCGTATGATAAACTGAGCTGGAGACCTCCTTTACATTTTCCATAACCATTGTTATAGGGAAATTCATGTCACTATAACTACCAAGTCCGCCTCTTCCAAAGAATTCTCTGCCAAAACAAAATAATTTATTGTCTTTAGTGACAAACATATCTTCTGTTATTGAAATAACATCATCTGCTATTTTGGTTACACTGCCTTCTTCTGTTGAAACCCAAAGTTTTCCGTCGAGAGTAAGAATTTTTGTTGTTGAAAAACCAGTATATACATCGAATATATCCTTCATTATAAGGACTGGTGTTTCAACTCGATTAGTATGCCCTAAACAGAGTTGGCCGTTTTGATTAATTCCATATCCCCAAAGTGTCTTATCTTTTTTTATATATAGGACATCACCACTGTCTCCCACAGAAACATGAAGAACCTCCGTATCAAGGATTTTTTGCCCTGTTATATTCGACAATACTAACTCACCAGTAACTTTAACAATGTATTCTCCCCCATAGTATTTTTTACATTCAATTACATTTTCATCAATTTGTTGGAAATAATTCCCATACGAATCAAAATTGGAACCATTTGGTATATCTATTTTACTACCACTTACCCAGAGACTATTGTCTTTTGTAATCACATATGTTGAATATTCTGATGGAAATACTGACTTAACATTTGAAAAGACCTTCATTGGGGTGCTCAGACAAGTATCACTGCCATCTCCTAGTTGTAAGGCTGAAAGTGGTACATAAAATAATAGTAAAAGCAAAGCATAAATATTTTTTTTATTTGACAATAAATGTTGCAGGAGCATTCCCTAAAGCCTCCATTGCTGAATCATAATTTTTCTGAGTTGGTGTTTTGCCAGTGGGCTGCCAATTATCATCATATCCCCCGTTTGACACATACTCATTATACTCTGCTGTTGTACATGTAATAGCAGCACACCCTTCAGTATAAGCAGTACTTTGGTTTGTATTAATGTTTCCTTCATGGAATGCATTGCCTGCTGAATCAAGAACATAATACCATTCTCCGTGACTTCCATTACTTAGAACAGGATTGGAAGAATTTGATGTACTTGATTGATTAACAGAAGGATAGATTCCTTTTGGTATTGGAGAAGAAGAATTACTGCCAGATACTATTGGTACGGTAACACCACTTGATATACCGGTATCAATGTAAGTGTTTTGACTGTATATTGTCGCACTGCCTATAATAGCTCCACTTGTATTTTTTTCAGAAGTCAGTGTAATTACGACCAATGCTTGTGATACATCAGAATTCATTGCATAGTTACCATCGGATAATGTACGTATTGTTGTGTTGCCATATTCCTGTGTTGCTACAGGATAAACGCAGTTAAATTGATCAGGATCAAGAGAAAAAGAAACTGGTGATAAATTTGAATTTGTTGTTTTATCACTCGCCGTCAATCCCCACAAATCGACGCAATTTGCAGGGTCGTTGTGCACGTACGCATACCAGTTGTTACCGTCACGAATCGGGTCTACTGTGGTAAAGCGTGCAATCTGCGGTGAGTAGTCACGGAAACCGTAGTTACTAAGTTCTGTAATACCATTCCAGGTCTTTCCTGTATAGGCAAACATAAGGCTGCTTTCTGCAAGTGTTCCGTTTGAACCATACAGGCTTCCAAACACATCATAGCTTGTTTTGCCTGAGACTTCTCCTCTTGCATTGGTTGTCACCTTTACGCTGCCGAGCAGGTCTGTTGCAAAGTAGTTGGTCTCACTGTACGTTGAGTAATAGCTTTCACGGGTTCCGAACAATCCGCTGTAGAATCCACCCCAGTTGTTCCAGAATGTTTCATGCGGTGAATAGACCAGGTCTTCCTCGTATGTTGCTACAGCTTCTCCGTTTCCATACAGAGGATACAGGTTTTCTATGTCATAATATTCGGGGTCAGCTTCCTGACCGTTATTGCTGCCGTGTGCTCCTGCACCGAATCCCCACATACCGCCGAAGAACATATCAAATATCCAGTTTCCTGATGAATTGTACGTTGTATATGAGTTGAACGGGAAGCCGTAACCGTAATTGAAACGTCCCTTGGCTACATCGGTACTTACGAAACGGCCGTTACTGTCTGCCGTTCCCTGCCGGAGCACTTCAAAGCTCATACCGTCATACAGGGTACGCTCTGCGGTGTGTCCTTCTGTCTGGGTAAGGGTATTACTAAAATGGTAATTTGTCGCTATGTAAGTTTCGAAAATAGAATTATTCACTATGCTTTATCACTTAATAAAATAGTAAATCAGATGTATTGTTATTCAATCCCCATGCCCATAGGTTGCCATTGTTATCAATAGCAAAACTGGAATAATCAGAGGTAGTAATGAAATCAATATTATCCATTATGTACTTTGGTTCCAGCGATGGTTCTCCTGTTCCATCTCCGATGAATCCAAATGTCGATAAATAAGTATCTAAGATTTTACAGTTACCACCACAAGAATAAAGTTTCCCATCATTTGAAAGAATGAGAGAATGATAAACAGACATATCAACATCATTTACATTCCTCATAATTATATTAGGAACTGATGTAGAAATTGATGGATTTAACCCGTATTCACCAAAAAAACCTGAATTATCTGTTACTAATGTACCATCATCCAATATTTTGAAGGAATTACATGTCTTTTTTAATGGCAAAGAACACATTTGAATTTTTCCTATAGATAAATCTACAAACATAATCAAACCGTTGGTTTTTCGGTAAAAAAGATGAGTTGTAGAAAGAATATCTGTAACATCTGAATCGATTTTAATAGGGGTTGGATGTGGCTTTTTTTCAAAATCACCTAATTCTCCAAAACTATTCATTCCTAAACCAAATAGGGAGCTGTCTTGCTTAATATAAAAATAATTTCCAAAATAGGTTGAATGATCTGGAAAAGAGAATATTTTACTAACTTCGCTATCAATTTTTTCTGGGGTTAGTATATTTTCATACGTACATTCATATGATATCAAACCATTTTTACTTGTCGTTAAAATTAATCCTGTAATAAATAAATCCCCATTTTTTCGAAGTATCAACGCTGTTTTTTCACCTAACGCAATATCGCTTATATCATTATGTACTTTTATGAAAATATTGGTACTTTCTGTCTGTCCGTTGCCAAATTTTCCATTATTTTCTCCTGATACCCACAAAGATCCATCTTTTTTTATAACCATTGTGGTATATCCGCAAGAAACAACTTTTTTTACATCCGTTAATACTATCTCTGGAACCAATAGATTATTATCATTACCATTTCCCAATTGAAATGAATATAAGGGGATTGAAAAGGATAAAAGAAAACAGATAATCAAGATTTTACCTGACAATGATTGTAGCATTTGTGGCTCCTTGTATTCTTTGCATTTGAGTATTGTTTTGTTCAGGTGTTATTCCTGAAGTGATTTGTGAAGTTGTTATGGCAAGACATCCCTCTGTATATGAATTAGTAACGTCGGATCTGTTATTTCCTTGATGTACTAAATATCCTTCAAGTCCAGGTAATCTCATAATCGTTGATGTTGTAATTATTGTGCCTCCATTAACTGTAATAGTGTGATTTCCATGATTTTCATCTTTTAATACACTGTTTCCAGTTGTATCTGATGATTCCCTCTTTACATCAAAATAAACACCTGTTGGGCATGGATCAAACTTTTGAGTATTACCATTGGAATCAGTAAAGTTCGCTCCAGATACAAATGGAGCCGTATACACAGGATGATTTACATCTGTTTGTATTAATTCAGATGGCTTATATACTTCAACTATTCCGGTTTGTGCTCCTTTGTTATTTGTTTCACCACTATAAGTATAAACATATAGTGTTGTTGGCTCTGGAGTTTTAACAACGATAGTACCATTAGTTAATATTGTTACAGAAGAATTATCTGAGTTGTATTGCTTTTCGACTTTTTCATACAATTGTTGATAATTAGTTGAATCAGAATCACTTTCTGAGCACAGTCCCCACAAATCTCTCAGATTCACAGGGTCGTTATGCACGTACGCGTACCAGTTTTGCGACGCAATTTACTGGGTACATGGATAGTATAGCATGGAATTATAAAACTGAAAAATCCTGTTAACTTTTGCTTAATCTATGATAGTCAGAGTCTCAAGCACCATGTCATAGGTTTCCCTTAATGTTCTTAGTTTTGAAGGAAGGTTAACATAGTCATCACTCATGAACCGGTAGTAAAACTCAACCCGGCTTTCTTCGTCTTTCCAGTATATGTCACCCTTTTCATCTGTTCTGAACAAATCTGGATAGATATCGGGAACAAGAACAAGATCAGAAAAATTCAGCCAAAGCCCTATGTTTACTATCCTGTTATCAACAATCAGCCAGATATCACAGCTGAATGGGTTTGCAATTGGGGCTGAATTAATTCTATATTTCGTCGTTGACGTCCAATAATGACTTTCACCAATCGGAACACCATCATAGAAAAGTTTAGTATATGATTCATCATAAAAAGATTCATGATAAACCTTTTTATGATACGCATCGTAATAATAATTTCCTTCAAGAGAGTATGTCCCGCTTTGGCTGAAATCGTTATTCCTTATCATTTCAAGTATATGTTCTTCTTTGATGACATAGCCATCATTAGCTAAAACTTCAGTCAAAAGTGGCGAAAAACCAAGATTATGCAAATCTTCTGGTTCATCATTCGTATACTCAAGTTTATGTATATAAATCTTCTGAGTATCCCATTTTTCTATGGCAATTAAATCGCTGTCTGGAACATAAAAAGTCAGATGTCCGTCTGCCATCGTAATTTTCTGTTGGGCAGATATTCCAGATATCAAAAATAAAATGAGAAATATAATACTTATCTTTTTTTTACTGTTCTTCATAGTTAAATTGCCTCGTTTCCCTTCCTGACTGTAATGGTCTGAATTTTGCAGGTTTGTCAGCTGTAATACCTACAGCATCCGAAACCCAATATTCTTCCTGCGCACTGTCAGGATTAAATACTTCTAACGCTTTAATGGCATTTCCTGCATTTCCAGGAACTTGTCCTGTCACTAAAACAAAATGTTCCGCCTTATCAAGGTTATCTGTTGATGTATATGCCAGAATGGTATAGTCACGACTTTTGGTTGCATCTTCTGTATAATCGGTAAATGTGCCTGTAAGTCCTACTGACTGTGCCATGGTGTTCGCAGCTTTTGTCCAGTTATTAACGGTTGCATCATTACCAGCTACAGAACCATTATTTATAGCTTCCTGTATAGCATTTTGTGCCTGATCAAAACTAAGTTTTTCACCAGTAGACTCTGTATACTGGGTTGATACCATGTTTACTATTGATGTAGTTGCACAAGCAGAGTCATTAAAACCAAGAGCAAACTGTGTCCAATCATGCTGTCCAAACATGGCAGCCTGACTGTCACTTGCAGAGCACAAACCCCACAAATCTCGCAAATTCACGGGGTCATTGTGCACGTACGCGTACGTCGCAAGACCTGAAGGTCTTACTTATGCAGTTTTGCGACGCAAAACTGCACGGACTTATCCGCAATGTACTGGTTACACGGGTAGTATAGCATGGAAAAGAATTTCTGCGCGAACTTAATACTACTTACATAGTTTAGGTTTCTTTTTCTTTCTTTTCTTTAACAAACGATTGTCCGCAATATGGGCACTTTTTAGGGAAAAGGAAGAAAAACTTTTCTTCACCGTTCATTATTGCATACCGGTTACCAACCATCTTTTTGCAATTAGGACATTTCTGTAATAATGCAAGCAGTATTGCAAAAAATAGAATTACAAAAAGAAATATAAAGGCAAAATACTCTTTTACTTGTTCTAATTTTAATGACAAAGGTCCTATTGCTATTGTGCACAAAAGAAAAAGGAATTTTATAATGATTATTTTATTTCTCAACATAAATACTCCTTTTATTTAATTAGGTAAATTCATAGTCGATAAACTCTCTACAAATGTTTCGGTAAAATCAGAAAATGAAGTAAAAGAAGAGTGTTCAATTGAAGTATAAAAACCAAATCCAGCACCATAACCAGCAGAAATCGACAAATCTCCGTTTTCTGAAACCCCTCCAGCAACAGAAATAGGAGATAGTAAAATACCTGTTGAACCCGTTAGAATATTTTTACCTGAAGAAGATGCTGTCCAATTAGCAAAAACACCGACACCAATACTTGCTCCAGCTGCAAATCCGGCACTTGTTACTATTCCAGAATTAGAAGGATTACCTGTGTCAAATTGTAATCCGACAGATGCATCTCCTCCAACTCCAAAAACTAAGTTCGCACTAACACCGATGGTAATAACTAATCCACTATTTTGAGGAGAACTTTGGCTTCCAAAAGATATCCCAGGGCCACTTCCGCTTCCATAAAAATCATATGGACAAGGAGTTGGAACTGGAAGATTCAATGAAGATCCGGCATAGATTAAATCAGGATTGGCTATTCCATTATGAGCAGCAATATCTTCTACGGAATAATTAGTCCCGTATTTATTATTATGATTTTGTGTAATCTGACTTAAAGTATCACCAGATTTAATTGTATAGTTACCTGTATTATTATCACTTTCTGAGCACAATCCCCACAAATCCCTCAGATTCACCGGGTCGTTGTGCACGTACGCGTACCAGTTTGAACCGTCTCTGATCGGGTCTACTGTGGTGAACCTTGCAAGCTGTGGTGCGTAATCGCGGAATCCGTAGTTTGAAAGGCCTGTTACGGCATCCCAGGTCTTGCATGTGTAGGCGTACATCAGGTCATCACCTGCAAGCGTTCCTGCTCTTTCGTACGGGTTACCGAATACATCGTAATCTGCATAGCCGATGACGGAACCGTTGTTTCCTGTTGCAACCCTTACTGTTCCAAGTGTATCACTTGCAAAGTAATTTGTCTCTGTGTATGTCGCGTAGTTTGACTGCTTTGTGGTGTAATAGCCGCCGAAGAAGCCGCCCCATCCTGTCCAGTACGTTACGCTTGGAGAATACACAAGGTCTTCTTCATATGTTGCAACAGCCTCACCGTTTGCATACAGCGGATAGATGTTGTCTATATCGTAGTATTCAGGATCAGCTTCCTGGCCGTTATTACTGCCGTGTGCACCTGCACCGAAGCCCCACATACCGCCGAAGAAGAGGTCATTCCAGATGTTTCCTGAGTAGCCGTATCCGCCGTAGTAACCGCCATAACGGTTGAAGTTGCCGTGCGCACCTGCACCGAATCCATAATTGAAGCGGCCGTTACTGTCTGCCGTTCCCTGTCTTACAGCTATTCTTTTCTGCATATCTAATTAATTGACATTACTAGTCTCACCCCAAAAATTGACCAAAATTAAGGCGAGTTTTTCATATACTCAAGTTTACTTTTGAACTGACTTGGTGTCAATTTTTTTAATCCTTTCTGTGGCCGATTTTCATTGTAATCACATCTCCAGAAATTAATTATTTTTTTTGCCTCTGACAGAGACGTAAAATAATTTTCATTCAAACATTCATCGCGAAAAACTCGATTAAATGATTCAATAAAACAGTTATCTGTCGGTTTCCCGGGTCTTGAAAAAACTTGTTTTACTGCATGAGCTTTACACCAGTTTTGAACTGTTGAACTTCTAAATTCAGGTCCATTATCTGTCTGTAAAAATACAAAAGGTTTTTCAATCCATATATCATTCAGAACTTCTGCAACACTTTCTCTCAGCATTGAATATGCTGGAATTATCCTAGGAGCAATTTTTGAAACTGGATCAATGACTGTCAGTTTTTTTACGGCCGCTTATTTGCAATACTGTCGATTACGAAATCAATTGCAAGCCACTTTCCAGCTGCCTCAGTAAGAATATGTTCTTCGCGTTTTTTGACAGAATACTTTTTTCGACCTGTTTTACGGTTTATTCCAAGAATTCTGCATGCTTTTCTTACACTCAGCCCGAATCTTTCAAGAACAAAATCAGCAATGGTCTTAATTAATCCGGGCTTGAGAAGTTTTTTTTACATCACTCATCACCATTTTTTCAAGTGAAAGTTCTGCAACGCCATACTCCCGGCTGATTTCAGAAACACTTTTCCTTCCCAGTGCTCCTAAATCATTTTCACAATCTGTTCTTCTGTAAATCGTTTCTTCATTTTTCTACCTTCCTTTAGTTTAACGGTAGAAAAATTTTCCTTTCAAGCGGTACAATTATTGGGGAGAGACCATGCGCACAGCGCATACCGAGCGGCGGTCAGTCCGCGAGCCGCGCAAAGCCGGAAAGCTCTTCCAGGTGCGTCCATAATAAGTATGTTGATTATTGATTTACTTACTCAGTTCTTCAAACGCGTGCTTTGCTGCTTTCTGCTCTGCTTCGCGCTTGTTCTTGCCTGTTTCCGGGCCGAATGTGCGTCCGTTTACAACAACGCTTACCCAGAAGATTCTGTCGTGATCAGGTCCGGTTATCTTTACCAGTTCGTATTTAGGCGTTTCCTTGAACTGCTTCTGGTCCCATTCCTGCAGGATTGTCTTGTAGTCTTTCGTGTAGCGGTCTTCCCAGACCTTTTCAATTTCAGGCACCAGAAGCTCAAGAACGAGCTTTTCCGCAGCCTCAAAGCCTGAATCAAGATAATATGCGCCGAACACCGCTTCCACGGCATCAGCCAGGATTGCTTTCTTTGAGCGTCCGCCAGAGTGCTCCTCACCCTTTCCAAGACACAGGCACTTATCAATGCCGATTCTGACGGCAATGGCACTGAGCGTCATTTCTGAGACGACAACGCTTTTAATTTTGGCAAGATCACCTTCCGGATGGTTCTGCATTGTCTGATAGAGAAAAGTCGCGGTCACCATGCCGAGCACACTGTCGCCAAGGAACTCAAGGCGCTCGTTGTTCTGTGCTCCGGGGCCTGCTTCATTCACGTACGACCGGTGGTGGAACGCCTGATCAAGCAGATTCATATTGGTGAAGTGAATGCCAAGTCCTTCCTGAAAGCGCGCAAGTTTTTCCATGCGTTCAGATGACAGAAGCTGTCTTCCAAGAGAATTATTACAGGGATGTTTCTTTTCTGGTCTTTTCGCCATAAGTGCCATAAAAAACAAAAGGCTTTTAACCAATCGATTAAAAGCCTTCAGTAAGTCAAATCTTCAGAGAATTACTTCTGCTGTGATTTGATGAAATCGTATGCATCACGAACTGTCTCAAATTCGTTAGCTTTTTCATCAGGAACGCTTACGCCAAGTTCTTCTTCAATAGCGTATACCAGCTCATAAGTATCAAGGCTGTCTGCGCCCAAATCCTGACGGAAAGATGCGTCAAGAGTAATCTTTGACTCATCAACTTCAAGCTTGTCTGCAATCAGCTTCTGAATCTTGTCAAACAATTCGTCCATTTTTAATCTCCTGTTAGCTGTTGCTTTCAGGTGTAATAATCTGTCTTCCGCGGTAGAAACCACACTTCGGACATACACGGTGCAACATGGTAAGATTTCCGCAATTACTGCATTCAACGAGTGTTGGAGCCTTCAACTTCATGTTGATTGCCTGTCTTCTCCTTGTACGAGCCTTTGCTGTTTTCGCTCTTGGAACTGCCATATATTAACCTCGCTCAATAATTTAATTATTTTAACCACATCAACATATCACAGATGCCTTGAGAGTGTCAATTAAGTATAACATTTCAAAACGATTTGTCAATAAAAAAAATGACATTTTCTATGATTTTGTCATAATGGTATGTTTAATATCAGGAAAACTTCCTTTTCAACGCCTCTTCTACCAGCGGTGGAACCATTCTGGAAACATCTCCGTGGAAGGATGCAAGTTCCTTTATGGCACTGGATCTGAGGACAAAAAACTCCGGATCTGTCGGCATGAAGAATGTTTCCATCTCAGGAGCAAGTCCCTTGTTTAAAAGGGAAACATCAAACTCGTATGAGAAATCGGCTTCATTCCTTACACCGCGCAGAAAGACGTTTGCATTATGTTCACGTGCAAAATCTACAATAAGTCTGTCACATGTGTACACTTCAACATTGCCGAACGGACATACCAGATCCTGCATCATTGAAAGCCGCTCTTCCTCGGAAAAGAGATATTTCTTTGACCTGTTAACCGCAATCACAACGAGTATCTTGTCAAAAAGACTGCTTGCACGTTCTATTATGTTGAGGTGTCCGTATGTCGGCGGATCAAATGATCCAGCGAATATTGCTTTCTGCATGATAAAAAAGTACCCCATTATTGATAATTCGGTCAAGATATTTGACGCCGCGTTATAATGATGCTATGGTATTTCTTGATGGCAAAGCATTTTCTTGTCCTTATTCTCATCAGTTTCCTCATTTTTTCCTGCGCAACGGATGATGCATCCTTCTCAGAATCAACCGTAACGGTTATTCCTGAAATAACGGGCACAGAATCTCATGAAGAATCAGAACCTGTGGAAGAAACCGGGGTGGTTGCCGAAGAAGTAATTTCAGAAGAACCGGAAATAATCACAGTCCCTGATCCGGAACCTGAGTCCGAGCCAGAACCAGTGCCAGCTCAGAACTACAGTGAAGAATACCTTCGTTCCATCGGAAATCTCGCACAGAACGATGCCGTCTATATTTCTCCTGAAGTTTTTGAAGAAGACAAGAATGAGATTTTCCAAGTCATCAATGCACTTGATCAGATAATGAAGAAAAAAGATTTTAACGGCTGGATATCCTATCTGACGCCCGAATCATACGAATACTGGTCAAACAGGCATAATCTTCTCGAACTTTCCCGTCATCTTTTTTCATCTGACGATTTTCACATCAATAATATCCGTGAATACTTCGAAATGTTTTTTATTCCCGCCCGCAAGGGACGTCTTGTCGATGAGATCAGATACGTAACCCCTACTTACGTAAAAGTTGTACAATATAAAAACAAAACAGACATAATATATTATTTCTTTGAAAAGCAGAATGATACATGGCTGCTTAAACTGGATACGCTATAAACGCGCTAAATAATTGATTTTTTAGAGTATTTGAGCTATAGTAGATTTGAATTGCCTTTTTCTAATTGGCAAGTATTTGGAGGATTTTTATGATTTTCAGGAAGTTTATCAGTATTTTAGCTGTTCTGATGATTATTTCAGGTGCACTTCTTTTTGCTGACGACAGGACTGAAACGACTGCTGAAGAAGATTACCTGAGCACATACAACAATATTGTAATCAAGAATTATGCTTGTAAAGATGACTATGACAGCAAGCTTTTTGCACTTCAGAAGATTGAGGAAGTTCTTGATGGAAATTCAAGTGGCAAACGCGATCTTACAGAAGTAAAAGAAGTCCTTACCGAACTTGCAGGAGAAGGCATTCTTGTCCAGGCCCGCACAAGCGGTCATCTCGACAACAACTTCCCTGACGTCCGCGCCAAGGCATGCGAGCTTCTCGGAAGAATCGGTTCTCCTGAATCTGCAGAAATTCTTGAAAAAGTAGTTCTTGCAGATGTTGAACCTCGTGTCGTTTCTGCTGCTGTGAAGGCAATGAGTAACCTTGAAGGTGCTCAGTACGATTCAATCGTTGAGACAATTGCCTGGGCTGAAAAGAAATATTCTCTGCTCAATCCTACAAGCAGCCTTGCTTATGAGATTCTTGCAGCTTATGAAAAGATTCTCCCGAATCTTGACAACAAGTCAGTTCTTATTGAAAGTACCGTTTCAATTGCAACTAACTATTATTATGTAACTCCAGTACGCGAAAAAGCACGCGAACTGCTTACCATTTACGCAGGAAACTGATATACTATATATCAGCCATAACTGGAAGAAGACAAAAAAAAGGATGGCACATGCCATCCTTTTTTTTCGAGAGATACAGGATTCGAACCTGCCACCTTCGCCTCCGGAGGGCGACGCTCTATCCAAATGAGCTAATCTCTCACTTCGAGATGTAGACTAATAAGAATTCCTTGTTTTGTCAAGGAATGGGAGATATACATGGAACCTATAATATTAGCATCATCTTCTCCACGCCGTCAGGATATACTGAGGAAACTCAACGTTCCCTTTCGTGTAGTCGTTCCTTCTTTCAAAGAAGTTCTTCCTCCGGATATTTCCGTTGAAGACGCTTCTGAATATTTTGCATCAAAAAAAGTCGAATCAGTTGTAAAACAATGTTCCGCAAACCAGACAGTTCCATGGGTTCTGGGAGCAGATACTTCTGTCATTTATGAGGGTAAGCTTTTTGGAAAGCCTTCCGGCCGTGATGAAGCGGAACAGTTCCTGCGCACTTTTTCAGGAAAAACACATCAGGTCATAACAGCAATAGCCGTCTTTAACGGTGAGCTTAATTATTTTGATACCCGTGTAAGCAGGAACGATGTCACTTTCAAGGAACTTACTGACGAAGAAATTGAATGGTACCTCAATACGGGCGAATGGCACGGCGTTGCCGGCGGTTACCGCATTCAGGAAAACGCAGAGATGTTCATCACCGAAATAAAAGGTTCCGTCAGTTCCATTACTGGCTTGCCTATCTTTGAGTTTTATGACATAATGCACGAGCAAGGCTATTCCCTTCTGGAATAGTTTTACCGTTGTTGCAGTTCCGCCGTTCGCGGTAAGTGCAATAATGTATATCCTCCGTATGCCGGAGTTTTTTAAGATTGCTTAAAGTAATCAGAAAAATAATGGCTATCGTGAAAAAGAGTCAGGTGTAACCCACAGAGGTTACGATGAAGGAGTTTCTCTTATGGCAGTAGTAACCATGAAGAGTCTGCTTGAGTCAGGTGTACACTTTGGTCACCAGGTCAAGCGCTGGGATCCGCGCATGAAGAAGTATATCTTCGCTGAAAGAAACGGAATCCACATTATCGATCTGCAGAAGACAATTCTTGCAATCAAAGATGCTTATGATGCAGTACGCAAGGTAACAGCATCAGGCAAATCAGTTCTGTTCGTCGGAACAAAGAAGCAGGCACAGCAGGCTATCGCAAAGGAAGCTGAGCGCTGTGGCATGTACTATGTAAACAACCGCTGGCTTGGTGGTATGCTTACAAACTTCTCAACAATCAAGAAGTCACTTCTCCGCCTCAAGAAAATTGAGAAGATGGAAGTAGACGGCACATTCGAAAGCCTCACAAAGAAAGAAATCTCAAATCTCCAGAAAGAAAAGGCAAAGCTCGAGAAGAACCTTGGCGGTATCAAGGAAATGAAAGAGCTTCCTGGAATCATTTTCATCATTGATACACACAAAGAAGCAATCGCTGTAGCAGAAGCACGCCGCATGGGTATCCCGATTGTTGCTGTTGTTGATACAAACTGCAACCCAGAAGGAATTGACTACCCAATCCCAGGTAATGATGATGCTATCCGCGCAATTACACTGTTCACACAGATCATTGCTAACGCAGTAATTGAAGCTGATAACGAAACAGGCCTCAAGATCATTGAGAACCTGCAGGATGACGAAGAAGAAATGCTCGACGGTTCTGCAGCAGGAAAGTCAGACGAAGAAGAAATCGTAGACTATAGCAACTACACACCAACAGAGCCAAAGGAAACTGAGGAAGCTGCCGGTGATGACGAAGAACTTGTCGATGAAGACAAGCTCTACAAATAATCGGGAGTGAATCATGGATATTAAAGCATCTGATGTTAAAGCACTCCGCGAGGCAACTGGCGCTGGAATGATGGAATGTAAGAAGGCTCTTGTTGAATGCAACGGCGATGCTTCTGCAGCAACAAAGCTCCTGAAGGAAAAGGGTCTTGCAGCTGTTGAAAAGCGCGCAGGCCGTGCAACTTCTGAAGGCCGCGTCATCATCAAGGTTGAGGGCAACAAGGCCGTCATCGTTGAGCTGACATGTGAGACAGACTTCGTAGCAAAAAACACAGACTTCATCGCAGTCGGTGACAAGATTGCTGCAGAGGTTCTCGCAAAGGGTTACACAGAAGTTAACGAAAACCTTTCAAACATGCTCCTGGACCTTGCAACAAAGATCCGCGAGAACATGAGCGTACGCCGCCTCGAAGTCATCGACATCCCGGCTGACTGCGTCATGGCAAAATACATCCACAGCGACAACAAGACTGGTGTTATCGTTCTCTTCAAGGCTGATCCAGCTGCAAACGACAACGAAACACTCAAGACATTCGCTTATGACTGCTGTCTGCACATTGCTGCATTCACACCAGCTTACATCAACAAGGCTGATGTTCCACAGACATACATTGACGAACAGTCTGAGATCTTCAAGGCTCAGATGGATCAGGACGAAAAGATGGCTGCAAAGCCGGACAACGTCAAGGCTGGCATCCTTCAGGGTAAGATTAACAAGCACCTGGCTGAAATCTGTTTCATGGACCAGATGTTCGTTAAGGACGACAAGTTCACTGTTGCAAAGAAGATTGATGCAGTTGGCAAGGAAATCGGCTCTAAGCTGACACTTGCTAAAGTTGTTACATACGTTCTTGGACAGTAATTGAAAGAGGGAGGTATCCAGCGGGATATCTCCCCTTTTTTTATATCTAAATTGGAGGATTCCATGTCAGAAACACAGACAGCATGCGTTGATCGCATGAAGAAAAGCGTAGAAGCACTCAAGGAAGAGTTCAAGACAATCAGAACCGGCCGCGCTTCAACAGCTCTTTTCGACAAGGTTCGCGTTGACTATTACGGTGACAAGTCTCCGCTTAGTCAGGTAGCAACAATTTCTATCCCAGAAGCCCGTCTGGTTGTCATTCAGCCATGGGATAAGAACCTCATCAAGGAAATTGAGAAGGCCATCGTTACTTCAGACCTCGGCCTCAACCCTTCAAACGACGGAAAGGTCATCCGCATTCAGATTCCGCCGTTAACAGCAGACCGCCGCAAGGAACTGTGCAAGCAGGCAAAGAACATTGCTGAAACAAGCCGTGTTGCCATCCGCAACATCCGCCGCGACGGAAACGAAGATCTTAAGAAGCTCCAGAAAGGTGGAGAACTTACAGAAGATCAGCTCAAGACAGAATCAGACGAGCTCCAGAAGTCCACAGATTCTTTCATCGCTGAAATCAACAAGATTTACGACGAGAAAGAAAAGGAAATAATGGAAGGCTGATGGCTGACGCTGTCATTATTAAAGGCGCTGTTCCCACTCATGTTGGCATCATCATGGACGGGAACGGCCGCTGGGCCAAACAGAAAAATCTTCCCCGTACAGCCGGTCACAAAGCCGGTGTAGATACCGCCCGTGAAATAATGCTCGCTGCAGCTGACATGGGCATCAAATACCTTACCCTTTATACTTTTTCAACAGAAAACTGGTCACGACCGGCAGCCGAAGTAAACTACCTCATGGAGCTGCTCAGCCTTCATCTTAAAACTGAAAAAGCCTTTTACCGGAAAAACGGCATCCGCCTGCTTCACCTGGGCGACATTACGCGTCTTTCTCCGGAATTACAGAAAGATATTCACGCTGTCATTGAAGACAGTAAAGATAACACTCGACTGAACTTAGTGCTCGCAATCAATTACGGCGGGCGCGATGAAATAAACCGTGCCATCAGCAAAATGATGGCAGAAAAGGCGCAGAACAGCGCACCAGACGCATCCGCAGACAACTTACAGAACAATCTTTCATCTTACTTTGATGTACCAGAACTGCCTGATGCTGACCTCATTATCCGAACAGGCGGAGAAAAACGGCTGAGCAACTTCCTTTTATGGCAGTCTGCCTATGCTGAGCTTGAATTTATTGATACTTTATGGCCGGATTTTAACACAGAATGCTTTAAAAAGTGTATACTTGAATATGAGAAACGTAACAGACGTTTTGGCGGGTTAAACGATAATGAATAAAACAGCAGAGCGATTACTTACATTTTTCATAGGCATTCCGATCGTTTTAGGTTGTGCAGCCATCACCTGGTGCAGTTATCTGCCGCTTCATATTGCGATACTTATTGCAACAATACTCACTTCTTTTGAGCTTCATGGAATACTTTCAAAATCCATGTGTACACAGAACAAAGCTCTGACAATCATACTTTCTGCCCTGATTCCCCTTATGACCAGTCTTACTGTCATACTGAATCTTCCATTTGAAACTGTAATCATTTCCATGACAACTTCTGTCATGATGGTATTCATTGTAGAAATCTGGGGATATGACCGCACTACCCGCTCATTTGACAAATCACTTCAGCGCGTCAGTTCTTCGCTTCTCATCGTCATTTACAGCGGCGGCCTCATTTCTTTCATAAGCCGCATGGCCGCTTTTTCAAATGCAAGTGCATTCATCTGCCTGTTCCTGCTCATCATCTTCGGATGTGATTCCTGCGCATGGTTCTTTGGCGTAACAATGGGAAAAAACAACAAAGGATACGTTGCAGCAAGTCCTAACAAAAGCATCATGGGCTTTGTCGGCGGATACGTCGGTCCGTTTATATCAATTGCAGTTGCCATCTTCTTTTTCCCTGTATTGAAGACATATCCTCTCTGGAAATTATTCGTCCTGGCAATTGCAACCTCAACTTTTGCAATTCTTGGCGATCTTGTTGAATCAGTTCTCAAGCGTTCATCAAATACAAAAGATTCCGGAAACATCATTCCAGGACGCGGCGGTCTTCTTGATTCAGTAGATTCCGTTATTTTCTCTGCTCCTGTTTATTATCTTCTGGTAAGAATTCTGCTTGGAATGTAATTATGAAAAAAGTCCTTATTCTTGGCGCAACCGGTTCAATTGGAACCAGCGCCCTCAAGATCATCTCCGAATTTCCGGACAAGTTTGAAATATGCGGATTAACCGCTCACAAAAGCGAAGACGCGCTACTTTCTCTTGCGAAAACATATAACTGCAGCAATTACTGTCTTACCGGGGGCAAAAACGGTGCTGAAGAGCTTTCGCGCGTCATTGATGCCTCACATGCAGATATAGCGGTAAACGGTATTGCAGGCAGTGCAGGCCTTATGGCTTCTGTTGCCGTTCTTGAACGCGGCATAGACCTGGCACTCGCAAACAAAGAGACAATCGTCATGGCAAGCCCGCTTGTATACGCCCTTGCAGCAAAAACAGGCGCACGCATCCTTCCTGTTGATTCAGAACACTCTGCCGTCTTTACTCTCATTGAGCATTATGGACGCGATGCAGTTTCAAAGATAATCATTACCGCATCAGGCGGCCCGTTCAAAACGCTGACAAAAGAGCAGCTTAAATCTGTCACCGTAAAGGATGCGCTCAAACACCCAACATGGAACATGGGCAAGAAAATAACGATTGACAGTTCTACACTTGCAAATAAAGGACTTGAAGTCATTGAAGCATGCCGTCTGTTTCAAGCAAAAACTGATGACGTCATTGTCACTATTCATCCACAGAGTCTCGTTCATTCACTTGTTCAGACTAAAGATGGCGTCCTATATGCGCAGATTTCTCCGCCAGACATGCAGCATCCAATAATTCAGGCACTGACATGGCCTGAATTTTACCCTAATTCGCTTAAAAAGCTCGACCTCGCTGCTTCACTCACTGAAAAATGCGAAATGACTTTCTGCGCACCTGACAAAGAGCGTTTCCCCATGCTTGCACACGCATACCGTGCCGCAGCATTGAATGGCGGCTACACCATTGCATATAACGCTGCCAATGAAGTGGCTGTAGATTTCTTCGCACGAGGAGCGGCCGGCTTCTATGACATCTCAGATATAACTGAGAAAGTGCTTTGTCATGACTGGAGCGCAGAACCCGCTTCCTTTGAAGACGTTCTTGAAATGGATGCGCTTGCCCGTAAACTTGCCCTGGAGGCAGCTCAGTGACTTTTGTCTACGGCATCATCGGACTTGGATTAATCGTCATCATCCACGAATTCGGCCACTTCTGCGCCTCAAAAATGATGGGCGTCAAGGTTGAGGCATTTTCTGTCGGTATGGGACCTGTCCTGCTTCATAAAGAAGTACGTGGCGTAGACTGGCGTCTTTCTCTGTTCCCCATTGGCGGCTACTGTGCTATGAAAGGAGAAAATGCCTTTCAGGAAGCCCTTGATTCCGGCGCTTCAGAAATACAAGGGGAACCAGACTCATTTTACGGCGTTTCGCCTCTTAAAAGGGCGTTTATAGCGTTTAACGGGCCTTTTTTCAATGTGATATTCGCATTCGTTGCATTCGTCATCATATCCGCAATCGGCTATTCATATTACACAACAGGCAACCGTGTCATCCTTGCAGATGAAATCTATCCGGATATGATTTCCGTTGCTGGTCAGGCAGGACTTAAGACAGGCGATTACATCATATCCATTGATAAACATGATACGCCTGATTTTTCAGAGATATCCCAATATGTTTCCCTTCACGCTGATGAAGACATTGTGCTTCATGTTGAGCGTAACGGAGATCTGATTGATATTCCCGTGCATACGCTTCTTGATACATCAACGGGAGCCGGAAAGATCGGTATTGTAAACTGGGTTGATCCGATTATTGAGACAGTTACAGAAGGAAGCCGTGCAGCGAAATCAGGCCTTCTTTCAGGAGATACCATCCGCGCCGCAGATGGAGTTCCCGTTCAGAACGTTGCATCACTTTCGCTGGCACTTGCCGATAAAAACGCCTTCACGCTTACCGTTGAACGAGACGGTAGCTCTTTCGAAGTGGCTCTGGAGCGCGAATCGGAGGATGAGATTCTTGGCGTAGCGTTTCATATAAATCACGTACATACAAAAAAATACTCTTTCTTCGGAGCTCTCTGGCAGGGCGTTCTTGAAACCGGAAACATGATTGGTCTGACATTCAAGAGCATCAGTCTTCTCTTCAAGGGAGTTGATCTTTCCAGTGCAGTTTCTGGACCTGTACGCATTACAAAAATGCTTGGCGAAACGGCAATAGAGGGCTTTACAGCGAGTTTTTCTACAGGTGTGATAACTGTACTCAATTTTCTTGCGCTCATCAGCATATCGCTTTTTATTATGAATCTGCTTCCCATTCCGATTCTGGATGGCGGACTTCTTCTTTTTGCGCTGATTGAGACGTTTTCAGGAAAAAAAATACATCCTAAATTCTTGTATTATGTACAGTTTGTAGGGCTCGCATTCATATTTGTTCTCTTTGGAATTGCACTATTCAGCGATATGCGGTATCTTTTTGGATAACAGAGGATTTATGAAAAAATTATTTACAATACTTGCAATCATTCTTTGTATTTTTACGGTTTCTGCTCAATCCTTCATTTCAACACAGCCTCATTCCGGAAGGATAAACGCTTCTGCCGTATCCAATGATGCCCTTTTCACCGCAGGTGACGATGGCTTTGTAATCAAATGGACTTATGACGGCACAGGAGAACGCTATCAGGTTTCTGACCTTGAAGTTAAGATGATAGCTGTAAGTCCAAATGGAAATGATATTGCAATCTATGAGACTGACGGATATTCAATCAACCGCATTTCAGTATGGAACTGGAAGTCAAAAACCCGTAAATTCAATCCTAAACGTCTTTCTGATACAATTACTTCGCTTGCATATTCAGAAAAAGGAACATTCATTATTGTTGGAACTTCCTCTGTTTCTGGAGCTGTATTCATAAATGCAACTTCTGGTTCCTTAATGAACAAACAGTCTTCTCCTGCAACTATGGTCACCCTTGCATGTACAAGTGCAACAGAAAAAAGCAGTTTCATGTATACGCAGCTGGGAGATATCGTATATACCAATCTTCAGACAGGAGCAAACAAACAGACTGTTACTGTTGATTCAAACCTTTCACAGCCGCTTCTTTTCCATAACGACATTTTCTTTGCCGGTGTAAAAGATAATTATATCTATATATATCATGCAGTTACAGGAGACCAACTGGCACGGATTCCAGCAAAGAAGCCAATTCTTGCCTCTTCAAGAGAAGACACAAATCTTTATTATGTTGAAGAAAATGGAAGGAACTACTCGCTCAAGGTAATTGAAACTGATGGTGTCCACGTTTTTTCAACACCCGTGCAGATTTCCACTTTCAGCATCGATCAGCGGCCATCCCTCCTGAATGTTCTTAAAGCTCAGGATTTTGTCTATGGTATCTGTTCTGACGGTTCTGTTCATATGATGTCCTGCGAAAGTCAGACGGGAACAGTTGCGATGACACCAGTTTCACGTCAGGTATTTTCAAAAATCAATGACATCGCGTCCCGTAATGATCTGTTCTATTTTCTTACCGATGACAGTGTCTTTACTTCAGGATTTGATGATCAGACCGTTCAATATGTAACACAGAACAATGGCTCTGGCAACATCATCCCTGTTGATGAAGGAGTCATTCTCTGGACTCAGTATACGACAAAGCAGATTATCCTGAAATCCGCCGCAAGTACAAAAATGATTTATAAACCGACAGGCGTCATTCAGAGCATACACTACGTTTCTGCATCTGACAGCAATAATCAGGAAAATGCCATTCTTATTGTTGAGGGAAACAGCACTGTCAAACTCATTTCTCTTGATTCTTGTGAAACAACTACGCTCTATACCGGTTCAGGAGTTCAGGATGCACTTCTTACTTCAGACCGTGATCTGTATGTTGCAAAAACATCTGCAACAAATCCTCCGACAGCTCTTGTTCACGTTGATGTCGTTACAAAGGAAACTGTTTCTCTTCCAGTAAACGGAAGTGTTATGTACTCTCTTTCTGCAAGCTCCGGAAACAATACTATTTATGGTGTCAACATTATTACAGGAAACACTGTTAAAACAGACATATTCTCGTTCAATACATCCTCAAAGACGTACAGAACACTCATGTATTGGTCAGACGAAGACACATCTGCCTTTACATACTATTTCAATGGAAAAATCGTTACCAATATTGGACATACTCAGTTGCGTTCAAGAAATGCATCATCATCTACAGAAATCCAGTATAACCGCGTCTCAGCCCTTCCTGTCAAAGTCTGTGCAAATTCTGATTACCTTCTTTCACTTAATAAAGATGGAAGCATTTCATGGTTCTCAACGACAAACAACCGCCATTTCAAGGATGCTTTCCTTTCAATCGATAATTCCACCTGGATTGAAAACTGATAACAGACAGTTGCATATTTGCTTTATAAACAAAAAAAACAGCCTGCAAAGGCTGTTTTTTTTAGCTTTCGTGAGCTTTATTCTCAAACTTCGTGTACATCGGAAGATATGCAAGCTCAACTGTTCCGATTGGACCGTTACGCTGTTTAGCAAGAATGAGCTGAGTATCGATTACATCAGGTGATTTTCCATCTTTACTCTGCTCGCGTTCACGATGCAGGAACATGATGACGTCAGCGTCCTGTTCAATGGAGCCTGATTCACGAAGGTCGGCAAGCGTCGGAGCCCTTTGTTCGGCATCGCGCTTTACCTGGGAAAGAACGACAACCGGAACTTCAAGCTCACGGGCAAGACTCTTCAGTGAGCGCGAAATCTCTGCAATCTGCTCGTGGCGCGGAATCAGTGTATTTTCACTCTGGATGAGCGTAATGTAGTCAATGAAAATGATCTGCACGTTGTACTGCAGCTTGAACCGCCGCGCCATAGCACGAAGGTCAAGGAGCTTCATGTTAGGTGTATCAACAATGTACAGCGGTGCGTCATAAATGCGTCCTGCGGCATCCTGAAGCTGCTGCAGGTTCGCCATATTCAGACGGCCCGTGCGTATATTCTGTGATGAAAGGCGTGCTTCCTGCGCGAGGAGACGCATCATCAGCTGTGTATCTGACATTTCAAGCGAGAAGAACGCAGTCGGTATTTTCTTTTCGA
Organism: Candidatus Treponema caballi; assembly: GCA_018066285.1. GTDB lineage: Bacteria > Spirochaetota > Spirochaetia > Treponematales > Treponemataceae > Treponema_I > Treponema_I caballi. The sequence continues at coordinate 54,663 of JAGHRS010000037.1, forward strand.
TGGCGGTAAACTGTGCCATAGACATTGCAAGAGCCGTTTTTCCGATTGAAGGACGCGCTCCGACAATGATGAGTTCTGAAGGATGGAAGCCCGATGTCAAAAGATCAAGGTCAACAAGTCCTGACGGAATGCCGTTCAGGTCGCTCTTGTCTTTCACGAGCTTCTGGATGATGCCCAGTGCGCGCGGAATCTCGTCGTGCATTGTCTTCACGCCATGTGTCTGCTTTGAATCAGTCAGTTCAAAAATGCGTTTCTGGGCTTCCTCAAGGGCCGCGCGGCTGTCGATTGTGTCATCATGGGCTTCCTGCACAATCTCACCGGACACTTTTATAAGCTCACGGCGGATGAAATTGTCGAACACAATCTGCGCGTAATATTCAACGTTTGCGCTTGTAGGAACTGTATCTGTAAGGGATGAAATATATGCGACGCCGCCAGCTGCTTCAAGCTGACCGGTCTGACGGAGTTTGTCCTGCAGTGTAAGCAGGTCTCCTCTCGTACCATCATTGTATAACGCAAGGATGGCTTCAAATATTTTCTGATTCTGTGGGGAATAAAAGCGTTCAGGACGCAGCAGTGCGATAACCGTACCAACTGCGTCCCAGTCCAGGAGTAAAGCTCCTAACGTGGCCTGTTCGGCGTCTAAATCGTGTGGCGGAACTTTATCCTTTAATGACACTTACTCAGCCTTTTCCTCAGCTGGAGCTGCTTCTTCAGCAGGTGCTTCAGCTACTGGTGTCTCAGCTGCTTTTTCTTCAGCTTTCTTAGCTGCTTCTTCAGGCTTCTTGTCTTCCTGTGGCTTTACTTCGATGATGATCTCAGCAGAAGCAGTCTCATACAGGTGGACAGTTGCCTTGAACTTACCGACTGACTTGATTGCAGCGCCGTTGATTTCAATCTTCTTGCGCTCAATGTCAAATCCGTCCTTTGCAAGTGCATCTGCAATTGTCTGTGTTGTAACAGCACCGTAGAGCTTGCCGTTCTGGCCTGCTGGCATAACAACAACGATTTCGTGTGCATCGAGCTTCTCTTTGAGAGATGCAGCATCATTGCGCTTTGCAGCCTTGCGTGCTTCAATTTCTTCCTTCTTTGACTCGAAGTAAGCTACTGTTGCATCATAGTAAGGAACAGCGAGGTTTCTTGGGAAAAGATAGTTGCGTGCATAACCGTTTGCAACAATCTTTACATCACCGTATTCACCGAGGTGTTTGATGTCTTCATTAAGAATAACTTTCATAGTACTAGCTCCAGTTGCAGCGTTTGCTGCAGATTATTTTAGGTGCGTACCCGGAGTATGGGCAGCCCTTACATCCGTCTAAAAACGGATTACTCTGTTACGAATGGCAGAAGGCAGATAGCGCGTGCTCTCTTGATCTCAAGAGCAAGCTGGCGCTGGTGCTTTGCACATGTACCAGTAATGCGGCGTGGAAGGATCTTACCGCGCTCTGTTGTGTAGCGGCGAAGACCATCTGCGTCCTTGTAGTCAATCTTTGCTTTCTGAGCGCAGAAGCGGCATACCTTCTTGCGGAAGAATGTCTTTCCCTTTGCGCGTGGTGCACGTTCGTCAGCGTCGCGGATTACATCCTGCATCTGAACATCTGGTGTAGTATCGATATCTTTTGTGATTTCGTCTGACATTAGTTTGTCTCCTTAAAATGGAATGTCTTCCGGGAATCCGGAATCACCGCCGTAGGACGGACCTGGATTGTAGGTATTCTGCGGTGCAGCACCTGCATTCTGTCTCGGCTGATAGGAACTTCTCTGTGAACTCTGGCCAGCAGTATTCTGATTGTACCCCCCGGCGTTTCCGCCGCTACTGCCTGTATTTCCACCAACTAACTGAATGTTGTTGGCAACAATCACGACTTTGCTTCTGGACTGGCCGTCCTGTTCCCATCTGTCCTGGCGTAATTCCCCGTCAATAGCAACCTGCTTTCCCTTGACGAGGTACGGTTTGAGGTTTTCAGCAGACTTACCGAATACGGTAATGTCAAAGAAGTTAGCTTCCTCAACCCACTGATCACCCTGTTTTCTGCTCCGGTTAACAGCTACTGAAAAACTAGCTATCGGATAGCCGTTGTTGTTGTACTTCAAATCGGCATCACGAGTAAGTCTTCCTATAAGAATCACATGGTTCAAATCATTCATAGCTGCCCTCCTGAGTTTTAAATGGTTACTCGTCTACACGGACAAACAGGAACTTGAGAAGATCCTTCTGAAGCTTGAACTGTCTGTCAATTTCGATGACTTTTGCTGGATTTACCTTGATGTTGAACAGAACGAAACGGCCCTTATTGCGTTTCTTAACATCATACCACAGATCGCGGTCTCCGTACGGTTCTTCGCTTTCAATCTCTGCACCAAATTCGCCGAGAGTAGCGCGAACAGCGTCCTGAGCTGCCTTTGACAGATCTTCCTCGATTGGGAAGATTGCCATTAATTCATACTTTCTCATGTCAACTCCTTATGGTCGTATGGAGGCATCAAAAGATGCCCCAAGGGGTAGTTCATAATAGCAGAAACGGAAAAAAACTTCAACCATTTCTGAACATATCCATATTCAGAATATACTGCTTTTTATATCTATCCGCACAGTCTTTTTTTCACTATACTAGTAATATGCGAATTACAGGTGGAGAATTAAAAGGAAGAGTTACCGAATGTCCAGACGGCATAATCCGTCCGGCTATGGACAGAATGAGGGAATCTGTTTTTGCAATTCTTGGTCCTCTTGACGGCAAGTCGTTCCTTGACCTTTTTTCAGGCTCGGGCACTATTGCCATTGAGGCAGTTTCACGAGGTGCAGAACGCGTAGTCCTTTGCGAGAAGGATAAACTCAAGACACGGACACTCATCAAGAATGTCAGCATGACAGAATCCATGGGTAAAAAGATTGAATGCCATTTCATGCCTGTCGAACTGTTCCTGAAGCGTTGTCATGACCAGTTTGACTTCATTTTTCTTGATCCCCCGTTCCCTTACCGTTTCCACCAGGATCTCGTGAAAACAGTTTCTGACAATCAGCTTTTAACTCCGACAGGACAGGTTCTCATACACCGTCCTTCGGAAAAAGACATGCCCGAAAGGCTTGGAAACCTTATAAAGAAAGATTTTCGTATATATGGTCGTTCCATCGTAGATTTTTACGGATACGATTCTTGACTTATGGAAATTATAGAATAGAATATAATCAAAAGGTGTTTCTAGATGCAGTCACAGGTAAAAAATGCGTTTGAACAGCATGAACTTCCAGACGGTTTTATAAAAGTAACTGACAAGCCTGTTTCCGACCTTTCTTCTGAACAGAAGGTAATCTTAAACAGAAAAGGAAATATTCTTTTTAATCAGGGAGATATTCTCTCTGCAAGACGTTTATTCATTACTACCGGCTATTCTGACGGATTATGCCGTGTAGCTGAAAAAAGTCTTGAAAAAGGTGAAGAGCTGGATGCCCTCAAGCTTTACTGGCTTGCACACAATAAAAGAGGTGCTGACCCGCTGATTGAAAAACTTGCGGCTGTCATCTCTGATATCATTAAAGAATAAGGATGAATCACATGGAAGACATGCTTTCTTCTACAGACGCACAGACAACTGACAGCGCCGTATCACAGACAGAAGTCACAGACCCAAAGACAAACGAGATTGCTGAACTTTCAAAGAAAGGTTATCAGCTTCTGAAAGAGAACAATATTGAGGAAGCTGAATGCGCCTTTAAGAGAATCCTTGAGCTTGAGGAGAATAACAATTACGCACTCGTAGGACTTGGTGATTCAGCCAGAAAACAGAATCATTTCCATGATGCAATTGAGTTCTACTCACAGTGTCTTTCATTCCATCCGGGAAACAACTACGCACTGTTCGGACTTGCAGACTGCTACAAGGCACTTAACCAGTACCACAAGGCAATTGAAATCTGGGAACAGTATCTGGTACATGATGACAGGAACATTACCGTTCTTACCCGTGTTGCCGATGCATACCGCAAGATCCGTGATTTCAAGAAATCAAAGCAGCTGTACCTGCGCGTCCTCGATATGGAAGAGAACAATGCATACGCACTCATAGGTCTCGGCCATCTGCACTATGATTTCAAGGAATACACAGACGCCCTCTACTATTGGACAAAGATGCTTGAAATCAACGAAAAAGGTGTTGATATCCGCGTACTGACTTCAATCGGAAACTGCCACAGAAAGCTCAAGACTTTTGAAAAGGGTGTTTCTTTCTTCGAGCGCGCACTTGAGATGGATCCAAAGAACTTCTACGCTCTGTTCGGTCTTGCAGACTGCTACCGCGGTATGAATCAGCAGTTCCGTTCTGTAGAATACTGGAACAAGATTCTGGAAATTGATCCTAAGAACAAGGTCATCCTTACGCGCGCGGGCGACGCTTACCGCAACATGGGTAACTACGACCTTGCAACAGAATACTACAACAAGGCTCTCGACATTGAGTTCGACCTGTACGCTGTTCTTGGACTAGCACTAATCAGCAAGGGTGAAGGCAAATATGAGGAAGCAATTGCAAGCCTTACCCGCCTTCAGCAGGCTGATCCTAAGAACTACCGTCTGTACATTGACCTTGCAGATTGTTACACTAAGACAAATCAGAAGGATAAGGCAATTGATATTCTCAAGCAGTTCCAGAAGACTGGCATCAGAAGCCAGGCTGTATCTGAAATGCTTGATAAACTCACTGCGTAGCACGAATTAATGTCAGACGAAAAATTAATCCGCCTTACAGGAATGCTTCCGGAAGAGATTTCGGAAGCATTATCTTTAAAGGCCGGTTTCCGCGGAAAGCAGATTTTCAAATGGATAGCCTCAGGTGTTGAATCATTCGATGAGATGACAAATCTTTCGAAGGATATGCGCGTTGATCTTTCAGAGCGCGCAACACTCCGCTCTACAACAATCTCAGAAAAGCTCGAAGACCCCGACGGCACTATAAAGCTTCAGATCCGCCTCTTTGACGGTATGTGCGTTGAAACGGTCCTGCTCACTGATGCAGACGGGCGAAAAACTGCCTGCGTTTCCTGCCAGGTCGGCTGTGCCATGGGATGCGCTTTCTGCCAGACAGGAAAACTGGGCTTTGCCCGTAACCTGACTGCAGACGAAATCGTGGAACAGTTCCTTCATCTTGAGAAAATCTGCGGAACGCTCGACAACATCGTCTTTATGGGTATGGGCGAGCCAATGCTCAACTTAGGCGCCATCCGTAAGGCAATAGCCGTGCTCACCAGCGCAGAGGGCCGCGCACTTTCGCCGCGCCGCATCACCATTTCTACAAGTGGTGTCATAAAAGGCATTTACGACCTGGCTGACAATGGCCCGGCGGTCAGGCTCGCCATCTCGCTGACAGCAGCAAATCCTGATCTCCGGACAAAGCTCATGCCGGTCAATAAGGCAAATCCACTTCCGGAACTTTCCAAGGCAATCGGTTACTATATTGAAAAGACGGGAAAACGCTGTACGCTTGAGGCGGCGCTTCTTGGCGGCGTCAACACGGATGCAGAAAGCGCACGCTTCATGAAAGAGTTTGCAGGCACACTCCCCGTTCACATCAACCTGATTCCGTGGAATCCGGTCGAAGGACTTCCCTATCATGAGCCGACAACTAAAGAGTGCCGCGCGTACATCCAGATGCTTGAAAACTACGGGCTTCAGGTAACACAGAGAACGCGCCGCGGCCGGAAAATCGGCGGTGCCTGCGGTCAGCTTGGAAAAACGTGCAAGACAACTGCTGACTGATTATTAGCAGATATTTTTCCATCAAGTTATTTTTTACTTAAAATTTTCACATTTTTTATCAAAAAATCATAGTATTTTCTGAATTTCATTGAAAATACTGTTACTTTGCGCTATAATTTGACTTGCTTTAAAGGGGGCATAACATGGAGAAAAAAATCTATGTTGTCGGATTGGATGATGAGAGTTTAGAAGCAAAAGTAGCAGCTGCAGTATCTGCTGTTCCCGGAGTCAACAGCTGTAAGGCTTTCTCAATGAAAGCACAGGTTCTTGTTGATTTTGACGAAGCAACAGCTTCTGAAGATGCAATCAACGCCGCAATTTCAAGCTGCGGACTTGATGTTTTATAAAAAATAGGCTTTACAAGCCAAAAAAGTAAGACCGGCTTTGAGGGTAACTTCAAGCCGGTTTTTTTTTCATCAATTTCTTGTGTTTCAGCAATTCCCCATTTATAATTATATATATATTTTTAACCAGCAAGAGGAGATAATTATGAAAGTAATGAAAAAGCTGGCTATTGCATGTATAGCAGTAATGGTTTTGCTTACCGTAAGCTGTGGTGGAGATTCACCTTCCAATTCTAACCCCGCAGGTTTTCTAAGAACCAGTTCAGATGGTTACAATGAAATCTTTTTTGACAATTTTACTTCAGAAGTTAGCAACACCTCGATGATTGCCGTTTTGAGAAAAGAAGCAGATGAAGAATATTGGACCTATGCTTTCTGGATATACCAGAACTACAATGTAGATCATCTGGAAAATATTCCACCATTAAAAGATTACTATGCAACAAACGGAAAAACGTATACATATCAAATTCAATTTTCAGATACCGATTATTCTGGTGAAGTGCAGATTACTACAAACAAAAGTCTGGGTGACGTAACCGTAACGCCGGGAACAGTTGAATTCAATCAATCAACAGGCAAACTGGAATTCTCAACGCTTCCCGTATTCCACTATACACCAGCAGGTAGTTTCTTTGATGAATGTAATAAAAGTATAGTATATTCTTATCC
>JAGHRS010000032.1 GCA_018066285.1 Candidatus Treponema caballi
ATCTCTACATTTCATCTTGCGTTTAAATTATTATTAGAAGTATAATAAATTAGTATGGGTGCAAAAGTCGCTTTAGAAAAATGCGCAGACTACGATTTTGACAAAGTCTACGCTGCAATTGAGAAGATGATGTCTCTTGTTCCTCCGCCGGATGTAGCGGGCAAGACAGTCCTCATTAAACCAAACATCCTTTCGCCCAAAAAACCTGAATATGCCATCTGCACTCATCCTGTTGTCGTCGCGGCATCTGTAAAGGCTTTTGTAAAACGTGGCGCTAAGGTCATTGTCGGTGAATCCCCGGCAACAGCAAACTCAACAGCCGCCGCAAAAGCTACCGGCATGTACAGCCTGATTCAGGAAAACGGCGGTGAATGGGTCGATTTCAGTGAAGCTACCCAGATAACCTGTGAAGAATGCAAGATCTGCAAGACATTCGATTTTGCAAAGCCATTTACCCAGGCGGATGTTGTCGTCACCGTCGCAAAGCTTAAGACGCACCAGTTCATGTCATATACTGGCACGATGAAGAATCTCTTCGGTCTCATCATCGGCCTCAACAAGGCAAAGACGCATTACCGCTTCCAGAACAAGCAGGATTTCTCTGCTTTCATTACCGACCTCAACATTGCCGCTAATCCGCAGTACGCCATCATGGATGCGATTGTCGGCATGGAAGGCAAGGGTGGCCCCGGAAACGGTGACCCCGTCCAGCTTGGCTTCCTGGCAGCTTCAGACAACACGCTTGCTGTAGACTGGGCATGCGCCTCAATCGTCGGTTACGAGCCTGCTCAGATACCGATTCTGAAAGAAGCACTGAGCCGCAAGAAGTGGCTTTCCTCCCCGGATGAAATAACCTACGCGGGCTGCACTCCTGCTGAAGTAAAGCCTGCTTCCTTCAAGATTGTCCGCGAAGCCGCCGCAGCTGTCACACTGCAGAAGATGCTGCCAAGTGCCCTGAACAACCTTGCCGCGCTCGTTTTCGTAAAGACGCCGCGTTTCAACGCAAAGAAGTGCATCCGCTGCGGAAAATGCGCAGAAATCTGCCCGGCGCACATTCTGCGTTTCAGCACCAGGAACGCCGAAGTTGCTCCGGAAGGAACGCCGAACGCAGAAAAGTTCATCACCATGGAAGACAGGAAGAAGTGTCTGCACTGTTTCTGCTGCCACGAAATCTGCCCGGTAGAGGCAATCTCACTGCATAAGTTCTAAACAGTACTGTTCATACATCCCACAGCCCTTTTTTTACATAATACAGTTCGTTAAATGTTTATCCTTTTTATCGTAGATTTTTTCGTGACAATCTGAAAAGATTGGTGTACTCTCATACCGAGAGTTTTGTTGTTTGCTGGAGTATGTATGCAGAATAAAATCATTAAACCTTTTTCCTTTAAAGTACCACTCTTTTATTCGCTGGTTTTTATAGTGCCTATCATCCTGTGCTGGACCTGGTGTGTTTATTTGAAACTTTTCACCTTGCAGGAAACATTCGATGTCTTCCTGCAACCAACCATCATCGGACTAAGTACACTCGTTCTCGTCATCATAGGAATTTTCTACATCATCAACGACAAAATACTCCATTCATATGACGGCACTCCTGAGTCTGTCGCAAAACTCAACAAGCAGGCTACTGTATTCGAACTTGGCACCGTTTTCCTTGCCCTGGCAAACTCTTATGTTGTTCCAAACATTGTTTTTCTTGCTTTCAAGATGAAGGGCTCTTCAACAAATGTCACTCCAATTCTGCTTACTTTCTTCGGTATGACGTTTCTTCTGGCACTTCTGTTCTACATCATATTCTACCGTCATCTTCAGCGGGAATTAAAAGATCTGCCGTTTACCCGTGAAAACATCGCGTTCCCGATTATTGCGCGAAGTATCATCGTATCCAGCTTTTCCAGCACAGGTCTTGTTCTGCTCATGATGAGCGTCATGTTTTCTTCCGCAGACATTCTGTACACCACACTTGAGCTGATACCCCGCTATTATCTGCCCGTCGGACTGCTCGGTGTCAGTTCCATTGTTGCCGACATTTATTTCCAGATGAAGGGAAATGTAGACCGCGTCAAGGAAATTTCCGAATTCTCAATGTCACTTGCCCAGAAGGATTACACGATTAAGAATCTGGAAGTCCTTTCTCGGGATGAATTCGGTGCCCTTGCCAATGACTGCAACACATTCTTCAATGTTACGAAAAACCTGCTTGGCATAATCAATAATTCAGTTGATGCTGCAGTTGGAACGTCTGAAACATTTGCTGAAGACATGAAAAAATCTTCAGAATCAATCATGCAGATTGCAGACAGTATCACCAACATTCAGGATAAGACAAAGAGCCAGACAGAAGCTGTAGAAAGCTCAAAAGGCGCAATCAACCAGATGCTCGAAAAGCTTTCTGTGCTCGACAAGGCTACGGAAACACAGGTTAAGGATGTCGGTGAATCCAGCCATGCCATTGAGGAAATGGTCGCCAACATCAGATCTGTAACACAGATTCTTGAATCAAACGCAGATTCCGTTACTAATCTCAAAGACAAGTCTGAAAGCGGCCGTACAATGATCGATGCTTCAGTTTCAATTGCAACAGATATCATGGAAAAATCAGAAAGCCTGAAAGAAGCGAGTTCCATCATTCAGAGCATTGCTTCACAGACAAACCTTCTTGCAATGAACGCGGCTATTGAAGCTGCGCACGCAGGTGAATCCGGAAAGGGTTTTGCCGTTGTCGCAGATGAAATCAGAAAGCTCGCGGAAGAATCAAACGAACAGGGTTCCAGAATTACGCAGCAGCTTGAAGAATTCCAGGAAGCTGTCTCCGGTATTTCAAGCAACACTAAGGAGATTCAGACTGAGTTCGAGCAGATTTTCCAGCTGACGGATGAAGTCAAAAACCGCGAGATTGAAATCAGGAACGCGATGGAAGTGCAGACTTCTGAAAGTGACAGCATTCTTTCTGCAATGGACGAAATTACTTCTACAGCAAACACCATAAAAGAGGAATCAGGTAATCTCATACAGGGAAGCAATCAGATTGAAACTGAAATAAACAAGCTGTCGGGCATCTCAAAGGAAATTGAGGATGAAATGCTCGACATTGTTGAACACTCAGACAAGATTGCCGCAACAACTTCCACAGTTACCGATGGTGCAAACAAGAACAAGGACAACATGCTCGACATTCAGGAAGAGGTCAATCAGTTCAAGATCTGACGAAAGCGTTTACGTCTACCAGACCTTGCATCTCTTTTCAGGCGGCAGATACATGCCGTCGCTTTCTTTTATGCTGTACGTCCCGTAAAACTCGTCGAACAGCTGGAACGTGTAGTTTACGCGTACATACGGAATTGCATGTGTATCAATTTTTATAATGCTGTTCAAGGAAGCCTCCTCGAACACTTTACACCACTGTTCCGCGTAACTTCTGAAAAACAGGTCGTAATCAAAATCAGGATACGTTTTTGCAATATCCAGCATGACTGCCATGCCGCCAGCATCAGCGGTCACTTCTCCCTGATAATAGGTATCACTGTTACGCGATTCGACGACATCTTTTACCGCAGCCCCTGCTGCCAGTTTCAGTGTTTTCTGGTTCAAAACCGCAAGATCCCGATAATCCCACCAATCAGCATTGTTACCGTCTTTATCCCAGCGGCAGCCTGTATTGTCAAACGCATGCGTTATCTCATGTCCTATGACCGTTCCGAGATATGCCAGATTCTTTTCAATCGGCCACTCAGTGTTGTACATGACATTGATGATGCCGGCAAAAATATTGATGGAATTGTTGTTCGGCTTATAGAAAGCATTTATGACTGTAGGATAATCCTGAATCCAGCGGTCTTTCTGGTTAGTTCCCAATGAAAGCTGAACATTAAAGGCTTCGACCTGCCGGGTGATTCTGACGGCATTCTTAAGCAGGGCGCCTTCTACGGATGAGTCAAACAGTTCAAACGATGTCCAGTCATTCATTTCTGCTTTTCCAATAAAGAACTTCATGTTGTCGAGCTTTTCAAAAGCACCCCGTCGTGTCTTTTCGCTTATCCAGTCAGCCTGTTCAAACCGCTTCTTATAGTCGCTGATTATCATCTTCGTCAGTTCCGTAACTTCTGCGATAGACTCGTCAGACACATACCGTGCATACCAGGCCTGACTTACTGGCTCTGAAAGGAGTTCCAATGCCCTGATGTTCATATTTTCGTCTGAAACTGGAACATAGTCCTCGTAGATGGTTTTCAGCATATCATTAAGTAACGAGATGCTTTCCTCATCAAAAAAGAGCGTGTACTCATTGAGGAACTGCAGTATGGTCATCCACTTGAACTGCTCAAGGTTTTCTTCTGTACAGGCTTCATTCATGTTCCTGAACAACTGCTCCCAATAAATACGTACAGATGTGACGGAACCGCCTTTCTTTGCCGCTATGTCAAAAACAGGCAGATTGGTGTACGTTGCGTTCCACCGCTCTTCCGTATACGTTCCAGTACTGTTCCATACATTATCAAACAACTGCTTTTCAAAGAGGAACGTTTCTTCAACCCGTCCGGCAGCAACTGATTCATCCCATCCACATTTGACAAGAAGGGCTGTATAAAAATCTTTCAGAGCATCAATAACCTTCTTGTTATCTTCATTTTCTGTATCAAACGTCGTAAATGCCACACTAACCTGTACTCCGGGCACAAACCCAGATAACTCATTCAGGTCCGAGTTCGTCCATGTCCACATGAATGGAAGACAGTCCGGCAGAGTGTCACTGTACGCTGTCGCCCACAGTTCATCATACGACTGTATTGCAAGATACTGGTTGATTATTTCCATGGCAGGCTTCATGCCAAGCGCGTTTCGTGTATCCTTATCAGTAAGCTGGCTGTAAAAAGTCTTACACAGAATCTCTTCCGGAGAAATGGATTCTGTTTCCTTCAGCATGGCCTTAATCTGTTCGGTCGATGTTTCTGCCTGTTCTCCAAAGAACGAAACATCGGTTGCTCCTTCCGGGAGTTCCGCATGTGCTTTCAGCCACTGGTAGTTCACCGACTGATAGAAGTCGTCTTTCAGCGATGGCTTGTGCTTTTCGTATGTTCCGGCAAGGTTGCTGTTGATCCAGTTTCCGTCATGCGTTGAGGAGCAACCCGCCAGCATGCAGATTACACACAATAATAAAATAAACGTTTTTTTCATTTTACCCTCTCTCTGATAGTTTTTTTGACTGCTTTATTAAATACCAAATAAAGAGACACTTGCAAGGACATTTTCTGTCCCATGATGTCTTCTATTAACAAAAGGCGGAAAATCCTTTACAATTACTTAAAAAAGTTAATAAGGACTTAATTCCGTTCAACGAGGCCGCCATGAAGATTTCAGACATTCTCAGCCAGAAAAAGCTTTCTGTCTCACTGGAGATTTTCCCGCCTAAAAAGCAGACATCATACGACTCTGTTATTGATGCGGCGATGAAGCTTTGTTCTCTGTCTCCTGACTTCATGAGCATTACGTACGGCGCTGGCGGCAGTACAAAGCGGAACACAGCGGATATAGCAAACGAGCTTCAGACTAAGGGCGGCGTAACGGCGCTCGCACATCTTACCTGTGTCGGTGCTTCAAAAGAAAGCATTTCTTCAGTTGCAGACAATCTGGCCGCCCGCGGCATTGAGAACGTACTTGTTCTGCGCGGCGACATTCCGCAGCCTGACGAAAAAGGAAACATGCCCGAAGGCTTTTTTGACGCATGGCAGACTGACGGATACGCGCACGCTTCTGACCTTGTGCAGGTCTTGAAAGCGGATGGCCGTTTCTGCATTGGAGGAGCGTGCTATCCTGAAGGGCATCCTGAAAGCCGTAACCGCGACGCAGACATTGAAAACGTAAAATACAAGGTTGAAGCCGGATGCGACTTCCTTACCACACAGATGTTCTTCGACAACGACATGCTCTACAGCTTTCTGTACCGCCTGCAGTCAAAGGGCATTCATGTGCCGGTGCTTGCGGGCATTATGCCAATCACGCAGGCAAGTCAGGTACAGCGCATGATAAAGCTTTCAAACGCCTACATTCCCCGCAAGCTGCTCATGCTTGTGGACAAGTTCGCAGACAATCCGGCCGCGCTCAAGCAGGCGGGCATTGCCTACGCGACGGACCAGATCATCGACCTTATTTCAAACGGCATCCGCGGCATCCACATCTACACCATGAACAAGCCGGATGTAGCATCTGCCATCATGAGCAACATCAGCGACATCATTACTGCCGTAAACGCATAACAAAGCAGACGCCAGGAGGTCATCATGTCATTCAACGAATTCCTCGCACACCACGCAGAGACCCGCACGCCCGTTTTCTTTGACGGCGGCATGGGCACCATGATTCAGGCTTCCGGCGTCACGGATTACCACGTTCCAGAAGAACTCAACATCACCCACGCGGATGTGATTGCCGACATTCACCGGCAGTACGCAGAAGCGGGCGCGGACATCATCACGACAAACACGTTCGGCGCAACACCAATCAAGCTGAAGGGCGCAAAGTGCTCACCAAAGGAAACAATAGCCGCGGCTGTCGCAAACGCACGCAAGGGCATTGCAGATGCCGGCAAGACGGGATTATGCTTTGTCGCGTTCGACATCGGCCCGACAGGCTACCTGCTTGAACCAAGCGGAACACTCCCCTTTGAAGATGCCGTTTCCGCGTTCGCAGCCGCCGCAAAAGCAGGAGAAGCTGCAGGTGCCGACCTTGCCATCATTGAGACGATGAGCGACCTGTACGAGACAAAGGCCGCCATCCTCGCCGTAAAAGAGAACACTAACCTCCCGATAATCGCGACCGTCACGTTTCAGGACAGCCGGCGCATGCTTTCAGGAGCCGATGTTGCCTCTGCCGTCACGACGCTCGAGTCGCTCGGTGTCAGCGCAATCGGCCTGAACTGCGGTGTAAGCCTTGCAGATGCCGCCGCCCTGACAGAAGAATTCCTTTCTTATGCAAGCGTGCCTGTCATCGTGCAGCCGAACGCCGGCCTCCCTGTCGTTGAAAACGGACGCACCGTCTTCAAAGTGACGCCGGAAGAGTTCGGCCGCGCTCAGGCTGAAAACTTCAAGAAAGGCGCGCTCATTCTCGGCGGCTGCTGCGGAACGACGCCTGCGCACATCGCCGCAGTGAAGGCGGAACTAGGGGACGGTTCTCTAGTCACTCAAACTCAGCGTGAACCAGGGGACGGTTCTCTGGTTCACCGCACGTTCGTTTCCTCGGGCACCACCGCCGTGCAGATCGGCGACGAGGCAGGAGCAGTCATCATCGGTGAGCGCATCAACCCGACAGGCAAGAAAAAGTGCAAGGCGGCGCTTCTTGAAGGCGACATGCAGTTCGTTCTTAACGAGGCCGAAAGCCAGCTGAATGCGGGCGCATCCATACTCGACGTGAACGTCGGCCTTCCGGGCATTGATGAAACGGCTGTCATGACACAGGTAGTGAAGCTTCTTCAGAAAACGTTCCTCTGCCCGCTCCAGATAGACTCAAGCGAGCCGGCTGTTCTTGAAAGCGCAATGCGCGCCTACAACGGAAAGCCGCTCGTCAATTCAGTGAACGGCAAGCAGGCCGTCATGGATGCGGTCTTCCCGCTTGTAAAGAAATACGGCGGCGCTGTCGTCGCGCTCTGCCTTGATGAAAGCGGCATTCCGCCGACAGCAGAAGGACGCCTTGCCATCGCAAAGAAAATCGTCGCTGAGGCCGCCACCTACGGCATCAAGAAGAGCGACATCGTGCTCGACATGCTGACGCTTACCGTAAGCTCACAGCAGAAAGAGGCAGCAGAAACGCTCCGCGGCATTCAGCTCATCAAGGCGGATCCTGAACTCGCCGGCGTAAAGACAGTCCTCGGCGTCTCAAACATCTCGTTCGGCCTGCCACGCCGCGACATAGTGAACTCGCATTTCTTCAGCATGGCGCTCAACGCCGGCCTTGACGCATGCATCATCAATCCGCTTTCAGCGCCAATGATGGAAGCATACGACACGTACCGCATCATCTACGCAAAAGACGAAAACTGCATGCAGTTCATCGACAAATACGCGAACACCGTCGCCCCGACAGCAGGCGCGGGCACGCAGGCCTTGAATGCCGCTGGTGCCTCATCAGCAAACGCAGCTGCCGGAAGCGCATCCTCAGCGGCAGCAGCTTCAGAAAGCAGCTCAGCTGGCAGCGCGCTCATGGCGTGCATCATGAAAGGATACGCTGACCAGGCGGCGAAAGAGACGGAAGCGCTTTTGAAGACATGCGCTCCCATGGATATCGTCAACAACCACATTGTTCCCGCTCTCGACGCCGTCGGAAAGGATTACGCTGCCGGAAAGAAGTTCCTGCCGCAGCTGCTTCTGAGCGCCGACACCGTCTCAAACGCATTCGCCGTCCTTAAAGCCGCGCTCGCCTCATCCGGAGTAAAGCAGGAAGTCAAAGGACGAATCATCATGGCAACGGTGCAGGGCGACATTCACGACATCGGCAAGAACATCGTCGTCGCCATGCTCGAAAACTACGGATATGAAGTGCTCAACCTCGGCAAGGATGTCGCACCGGAACGCATCATCGAGACAGCGCTCAAGGAAAACATCAGCGTCATCGGCTTAAGCGCCCTCATGACGACGACCGTTCTCAGCATGGAAAAGACGATTGCCCTGCTCCGTGAGACTGAAGCAAAGCAGGCGGCTGCCGGAAAGCCGGTCAAGTTCACGGTCATGGTCGGCGGCGCAGTCCTGACACCAGAGTATGCAAAAAAAATCGGCGCTGACTACTATGGCAAAGATGCCATGGATACAGTCAACGCCGCCAAGCAGATATTCGCTTAAGTCAGATTCCGCTTACAGGATGGTTACCGTGCCATCCTCTTTAACTTCAATCGTATCTCCCGTCTTTACGGTATCAAGGAATTCCTGACCGAGCTGGTCAATCGCAATCATATTGCTGTGTTCCCAGACGACAGACAGGATGACACCCGCACCCGCGAGAGAATCGATGTGCTCAGAGAAAAGCATGCACGCAGGATTAATCCCCATAGAGCAGATGACCTGAATAACCATACCGCCCGTCGTGGAACCGATTGTCTGCGGCAGACACAGTGCCTTGCCCGTAATATTCTTCTCGAAAATGTCCGGATTGTTCTGATCTGCAACAATGACTTTATTTGCCTTTGCGAGCGCAGACTTCTGGAATGTCGCCAACGTGTTCACACCCTGATGTGACACGACCGCTTCTCCCTTGTAATATCCCGGATTTATGACTCTGCCTTTAAATTCCTTCATGTCTCAGTCCTCCTTTCCTGTAATGTAGCCAAGGAGTTCATCATCCTTGTAGTAGCGGGCGATTGAGTACGTCCTGAGCTTGTTGGAGCATGTCATGATGCTCCGTGACTTTGTCAGCGGATTTGATGTGTACATGAGCGGACAGATTGCCGTTACGCGTACTCCAGCAGCATGCAGTTTCTTATACTTGTCAGTCTTCTCAAACTCTTTCAAGATAGGCGGAGCTGTGCAGATGACGGTGTTGCAAACAACCTTTTTGCGTCCTGTTGCAGCAAGGCCGTCGAGAATCTTATCCGACCACTCGTTGAGCTGGATTTTAGACAGATGCGGACAGCCAATAAACGCGAGCGTTCCCTTTGCATCCGGCTTTTTCCACATCACCGGATATGACTTATAGACGCGCTCAAGTTCGGCATCATCAATGACGTATTCCTTGTAATCATCGACAAGCAGTGATTCGCCCTGCTCTACGGCTTCAGGCGTAATGCCCGCAATGTGGTAGAGACCGACCGCGCCGTTTGACGCAGTTGCCGCGCCGAAGTCCTTGAGATACGCTTTTGTCTCATCGTTCAGCTCGTTGCCAATCCATGAATCAAGGCCTACAACATACGGAACGTCTTCCATGACCTTGATGCCGATTGCAGAACCCAGGATTTGCGGAATCGGCTTTTTCGTCGTCTTGACGATGACCTTCCATTTTGCCTTGCGCCCTTCATCCGTCAGAAGGCCGAACTTCGGGACATAGCCGATGATTGAGCCGAAAATGTCTATCATGCCTGAGTTTCTGTTACAGCGCGCGCCCAGAACTGAGTTTGCATAATTGACGGCGCTCGATTCTGCCCATGAAAGGATGTCGCCCTTCTTCGGGATGTTGCCCATCTCGTCAAAGTAACAGGCGCAGCTGAACGCATCCGGATTAACGAGGCCGAGTTTCTGAAGCTGGTCCTCGTAGTATTTCTGCTTTCCGTACAGAACAGTTTTATACAGAATCTTGTCTATGAAATTACACGGTACGTTCGGAATGTCAGTCGGACGCGGATCCATCGTAAAGCCTTCATCGACTTTGAGTCCCGCGTCGATAAGCTCATCCATAGTGCGATAGACAGGCTTAAGGAGAGACAGACCGAATGACGTGACGAGATGTCCCTGTCCGTGTGTAACCTTGACCAGCTCCGTTGCCTCGAACATATCGCCATAGCGGACGATAGTCTCCATAACCTTTGCTTTTGTCTCACCTTCGCTGCCATTCAGGATGGCTTTCTGCTCATCGGTGAGCTTCATCTTGTATTCGTACATGGCTTCTCCTTTTAAATCTTCATTGCTACATCCCAGGCACGCCAGATTGCTGTCCTGAGGTTTCCTACCGCGCTGCAGTCACCGACCAGCTTGACCTTTCCGCTTTCCTTGAAGAGCGGTGTCGGGTGATATCCCATTGATGAGATGACCGTGTCACCCGCAATGTCAAACTCCCTGCCATCCTTGTCCCTGACGGTGACGCCGGTGTCCGTGACTTTCACGAGCGAAGTCTCAAGGTGCACTTCCACTTTGTTGAGCTCGAAGAAATCGCGCAGGTACGATGAGTTTGCAAGACAGACGCCCTTGACGGCAATCAGATCATTCTTCATTTCGACGATGACCGGCGTCTTTCCCTTGTTGTAAAGGTCGTACGCGATCTCACAGCCTGAAAGACCGCCACCAATGATGATGACCTTATCGCCTGTCGGTGCGCCATACAGGTAATCGCATGCCTCAAGCGCCTTATCAAGCCCCGGAATGCGCGGTCTGTTGGCAACTGCTCCCGTTGCGACAACTACGCGGTCAAAATCCTTGAGCTCATCAAGGGATGCGACCGGTGTGTTGAACCGGATTTCGATGTTGTTGTCCTTCATCTCTTTTGCATACCAGGCTAGCAGCTCGCGGTCCTTCTCCTTGAATGACGGAGCGGATGCAGCATTGAAAACGCCGCCTGTCTTATCCGTCTTTTCAAAGATGACCGGCTTGTGTCCGCGGAGGGCGAGCACGCGTGCCGTTTCCATACCACCGATTCCCGCACCGATGACGGCAACTTTCTTTGGAGATGATGTCTTTTCTATCTTGTACCTGGTGTGCTGCATTGTCGTCGGATTGACTGCACAGCGCGCCATGCCCATGTTGTCTGAAAGCGACTGGTCATTTCCAACACCCTTGTAGTGCGCCATGTTGAAGCACGCGTTGTGACAGCAGATACACGGCCTGATTGAAGCCTCGTCATCGTTCATCATCTTGGTGACCCATGCCGGATCAGCAAGGAACTGACGCGCAACTCCCATACCATCGAGCTCGCCTGCTGCAATTGCAGATGCAGCTGTCTCAGGCGTCATGCGGCCTGCGCAGACAACCGGGATGTCGACGAACTTTTTGATGTGCTTTACTTCCTCAAGGTTGCAGTTCTGGTTCATGTACATCGGCGGATGGGCCCAGTACCATGCGTCGTATGTTCCATTATCGCAGTTGAGCATGTCGTAGCCCGCGTCCTGCAGGTACTTTGCGGCCTTCTCACTTTCAGCCATGTCACGGCCTGCTTCAACGTACTCTTCTCCAGGAAGCGCACCCTTCCCAAAGCCCTTTGTCTTTGAAACAACCGAGTATCTGAGCGAAACCGGGAAGTCGTCACCGCAGACCTTCTTTATTTCCTTGACGATTTCAACGGGGAAACGATAGCGGTTCTCAAAGCTGCCACCGTACTCGTCGTCGCGGAGGTTAGTGTATTTCATGGTAAACTGGTCAAGCAGATAGCCTTCATGGACAGCGTGAATCTCAACGCCATCGACGCCTGCATCCTTACAGAGCTTTGCCGTCTTTGCAAAAGCCACAACCATCTGATGTATCTCTTTCTTTGTGAGCGGACGTGACGTGCAGGTGTCTTCCCAGCGGTTAGGCGTTGCACTGGCACTCGCTGTCAGGTAATCAACGTTCAGAATCGGTTTCATGACAAAACCAAGCGGCTTGTTCTTGAGCGCCTTCACCATGATGTCGTTAATCGCAAGGCTGCGGCCAAAGCCGGCTGTCAGCTGAACAAACATCTTTGCGCCTGTCTTATGGAACTCATCCATGAAAGACTTAAGCTGCTTGAACTTGCCCTTTCCCTGATAAAGCCACTTGCCGCCAAGCGTATCCCGAATCGGGGCAATACCCGGCAGGATAAGGCCAACGTTGTTCTGAGCGCGCTCAAGAAGGAACGCTGCGGCTTCCTTGTCAAAGTGGTTCGGTTCCAGCCATCCGAAAATGGAAGTTCCTCCCATGGATGTCATGACGATGCGGTTTTTGATTTCGACATTGCCGATTTTCCATGGCGTAAAAAGTGGATTGTATTCCTGCTTCATAGACCCCTCTTGAAAAAAGTGTATCATTTGATTATACCACGATTTAGAGAGATGGCGATATTTTTTTGTCATCAAAAATGGTAGGATGGGGATATGATCATCGACTTTCACACGCACATCTGGCCAGACGCACTGGCACCACGCGCATTGAGCTCGCTTTCCGATACAGCGGGCGGCATCTTCACACCAGTCACAGACGGAACGACACAGGGGCTGCTTGCGTACATGAGCAGCGTCGGCGTCGATGTCTCCGTTGTGCAACCGGTCATCACGAAAGAGAAGCAGGCTTTCAGCACCAACGAGTGGGCTGCGACGCTTTCTGCCGTACGCCTGCCCGCCGCCCCACAGGCCCACCTCGTTGCGTTCGGCGCGGTCTGGCCACACAGCGAAGCATGGCGCGAGCAGGTCGATCAGGCATCGTTACTCGGCTTGAAAGGCATCAAGTTCCATCCCGAGTACCAGCAGTTCACCGTGGATGACGAGAAATACTTCCCGATATACGACTACATTCTTTCAAAAGGTATGCACATTCTGTTCCACGCAGGCTACGACCCGGGCTACCCGCCGCCGTTCCACAGCAGCCCAGCCCAATTCGCACGCATCATCCGCACGTTGGGAGACACGCGTGGTTCTCTCATCCTCGCGCACCTCGGCAGTTCCCGCATGTGGGACGCTGTCGAAAGCGAAGTTGCAGGCCTTAACTGCTACATAGACACATCCATGGGCTTTTTCGATTACGGAAAGGACCAGTTCCTGCGCATTGCACGCAAACACGGCACAGACCGTCTGCTGTTCGCCACCGATTCGCCGTGGAGCAACGCCACAGACGAAATAAAAGCCCTCCGCTCACTGGCAGAGGAATCTGAAGATGGGGCCGGGCTTACCCACGCGGAAGTTGACGCTATTCTAGGGGGAAACGCTGCACGCCTGTTATCCCTGGCAGAAGACGAAATCTAAGCCAGCAGAGAAAACACGCAGATTCATAGTTTTTCTCCGAAACAAGCACATTACGGAAAATGCAGATTGCGGAGAAATCTGCAAAAACAGAAGATTTCGCGGTCACTCGATACCGACGCTTCCGCGAAATCACGCAAAAACTCATTTTTCTCTGTAGCAAAAGTATCCTGATTGAGGAGAAAAATCATTTGTCAAACGAAAATCAGTAAAGTTGAAAAAAACAAGCGCTTTTTTCTACAGAGAAAATGCCCGAAAACATCGCATTTCGCGGAATAATAAAAATGACGTTTCTCCCAGGCTACAGAGAAAAACCGCAAAACTGCCCCTTTTCGCGGAACGCGTATCTTTGACCTTCCGCGAAATCGCACGAAAATGAGTTATTTCTCCGCACACAGCGCCCGCCAAGCGCTTCCTCCGCACACAGCGCCCCCTGCGCTTTCTTACGCGCTCTGCGCGGAGTATAGCCTTCAATGCTTTTCTTCTGAATTATTCTTTATGAAACTGATTAATCGGGTTTTTAGGGCAGAGCCCTAAATCGTGCTGGGGAAAAGAGAGGGGTTCAAGGGGAGAGAGAAACCGTCACAACCCTTTGGGGTTGTTTATCTTCGAAAGTAGAGGGGGTTCTCTCTTCCCTTTTCATTATTTACTCTTCATCGTGTAAACGCCTACCCAGTCATCCGGGCAGCCGTTCGTGATGTATTCATCACAGCGGTTGATGAACTCAAGACACGGACTGTAGTCTCGCAGTTCGTTGTTGAACACGTTCGCCTCAGGGTCAAGAATTGACTGGTAAACACGCTCAGGCCAGATTTCGAATGCCTGGCGGAACATGACCTTTGCGCCTTCAAAGTCGCGTGCAAAGTATTTATCCATTGCAGCGTTGAATACTTCGACGCTTTCAATCTGTTCCTTAGAGCACTCTTCTTTAAGGCCAACAACGTTGAACAGCTGGACAGGGTCCTTAATACCGATAACGAGTACGCGGTCAAGCTTTCTTGCAAGCAGGCGGCCTTCGCATTCACCTTCGTTGGCAGCCTTCCATGTAAACTCAGAAACGCAGATCCATGTCTGGTATGCCTTGTTGACACCTTCAAGACGGGCAGCAAGGTTAACGTTTGTACCCATCATGGTGTAGTTCTTCTTGTTATCGGTACCCATGTTACCGACGACCATTTCACCGGTGTTAAGACCGATACGTGTCGCAAGCGGCAGAACGATGCGGTTAAGAACCTTTTCTTCGCCGTTAGGACCAATCTTCGGAACGCCCTTCAGGAAGATGCGGCCGTCTTCAATCATCTGCTCGTTGAACTTGGCTTCAGCGGCCTTCATGCGGATTGCAGCGACACAGGCCTGGTATGCGTTGTGCTCAACCGGCATAGGCGCACCCCAGAAACCGATGATAGCATCACCTTCGTACTTATCAATGGTACCCTTCTTATCAAGGATAACGTCAGAAAGCAGCGTCAGGTATTCATTCAGGATTTCTACCAGGAACGCAGCGTCTACACGCTCTGAAATGGTTGAGAAGCTTCGGATATCAGTAAAGATTGCCGTACAGTTGAAAACGTCACCACCAAGCTTCAGCATGGCAGGGTTCTTCATGATTTCATTGACGACGTCTCCGGAAACGTATGTACTGAACGTATTGCGGAGGAAGCTCTTATCCTTTTCAGATGCCATGAAGCGGAGAATAACAAGGCCTGCACTGGAAAGAATGGATATGAGCATAGGCGTGAACAGCTGGATATACACACTCCACAGAGCCATCGGCAGGATGAATAGTGCAAGAAGACCAACGTTCGCTACAATCAGCGTAATGTTTGCACCTGCAGTCTTGAGCTTCTTACCAAGCCAGGTTGCAACAAGCATGACAAGGGAAGCAAAGATGATGCCGACAAACCAAGGCAGCGGAGTAATGAACTCTTCGCTCATGATGGTGTTGTAGACGTTTGCATGGGTACCAACATTAGCGTAGTGACCTTCAAACGGTGTCTGTCCCAAATCGGTTGATGCAGAAGCTGTATGACCGACAACACAGAAAGCACCGTCAATCTTTTCTTTCAGCAGCGCATAGTTTTTTTCATATGAATCGAGGTTTTTCTTAAGCTCGTCGAAAAGACGGGCAAAAGCAGCCTGATATGTTTCTTTTGCTTCCTGAGTCCATCTTCCTGCAGCGACATAGTCATCCATTGTGTCCCACAGTTCCTGCGGTACATCGCCTTCACAGAGAATACGGCAGTACTCAAAGAACTGCTGACGGCTGGCGAAATAATCATCATACAGAGAATCTTCGCGGGAATTGCTTTCCATATCAGTAAGAAGATATTCCTTATACTCAGTCAGCTGGTCATACATATCAAGAAGATCCTGCGCCAATGTTGAATAGCTTAAAGCATATCCCTCAAGGGAACGGATACGGCGGTCAGTAGATGCTGTGAACGCCTTAATATTCTGAACGATATTTTCCTCAGCAGTATCAAGATAATGGAAGCCGATTACAGGTATGTTCTTGAAGCTTTCGTTAAATCCGTCACGAATCCAGTTGACGATCATATTTCCGTTATCATCAAGCGGAATGGCAATGTCATGAACAGGCTCTCCTTCCTTGTGGCAGTTATGCAGGATAAGCTTGTACTTTGTTCTTTCAATTGACTCAGGATTCAGAATCTTGAGCATCGGTGCAAAAACAAGCTGAGGAACATACATTCCTGCGTACGGGAAGACAAGCTTTACACGGCGGCGGACACCATCACCGTCAAGAACGATGTTTGTGTAACCGGCACCCTGTGAAGCATACAGAAGGCTGTCCATTGCAGGAACAAGCATGATGGTATAATCATTTGCCTTTGCATAGTCTTCAGTTTCACCCGGGATATAGTTTCCTGCATCCGTCAGATTCTTGATAAGCAGGTTTTCCTTACAGTACGCAATCTCTTCCTGTGGCTGATAAATACCAATATCAGAAATGTTGTATGTTACCCATGAGTTACCGAAGAAGTGCAATCCCTGTGCAAGATACTCATCGTTATCACGGAACAGACTTCCTTCAGACCATACACCAAGGTTGTACACCGGCTCTACTGCAGTCTCTATAAAATACTCTGCGTAATCGTAGATGTATTCCGCAGGAAGATCTCCATCTCCAACAGCTTGAACAATTGAATACACTGTCTCACCGACACTGTTTTCCGCTTCTTCAAACCGGTCCGGTATCTGCGCCTTGTTGGACTGATTAACGCCCTGCGCCGAAGGCTGCAGATACTCAATATCGAATGTGGCACTGGCAGCACCAAGCTCGCGCATCCTGATAAGCGTATCAGCTATGATGTTTCGCGGCCATGGGTACTCACCAAGTTCAGCAATAGAATCATCGTCAATTGCGATAATTGCAATGTCATCTCTCTCCGTTGTAGCCGGTTTTAACTTCATCAATCCATCAAACACACGGGATTCAATGTTGTCAAAAAGGTTAACAGCGGCGGCCAATGTCAGGACAAGGATTATACACAAAACAGTAATCCAGTCCGACTTTGCCTTGATAAAGGCTTTAAAGCGTCCTTTCTCTTTCATGGAATTCATTATACCACATAAATATGATATAATAGCAAATTATGAAACACATTTCCCTTTCAGGTTCATGGAACCTTACCGCGCTTTCTGCAGACGAACTGCCAGAAGCCCTTTCATCAGCCAAAAACGGTCCGCTTTTTACCGGCCTTACTCAGACAATTCCTGGAGACGTCCACACGACGCTTCTTGAAAACAGCATAATCCCCAATCCGTACTGGAAGAAGAACGAACTCGATGTCCAGTGGGTCGGCCGCACCGACTGGTGCATGGAACGCACCATAAACGTACCGGCCAGTTTCCTTCAGGGCGAGCAGTTCATCTCGCTTGACGGCGCTGACACGTTCGTCCGCGTCTTCATAAACGGAACTGAAGCAGGCTTATGCGACAACTTCTTCAGGGCCTGGCGCTTTCCGGTAACAGGACTGCTTCACGAAGGCGAAAACAGCATACGTCTTGTGTTCGAATCTTCAGAAAAACATGCCGTGGCCCGTGCTGCAAGCCTGCCATATGCCTACCCGTGCTCTGTGTACGACGTCTCGTCTCCTAACCGGAACCTCGTTAGAAAGCCGCAGTGTCATGCAGGCTGGGACTGGGGAATCTGCCTCATGGTTTCAGGCGTTTATAACTCAATTGAGCTTCAGCAGACCGCAACAGGATTTGTTGATTACATAAGGACGAATCTTGAACGCAACGGGGATGAGTGGACCGTCCGCACAACGACGACGTTCACCGCTGTAAGAAACGGCAACGTCACCTTCAAGACAACGCTCGCGGACCTGCTTCCAGAAGCGGCCACCACAACGGCTGCTGTCAGAAAGGGCGAGAACACCATAGAGCAGTCTTTCACCGTTAAAAACCCGGAACTGTGGTGGCCTGCGTGGTCTGATCCGGAAACTGAGGCCGCTGTTGCAGCCGGAAAGGAAGCGCTTCCCGCTGAGAATAAGCTCTATGCGCTCACTGTTTCAGCAGGCGGTTCATCAAAGACCGTAAACATTGCATTCCGCGAGCTTGAAATAGAAGCAAAAGAAGACTCTTACGGAAAATCATTCGTCATAAAAGTGAACGGCCGTGCCATCTACGCAAAGGGTTCCAACTGGATTCCGTGCGACGCGCTGCCCTCCCGCCAGACTCAGGCACACTACGAAAACCTGCTTTCATCGCTGGTTAAGGCAAATGGCAACCTGATACGCGTCTGGGGCGGCGGCTTTTACGAAATTGACTTCTTCTACGATTACTGCGACCGGCACGGCATCCTCGTATGGCAGGACTGCATGTTCGGCTGCTCAACATATCCGGCAGACGATGAGTTCCTTAAAAGCGTCCGCCTTGAAATCCGCCATCAGGTCCGCCGCCTCGAGCACCACGCATGTATTGCGCTCTGGTGCGGCAACAACGAAGACCTTGGCGCACTTACCTGGTACGAAGAGTCAAAGAACAGCCGCGACCGCTACGTCATCGACTATGACCGCCTGAACGAACAGACTGTCGGCGATGAAATCAAGAAGAATGACCCGGAACGCTGCTGGTGGCCAAGTTCTCCATCCGCTGGTCCGAACGATTTCTCCGACAACTGGCATGCAGATGGCCGCGGCGATATGCATTACTGGGTTGTCTGGCACGAAAAGAAACCGTTTGAGGCGTACTACGACATTACACCGCGCTTCGTCTCGGAATTCGGCTATCAGTCTCTCCCGGACTTCGGCGAGACCGCTTCCTTCACCGATTCTTCCCAGTGGAACATCACAAGCCCGGACATGGAGTTCCATCAGCGTTCTCCTGGCGGAAACTCAATAATCTTCGAAAACTTCGCACGGTACTTCCGCGTTCCGGGCACATTCCAGCACACGCTGTACCTGAGCCAGGTCCAGCAGGCGCTCGCCATTCAGACAGCAGTTACGTACTGGCGTTCATTAAAGCCAGTCTGCTGGGGTTCCGTCATCTGGCAGCTCGACAATCTCTGGCCGGTCGCATCATGGTCTTCCCTTGAATATTCCGGCAAATGGAAGCTTCTGCACTACAGCATGAGACACTTCTTCGCGCCCGTTGCTGCGTTCCTGTTCAAGAAAAACGACACTGTGTTCTGCTACCTGCTGAACGATACCGCTTCCACCGTACCAGTAAAGCTCACGGTCTCTTACTATGACTTCGCTGGCAACAAGGCCGCAGACAGCATTACACTTGAAACCAAACTTGCTCCTGATTCAAGTACAAAAGCATGTGAACTGCCCTGTTATGCACTGCCCGTCAAAGCAGATTCCGCCTTCATGTATGCAACGCTTGAATGGGGTGCAGGCTCACGCTCAGAGAGCACGCTTTTCCTGACAGAACCTAAGCGTTGTGCACTTCAGAAAGCAGGTATTTCATACGAAGTCGCCGAAACTGCTGACGGATTTGACATTACGCTTTCATCAGAGGCGCCCGCGTTCTATACGCAGCTTGATGCCGGTACCATCCCGGGTGTTTTCAGCGAAAACTTCCTGACTCTGCTTCCAGGCGAGAAACGCACCGTGCACTTTGCATGGGAAAAGCGAGAAGACTGGACGACTGCGGGATTACCGGACACGCGCAAGGTTACTCCAAGAAAGCCCTCTCTCACCAGTTTCAAGAAAGCGCTTTCCGTTCAGTGCCTGAACGATTTGTGGTAAGGACAAAAAAAGGGCTGGTTGAACAACGTTCAATCAGCCAGCAAGGGAGAAAAACGAAAATATTGTGCTCAGGCTTTCACCTGTGCTATCGGAAAGCGGCTCGTTAAACACCGCTTTCCGAGGTTACCTGATGGAAATGGTTCGGTTATTCCTTGATTGCACCACCGGCAACACCTTCTGCCAGGTTCTTCTGGAAGATGAAGTACACGATAAGTACAGGTATTGTTGCTATAACGAGAGCTGCAATCTGCCATCCGAGCTGAACACCCGTACGGCTTGAGAATGAGAAGACACCAACCGGCAGTGACTTCGTACTTTCTTTTGATGCCATAACCAGAACGAGAAGGAACTCGTTCCAGATTCCAAGAGCTGTCATGATACTGATTGTAACAATAACAGGAACAGTCATAGGAACGATGATGGCAAGGAATGTTCTGAACGGTGTAGCACCGTCAATATATGCTGATTCAACTAGTGAATCCGGCAGACCCTTGATGTAGGTTGATGACAGCATGACAGCCATTGGAAGACCGAATGCTGTGTAAACCAGGATGATACCGATATGAGTATCAGTAAGTCCAACCTTCGTCAAAAGCAGGAACAGCGGAACAATCAGCTGGTTGATATCAAGCAGGTATCCAAGTCCAATAAGCGCAGCAATGAATGCAGAAGCCTTCTTGAACTTGAACTTTGTTGTTCCGTAACCAAGCATAAGACCAAGGATGACAACAAGGAACGTAGAAACAACGGTATAAACAATACTGTTGATGAATCCCTTTCCAAGTTCACCGCGTACCCATGCAGAAGCATAGTTCCACCAGATTGTCTTCCAGTGAATCTTTGACTGAATGTTCTTTGGCAGCTCTTTTCCGTTAATCTGTTTGCCTTCCTGAACTGTCTTAAACTGAGTTCCATCAGAAAGAAGGAAATCATCAGGAATGTCATCACGGATAATGTAGTGACAGAGAATCTTTCTGCGTCCACCAACTGAATCGTGCTCAAGAATGATGATTGCATTATTGATTTCTTCACGCTTCTTTGTTGAAGTAATTCCAAGGGATTCAAGAAGTCCATCCGGATATACCATGTTTGTCTGAGGAGCTACAACATTGTATGTTGCTTCAGTTCCATGAAACAAATCATGTGGCAGAGAATAAATATCAAGAACAAGTTCCTCATTTGTCTTGAATGATGAATAGGCCATCCAGATTAGAGGGATAACAGTAATAACTGTCCAAAGAATGAATACAAAATATGAAATCGGTTTTGCAAGATGCTTACTGAAGAAACTGGTCTTCGGAGCATCCATCTGATTATTCTGGTCAGACATATCAGTATTCCTCCCCTGTTCCAAGCTTGTCACCTACCCAGTTACTGAATGAAATGAGCAGGACAGAAATAAGAACAACAATGTTGGATATTGTTGCACCGTAAGCAAAACGCTGCGGGTCTTTTGCATTGTTGAATGCAACGCGGTACATATAGATAGGAAGAACTTCAGTATTGATACGCTGTTTTCCTTCCGGAGCGAGAGCATAAATAAGCGAGAAACCCTTGAGAGAACCGGCGATTGCAAGGATGCAGGATGTAAGGATGGCACCTGCAAGCAGCGGGATTGTAATACGGCAGAAAATCTGGAACTCAGAAGCTCCGTCAATCTTTGCAGCCTCGAACATACTCTCGTTAATCTTCTGAAGGTTTGCAAGGAAGATAATCATATAGAAGCCGGTGTACATCCAGATAAGGGCGACACCAATCGGGAACATCGCCTTTCCCGGTTCCATCATCATGGTAAACTGGGCTTTAGGATCATCTTTGAAATACTGGATCAGACGAGATACAGGGCCGTCAATCATGAACAGCATACGCCACATGATACCGATAACGATTGTCGAAAGGAACTGTGGCAGGAATACCATTGACTGGAAGAATGTAGCACCCTTTACCTGCTTTCTGTACAGGATGAACGCAAGGGCGAAACCAATTGGAATCTGTCCGAAAACAGAAACCGCAACAACAATCATGTTGTTTTTGAAAGCAT
Organism: Candidatus Treponema caballi; assembly: GCA_018066285.1. Lineage (GTDB taxonomy): Bacteria > Spirochaetota > Spirochaetia > Treponematales > Treponemataceae > Treponema_I > Treponema_I caballi. The sequence goes on from JAGHRS010000032.1 coordinate 21,860, forward strand.
ACCAGAACTCAGGAATATCAGAGTTTGGATCAACGATACCCTTATTCATGGTCAGTACTTTTATATAGTTAGCAAGTCCCTGAAAAGTTACGGGCTTGGTCATATTCGGATTGTAATCTGTAAAACTCAGGAATACTGAATAGCAGATTGGATATGCAATAATGAATAAATAAATTAAAAGACCAGGTGCAATAAACCCGATAAAAGTCAACAATTCTCTTCTATCTGTTTTTTTCACTTCATTTTCCTCTGTCTTGGCTAGAAAAAAGGGAGGACTTTCATCCTCCCTTCCATGTGCTGGCGGGATTTACGACAAAGTTGGAATAAACCCCGTCAGACTCAGATTAATTACTGAGCATCGAATGCTTTCTGAACAGCAGCAGCAAGTCCTGCAGCTGTCTGCTTGCCCATTACGATGTCCTGCATACCTGCGTTGAGTGCGTCGTTAGCAGCACCTTGCAGGTAAGAGTCAATAACGTAGCATGATGGGTAAGCACCGAGTGATGCCTTCTCAGCAATGAGCGGATCCATTCCGTCTGGAGTCTTGAAGTTCTTGAGGATTGGAGCAGAGATACCACCGTCCTGGAGGCGCTGGATTGTCTCCTCTTCTGAGAAGTAGTAAGCCATCCATCTCTTTGCAGCTTCGAGAACCTTAGGATCTGAAGCGCCCTTCTTTGTGATACCATAACCAACCTGCCATGCACCAGCCAGTGAACCAGCGCAAGCTGCCTTTTCACCAGGTACTGTTGGAATAGTAATCAGCTTGATATCCTTTGAGAGATTGCCGTAGTTAGACTCACCGAAGCCCCACTGACCATCAATGTACATCAGGTACTTGCCCTGTGCGAAGTTTGACTTACCTGTTCCATCGTCTGTGAGAGCTGCATCTGGAGTAAGGATGCCATCAGCAACCCACTGTGCCAGAACGTCGAGAGCTGCTACGAAGTCTGGGTCTGTGAACTTAACCTTCTTGTTGCAAGCATCTTCAATCCATGTTGGGTTTCCTGTTGTGCGAGGAATGATACCTGACATAACGCATGAACCCCAAACCCAAGCATCAGCACCGTGTGTTGACAGACATACATAGCCGTTGTCAGCGCAGAGCTTTGCGAGAGCCTTGAAATCTTCGTATGTTGTTGGGAGCTTTCCACCGATCTCGTTGAGGATCTGCATGTTAACACCAACTACTGTACAGAAGTTAGATCCACCAAGTGGGAGGTATGGGCGGTTACCGTTTCCAAAGAAGTCTGGAATCAGGTTAACATCAATGTTTGATGGATAGTATGGAGTGTTATCAATCTGCTGACCAGCTTCCTGCCACTCAGCACCCCAACGTGCATCAGCACCCATGTAAGCGATATCTGGAACATCGCCAGCAGCAAGGCGTGAAACTGCCTTCTGATGATAAGCTTCATCATAGAGCATTTCATAGTTAATCTTGATGTCTGGGTTCTCAGCCTGGAACTCATCACAGATTCTCTTGAATGTCTGTCCTTCAGCGTTTGAGTTGTCACCATAAGCAAAAATGTTAAGTGTTACAACATCAGAAGCAGAAGCCTTTGTGTCTTTCTTTCCGCCGGCGAATACCATTGAGAATGCTAATACAGCAAACAGGCAAACCAGCACTACTTTCTTAGAAAGTTTCATAATTTTTTCTCCTCCTATTGAGAATTATATCTTTTCCGGCTATCACCCGGTAAAAGCCACTTATAATAGTTAGTTGATTATTTATTTCAACTAACTCAAGAATATCATCACTTTTTTATTCTGTAAAGTCTTTTTTTTTAAAAACTGACTTTTTTAAACTCCATGATTTTTAACTGACGAAAGATACTCCAGAATTGAAGGACCTTTTTCTGACGGAGTAGAAAGGCTTGGCAGTGAAAACAGCTGTTCAATGAACATAGCCGCTGCACCATAGGCAACCGCAAGGCTGTGGAAAGAAGAGAAGCGGACTTCAAACTCTTTCTTAGGCTCATACGGCCACTGATACACAACCCTTTCATTTATAAGTGATTCAAGTTTTCTTGCATATTTCTGATCAAGACCGCCCAGATAGACGACCTGAAGATTCAGCGTATTTACGAGGAACGCGACATGCTGGGCCAGCTCGTTAAGCAGGTACAGAATCTCGTCATTATCAGTCATTGTGGAAGCAAGGCTGTCCTCGCCACTGAAGAACTGGCCCTGGTTTCCTTCTTCCCAGAGAAGTGAACGGAACTCACCGGCAGAGCATTCAGGGCCTTTGTACATACGGCCGTTGATGACGAGTCCCATACCGACTGACAGATTCTTCTTTGAGCGTTCCATAGGCTTAAGAACACGGTATTCAGTCAGAACAAACAGCATATGCTTGGCAAAATCATCATCAGCAGCAAGCAATTCACCATAACAGCAGCAGCGTGCATCGTTCTCTACTGAAATCGGGATATCTGTATAGGAAGAAACAGTCTTTACAAAATCAAAATGCTCAGGAATCATGAGCGGAACAGAGCACTCAACAGCACCGCGGTCGGAATTGACAAGTCCCGGAAGTCCGACGCCTATACCAATCATGGTAACGCCCATGGTCAAAGCTTCGTAAGCAATCATCTTGTATGCTTTCTGGAACACACCTTCTACACGCAATTCCTTGTACTGCTCAGGATTAATAACTTCCTGATGCTGAAAAAGGATATGTCCGTGCAAATCAAGCAGACAGCAGACGAAGCGTTCCGGGTTAATCTCAATACCGCCGACGCAGGCAAAAGTAGGTGTAATTTCAAGGAATATCGGCTTTCTTCCACCCTGCGGACCTGTAACGCCCTGGGCGACTTCATGGATAATGCCTATTTCATTAAGGGAAGCAACAATCTTTGTTACGGTAGATTTATCAACTCCAAGGGTATTGGCAATTTCAACGCGGCTGATACCCTTCTGTTTCCAGATAAGGCGTAAAATACGAGAAACATTTATATCTGACAGCGAGTTGATTGATTTCATCTTCCAACTAAGCATAAACGCAAACGTTTTTTTTTGCAAGCAGTTTTTTCAACGTTCCGCTTTCCCCCGCGCTACCGCATGTAAAAGCCGACAAATTCACGCGTGAAACTGACAACGCACTGCACGTATAGCTTGAAAAACGGAAGATAATCTCGAGCAGGTGAGAAGCCCGTAGCGGGTGGCGAGACTGCGAAGCCTCGACGCGAGCACGGCACAGCCGTGCGAGTCGTATACCATATAAACGCAGCGAGCAGGCTCGACGCCCGCGTAAGGGCTTCTCACCTGCTCGTTCTTTGTCTTACAGTTTTTCTAACTGAAATTACAGTGCGTTGTCGAAGTTGTTCTTCTCGATGTCTTTGAAGTACTTCACAGTTCCTACGCGGAGTTCATCTATTGCATCATCATCACAGACGATAACTGCATTCTCATGCATCTGCAGTGCGCTTACCGTCCACATCTGAGTAATACCTTCCTCTACAGCGTGCTTCAGGGCAACTGCCTTGTTGTGTCCGGTAATCAGAATCATGACTTCAGCAGAATCTGTGATGGTTCCAACGCCGACTGTCAGCGCTGTTGTCGGAACTTTCTTCACATCACCGTCGAAGAAACGTGAGTTCACGATGATGGTGTCCTGGGTAAGGCTTGCCTGGCGTGTGCGTGAAGCGAGTGATGAACCCGGCTCATTGAAAGCGATGTGTCCGTCACAGCCGACACCACCCATGAACAGGTTGATGCCGCCAGCTGCAGCGATTGCCTTTTCATAAGCGGCACACTCAGCTTCAAGGTCTTTTGCCATGCCGTTCAGAATGTGGACATTTTCTTTCTTGATATCGATGTGGCTGAAGAAGTTATCCCACATGAAGCGGTGATAGCTCTGCGGATGATTCTCATCAAGGCCGACATACTCATCCATATTGAAGGTAATGACGTTCTGGAATGAAACTTTTCCTGCCTTGTTGAGCTTGATAAGCTCACGATAGACACCAAGCGGAGTTGAACCCGTAGGAAGACCTAAAACGAACGGTTTATCAGGAGAAGGACAAAAAGCTTTAATTCTCTGCGCAATGTGGTTTGCGGCCCAAATGGAACAGGCATCATAGTCTGGTCTTACAATTACTCTCATATTTCTTCTCCTTAAACCCTGCTTTTTTCAAGCAAAGGCCCCTGTTTTTCAGAGTCATAGTATATTCTTTTTTATATCACCATCGACGATTGATATCAATATATTGTACTGCCTGTCAAACACGCACAGATCTGCCTTGTAGCCCGGAATTATCGAGCCCTGATGTGCATAGTGCATTATCTGTGCCGGATTCGACGTAGCGCACTTAATTGCATCAGCCGGCTGGAATCCGTAATCAACGAGATTACGCACGCCGCGGATCATCGTGAGTGCAGAACCGGCGATGACATCATCTGCCACACGGTGGAAACAGCCATCCTTATAGACAACTTCCTCTCCGTTAGCGTACAGTTCATCGCCGTCCTGCTCAGTCGGAGTCAGGGCGTCTGTAACGAGGACAATCTTATCAAGCGGCTTATCGCGGGCAAGCAGTTTTATCAGATCAGGATGCACATGAATGCCATCCGCAATGATTTCGCAGGACATTTCCGGATGAATGAGGACAGCACCCACAGCACCAGGGTTTCTGTGATGCATCTGGCTCATCGCGTTGAACAGGTGCGTCGAATGAAGAATGCCCGCCTGCATGCCTTCTACCATGTTGCTGTACTCAGCATTCGTATGACCCGCTTGCAGCACAATCTCCTTTTTAAGGCAGTACAGCGCGAGGTAGCGCATTCCCTTAAGCTCAGGCGCAACCGTCATATTCACGATATGGCCTTCAGACGCTTCCCACAGGCGGTCCATAAGCTCAAGATCAGGCTCCTTCACCGTTTCAGGCCGCTGGACACCGAGCTTTTCACTTGAAATGAACGGCCCCTCAAGATGGATTCCCATTATGCGGGCACCCTTCTCTTTTCCCATTGTGCCCACAATTGTCCTGATATTAGAAAGCATTTCTTCCTCACTTGCAGGATACATTGTGGGATTAAAAGCCGTAACGCCATACTGGGCAAGATCCCAGGACATATCAAGAAGGGCTTCCTCAGTAAGGTTATCCGTTCCGTGCCCGCGGAAACCGTGGATATGCGTATCAATCAGTCCCGGAGCGATACATGCACCGCCAACGTCAATAATACGGACATCAGAATTAAAGCGCTTTGTCTTGAAGCGGCGCTCACTGAAAACGTCTTCAATAACGCCATTTTCTATAAGAACGCAGCAGTTCTCCATCACGGAGAATCCGGTAAGCAGCGTTCCGTTATGTAAACAGATTGGTTTGCTCATGGCTAGACTAAATCACACTTTTTTCACTTCCGCAAGAGAGGTGTTAGTTGATTTTTTCATATCAAGTCCATCAAATCTCGGTGGCAAAATACAAAATCTCCATTTTAAAAGTTTCTGTTTGACAACAAAAAACAACTATGCTATATTGCTAGTTAATTGGTTTCATAAACCAACTAACGCTAAAACAGAGGCAATATATCATGAAGTTTGGTCATTTTGACGATTCCACACGCGAATATGTGATTACCACACCACAGACACCATATCCATGGATTAACTATCTTGGAAATGAGAAATTCTTTTCTCTCATTTCAAATACAACAGGCGGTTATTCCTTCTATACAGACGCACGCCTCCGCCGCCTGACACGGTATCGATACAACGACATGCCGCTTGATAACAACGGACACTATTTCTTCATCAAGGATGGAGACACCGTCTGGAACCCGGGCTGGCAGCCTTGTCAGACAGAACTTGACTCATACGAATGCCATCACGGTTTCGGCTATTCAAAGTTCATCTCAAAGAAGAATGACATAAAAGCAGAAGCGCTGTACTTCGTTCCTAACGGAGAAAACTGCGAAATCGAAATGGTTACGCTCAAAAACGAAGGCAAGAAAGCAAAAGATATCAGCCTCGTTTCATTCATTGAATGGTGTCTGTATAACGCAAGTGATGACTGCCAGAACTTCCAGAGAAACTTCAGCACCGGCGAAGTTGAAATTGAAGGTAGCACCATCTATCACAAGACAGAATACCGCGAACGCCGCAATCACTACACGTTCTATTCCTGCAGTGAAAAGATTGACGGTTTCGACACAGACCGAGAGACATTCCTCGGACTCTATAACCCGATCAGCGCTCCACAGACGGTCATGGCCGGTAAGTCAGGCAACTCTGTTGCAGACGGATGGAGCCCGATTGCTTCCCACCGCGTAAACGTCAGCCTGAAAGCAGGCGAAGAAAAGACACTTATCTTCATCCTCGGCTACATCGAGAATGATGACGACAAGAAGTTCCTTAACGACGCAGACAAAGCAGCTGCCCTCAAGGCCGGACTCCTCCGCACAAACGAAGCGAGCGGCGTCATCAACAAGGAAAAAGCGTATGCACTTCAGAAGAAGTTCGACACAAAAGAAAAAGTCCTTGGCGCTTACGACGCTCTCCGCGCTTTCTGGGATGAAACACTCTCTCACTTCGTCATCAAGACAGGAGATGAAAAACTCGACCGCATGGCAGTCTGGAACCAGTACCAGTGCGTCGTTACCTATAACTTTGCCCGTTCTGCTTCCTACTTTGAAAGCGGAATCGGACGCGGCTTAGGCTTCCGTGATACAAGTCAGGACATGCTCGGCGCTGCACATCAGATGCCGCAGTCACGCATCAGAGAGAGACTTTTCGATGTCGCTGCAACACAGTTCGAGGACGGTTCTGCATATCACCAGTTCCAGCCTCTTACAAAGCGCGGAAATGCCGACATCGGTTCCAACTTCAACGACGATCCGCTCTGGCTCGTTCTTGGCGTTGGCAACTACATCCGCGAAACAGGCGATGCAGACTTCCTGAAAGTTGACGTTCCGTTCGACAACAGCGAAACAAACAAAGCCACAATGTTCGAGCACCTGCGCCGTTCATACAATTACATCCCCAACCACATGGGACCGCACGGACTGCCGCTTATCGGCCGTGCAGACTGGAACGACTGCCTCAACCTGAACTGCTTCTCAACAGATCCGACAGACTCCTTCCAGACATCCACCAACAAGGATGGCAAGAACGCTGAGTCAGTCATGATCGCGCAGATGTTCGTCTTCGTCACGCCAGATTACGCTGCAATGTGCCGCATCATGGGTGATGAAGCAGAAGCAAAGCGTGCTGAAGAACTCTGCAAGAAGATGGAAGAAGCTATCTGCACTGCCGGCTGGGATGGCGAATGGTACGTCCGCGCTTACGACGATTTCGGCAACAAGATCGGTTCACACGAATGTGAAGACGGAAAGATCTTCATTGAAACACAGGGCTTCGGTACTATGGCAAAAATCGGTGCTGACAAGGGCTATCCACAGAAGGCACTCGACAGCACAAAGAAATACCTCGACACAAAGTACGGTATCTGCATCCTGTGGCCAGCTTACCAGAACTACCACGTTGAACTTGGTGAAGTTTCATCATATCCACCGGGATACAAGGAAAACGGCGGTATCTTCTGCCACAACAACCCGTGGGTCATCATCGGTGAGGCAATCAACGGCCGCCCGGATGACGCTTTCGAGCATTACAAGAAGATTGCCCCGGCTTGGGTTGAAGACATCAGCGAAATCCACCGCACAGAGCCGTACGTTTACGGTCAGATGGTCGCAGGAAAAGAAGCCCGCCGCTTCGGTGAAGGCAAGAACTCCTGGCTCACCGGAACTGCAGCGTGGAACTTTGTCGCGCTCAGCCAGTACATCTGCGGACTCCGCCCACAGCACGAAGGTCTTGAAATTGAGCCACGCCTGCCGTCCTCAATCAAGAAGGCTGAGTTCATCCGTATTTTCCGCGGCGTCACCTACCACATCATCGTTGACAACAAGAAGAACACAGGCAATGTACAGCTTGAAGTCAAGGGCGGAAAAGCAAACGGCCTCATCGTAAAAGCTGATGACGGCGCAAAAGAAGTATTTATAAAGGCAACGATTGCGTAGAAAACGTTAATCATAGATCCTCAAACAGCCCGTGCATCTGTCAGGTGTACGGGCTGTACTTTTTTTTGGGCCCCGCCCGCTTCGCGGTCGCCACTACGTCCGGCCTGGCTTGAAGCTTCGCTGCCGGTACCGCTATCGCTCCATTCGCCCGCAAGCAGGCGAACTTCGGGCCTCCCATCGCTGGTCCATCCACTTTCAAGGCCGGCGGCGAAAAAGCTTCACCACACCGGATACGAGCGCTATCCCCAGCGCAATGGCGCCAGCAGCAAGCAGCGTCGTATACAGAAGCGACAACGCCTCAGATGAAAGCCCCTGCACAGCAGCGCGCATCGTCTTGAACATGCCGCCGCCCGGAACAAGCGGCAGAAGACCTGGAATAAGGAACACCGTCGCCGGGGTGTGCCTGATAAGTCGCATAACCTCAGAAAATGCTGCAACAGCAAGTGCGCCCGCCAGATACGACACGGCACTTCCACCAGCCCCCGTTCCACCCGTCAGTCTGAACGCAAGCCAGCCCGCGGCACCAGTGACCGCGCCCCAGATACTATCAAACGGCTTAGTATTAAGGTAGAACGCACTGAACCCAGACGCTCCAGCAGCCCACACGCATGCAAGAATGAGGTTATCTGCAAAAGAAGGCAACAGTACGCTTTCAAGGCACGGGCGCCCGCCGGTAAAAAGCACGAGCCCCAGAACCGAGCCGACAGACAGACCGGCCGCTATCATGAAAGCCTCTACAAGCCGGGCATTTCCCGAAACAAGGTCTCCTTCAATAATGTCACGGATGGCGTTTGTAATAGCCAGGCCCGGCACCACCTGCATCAGGACTGCAATCAGTACCGTCTCAGTTGCTGGAACAAGGCTGGCCACAAAAGCAAGCTCAGTCAGTATGGAAATGAACGCGCCCGAAAGCAGCGATGAAAGGAAATCTCCCGGATGCGAGCGTGAAGACAGAATCAGGAACGCGCGCAAAAGCAGCCCGATGACGAACGCAGTCAGCGCCTCAGCAACACAACCGCCGAACATGAACGCAAAACAAAGCGAACTTAAGCCCGACATCAGCAGCATGACCCACACAGGATACGTCGGCGCGCTGTCTATCCGCTTCAGAACGCGCTCAATCTGCACAGCGTCAACCGGCCGCGCGCCTGCCTTGGAAGCAGATGCGCCTTTCCGCTGTCTGTGCTCAATACGGCGCGTCAGTTCGTCAATCAGCGCAATCTTCCGTAAGTTTACCCCGCGCGTCTTGATGCGCCGGATTGCAGAATGATAGTGGTCGTTCTCATCCGTATACGAAAACTGGATGACCGTCGGCGTCACAAAACTCGATGCCGTCTTTGCCCCAAGTGAGCGCGCAATCCCGTCAACCGTCGCCTCTGTGCGGTACGTCTCACCGCCATTCTGAAGCACCAGCGTTCCCGCCCGCATCGCAATATCAATCATGTCTTCCGCGCGAATATCCATGAGAAAAATATAACTGAAAGGGCCCCGCCCGACAAGCGGTCACAGAAAACAAACATACAGACAGATACGCCCTCCCGGCAGAACTGTGTCCGCTCGCTGGCGGCAGGGTGGCAGGCAAATACCTGCCGAGGCTTCGCAGCCCCAGTTCTGCCTACGGGCGTATCTGTCTGTATATGGTTTTTCTGTCTATTAGTATTAAATTATCGTTTTACGATAAATTTCTGTTGACAAATGATAAATCAGTTTGTATATTCAAATTCATAAAGACAGACGGCCGCTGTCTTTCGAACGACCAGAAAAAAACTGACGTTCAAGGAGAAATTCACATATGAACAACACAAAAACCGATTTCAGAAGCACCAGACTTCAGAAACTGTCAAAAAACGCATGGATTACAACCATCATCTTTAAATGGCTTGCATGGGCTGCAGCACTTGCATTCATCATCATCGGTTTCATCCTCGTTTCAAAAGGCGAAAAAGCATCTGGAACAGCGATCATCACTTCTGCAGGCGATGCACTGCTTGGCAGCTTCATCATCCTGCTGCTGGAATACATTCTTAAGGAACTGAAAGAAGGAAACACGCCGTTTACCTATAAAAACGCAGACCGCGTCCGTAACATTGCACGGCTTCAGCTTGGTCTTTTCATCTGGACGATCGTACGCGAACTCCTTTGGCCAGAAACACTTGACTTGTCAGAGTTTGCAGTGACAACCGAAAATGGTGGCCTCGTGATAGCGAGAACTGAAATCAGTTTCACCCCGCTTCTTGTCTGCTTCATAATCTACGTACTTGCCTTCGTCTTTGAATACGGCGTCCGCTTGCAGCAGCAGGCTGACGAAACGCTGTGAGGTATCGCCATGGCAATAATCTTAAGACTTGACCGCGTCATGGCAGACCGGAAGATTTCGCTGAATGAGCTTGCAGAAAAAGTCGGCATCACCAATGCAAACCTGTCAAACATCAAGACTGGTAAGATAAGCGCCATCCGCTTCAGCACGCTCGATGCCATCTGCCGAGAACTGGACTGCCAGCCCGGCGACATTCTGGAATATGCGGCAGACGATAAACCCATATTAAGTGACTTATCAGGGAAGTGATGCTAAAATAAAGGTATGAAGACATTCGACATACCTTTACTGCCCATCAATCTTGAACGTAATACCGATGAAAAACTGAACGACCGGGATGTTCCAGGCATTGAACTGGAATATCTCTGGCCAGAATATAAACCGCGCGCTGTGTTTACCGGCGCTTTCATTGCAGGCGGAAAAGACGGCATTGCCATTTCCTGGTGTGCAGAATCACCGCACAATGCTTACGTCGCCAACCACACAAAAAACAAAGAAAATGTCTTTGAAGATGACTGTCTCGAAGTTTTCCTTCAGCCCCCGCTTACAAACGCAGACGCCACATCCACTTTCAAAAGCGCTCCGTACTACTGCTGGGAAATAAATCCCGTTGGTGCCTGCCTTGACTACACTGCAACTCCGACACCGGATAACGCCTACACGCCAATCAACTTCGATTACAAGTGGAAAAGTCACGCCGTCTGGCGCCAGACCGCAGAAGACGAATTCTGGTACCTTGAACTCTTCATTCCGTGGAGCGACTTCGGCCTTAAAGAGCAACCCGCACCCGGCACCATATGGCGCGCAACCCTGAATCGCATTGACCAGTCCGCAAAAACAGCCCGCCGCCGTGCTCCTGGAACTGGCGACACCCCCGGCTACCAGACATTGCTCGACAGCACTGACAAGCCAAGCTTCCACCAGAGCGCACACTTCGCCGAGTTCACGTTCAGATAAGCGCGCACAACCTGTCTTCCTTACGCGCGTCAGCGCGGGGAAAAGCCCCTCGCGCTCGCTTTCTTCCCAGACATAAAAAAAGACGGTTCCGAATGGAACCGTCTTTTTTCAAAACCCTCACATGGGTCCAGGAACTCCTGGGCGTGATGGGAAAGAGAGGTGGGGTTTGGGGCGGAGAGGAAACCCCGCTTCGAAAGTAGAGGGGTTCCTCTCCTCCCCATAAAGCTATTCTTCTTTAGAAAGCAGTGCGTTTGTCAGGATACCCAGAATCAGAGCGCATGCAACTGTAGTAATTGTTACCTTTCCGAAAGAAACTGACATTCCACCAACGCCTGTGATGAAGATGACAGAAGCAACGAACAGGTTGCGGTTCTTGTTAAGGTCAACTTTCTGGAACATCTTGAAACCAGATACAGCAATGAAGCCGTACAGAGCGATACAGACACCGCCCATGACACATGACGGAATAGTCTCAAGAACTGCAACAAGCGGAGTAATCATTGAGAAGATGATGCAGGTAAAAGCACATCCCCAGATAGAAACTGTTGAAGCATTACGTGTGATTGCAACACATCCGATTGACTCACCGTATGTTGTGTTTGGGCAGCCTCCGAACAGAGCACCAGCCATGGAACCGATACCATCACCAAGCAGAGTGCGTGAAAGACCAGGTTCCTTCAGCAGATCTTTTCCAACAATTGAAGAAAGGTTTTTGTGGTCAGCAATATGCTCAGCAAAAACAACGAATGCAACAGGAACATATGCTGTGAACAGAGTCAGAAGGTATGTTCCGGTAATATCAGCCAGACCCTGCTTTCCACCCAGTGCAAACGTGAACTTAGGCAGAGAGAAGTAAGAACTGAACTTGCTCCAATCAAGAGAAGAAACAGCTGAATAGTCAATGACAACCAAAGCCGCATTTCCTGTAGCATAACCGATGATTGCGAAAATAGAAGCTGCAATGTATCCGGCGATAATACCAAGGATGAAAGGAATCAGCTTGCCAATGCTCTTTCCGTATGTTGAGAAAAGCATTGTTACACCGAGTGTAATCAGAGCGCAGATCAGAGCAACATAAACGCTGCCACCCTTTCCGTTCATTGCATCGCCAACAGCGTTGCCAGCCAGAGAAAGACCGATGATTGCAACTGTTGGTCCAATAATGACCGGTGGCATCAGCTTGTTAATCCACTCAACGCCACACAGCTTAACGATGATTGAAATGATGACATAGACAAGACCGGCCATCACAGCACCGATAATCAGACCCCAGTAACCGGCAGCCATTGAAGCAGCACCTGCAAAAGCGGTGCACATGGAACCGATGAAAGCAAATGAGCTACCTAAAAAAACAGGGCTGGAACTCTTTGTAAACAACAAGTAAACAATAGATCCAACCCCGGCTCCGAACAGTGCGGCAGAAGCAGAAAGCTCACATCCACAACTTCCGTTAATGATTGCAGGAACAGCAATTGTTGCCGCCATGATAGCGAGCAGCTGCTGCAACGCGAACAGCACGACCTTGCCGAACTTCGGCTTGTCTTTGATGCCATAAATCAATTCCATTTGATTACTCCTCAAAATTTCAAATTAACGTATTATAGCAAAAAAGAAAGCACAATTACAATACACACAATTAATCCGTAAGGGAAAGCCTTCCCTTGCGCTTCGAAGTCCTCGCTCGCATCCGCTCGTTCCGGTCTTCTCCGCTATCCCTTCTGCGGGGCTCCGCACCGCAACGCCCCCAAACACCCATAAAAATCGAAAAATATAAAATTTTCAATGTATCTGACAATCCTAAAATTCACCTTAATTTCGCGTATAAAACAAATGGAGGAATCTTTTAAATGAAAAAGGCTCTCGTAATTCTTATGGCTCTTGCAATGATTTTCAGTGCATTTGCTGATGAACCTGCTTTCGCAGGAAGTGTTACAGAATTCAAAGGCGACGCTTCTGTTACTTGGACTGCAGATTTTGATGCAGGAAAAACAGGATTTTCAAATTCTGCAAGTGCAGATTTGAAGGTTGAACTTGTTCCAGCTGGTGACAAGGCGACTGCCGGTGAAGGAATCTGGGGAGAAATCAAGATTAAGACTGATGGTCTTCAGATTAACGATGGTGCAATCGATAAGGGAACAGCTTCTGTAGATACAGCTAAGATCCACTTCGGCGATGCATACATTGGAGTTAAAGCTGGTGGTGTTCAGGTCGGTGGTGTTACTGTTCTTGAAGCTATCAACAACAACAAAGACGGTGAGGAGCACAAACTCGGAGCTGTTGGAACAAAAGATGTTTCAAACGGTATTGTAGCAGGCTATGCAAACGACCTCTTCGGAATCGATGTAGACTTCCGTTCAAAGCCAGCTGCTGCAGGTGCTGATGAATTCACATTTACACCTCTGAATATCGATAGTACTTATGTTCCAGCTGAAAAAGAAGTTGTTTTTATTCCAGCATTCGGTGAGAAGACTGGTGATGGAAAGGCAACAATCAAGAAACTGTTCGGAAACGAAGCTGCAGCTCTTCTTGACACCGGTTATTATAGTGCTTACAAAAAAGTAAAGACAGACGGTGCTAAGGCAACAGACTGCACAGACGAGTATGCAGTTGCAGGTAATCTCAGTGTTACAGCTGTTCCAAACCTCACACTGAAGGGTGGTATCTCATATGACCTTTCATGCAATAAGGGCAACATGGGAATCTACGGAGCAATTGCTTATGACTATGCTATCAACGATACATTCTACTTAAAGCCACAGGCTGCTATCGCTCTCGAGGGAAAGGACGAATTTACAAAGAACGTAAATGCAGCTCTCTTCCTCGGATGGAACAAGTCAGAAGGAAACGGTGGCAAGCTGATGGGTGCTGATGTTAAGTTCTCAAATGGTTTCTCTGTAGCAACAGACTTTGCAATTGCAGATCCTCAGAAGTTACCACTTGACATCACAGTATACGATGCAGCTTCTCTCGTAAGCGGCCTGACATTCGGTGCTGCTTTCAAGATTGCTGACCTCAAAGCAGATTTCGCAGCAGATATCACTGGTAAAGTAGCATACGATATCGCTGCTGGTGCTGGAACAATCACAGCTAAGGCTGAAGCTGCAACAACAGCTAAGTTCGATAAAATCGAGCTTGATTCAGGTCTTGATTTCGCTGGCTTTGTTGACAACACAACATTCGGTCTTGGTTACAAGAGTGGTGACCTCAAGTCAAAGAAGGGTTCAGTTTCTGTAACTGCAAAGGTTGCTTTCTAATCTGATTAGAACGTGATTTTTCTAAAGGCTGTCCTGTTTTCAGGGCAGCCTTTTTTTCAATTGAGAGAATCACTAAAACATTTACAATACTTAATATGAATACAAGAAACATTATTAAATCATTTATTTGCTGTATCTGTCTTTTCTCCTTATTCTCATGCGCTTCTCCTCCAAGAAGAATTTCTTCAACTGATCAGTCAGATGATTTTTTTCTTGCTGATTTACCCGGCATTCAGCTTGAACCTGTCATGCTTTTGTGTGCAAAAGGAACGAGCAGTGTTGCATCTGTGGAAGTCAACAGCATGTTCTATCCGCGAACCGGCAACCTGCAGTTACGGGCTAAAACGGGAACAAATAACTTTCAGGTGATTTTCTCATATGAAGACCGGAAAGCTCTCTATGAAGATATGCAGAAATATGTAACCTTGTTACAGTCAAATAAACTTCCGGATAGGGCTCCAGCAAAAACAAATGCTTTTTCTACAGGAAAAGCAGATATTTCCTGGGGAGTTTTAGGATACGGTTACGATGCAAAAGGCTTGTATTATACAAATTACGAGTATCTCGAGGAAGATAAACCCTATTTCTCTTTGACCTTCAATCCTTCCCGCAATACAGAAGGTGATACCTGGTCACCATTGACGATTATTTATTTTTCGCCATCACAGATTCAGGATGTATACGATATTATGTCTTTGGAAGTGATAAAGCAGCAAGTTGATGAAAAGACGAGACAGGTTTTCGAATACTAATATACAGTAAAAAAATCAATCGGAAAAAAAAGAGCAGGCATAACACCTGCTCTTTTTTGCTTAAGACTTAAGCTAGATTAGAAAGAGATTGTTGCAGAAGCTTCAACAGCTCCAGTCTTTCCCTTTCCGCCTGTGTAGCCAACTTTGAGAGTTGTGTTCTGGATAAGAGCCTTGTTATCAACAGAAACACCATATCCAAAGTCAAGAGCCTTTCCAACGAATGTGTACTTAGCACCTGCGTTTGCAGCAAATCCGAAGTCACCGAATGTTGTTGAGTACTTAGCATTAACAGCACCGAAGTCACCAGCTCCCTTAGAGAACTTAGCTACATCGTCAACGATTACTTCAGCACCAACTACGAGACCTGGGAGGAATGTTGCATTGTCGAATGCAGCAACACCAAGACCGAACTTCTTGAAGTCTGCTGACTTAACAGCTGCAGAAGCACCACTTGCGAAGTCCTTCTTGTCATCTCCATTTCCTGTGAAGTATGCGAACTTGTCATCTGAGTAGTCAGCACCCCACTTGTACATAACGCCAGCACCGAATGATGTTGCACTGTCGTATGCAGCAGAAATTGTCAGGTCACCGAGAGCATAGCCAGCCTTAGCAGCATAAGCGAAACCATCAGCTGCGTCTGCATTGTATGATGCACCGCCCCAGAGTGTCAGGTTGTCAACAGCCTTAACATCGATGTCACCCTTGAATGCGATTTCCTTAGCAGCCTTTGCTTTTGCACCATTGTCAGCAACAACTACGTTGATGTTAGCAATCTTGTCGAGTGCAATTTCAGCTGTGAAACCGTTTGTAAATACAGCTTCGTCAGCCGGAGCTTCGTATGTAACCTCGTACTTACCCTGTACTGATGTGTGATCATCATCGTTCAGAGTATATGTACCCGCTACATAACCTGTCTTCTCTTCTTTACCAGTCTTTGTTGTCTTTGCAGCAATACCAGCTGTCTTAGCTGAGAAGTCACCAGTTACGAAGTCTGGACCATTCTTTCCGAGAGCAACATCGTGGTTCTTAACATCAATTGCAAATGCTTCACCGAAGTGGATCTTTGCCTTTTCTACAGATACTGAAGATTCTGAAAGACATTTTTCAGCAGCTGTCTTGATTTCCAACTCGCCCCAGATGCCTTCGCCTTCTGTTGCCTTTGTTGCTTCACCAGCAAAACTGAATGTGATTTCAGCTGATGCTGAGTTGGTCATGCCAAATTCCTTTGCATCAAGATCTGCCTTGTAGCCGAGTGATGCACTTCCCTTAAAGTCCTTGAATGCTGGCTCGAGTGTTGGGTCTGCAGCGAATGCTGAGAATACCATAGCAAGAGCCATAAGAATTACGAGAGCCTTTTTCATTTAAAAGATTCCTCCTTAACTTTTAAACATTACCAAACCAACGGTTTTTTAATACGGTAACGTTATCTTTTTCTTAAATCTTAACACGCATATTTTCAGCCGTCAAGCAAATTCAAAGAATTTTATGATTTTTGGGAAAATCTGAATGGCAACCAACCCTTATGGCATAAGGGTTTCTCCCTATAAATAAAAGAATGACAAATTACTTTTTTTTGTCATTCTTGTCGTTTTTATGAATATTTTAACCTTTCTATGCAAACATTGCAGAAAGGCATTACCTGGAGGAAAAATGACCTATGGATACATCCGTGTAAGTACGGATAAACAGACAGTAGAAAACCAGCGCTTCGAAATAATCCGCTTTTGTTCAAAAAATAATCTCACAATAGATGACTGGATTGAAGAGACTATCAGTGGAACAAAAGAGCCTTCAAAACGAAAACTCGGAAAACTTCTTAATAATGTTCAGAAAGGTGATCTTATCATCTGCTCCGAATTATCCCGTTTGGGAAGAAATCTCTTCATGATTATGTCTGTATTGAACGAAATGATGCTCAGGGAAGTGCGTATATGGACAATAAAGGACAATTACAGGCTCGGCGATGACATACAGTCTAAAGTCCTCGCATTTGCCTTCGGGCTTTCCGCAGAAATTGAACGCAATCTGATTTCACAACGCACAAAGGAAGCACTTGCCCGTAAAAAAGCAGAGGGCGTCAAACTGGGACGCCCTAAAGAAACTGAATTAAAGTATTATAAACTGCGTGGACACGAAGATGAAATCTGGATGCTGCTTGATCAGCGGGTACCTAAAACTCACATAGCAGATATATTCGACGTTACACCCGCCACTTTATACCGCTACATGAAAATAGTCGGCATTCCGCTGGAAAAAGACGTTTTTACCACTCGTATGCCTGACGGTTCAGCTCATCCACACGGGCCTGGAACTCATCCTGATCAATAGTCTCAAGCAATGCTTCAAGCTGTGATGGCGTAAAGTAGATATCCATTTTAGGCGAAGCTGTGTCATCTTTCTTTGCATTTGCACTCTCGAACGTAGCAACAAAATACGGCTTTTCCCTTTCAAGATACTCGTAATTAATGCGTACATAGGTGTCTGCAGAGTAAGAAAGACCCATTACTCCCCATGCGACTGTAACCGGCGTTCTGGTGAAATAATTCTTCCTATCCGGAGCACGTTCAGGCAGATTTCCGGCATTATACGCTTCCATATAAGCCATAATGCCTTCCTTAAAGGCAACACGCTCTTCCAGGGTGAACACGACAGCTATCTTATCCATTCCATAGGAAAAATAGGCTTCAACGGTATTCTGGCGGGGAGCAAAATACATTTCCATTTCTTTCGGTATAATCGTTCCTGAAAGGGATTTTGTCACAGCCATGCAGTTATCAAGCTGGAACGGTTTGAAATCGCCGAGGAAATTTTCATCCGGCTCACGAATGGTGGTTTCACCCTTACTTGTTGTAGTACATCCCGCACATGCAAGGATGATTGCAAAGACAGCACACAAAGCTGCAAGTCGGATTATATTTTTACGCATTTTTTTCTCCTGTTTTATTCTTTGTATTAATATAACAAATCTTCACCTGTAATGGTACACTTTTCGCTTTTATTGTGCTTTTCCGGCTGTAACGGCGAGTTCGTCACAGATTTCGTTGTACTTGTTGCCGGCGTGACCTTTCACCCACTTCCATTCTATGGAAAGCTTCTGCACCGTTTCATCAAGCTCAACCCACAAATCCTGATTCTTGACCGGTTCCTTATTGGATGTACGCCAGCCATTTTTCTTCCAGCCTTTAATCCAGGTCTGGATGCCGTTCTTCACGTATTGACTGTCGCAGTACATGGTGATGTGCCGGTCACGCAGATTCCGGTCATCAAGGATGGCCTCAAGCGCTTCTATGGCGCCCATCAGTTCCATCCGGTTGTTTGTCGTAAGCTTTTCGCCGCCGCTCATCCGCTTTTCCTTTCCATCAGCAAGAATGACGGCGCCCCAGCCTCCGCGGCCCGGGTTTCCCGAGCAGGAACCGTCCGTGTAGACGATGACATTCCCGCTTCCCGCCGCAACTTCGCTTTCAGCACCCGTTCCAGAAGACGCACTCTGGGCGCTTTCAAGGCCGCGGGCCTCTGCCGCATTCACAACATCCGGGTCTGAAAACAGGCTCGGAACGCCTTCTGTGGCGCTGGCGGCCGCTTCAAACGGATACACGATGCCCCATTCAGAGCGGAACGAGTCCATGAGCTTACAGATGGCGAGCGAATCTTCGTGTGTGTGTATCGGGCTTTCAATAACGGGTTTCTGCGCATCAGGAGAACGGCCCGCATTTATACAGCGGACAACTTCGCGCGCTTCGTACTCGTAACCGTTCACATCAAAAGGCAGATTGCGCTTATCTGTCAGCTCGCCTTCAGCTGACATGATGCCGAGCGATTCTGCGTACCAGAAACCGGGAACGTGAATGGTCCCCTTTGTACCGACAATCTTCGCCGAATGGATGCGGTTTCCCGCGCCACTGTCTATGCTGGTCGTGATGACAGCTGTAAAAGTGTCAACATCAGCCTGCTTTTCCTGGGCTGAACGCGGCGCCCTCGGGAACTCCATCGTGATTGAATCGAACGCGTCGACGCCCTTGTCAGTCTTACGGCAGAAAGACACCTTGCGTGAAATGTCGAGCTTTGAAAGCGGCACATTCTGAACGGCCGCCGCGACAGAACAGGCGTACATCAGCGGGTAGATTCCCATATCAAGCAGGGCGCCGCCAGCGAGTTCAGGCTCATACAGGCGGGAGCCCGGTGCATACGGCACATTGCTGCAGAAGTCCGCAAAAATGGCTTTGACGTCGCCGATTGCACCTGATTTGACAAGTTTCATTGTTTCAGCGAACAGCGGATGGAAACGCGTCCAGAGCGCCTCCATGAAAAAGCAGCCGGTCTCACGGGAAACGGCGAGAACTTCACGAAGCTGCTTCTCGTTGACGGCAGCGGGCTTTTCGCAGAGAACGGCCTTCCCCGCCCGCATCGCCTTTATGGAAAGCTCCGCGTGATTCATGTGCGGAGTCGCAATATACACGACATCAACCTTCGGGTCGGCAAAGAGCTCATCATAAGAGCCGTACGTCACGGGGATATCCCACTTTGCGGCAAAAGCCTTTGCCTTATCAAGAGAGCGGGCGGCACAAGCGTACAGTTCTGCGCCCTCAGCGCCCTTTACTGCAGGCGCCTGACAGTTCGCGATATTTCCAGTTCCAATAAAACCAAACCTGATTGTATCCATAAAAAAGAGTATAGCATAAACAAAGGGGAATATGAGCAGGGAAGTTATTTATCCTTTCAATTTTTCCATGGCAGAAAGAGTAATTCTTTCATATCCATCTTTTTGTCATTAGGATGTGGTTCTATTCCTATAATAGTAATATCTTGTCGTGCCGCCGGGCCATACACCCAGAAAAGCCTCCCCGCAGCAGGTGCATGGTTTTCGAGATAAGATTCCCAGACTTTCATACCATATCTTCTTGATAACTCACTGATTTCATGTGAATTGAGCGCCGGATACCGTGGATCCGAAGAAAGATTCTTCAGTGCTTTCCCCAGTTTCTTGAATAGTAATTTTTCGTCTTTCGTTGCTTCACCAATCTGGATTTTAGATATAAGAGAATCCCAAAATTGCTTCATTTCGGGAATGCCCATTCTGATACTGAACATCAGTCATCTCCAATAACAGACAGGTCGATTGGGTCTGAAGCCACCCCGTTTTTCAGGTTTGCAATGCTTGAATCCATCATTGCAAGTGTATTGGCAGAAACTGAAAAAGGTTTTGCAAGCTCTCGCGGTTCAAGAACAATTGTTCCATCATCATATTCTTCAACATGAAAATATTCAAACAAAGCATTTCTAAGCGTTATCCGCTTTTTTGAATCTATTTTGGCATCATACGATCTGATTGCATTAGCCGGCATTTTTTTTCTCCTATGCAGTAGATGTGGGATATCCCACATAAAACACTTTCCCACCGCATAGTATATACCAGACAAAATATTTTGCAAGTCATACCTCCTGTCACATACTATATTATGGACACGCGGTACCCTTTTTTAAAATGCAGATAAAAAAAAGCAACTGCGGGAAAAACAGGTTGGTTTAAAAAGCGTCGTGCAGGCAAGGACGCCCGCACGTGCAGTTAGAAAAGTTCGCTAACAAAAGCGGACTGGAAAAAAAGCAACGGCGAGGCATGAACGCCTCGCCGCGCAGTAGAAAAGCAGATTGTCGCAAGAAGGAGTGCGAAGCACTACTTCTTGCTTTGATGATTTTGCCATGGATGGCAAAATCATCAATACATTCCGTCCATGCCGCCCATTCCACCAGCTGGCATAGCAGGAGCAGGGTTCTTCTCAGGAAGGTCTGTAATAGCGCATTCAGTTGTCAGGAGCAGACCTGCAATTGATGCTGCGTTCTGGAGAGCGGTTCTTGTAACCTTAGCCGGGTCAATGATACCTGCTTCCATCATATCCTTCCATTCCATAGCGTAAGCATCGAAGCCGACGCCCTTCTTGCTGTTCTTAGCCTTGTCTGCAACAACGGCGCCGTCAACGCCTGCGTTCTCGGCAATCTGGCGGATTGGCTCTTCAAGAGCACGTTTTACAATCTTGAAGCCGACCTTCTCGTCGTCAGTGAGGGCGCCGAGATCAGCCTTGTCCAGAGCCTGTGTTGCTTCGATAAGTGCGAGCCCACCACCAGGAACGATACCCTCTTCAAGAGCTGCACGTGTAGCAGCAAGAGTATCCTCAACCCGGTGCTTCTTCTCTTTCATTTCAACTTCTGTAACGGCGCCGATGTTGATTACGGCAACTCCGCCAGAAAGCTTTGCAAGACGCTCCTTGAGCTTATCCTTGTCGTAGTCTGATGTTGCTCCTTCAATCTGTGTCTTGATTTCAGCAACGCGGTCCTTGATAGCCTTGCTGTTGCCAGCGCCATCAACGATTGTTGTGTTATCCTTGTCAATCTTTACGCTCTTTGCAGTTCCGAGCATATCCAGTGTTGCTGTCTCAAGCTTGAAGCCGAGGTCTTCAGAAACAACGGTACCGCCTGTCAGGATGGCGATATCCTCGAGCATTGCCTTGCGACGGTCACCAAAGCCAGGTGCCTTCACAGCAACAGTCTTGAGTGTTCCGCGGATGTTGTTTACAACGAGTGTTGCAAGAGCTTCACCATCCATATCCTCACAGATGATGACCAGAGCCTTTCCTGTCTGGGCAACCTGCTCGAGCAGTGGCAGAAGATCCTTCATGTTGCTGATCTTCTTGTCGTGGATCAGGATGTATGGGTCTGAGTAGTTTGCTTCCATTCTGTCGCGGTCTGTTACGAAATAAGATGAGATGTATCCGCGGTCAAACTGCATACCTTCAACAAACTCAGTTGTGGTTTCCATTGTCTTTGATTCTTCAACAGTGATAACGCCGTCTTTTCCGACCTTTTCGAAAGCACCGGCGAGGATGCCGCCGAGCTCAGCGTCGTTGTTTGCTGAAACGGTTGCAACGTGCTTGACATCATCGCCACCCTTTACAGCCTTTGCGTTCTTCTTGATTTCATCAACTGCAATTGCAACAGCCTTATCCATACCGCGCTTCAGTTCGATAGGTGTCATGCCAGCTGCTACAGCCTTGAGGCCTTCGCGAACCATTGAATAAGCAAGGACAGTTGCTGTTGTAGTACCGTCACCGGCTACATCATTTGTCTTTGCGGCAACTTCCTTAACGAGCTGTGCGCCCATGTTCTCAAACGGGTCTTCAAGCTCAACTTCTTTTGCTACTGAAACACCGTCCTTTGTGATTGTCGGTGCGCCGAACTTCTTGTCCAGCATTACGAGGCGGCCCTTAGGACCGAGTGTTACCTTAACTGCCTGTGAAATCTGCTCTACGCCAGAAAGCATCTTCTTGCGTGCGTCTTCGTTAAAAACGAGCTGCTTAGCCATTTTCTTTGTATCTCCTTAAAAATCTGCGCAAAAAAGGCAGATTAAAATTTGCTACTATTAAAATACTGATTTGAAAGGAAAACGGCAACTGTTTTAAAAGCAAAAAGCCCCGCACAAAACGGAGCTCCTAAAAGCGTATTGTAAAAAAAAGCAACGGACAGACAAGGACGTCTGGCCGCTCGTTTAAATGCGAATTGTCGCAAGAAAGATTGCGCCAGCAATCTTTCTTGCAAAGCAATTTTTGGCAAGGATGCCAAAAATTACTTAAAGATATTGAAAGATGAGAGCAGCAGAATCAGAAGCAGTAGTGGTGCAACATAGCGGACCATTACCACATACAGACCCTTGCGGCCAAAGCCTTCGCCATTCTTTGTGATTTCGTCGATGATTGTCTTTGGCTTGAGTACCCATCCAATGAGGATACAGGTAAAAAGACCAACGATAGGCATAAGGAAGTTGTTACTTGCCCAGTCAAAGACATCGAGAATCTGACCGCCTGCAATTGGTGCGAATGTTGACTCAAAGTAGAAGACATTGTAGCCAAGACAGGTAACGATTGACAGGACAAATCCTGCAGCTGCCATGATGAGCGTAGCCTTCTTGCGGCTCCAGCCAAACTTATCCATGCCGGATGAAACGATTGCTTCAAGAATTGAAACAGCGCTTGTAAGGGCTGCAAACAGAACCATAATAAAGAAAACGAATCCTAGGAATACACCGAAACCACCGAGTGATTCGAATACCTTTGGAAGAGCCACGAACATCAAGCTTGGACCGGCCTTCATGCCATCAAGACCCTGGAATACGTATGTTGCAGGAATAATGACGAGACCGGCAAGGAATGCGATACCAGTATCGAAAATCTCAATCTTATTTACAGAACCACCGAGGTTTTCACCATCCTTCATGTATGAACCGTAAGCAACCATGATACCCATTGCAATTGACAGTGAGTAGAAAAGCTGACCCATAGCATCAAGACAAATCTTCAGGAACCCGCCGAATGTAACTCCCTTGAAGCTCGGAATCAGGTAGATTGCAACACCTTCTCCAGCTGTTCTTGTTACGCCTGTTTCAGGATCCGTGTATGACAGGAAGAGGCTGTATACAACGATGAACAGAATGAGGACGACGAGTGTCGGCATAAGAACCTTTGAGTACTTCTCAATACCGTTTTCAACGCCCTTGTAGACGATGACGAAGCAGAGTACTGCGAAGATTGCACAGTACAGGATTGGCTGCCACTGATCTGTAATGAATCCGGTGAAGAAGCCTTCGCCTGCAGCAATGTGTCCCTCGAATACAAAGTAAGATGAGAGATACTTAACAACCCATCCACCGATTACACAGTAATACGGATAGATGATGAACGGTACGACGAATGAGAAGATTCCGAGGAAGCCCCACTTGCCATTCAGCTTTTTGTATGCTGTAAGCGGGCTTTCTTTTGTCTTGCGGCCGATTGAGATTTCAGAAATAAGAAGCGTGAAACCGAACGTCAGTGCAAACACCAGATACACGACGAGGAAGAGTCCACCGCCGTCTTTTGCTGCCAGATACGGGAAGCGCCAGATGTTTCCAAGACCAACTGCGCTACCGGCCGCGGCCAGAATGAAGCCGAGGGAACTGGTAAATGAGCCCTTTTCTTTCTTTTCCATTTTTTACTCCTTTTGGAAAAAGTTTTTTTATTTCCTACAGACAAGAACCATAGTACGGGCTTTCTCGTCATACGGGGATAAGTCAAAATCCCCGTATATCTCACAGGATGAAAACCCGCTTGCAAGAATATGCCGTTTCAGTTCAACTGCAGAATATAGTCGTTGTACAAATGTGTGATCAACCCTTTCGCCGGTTTTTTCATCTATCAGGATCCAGTGGGATTTAAGCCCTTCCCACGCACCTTCAACAGAAAACTCCGTCAGGACAGTTTTTCCCGCGCGCGTAAACCACTCGCCTTCCGTAAAGTAATGCACAGCATTCTCACGGGAAAGACATTCCATAATAAACCAGCCGCCCTCTCTCAAAACGGATGAAATTGTCTTAAGGATTTGTACATCTTCTTCAATCGTATCACAATATCCGAAAGATGTGTATAAATTTACAGCAGCATCGTATAAAAAATCAGATGTGTACGTGCGTAAGTCAGCTTTCTCAAGATTCAGCGACACACCTTCTGCTTCTGCGCTTTCAGCTGCGGCATCAAGAAACGGCTGCATCAGGTCAACGCCGGTCACCTTTAGACCAAGAAGCGCAAGTTCAACACTTATCCGGCCCGGGCCGCAGCCAGCATCAAGGACGGACGCGCCTTCTTCAAGACCTGTAATCCGCTTAACTGCCTCTGCTACATCAGGAGCTTCTGCCCACCGGCTTTCCTCGAACATGATCGGGCCATAATTAAGCCAGAACTGCTCTTCCTCAAACCATTCCTTTTTACCTGCCATTTAAAAGCCTCACTGACGGTAACTGCCGTCACGCTTCATTATAGCGCAAAACAGAAACGGTGGGCGCACTTCAAAAGCAAAAACAGAGCAATTTGCTTACTTCAGAACAATGCGGAACGGACAGACTGGAATGCCGTCAGTATTGTAGAGCATCACGCTTTCAGGAGATGAAGCCCACAAACAGCGGATTTCCACAAGCTGCCAGCCCGAAAGTTCGCTTCCGCTGCATTCAACAGCCGGAGGAACTGCATCTACAACAACAGTGTCAGGTCCCGTAATACAAGCGTGGACAGGAACCGCAATTCTGTTTCCGGCAACATCTTTGTAAATGGCACAGAAATCTGTTACCGTTCCATCAGGAGAAAGACGATGTGCGGTTCCAGCCATACGCTCAAGTTTTCCTGCCATAAGCGGGCACTCGTCAATTTCAAAATGCAAGGTAAACAGGCTGCCTTCAACAGAGACAGCCTTTACACGCGGAGAACGCGCGACCTGCTTTCCATAGACAATGCGCAGTGCTTCACGGGCAAGACGCAGCCCGACCGCGAGCTTGTTTTCTGGATGCAGATCATTCCATTCACCTGAGTCGAGCAGGACAGCAAGACCCGCATTCACTGTTTTGTCAGCGACAGAAGCCTGCACTTCGCGCATCCGTGCCCATCCACCCGGCTTTGCAGAAGCTGAAGAAGAAGCGAACATGTCCTTTGGTCCGAAATTCGGCAGTTGCGCAATGATGAACGGAAGCTCTGCCGCTTTCGGCGTGTAAGAGAAATCCCGCCGTACCTGAGTGATAAGGTCTTTCAGGAGCGACTCATATTCATCAGGCTTTTCAGCGTTAGACTCGCCCTGATACCAGACGAAGCCGCGGATTGCCGTTTTCTTAAGCGGCGCCATCATTTTGTTGTAAAGGGCGGTGGCACACCATTCCGGGAAAAAGTCGCCACGGCTCGGGCCTGTCGCACAGCCTTCAGCACACGTCCAGATGCCGCCCATCTGCTTTTCAAAAAGGGGCTCGAGCGCGGTGCCGGCAAAGAAGACGTACGGCTTTCCGGCAGCAAACTCTATGCCACCGGAGCAGCCGTTGCTTATGACGCGCACGGTCACCGTGTTGTTTCCTTCCTGCAAAGCTTCAGACGGCACAGCGTATCTTCGAGGCGGATACTGGTAGCCAGTACCACCGAAGCTTGTTCCATTAATCCACACGGTATCTGCATCAGTAATGCGGCCAAGCCAGATTCCCGCACCATGAGAACGGCACAGTTCCAGTTCTTCTGCTGTAAGGTCAAATGTCTTCTTAAACCAGACCGCGCCTGCAAAATCAGATGCGCCGTACCGGCCAGGAACAAGCGTTTCATCAACCGTTACGTCATCAGGAAAAGCAGACTCGTACCATCCGCCAGAAAGACCTGCATCAGCTGCATTGAGCGTTTCCATCCACACGTCGTTCTGATGCGCATGAGCCTGTTTACGGCGCTCAACATCAGCTTCGTCACGACATTTATCAAGTTCTTCCTTATATACCGGGTATTTGCTGATGGCACTTTCATCAAGCCACGACGTTATGGGAGAGCCACCCTGACTCGTGTTTATAAAACCGACCGGCACATTAAGATTCTGATACAGTGTCTTAGCGAAGAAATACGCAGTTCCCGCAACACCCGGTGACGTTTCAGGACCGGCACATCCCCACTGACCGCCGTTCAAATCAGCATGCGGGCCATCAAATCCGTATTCAATGGGCACAGTGAAAAAGCGGATGTATTGATTATCCGGAGCGGCATACTCTTTCGGATATGAATATTTCAAGCGTTCAAGCGGAAGCTGCATGTTCGACTGACCCGAACCAACCCAGACTTCGCCGACATACACGTCTGTCAGTACGATTTCTTCAGTTGATGCGGCCGCCGCAGAATCGGAGGCCGACGCAGATACAGTCAGCTCAAAAGGACCGCCCGCATTTCCCGGATTAAAAAGAAGTTCCCAGGTACCATCCCCAGAAGCAGAACAAGAAAAAGAACTGCCACGAAAAGCAACAGTCACAGAAGAACGTGGCTCAGCATATCCACTGATGCAGTTTTCAGTATTTTGTAATAAAACCATTCCAGACTGATACAGCCGGTGAAGTGTGAGTTTTGTATCCATACTAGTATTTTACAGCACCATCTCTTTTTTTGTCATCAGATAAACTATGTATGTCTATAGTTTCATTTATGTCGTATACTCTTCTTATGAAGATTGCTCTGTACGTTAACAGCCTTGATGATGAATACCAGCTGTCACTTTTCCGCAGCATTCAGAAACGCACCCGCGACAAAGAGATTGAGCTGCTCTGCCTTCAGCAGGAACACATTAACCCACCCTCAAAGAAAGATGTATTCTTTCCTTCCAGAAAACTTCTCAATGTCGATGGCATTCTCCTGCTTACATCATCAATGCTTGAAGTCGTAACTGATGAAGTAAGCACTCATCTTGCAGAACAGTTCAAAGGCATTCCTACAGTTTCAATAGGAAGCAGCATTCCAAACATACATTCAATCATTATCCGTGGAAAATCATCCATGGAACAACTGATGGATCACCTGATTAATCATCATAATTACAGACATTACCTCTTTTTAAGCGGTCCTAAAGACCATCAGGATAACATCGTCCGTCTTGCTGTGTTCAAAAAAGCGCTCGATAATGCCAAACAGAAGATACCTGACATTTCCTATGACATCATCTACGGTTACTACAACGAAAACAAAGCAACCTACGCGATGAACCAGTTTTTCGAGAACAACCGGGACAATCCGCCTGATGTAGTTGTCGCCGCAAACGACGAAATGGCCCTTGGAGCACTTAAAGTACTCAGGACACGCACCGATTACAACTGGCAGCACACGGCAGTCACCGGCTTCGATGACACTGACCGCGCACAGATGAGCCAGCCTCCGCTCACCACAGTCAGCCAGCCGTACGACAAAGCGGCGACGCAGGCTGTAGAAGCGCTGTATACGCTTATCAAGCAGCAGGAAGCGGATATGCTCATCAAAGTTGACTCAACGCTTCAGATCCGTAATTCATGCGGATGTTCCGGACCGGCTGATGAAACTGCAGAACCAGATCCAGACAAAGAACTGATAAAAGCCAAAACCACGCTCAACACAATCCAGACGCAGACGGTCAAGGCAACACGCTACATGAGGAATGCAAGCATCCTCACTCAGACGCTCAACACAGCAGATTCTCTCCTCGATTGCGGACAGGCAATTTACGAATTTCTTGATAACCTCGATATTAAAGATTTCTACATGGTGCTTTTCAACGAACCCACAAGTGAACTGCCAGAAAAGGGAAGCATCGTCTATAAGAAAACCAGCGGAACTGACGGATGTGAGCAGGATCTCATCGCTCATCCGGAAGAAGTGGATTTGCGGGATTTCTTCTCCAATATTCTTACAGCTGGAGATGACGGTGCTGTCACACGCTGCATCCGTTATCTTCGTGCCGGACAGGATATGTACGGTCTTATCATATATGACGCAGATGACCTCGCGCATCCGCATATCTGCAATATTTCCGCGTTCCTCGCCAGTACCTTGCAGCGATTCAGGCTTACGGAACTCGAAAAGGCGCGCGCTGACTGGCTTGAACAGGAAGTAGACAAACGTACGAGTGACCTGCTGAAAACACATCAGCTTCTCGAAGCAGAGTCCCAGCGCCGTATTCAGGTTGAAGCGGAAGTCCTCAAGATAAGCGAACTCGAACGTATGCGCTTCAGCATGGACCTTCATGATGACATCTGCCAGCGGCTTGCCGGACTTTCCATGAAATGCCGGGGAATAGCCGGAAGTGGCGGTGGAAAGCAGAAAATCGAAGAACTTTCAGAGCAGATTGATGAAACACTGAGCCGTACGCGACAGTATGCACACGACTCATATCCGGTAGAGCTCAACACACTCGGTCTGAACCAGGCAATGGACAACCTCTGCCATCTCTATCAGAAACAGACAGATTACAAACTTATCTACACGTGGACAGCACCCGATCCTGTAGAAATTTCCCAGAATGCACAGATAGCTCTTTTCCGCATTCTGCAGGAAGCGCTCCACAATATCGTTAAACATGCAAAAGCTACAAAAGTCACAGTTTCCATCAGTCAGAAAGGATGGCAGGGAGATGAAAAACTCTTTGTCCGGATAGAAGATAATGGTCAGGGATTAGGCGCGTCGCGAAAAAGCAAGAGGAAGGAATCAAGTGGCTTGGGGCTCAGATCCATGCAATACCGCGCGGACCAGATTGGCGCTCAGTTCAGCATAACCTCTCCGGAAAAAGGCGGCACCTGCATTGAGCTTGTTCTGCCACTTAAAAAAGCTGAATCTACTCACAGCAGATGAGACGCAGGCGCTTTCAGCAGATTAACTCAACATTCTTCCGTAAATGACAGGAAATACGGGACGCATACATCACGCCATTCGCGGGCGTCCTTACACTGAATATCCAGTTTTTCAAGAACTGCCTCATACTGCTCAAGAGGCACGTGTTCCCTGACCGCAACCCAGGCCGCCCTGAGTTTATCAGCTTCTTCAACACCAAGATTATAGCGGTAAGCGAGTTCGTCTTTCAGCGTCCTTCCAGATGAAAGCACTTTGTCCCAGCCCACATGATGAAACCAGAGCAAGTACTTTTCAGGGCACGTCTCAACATTACTGAAAAGCTCTTCAAGCGGTTTCCTGTATTGAGCGACGCCATTTGACCCTTTCGCAGTCCTGTCAAAGCCAAGACCTTCTTTGTCGGCCCGGTGATAATACCGCGGCTTCCAGTCTTCACGATCGCCTTCATCGCAGGCAGGATCAGGCCCGTAGTGATGATCATACTTCATGATGTGATGCAGACCGAGCGGTGTCATA
The DNA here is from genome assembly GCA_018066285.1 of Candidatus Treponema caballi. Classification (GTDB taxonomy): domain Bacteria; phylum Spirochaetota; class Spirochaetia; order Treponematales; family Treponemataceae; genus Treponema_I; species Treponema_I caballi. Next base: position 51,843 of record JAGHRS010000032.1, read on the forward strand.
TAATCAACACACGCTTTCCAGGAATTCATCAGGATGTACATGATGCCGTTGAGCAGCGTCTCATCATTACCCCATGTACAGACTGCCCATTCACGGGCAATTTCTTCTGAAGAAAGCGAATAATCCCATGCGAGTCGGCCAAAAGCGTACCAGTTTACAGGATGGAACAACGATCCACACCAGTTTTTATCAGCGCCAATATTGCTGACAGCAGCCATTCCTGTCATGCCATCCACAGTATGCTCGCCCAGCGGAATGCTCTTTTTACGGGAGATGCGCTGACCAACGTTCGTTCCATCTGCAGCAATGTCAAAATCAAGAACTTCTTTCCACATCGGAGCAAGATACACGAGATGATTTCCCTGTCCAAGATACTCCTGCGTTATCTGCAGTTCAAGAAAAAGATTCGTTTTTTCCATTGCTCCAAACAAAGGATGAACCGGTTCACAAGGCTGGAAATCACATGCGCCGTTCTTCACCTGTACGCATGTATTTGGCATGAAGGAGCCGTCCAGCGGTGCAAATTCAGCATATGGCTTTTTTGCACGGTCATTTTCGCCAAATCCGTAAATGAACGCCCTCCAGATGACTATTCCGCCGTACGGAGCAAGAACCATTCCAAGCATATTGGCGCCATCAGCGTGATTTCTGCCATACGCATACGGGCCCGGCTGTCCCTCAGAATCAGCTTTCATCAGGAAACCGCCAAAATCCGGAATGTACGAGTAAATCTCAGCGATTTTTTCCTTCCACCATTGAATAACAGCAGGATTGCACGGATCAGCAGTACCAAGACCACCAAGAATCATAGGAGATGCAAAGTTTACTGACAGGAAAACGGATATGCCATAACGGCGTAAAACGGATGCAAGCGCTGCTGCTTTTTCCAGATAATCTTCATGCAGAATGTACGGCTGTGTATTCACATTATTAAGGACAGCAGCGTTAATACCTACAGAAGCGCACGCACGTGCATAATCCTTGTATCTGCTGTCTATACGGGATGGCAGATCATTCCATTTCCAGATGCTTTTTCCCGCATATCCTCTTTCAATAGAGCCATCAAGATTATCCCAATGATCAAGCATTCTGTAACGTACTGCAGGAGACGATGAGATGCGCAGGTTTTCTATGGGCTTTCCGGTTTGCAGAAGTCTCAGAAAAGCAAAAGTTCCGTAGAGAACGCCTTTTTCTGAAATTGCAGTTATATATATAGAAGAATGTGCTGTAAAAAGTGCATAACCATCATCTTTCGGCATAAGATCAACAGGAATGCTGCAGCCAGTCTCATCAATCAACGTATCAAGCGTTGCCGCAATAACCGTTCCTGGAGTATCAGAGAAAGATTTTACCTTATGAATGGGATAATAAGTACCAAGCAGCTTATTTAAGGCAAGCTCAAGTTCATTTGCAATTACGTCGGAAATATCACCGCTTTCAGCAACCTGAACCTGTTTTATAAGAGATGCATATTTTTTTGAATATTCAGTGTCTATTGGCTCATAAGACAGCCATAGATCGTAACCATCTGTACGTGGCATGTGTTAAAGTATAACTTATTGCAAATCAATAAATAATAAGAGATTTTACCTACAGGAACATCAGGTACCGGAAACCCATTCAATGGCAAGCTGACGTAATTCCTGAGATGTATTGCAATGCAGTTTCAGCTTGAGGTGTTCCTTATGTGTATCTATTGTTTTTGTACTTAAATTAAGTTTCTGACTTATTTCAAGCGTTCCAAGTCCTTTTCCGATGAATGTGAATATCTGAAGCTGTCTGTCTGAAAGTTTATTGATATTGGCAAGGTTATCGTTTCCATCAATTCCCTTACCTGTCAGACAATCTTCAAGACGAGACTTTTCATTATCACTCAACCAGACTTTTCCAGACATAACAGTCCTGATTGCTTCAAGTACTTTACTGCTGGCTTCTTCTTTCATGATATATCCATTTGCACCGGCTTTTAATGCACGCTCAGAATAATAACGCTCATCATGCATGCTCAATACAAGGATCTTCATGGATGTGTCTGTAACGCGAATGTCCCGGATAAGATCTAAACCGTCATCATCGCCAAGGTTCAAATCAACAATGCCAAGGCTTACTTCTTTTTCTGAAATTATTTTCATTGCGGAAGCTTTATCTGCTGCAATGCCAATTACTTCATAAGCTGGCATTGTTTCTATCAGCTGGCTTAATCCTTCGCTGAACAGAGGATGATCTTCCACAATTAAAACTGGTATTTTTCTCATAAACTCAGTATAGCATAATTTTATAAAAAGGATAGCATTATGGATGAAAAGAAAATGATTTAAACAAAAAAAAGCCTGGCAGCTTCCTACTTTCCCGCAATTAAGCAGTATCATCGGCGCAAGTGAGCTTGACTTCCGTGTTCGGAATGGGAACGGGTATTACCTCACCGCTATGGCCACCAGGCATTATTAACTAAAGAAATCAGGATGTACTTCAGGGCTCTTAACCGGGCCGTACAGCCTTCAGGATTCAACACAAGAACGAATCATAATCAGGAACGATAATATGGTCAAGCCTCTCGACTGATTAGTACTGCTCGGCTGAACACATTACTGTGCTTATACCTGCAGCCTATCAACCAGATAGTCTCTCTGGAGTCTTCAGGAGGATTAAATCCTCAGGGATGACTAATCTTGGGGTGGGCTTCCCGCTTAGATGCTTTCAGCGGTTATCCCTTCCGAACTTAGATACCCAGCACTTACCCTTGGCAGGATAACTGGTAAACCAGAGGTTCGTCCACTTCGGTCCTCTCGTACTAAAAGCAGCTCCTCTCAAACATCCATCGCCCATAACAGATAGGTACCGAACTGTCTCGCGACGTTCTGAACCGAGCTCACGTACCTCTTTATTTGGCGAACAGCCAAACCCTTGGGACCTGCTCCAGCCCCAGGATGCGATGAGCCGACATCGGGGTGCCAAACTTTCCCGTCGATGTGAACTCTCGGGGAAAATCAGCCTGTTATCCCCGGAGTACCTTTTGTCCGTTAAGTGATGGCCTTTCCACTCAGCACCATCAGATCACTAAGACCTACTTTCGTACCTGCTCGGTATGTCTACCTCGCAGTCAAGCCTCCTTGTGCCTTTACACTCGTGCCCTGGTTTCCAATCAGGGTGAGGAGACCTTCGCGCACCTCCGTTAC
>JAGHRS010000058.1 GCA_018066285.1 Candidatus Treponema caballi
AACTGATAACAGGGTTTATTCAGTTCTATAACACTGAACGCATACAGAAAAAACTAGGCTGGAATTCACCGTTGAATTTCAGCCTGAAATGTGCGTAGTATTGTCTAAAAAAATGGGGTCAGTTCAGAGTGAGGACTTCGGAGCGAGGGGCAGGCGCCCCTTTTTCATACCTGCAGTATATTTATTTCTCTACTATTAGTATTAACAGTATCTTCACTTTGTGGCATGATTAATCCATACTGGCAGTATACCAGAGAACGGAGGCACGGTATGGATTTGATGCTGGCTGACAACATCCGCAGGTTCAGGAAGGAGCGGAAGCTGACGCAGGAGCAGTTTGCTGAGATTTTCGACATTACGCCGGGTGCGGTGTACAAGTGGGAGTCGGGGCAATCGGTGCCTGAGCTGCATTTCATTGTTGAGATGGCTGACTTTTTTGACACGTCGGTGGATGTGCTCCTTGGTTACCGGATGAAGGACAACAACATCAAGGCGGTGGTGCAGCGGCTTATTGCGCTGTATCAGGAACGCAGCGCGGATGTACTTGTTGAGGCTGAGAAGGCGCTCAAGAAGTATCCGAACTCGTTTGAGGTTGTGAATACGGCTGCTATGGTCTACCGGCTGACAGGCATTGAGCAGAAGGACGCTGCAAGGCTCCGCCGTTCGGTTGAGCTTTCAAAGCAGGCGCTGCTGCTTGTCTCTCAGAATGAGGACGAGCGCACGGGTGAGCTTTCCATTTACGGTGACATGGCGGATGCGTACATCCATCTGGGAAATTACGAAATGGGCATTGAGCTTTTGAAGAAGCACAACATAAACGGCATTTTCTCTGAGTGGATCGGCAGCGCGCTCGCCCGCTCCGGTAAGACGGAAGACGCTGTGCCGTTCATTACTGAAACGATGCTGGACGCTGTTTCAAAGATGATTTCTGCAATGTTCAGTCTGTCGCTTGTTGCATGCAAGGGCAGAAAGTTCAGTGAGGCGCGCGAAATCATGCAGTTTGGTCAGGGGCTGCTCGTAAGCTTACGGAAGGCTGGGAAGACGGATCTTCTGGATAAGATTGCGGCGGAAATGCAGATTATCGTTGCGTTCTCGTACCTGAAGGAAGGAGATGCGGACGCGGCTCAGGATGCGGCCCGGAAGGCGCTTGAGATGGCGCACAGGTTCGATGCGGCGCCGGACTACAGCCTTTCATCAGTGAAGTTCATCACTCCGGGAGAGGACGTCATTACGACTGACAGCCTGGGTTCAACGGCGGTCAGTGGCATTGAAACAATCATCGCATTCACACAGGATGCTGAGCTCAGCGCTCTGTGGAACAGGATTGCGCATACATAACAGAACAGACTGAGGATATAGCGGAGGAGTAACATGAAGGTACAGTTTGAATTTGCGGTCAGATTTGGAAAGAACGGAATGGCTAATCCATATATGTGGGATCCGATGAGCCGCGCAATGGATGTACGTTACAGCGCGTGGCGCTAATATTATTCACAGTAACAAAAAAGGATGGCATACTGAGGCTATGGAAAATGCAGTTAAAAAAGAGAACGTCTTGAAAAACAGGAATTTCATGCTCGTTTTTCTTGGAGCACTTGTTTCAGAAATGGGAAGCACGCTCTACAGCTTCGCAGTCAGTTTCTACATCCTTGAGGTAAGCGGCAACAACGCGTTTCTTCAGGGACTGTATCTTGCCGTGTGTGGCGTGACGTTCGTTCTGGTAACTCCGTTTGGCGGCGTTCTGAGCGACAGGCTGAACAAGGTGCGCATCATGTACATCTGCGATTATGTGAAGGGCGCGTGCATTATTGCGGCTACACTTCTGATGACGGTGTACAGTTCAGCGGGCGCACACATTGCCATTCTTTTTGTGATAGGATTCAGCAACAACGTAATCGGCGGCTTTTTCTCACCCGCTTCAGGTGCGCTTCTGCCTTCCATTGTGGATGAAAACCAGCTGCAGCAGGCGAACTCGTATTTCTCTCTGAAAAGTTCGTTCATCAGCATTCTGGGTATTGTTGCTGCGGGCATTCTGTATGCGGCGCTACCGGTCAACACGCTATTTCTGGTTGTCGGCATCTGTTTCATTCTGTCGGGTGTGTCTGAAATATTCATACGGATTACGCATATTCCGTCCACAGAAAAGATATCGGTGAAGCTCATCTTCAAGGATATGGGCGACGGCTTTGTGTACGTGAAGAATCAGAAAGCCCTTCTGATCCTTACGCTTTCCATTCTGTTCCTGAACTGCTTTCTCAGTCCGGTTGGAGCCAACTTCATGCCCTACTTCCTGATAACAGACCTTGCTTCAGCGCCATCGTATCTGTTTGACGGGATTCTGACACCGGAACTCTGGTCATCTGTCCTGAATGTACTGTTCAGCATCACGTCGATTGCGGCATCCGTCATTCTGAGCGCAAAGGCGCAGGAAGAAAAATGCGGAAAGAAAGTTGCATGGCGCATCGGCTTAATCGCCGTCATCATGATAGTGCTGACTGCCGCCTACAACATATTCGTACAGATACGGCACGAAGTGAATCCGTTCCTCATCACATTCGCCATTACGTGGATGCTGCTCGGCATCATCATCATGTTCATCAACATTCCAATCAACACGGCAATGATGAAAATGGTCGACAAGGATAAGCTCGGAAAAGTTACAAGCATTCTGACAACACTTTCGCAAGGTCTTTCACCGCTCGCCCTGTTACTAGCAGGCACAGTGCTCCAGCAATGGGGAAGTTCAGCGCTGCTGACCGTCTGCGCCGCCGGCTTCGCTGTAACCGCCCTCATCATGCTCTGCAACAAACACGTGAAAGAATTCTGATCACAAGCAGACTGTCAGTTGAATGACGCCACGGATGGCGTCATTCATACGGATTAACGTGCACCATGACGTGCTTTACGGCGGGGAACTTTTCCTCAATGCCGTCGTGAACGCGCTCTGCAATTTCGTGGGCTTCCACGAGCGGGATGCTGCCATCAGCGGCAATCTCAACATCCACGTAAATCTGGTTTCCAAACATACGCGTACGAAGCTCATCGAGCCGGCGGACGCCTTCCTGCTTTTCAATGAAATCAACCAGCTCAAGCTCAACGTCGGTGCCGCATGACGTGTCGAGCATCTTTTTAAGGGCGTCGCGCAGAATGTCGACTGCCACCTTGATGATGCACGCAGCGATAACGACACACGCAATCGGCTCCATGACAGGCGCACCAAGCCGCGCTCCCAAGATACCGGCGAGCGAGCCTATTGATGAAAGCGCGTCGCTTCTGTGATGCCACGCGTCCGCCACAAACGCGGCTGAGTTCATCTGCTTTGCGTAATGCATGGTATAGCGGAACATAGCTTCTTTGGTGACGATGGACACAATGGCGGCGATAAGCGGCAGCAGCGTCGGAATTGCGAGGCTTGCGTAGTCACCCGCCATAATTGTCTTGATACCCGACCAGCCGATACCCGCACCCGTCACCGCAAGAATCAGGCCGAGCGCGAGCGACGCAATGCACTCAAAGCGTTCGTGGCCGTACGGATGCTCCTTATCCGCTGTTTTTCTTGAAAGCACGACGCCAATTGCGGCAATGGCGGTCGCGAGAACGTCTGAAAGTGAGTGGATTGCGTCGGAGATCATCGCACCTGAAGAGCCGATGATTCCCGCAATCAGTTTGAACGCAGAGAGGATGATGTTGCCGGCAATACCGACGACGGACAGTTTTCTGACAACCGAAGCCATGGGTCGCCTCCTCGCTTCACAAAGCGTAATTGCGATTGTAAGGGGCGGGTTTACGGTTAGTCAATGTTAACGCAAGTAGATTTTTTTCTTTACAATATATATAACTTTTCTTGACAGTTTCACATTGTAATTCTATATTTAAAGTATGAAAGACGTACTCATCAAATTACGGACAGAAAACAGATATTCCCAGAATCTACTGGCAAAAGAACTCGGAATTTCACGACAGGCATACATCAAGTATGAAACAGGAGAAGTAGAGCCCTCTGTTGAGATTGTCAGAAAACTCAGCAGAATCTTCCATGTATCCTATGCATATCTGATTGATAACGGAAATGTCCGATACGATGGATATGCCAATCCGCACCTGTTTCAGATACAGACAGAACCTGTTGTACAGTGCGCAGAAGCTTCACCTTCATACGAACCCGAAATAAAAGAAATACCTGTCGCCAGTCTCCTCACAAAAAAGTTTTTTTCACTTTCACCCGATGAACAACATCTCGTTGAAAATCTGCTCGACACCATTTTCAAGTTGAAAATAGAACAGAAACATAAAAAACTCAAACGAACTCCCGGCGGTTTGGACGGGCTCTGGATGTCAGACGATTTCGATGAGCCTTTAGAAGACTTCAAGGAGTACATGTGATGTATATTCTGGACACTCACACTCTACTGTGGTTTCTATCAGACGCCCCTGAACTCTCTGAAGACACAAAACGCTTCATCGCCAATCAGGATATTGCTGCTGTCAGCATAGCCTCTTTATGGGAAATTGCTATAAAGCAAAGCCTGAACAAATTGCGTCTTAATGGTACCATAAGAGATATCGAAGCAATGTGCTACCAAAAGGATTTCTATATATTACCAATAAACACTGCAGAGCTGGATTTACTAAAAACACTTCCTTCTATACATCGTGATCCATTCGACAGACTGATTATCTGTCAGACAATAGATGAGGATGCAACCCTTATCACCAGGGATGAAAAAATCCCGCTCTATCCTGTAAAAACTATGTCAGTTTAGGTTTATAATAAGCGTATGAACAACTTCATCTATGACACCCCGACTCGGGTTTATTTTGGAAAGGATGAGGAGCTGAAAGTCGGTTCCATCATTAAGACATATGACATAAAGAAAGTGCTGCTCCACTTTGGCGGCTCATCCGCTGAGAAGAGCGGACTGCTCGGCCGCGTGCGTGCCAGTCTGAAGGACGCGGGGCTCAGTTTCGTGGAACTCGGCGGCGTAGTTCCAAACCCCGAGCTTTCTCTCGTCCGCGAAGGCATTGCTCTGTGCCAGAAAGAAGGCGTCGACTTTGTGCTTGCTGTGGGTGGCGGCTCTGTCATGGATTCAGCAAAAGACATTGCGAACGGCGTCGCCAACCCTGACATTGACGTCTGGGACTTTTCACTGGGCAAAGCCGCCCCAAAGGCCACGCTCAAGAAAGGCTGCATCCTGACACTTGCCGCCGCCGGCTCTGAAATGTCGAACTCGTGCGTCATAAGCGACAGCACGCAGCATGAAAAGCGCGGCTACGGCAGCCCGTTCAACCGCATGAACTTCGCCATTGAAAACCCCGAGCTCACGTACACGGTTCCTTCGTATCAGACAGCGTGCGGTGCGGTCGACATCGCCATGCACACGATTGAGCGCTACTTCATGCCGGGTGACGACACATACCTGACAGACGCTGTCGCAGAAGCCGTTGTCAAAAGCGTCATGAAAGCAGGTGCCGACGCCTACGCACATCCAGATGATTACACTGCCCGCGCCAACATGATGTGGGCATCAAGTCTCGCGCACAACGGGCTCACCGACTGCGGCCGTGTTTTCCAGCTTACAGTGCATCAGTTTGAGCACGAAGTTTCAGCGCTGTACCCGAAGGTCGCGCACGGAGCAGGCCTTGCAGCCCTCTGGTGCAGCTGGGCGCGGTTCGTCTACAAGGCAAATGTGCCGCGCTGGCTCCAGTTCGCGCACAACATCTGGAACCTGGACATCAACTTCGAGCACCCGGATGAGACAATCCTCAAAGCAATTGATATGCAGGAAGCGTACTACAAGAGCCTCAGCATGCCGGTTTCCTTAAGCGAACTGGGCGTCAAAGCGGATGATCTAGAGACGCTCGCCGACAAGTGCAGCCGCGGAAAGACGCGCACGCTGGATGGGTACATGAAACTTGGCTATAAGGAGATTCTCGCTATTTACAAGATGGCGCTGTAAGAAAGCACTGCCTCTTGCATTCCCATAATATATTATTACCGTCAGATTTCACTTTTTTTATTTTTCCGCATTTTTTTTCAAAAAAAGCCTAGTATATACTAGGCTTAGGGGTTGTAATGCCCCTAAGCCGCAAAACTTCGCAAAAGCTCGTTTTGCGGCTGAAGAAAACACGCCCTTTCAAAAAGACGGAGGAAAAAAATGACAGATAAAACTAAAAAGGTATTTTTCAGTTTTCTCATCTTTCTGGCTCTTATCATGCTTACAGGATGTAAAGAAAAGGAAGGAGTTATAGCAATGACGAAAGAGTACGCCTTGTGGTCAACATATTTAGAAAAAAACGATGCATGCCTTGACGATATTGCCACAAATTTATTGACCGATGTTTCATGGAAAGCAAAAAAAGCGGATGACAAATGGACAGTAACTCTAAAAGGAAAAGTCCAGACTGAATATCCGGATCCAACCATAACGAAAGCAGTTAATTACTATCTCTCCAGCATTTCTGCTGACTTATCACAGTACACACTTTCTTTTGATTTTGTTTACAAATACGGAAGCCCTCATTATGCAGGAGGAAAGGTTTCCAATGGTTCTGATACCGAAGTAATGACAAGTGCTGAAGAAGAAGAACTTCTTAACACTTTTTACTTACTGTATAAAACCATTTTCTTAAAAAAGTAAGAAAATTGTGAAATAGGAGAAATTCTATGTTTTGTCAAAAATGTGGTAAGGAAATTTCTGAGGACACAAAATTCTGTCCTTCATGTGGGGCTGCTGTAAATCAGACAGGAACTCCTGTTGAAGTGAAAGAGCAGAAGGAAGTTGCTGCCAGTATCCTTGATTCATTAAAAAATTGTTATGACCATTTCTCGCAAATTGGGAACACATATAAACTGTATAACATAGGAACAAATCTTGTTAACAATACTTCCTGGTGTACCACAGTAAAACAAAACTATGTTGTAGGAATAATTGTACTGATTATAGGAGTCATTGGATCTTTATACTCGTTTATTAACATTAATTCTCGAGATTTTGGGAAACAGTTGATTGCAATGGTATTAATCCTTTTTGATATCGGATGCGTTATTGCAGGTTTATTTTATGTCCTTGTTTATGGAAAATCAAAAAAAACAATAAAATATTACAAAAATAACCTGCCATACTTCAAAGATACAATATCAAAACACTATCAAGAGTATGAAAACTGTCCACTTCCCATTCAGTATTCAGATCCTGAAATAATATCAGCACTCTACTCTTATATACAAGCAAAGCGTGCAGACACCCTGAAAGAAGCTTTCAATCTGTATGAAGATGAATGTCACAAAGCACAGGTTCTGAATGAAATAAAAGATATGAAGGCATATGCAAAAAAAGCAGCTGAATCAGCAGCTGCAGCAGCTTCATCCGCGTCATCTGCTGCATCCTCCGCATCAAGAGCAGCTTCATCTGCATCAGACGCAGCCTTTTTTTCAAGTATGAATTAACATTTCTCGTCTTTATCCGGCGGCTCATTCTTGGGCTGCTTTTTTATGTCCGCGCTTTTTTTCAACAAATTTTCGTTTTTTCGTAAAATAACACTTGCGTTATCTCAGATGTGTGGTATTCTGAACATGTAATCAGGAACGAGATGAGGACGTACACCGGTTGCACGTACAGGAGGCGTAATGAAATTACAGACAGAAATACACGACCTGCACGAGGTCGGAATACGGTAGACAAACCAGCACCGGCAGCTTTAAGCCGGGATTTATATAGTGCCAGTCCAAAGGTTGACTGAGAGCACATTACAGGGCGCCAAAAAAGGCGCCCTCTGTTTTTTAAACGCGTCCGTTACACATCCTGATTGTAGATGGCTTTGACCGCTTCCTTACGCGGCAGGAAAATGGCGGGGATAAGCAGAATTGTCAGGCCAGTGAAACATGCTATGACAAGGCGGATGTCGATGAACTCGCTCAGAGTACCGGCCAGCATGGTTCCGACGATTGAGCCGAGCGTGCAGAGCATGCTGAACGTGCCGTTAAAACGGCCTTTCCGGTCATCCGGCACGTAACTCTGCGTTGATGCCATCCGGATGTTGTAGGTCGTCATGGCCATAATACCCGACAGGAAATAAACGATGCACATCATCCAGACCGGATACAACAGAAGCGTTCCCTCTATGATATTCACCAGGAAATAGAAAATGATTGCGAGCAGAAACTTCTTGTCGGATGGCAGCTTCCGCTTGTAGTAGAAACTGCCCGCAACAATGCGTCCAATACCGCTTGAGGCCATGACAATCTGAACCAGCAGCTCTCCATTCGCAATAGTGTCCTTGAAGTACGGAATCATGTTCACTTCAAGCGCACTGCCTGAAAAAGAAATCATCATGAAATACAGCGTAATGGCGAGCAGGCCCTTTTCCTTTGAAAGATAGGAGATGCCATCCTTGAATGTCTGGATGTACTGCTTTACGCCGTAGACCTCATCTTCATCCTTCACGTACGACTCTTTGGCGCGGATCTGCGTTTCAAAGATGGCCGCAATGACGTAGCAGCACATGTTGATGAGGAAGAGCGGGCCAAGTCCGATTGTCCGGTAGATGATCCATCCGACGGGCTGGATGTACGGAACGATGGTCTCTATGGTAGAAGTAACCGCGAACGCCTTTGACAGATTTTCCCGGTCAGCGACCATGGGATAAAAACTATCATAAGCGACCGAATAGACCGCTTTAATGGAACTGAGGATGACCGCGCCCGCTGCCATGACCCAGTAGTTCATCCAGCCAAAGAAGCAGCACGCGGCAAGAATGGCGTACAGTGCACCAGACATGAAATCGAGCGTGTAAATTGCTTTTCTGCGGCTGAACTTGTCGAGGAACGGTCCGCACAAAACAGGCAGGATGGTGCACGGCAGCATGTCGAGTACGCAGAACAGCGCAAACAGAAACGGAGAGCCCGTTTCATCATAGACGAAGAGGCTGGTTGCAAAGCCGGTCATGTTTGCGCCTGCCAGGGACACGACAGTTCCCCATGTAAGGATGGTAAAGTTGCGGTTCCAGATACTCATGCCTACACTCTGTTGATTGCGCTTACGATGGCGTACACACCGGCGCGTCCGATGTTGGTGCTGCGGCCGCAACCCCAGTGACGGCTGCCGTCTGTAAATGAAAGTTCTACGTACGCCATAGCCTCGGTGTCGCTGCCTTCGCCAATAGCATGCTCATGGAAAGCTGAAATCGTAAAGCGTGGAACCGGCGTCTGCTCAAGAGCTGCAGCGAATGCAGCCAGAGGTCCGTTTCCCTTCGCTCCGATTGCGTACTTTTCGCCCTGCCAGAGAACGCCGGCGCGACAGAGTACGTTGTCAGAAGCATCGCTTCCGTCCACATGCGTTTCAGCAAGATCAAGCACAGAAAGCGGCGAGCTCGTGTTAAGCCAGCCAGCCTTGAATATGGCGAAAACCTCAGACGGCTCAAGTTCGCGCTGCCGGTAATCAGCCTGCTTTTTGACAGCCGCACCCACGGAAGCGAGCATGCCTTTAGGAAGCAGAATGCCGTATTCCTGCTCGAGCACCCATGCGGCGCCGCCTTTGCCGCTCTGTGCATTCACCCGGATAATTTCCTGATACTGGCGGCCAACGTCGCGCGGGTCTATCGGAAGGTACGGAATGTCCCAGCGGGCATCCGGCTTGTTTGCATGCGTGCGCGCAGAAAGCGCCTTGCGGATGGCATCCTGATGTGAGCCTGAGAAAGCAGTGAAGACAAGTTCACCACCGTACGGCTGGCGCGGTGGAACTGCCATCCCGGTAAGGCGCGTATATGCAGACACAATGTCGATGATGTGGCTGAAATCAAGGCAGGGATCAACGCCCTGCGTCTTCATGTTGAGTGCGACCGTCACGATGTCCAGGTTGCCCGTGCGCTCGCCGTTTCCAAAAAGCGTGCCTTCAACGCGGGTAGCGCCGGCAAGCAGGCCCAGTTCACAGCAGGCAACGCCCGTACCGCGGTCATTGTGGTTATGCAGGCTGATTATGACGGCGCCTCTCTTTACCGGAGCCGACTCTATGCTGGAAAACGCGCGCGACTCAATCCCCCTGATGAAAAGCTCAACCTGGTCGGCGTACACATTAGCCATTGCGTGCTCAACCGTTGTCGGCAGATTCAGGATAAGCGGATTTGATGGCGTCGGTTCCCAGGCGTCAATGACAGCCGAGCAGATGTCGACCGCAAAATCAGTTTCTGCTCCCGAAAAATCCTCAGGCGAGTATTCCAGGCGGATAGTGACGCCTTCTCCCGCGAGAGATGCGTACTGCTGTATGTTTTTGACGCCCTCAACAGCAAGCGCGACAAGCTCATCTTTTGACTTGCCGAACGTGAACTCGCGGTGCACGGGCGAAATTGCGTTATAGAGATGGAAAATGACGTTCTTTGCGCCTGCAACAGCCTGCATCGTCTGCTTCACAAGATGGCCGCGCGCCTGACTCAACACCTGAATCGTAACATCATCAGGAATGCGCCCCTCATCAATCAGGCGGCGGACAAACGTGTACTCAGTGTCGTTGCTCGCAGGAAAACCGACCTCAATCTCCTTAAAGCCGATGCGAACGAGCAGGTCAAAAAACTCAAGCTTCTGCTCAACGGACATGGGCGCGCGCAGAGCCTGGTTACCGTCACGCAGGTCAACCGAGCACCACACCGGCGCTTTTGTAAGCGAATGAGAAGGCCACTGTCTGTCTGAAAGGGGGATAACGCCAAACGGCTCATACTTTGCCATACATCTGATAGTATCAGCAAAGCGCGCACGGGGCAAGCGGATAAGCACATCCACTTTTTTTTTCACTATTCATATGATATACTTTGCACAGTTATAAAAGGTTTTATCGTTTTTTTTTGAGGAGACACCATGAAATCTTTCAAATGCGCACAAAGGCTGAGCATCAGCATGCTTATAGTCTTTGCAGTTCTTTCAGCGTTCTCATGCAAGGGAATGCTCTTACCCCCCCCACCAGTAAAACAGGCACACTGACCATCGCCCTGCCGGGAAGCGGTGCGAGAAGAGGCTATACACAGGACGATGCAGATTTTTTCAAAATCTCAATCATCTCTGAAAGTACAAAGGAAGTTGTTATTCCTGCACAGGAAGCAGACACAGAAACCTTTACAGCAGAACTTAAAGCCGGTTCATATTCAGTCATTGTCCAGAGCATGATTAACGCCAATTCAGACATGCCGCTTTTTTTATGGCCGCACGAACAATGTGACCATTACAGCAGGAGAAACGACAACCGCTACAATAGTCATGCGGGAATTCCATACTGAGACATCCACATTCACAGGAAATATGGAAATGCTTAATCTTGACTGGGGAAGCGGAAAACTGCCGTCATTTAAGCTTGATTATTACGACTTTGAAGGCTGGTATACAGACGCTGAATGTACTCAGGCAATAACTGAGTATCCTGCAACGGACAGCGAAAACTTCAGTTATCCTTTCGCAAAATTTGTAAGAAAGCCAGTCTTCTATGCAACTCAGAATGGTGACGGCAATAAAAAGGGATTAGCCGCAGACAATCCTATGGAACTTGCAGAAGCTTTCACAGCACTTGCGCAATTCTCCCGTGAAACTAATAAAGTACCAACGCTCGTTCTGCTGGATGATGTTTATCTGAATGGTGCAGCAGTTGTCTGGAGTGTAAATATAATCGGTGCGAAAAATGGAGTTGATAATGAGCCTGTTACAGTGACCGGAGCAGGAAATGACTGCGTTGTACCATTCGATGCAGGAATTTCCTGTACCGTAAAGAACCTCATAATTAAGAATGGTTCTGCTGCAACCGGCATAAAAAACGCCGGTAACCTTACCTTCGAAAATTGTGTGTTCAACCCAGACAGCCAAGCTCTGGCAATTGAAAACACAGGCAGCCTGACCCTTACAAATTGTCAGATCAGCAGTACTAGTGGCGCACAGGGAATAAAGAACACAGGCAGCCTGAAGATGACAGACTGCAGCATTTCAGGCTGTGGTACAAACACCACTCTCGGCGGTGGAATCTACACGACACAGCCTATAACGCTGATTAATACATCCATAACCGGTTGCAACGGAAGTTACGGCAAGATGATTTACTGTAAGAAAGAAGAAGGAGGCAATCCTACCGTAAACGGCATTGGTGCTGAATTCGAAGGCGACTTCTATTTTGATGGCAGTATTTCAGAAAGCACACAATATGACGCATCAACATTCCCAGCAAGCGCAACTGCTGCAGGAGTTTTCTATGCGACACAGAATGGTGCCGGTGATATGGATGGAAGAAACGTTGATAACGCAATACCAATTAACACGGCTTTGGTCCAAAGTTCATCAAGTCCGGTCTACCAGTATGCAAACACTACCGGTAACATACCGACCCTTTATGTAGTTGGGGATATTGAGCTGTCTGATACCTACACACCACAAAAAGGAGTAAACTTTATTGGTGTTTTAGGTACCAGCAATAGTAGTGAAGATGACAGACCAAAAGTAACCTCAACAGGAACAGGCATCTTTTCATTTGCATACGACGCTACATACACTGTAAAGAATTTCTATCTTGATGGTAATAATACAAAGAATGGTATTAATATAAACGATAGGGTTTCTGAAATTACTATCAAGAATTGTTATTTCAATAAATGTGCAGAGGGAGTTGATACAAAAGCAAAAAAAACAGTAATAGAAGACTGTATTTTCGACACTTGTAAACAGACTAGTGGTTCCGCTCCTTTAATGATTCAGGGTAAGCAAACTGAAATTACACGCTGTCAATTCAAAAATTGTACCAGTACTAATACTGGTGCTCTCTTTTATATAGCCAATAAAAACGACAGTCTGAAAATAACTGATTGTTCTTTTGACTATTGTCAAGCAATCAATACTAGTAATGCTGGAGGTGCTCTTTACCTGAGCGGTCCAACAACAATAGAAAGGATAACTATAACAAACTGTACTGCAGCAACTGGGAAGGGAAACAGCATTTATGTTGTTCAGACATCTACTACTGCAATCAACGGGGTAGCGGTAACCAAAAACATGTGGATTAATGCCAATGTCTCTCCAGATTCAGATTTGTCACTAACAAATACTGACCTTTGGCTTTCTAACTAACCCCACACACCGCCTGTGACAGCACAACGCGCCACAAGGCACACACAAAGCAGCATGGTCCTTCCCGCAGGAAGCGCGCCATGCTGTTTTTTTATGCCCTGCCCAGTAGCGATGGGAGCCCCGAAGTCCACCGGAGCGAGCATGTGCATGCGTAAGCATGCTGCGAGTGAGGAGGATGAGCGTGAGCGAAGGGCGGACGTAGCGACCCCGCACGACAGTGCGGGGGACTGGCCATGCTGTTTTTTTAATGCACATCACTCCCTAAAACTTTACCTTCGCCCTGCCAAATCATACACTTCGTTATCTGCTCTTGCGGAGATGACCAGAATGTACATTTCGTGAGTGACCGCATCTTGGATAAGTTTATAGACAACCCGAATACCAATTTTCTTGAATTTTATTTTGAAATATCCTGTTAAATCATTTCCATTTATATTTCCCAAAGGTTTTCCATAACCACCTTCGCTTTGAGGAAGCGGATTCTGAGAAACTTTAAGAATGCCCGCAAGCACGATTTTCTTCACGGAGCCATCAAGCCTTGAAAGTTCTTTTTCAGCTTCAGGATGGTATTTTACTTCCCACACGGTTTACTCCAGTTCGACATCAACATCACTCAGTTCAGCTTCTGAAAATCCGTGTTTCAGAAGTACTTCTGCCTGAGTAAGAGCCTTTGCCTCATCACTGGCACGTCTCTGGGCTTCTGCATATAAAACGGCATTTTCGTATTCTTCCATCATTGTCTGATATTCATCGGGACTCATGAGGACACACTCCGGAACATTGTTCTTCACAACGATACGGGTTCCATTCAATTTCACGTCAGCAAATATTTTATTAGCCATACCTTTATTGAAATAACTGATGGGAATCATTGATTTAAGAAGGTTTACTGTTTTCAAAGCATGCATAATAGTCTCCAGAAAATTATATACAGATAGTATAC
>JAGHRS010000071.1 GCA_018066285.1 Candidatus Treponema caballi
CAGACTTGGAAGTTTCAGGATGGCTGTGATATACTGAAACAGTATTGCGACTTTATTGAGATAGTACGTGAATACGCAGTTCCTGGTAATCCTGATTCTTATAAGCAGGCAATCGAAGAAGCTATAAGCAGGAATATTCTGAAGGAATATCTTATCAAGAACTCCACGGAGGTGATTAACATGTTTTTAGCAGAATACGATTACGAAACCGATATAGCTGTACAACGTGAAGAAGCCCGTGAAGAAGGTCGTGAAGAAGGTCGTGAAACCGGGCGAGATGAGAAAGCTGTGGAAGCTGCCGTTGTAATGATAAAAGATTTTGATATACCTTCTGAAATTGCAGCGCAAAAGATGGGCGCCCCTCTCGATAAAGTCCTGGAAGCACTGAAGAAGAAATAACGAAGCATGAAATTAACGGAAAGACTGTGATTTTGCAGACGATGTGACAGGAGGCCGTATGTTTATAGAACTTGATGGACTAGAGGGAAAAAGAATTGTTCTTAATACAGATTATATTGAATGTGTCAGAAAAACTTCTTTGAAAGAAGAGTTTCTTCTTCTATTCTGTATGACAAGTGGTGAGCGGGTTAAATTATATTACATAAATCAAAATCACCGTGATAATGATTTCAAAACTATTACGGATGCATTATGTTACAGGCTTAAAACTATGGATCCGCGGTTCATCATGAATTACTACAAAGTTGTTTCCCGAAGTGAAACCCATGCCTATGTACGGGGCGAAAACTACGATGCTGTAGAAGTTACCAATGCACATGATAAAGATAAGAAGAAGCTTTCATTAAATATCAGCAGCAAAGAGTAATGGTATACTTAAAATGGCTTCACGATTAGGATACGAAGTACTTTCAAAAGAAAAGATAGATGCTCTTACAAAACTGGCTGAAGAATATTTCAATAAAGGTGGAAAATGTGATTCAGATTATCTTGTAGGAGCCTGGGCATTACTCAGATCTTCAGAATCTTGAATCCATATCCTGAGAAAGTGCTGCACGATTCGTTCTCAAGTGCGAAAAAAGCAGCCACTCGTGAAAGATCAAAACTCTTCATCCAAGAGTTGGAAACTCTCCGAAAAGAAATCGACCAGCTTGAAGTAAGAGATGTTGATTAAGAGGCCCTCCGGAATAAGTTTATTAAAATCAAAATCAGAATAGTCTGACCTACATTCATTTACAACTGTATTAAGATCTTCTAAAGTTGTAAATTTTATATTTTACTGGTCCAATTTGGCATTCAAAGTGTCTCCTGCATTTTAATTTATGAAATTACAGTAAGTTATGCAATCTTTAAGGTTGACTATCCTCAAAAAAAATTACGGGTTATTATGATTTACATACACTTCCAGCTTTTTGAAAAAAGTGCCCACCGGCTGCCATAAATACTATCGAGACCGCACACTTCATGAAGGCAGCAGCTTTATGAACGTTCATTGGTTCTTTCTCTTGTTACGCCATAAACTGTCTGTACAATTCGTTTGTAATTGTTACCATTTCATCAAAATCCTTTTCACGCTGATGGTCAGCGTAGTGCTTTGTCATGGCAGGCGTTTCGTGACCAAGAATCATCTGCGCGAGCCTTTCGTCAACGTCATGGGCTATTGTTGTTGCGTAGAAATGGCGCCATGAATGGAAAACAATGTTCCGTTCTTTCCGCAGTTCTTCTGTGATACCGATAGATCTGAGTGCTTTTTTAAAGCTGTCGGTAATCTGGTGCGCATCGAGTGGCTTTGAGGGACTGTCCCCCCAGAAGACAAATCCGCCAGTTTCTTCAAACATGTTCTTGTGTGGGTTCTGTGACGCGATTTTAAGAAGTTGCGTCCTAACTTCTGGAGGCAGCGGGACTTTCCGTTCCTTTCCGTTTTTCGGACATTTCAGGCCATCAACAGGACTCCAGGAACGGCGGATGTACAACACGTTATCTCCAATATCGCAGAGTCGTAAAGCCTGAACTTCACCAAGCCTGAGACCTGTTATCATGGAAACAAGCGATGCAAGTCTGTAGCGTTCATCATCCCATGTATCATACTTGAAAAGATCTCGTGCTTCTTCGGGAGACAGAATGCCACGGTCTTTTGGAACGGTTACGTATTGCGTCAGTGCATCTTCAGGGTTCTTTTCAATGAAGCCCATCTTTACAGCCCAGCCAAACGAAATACCACCACAGCGGATAATGTTCTTCCTGCTCGAGATTGAAAGCGCTTGAACGGGTTTACCGTTCGGATTTGTCAAACCTGACGTCAGATGCCTTGTATACAGATACTTTTCAAATTCCCGTAGTTGAGATGCAGTCAAATCTTCAAGAGTGTCTGTCTCAGAGAAGAATTCACGCCAGTATTTCACCAGATTGCTCTGTTCGTAGCAGTGCCGTTGTCCTATACGCTGACCGTGAGCTATTTTATCCTGAACGTATTCGCTATTTTCGTAATCCCAGAAGTTGGCAATGAAGGCGAGGAGAGGTGTTTTCTTTTTGGGAGCAGTAGTTGATGGATCCGTTCCTACCATTACTTTGAATTCCGGATATTTCCCCAAAATTACTCCCAGCAGCATGGCTATATCTTCTGAAGGATAGTTCTTTTGGGAAAGCAATGAGATGAAGTTTTGTACATCAGAAGGCCTGTTCAGTTTTTGAATTCCTTCAATGAGCATGGTGTATGCCCGTTCAAAAGCGATTTCCCTGTTGTCTGTTTTGAGAGAACGGCAGGCATAACTACGATGTGTTAACAGGTCATTGAATCGTGCGTAATAGTTGTTATTGTGTTTGTAAAGATAAAATGGTTTCATGTAAAACTCCTATAAAGCTACCGCGGCAGCGGCGAGCCATGGAAGGCGAGAATCGTAGTTTGATTATGCCTCCTTGAGTTGTATGATAACCTGATTATTTGTTGGCTGCTATTTTTTTGACAGTCTTCTGACGAAAGTTGACAATGGCGCGACGGTTTAGTTTCAGAAAAGCGATTTAAACAAAAAAAAAGCTTCTTAAGTTTCCTTAAGAAGCCTTATGCTCCCGCGCCAGGGCTTGCCCTCCAGTCGCGCACGTCGTGTGCGCTCCTTCTGGGCCGCGTCAGCCACCTCGCGGCGCGTCCATGCGCCGCGTGCTGCGCACTGCTCGCACCGTTGGCTTCCGTTCAGGCCCTGGCACGATTATCCAGTGAAAAGTGATATAGTTTAAAATAAAAAACTCCTTCCGTTTGGAAGGAGTTATGCTCCCGCGCCAGGGCTTGAACCAGGGACCCACAGATTAACAGTCTGTTGCTCTACCGACTGAGCTACACGGGAATGTCATCAGCTTGCGCTGCAACAGTCGATATACTACAGAAAGCGTACAAAAATGTCAATAGGTCGCGCTGCTCGTATGCCACTCTATTTCTTCAACTTCTGGAACAGCTTCCGTATCAGACCGATCTTGCCAAAGCAGAGCCACCACAGCAGGGCCGCTGCGAGCAGAACAGGGATGCCGAACACGATGAGTGCGACAATTCCCACAATCAGATACTGCAGGAATGTGGTGAAGCCGCTGAGCAGGCCTGAAAGCCGGCTGCCGAGCGTGATGCGCTGGAAACCTTCTTCTTCGCGGTCTGCAGGCAGTTCCAGGTACACTGAAAGCGTGCTGAAGTTTATCTGGTTTGAAAGCCTGTTCATCTGGCCCTGCATTGATTCAAGGTCAGACTGCACTTCGTTAAGCTCAGATTCAATGCTGATGAGGTCGGCCATGTTTGTCGCCTTTTTCAGGTACTCATTCAGCCGGTCGTACAGAATCTGCTTTGTCTGGATGCGTCCCTGAAGGTCATAGAACTGCTCCGTTACGTCGTTTGTGTAGATGTTCCTGCTGACCATGACGCCGAGTGTGCCGATTCCGGACATCGCTTCGTCAAACCGCTCTGACGGAATGCGCAGCGTGAGTGAGCGGCTGCTTTTCCAGGAACTGCTGTCAGACACGTATCCACCGAGTGTTGTGCCCCAGGAGATGACGGCTTGTTCCGCTTCATCAAGATTTTCTACTTCAAGGTTGAGCGAGCCGTTCTTGATGAGTTTCCGATCTACGGAAGTTTCATTTCCAGCAGCCGCGGTTCCCGCTTCCGGAAGCGCACCATAAGCGCCGTCAGCCATGGCTTCTTCCGCTACTGCATAATCTGCATACGAAGCGTTCATGGCGCCGAAACCGGACGTTGTCGGTGACACTATTTTTGCGGATGACGTCATCGTGCGTGCAGAGGCTGCTTCTTTTTTGCCTCCTGCAGCACATCCTGCAAGTAACAGACAGATCATCAAGAGAGCTGTGATCAAAATAAAAGTACGGGTTTTCTTCATCATAACCTCAATATACTCACAAACAGATTGAATGTGTAATGGTTACGCGGTACAATAGTGTCAGCCGGCCATCCGGCAGTCGTGTAATGAGTGACAAGAACCAGATCAACATGACAGAAGGGCCTATTTTCGGCAAACTTCTGCAGTTTTCAATCCCCCTTATTTTTTCAAGCGTGCTGCAGCTCCTGTTCAACGCTGCGGATATCGTTGTGGTCGGACGTTTTGCGGGCGACAACTCTCTTGCGGCAGTCGGTTCAACAGGCTCACTCGTCAATCTTCTGGTCAATCTGTTTGCAGGCCTCGCTGTCGGAACGAACGTAGTCGCCGCCCACTTTTTCGGGGCAGGAAAAGGCAAAGAGCTTAAGGAAACGGTCCACACATCAATCCTCGTGGCACTGTACAGCGGCATCATCCTGACCGTCATCGGTGTGTTCTTCTCAAAGTACATCCTCATGGCGATGCAGGCTCCGAAAGACGTGCTCGACCTTGCCACCATCTACCTGAAGATTTACTTCGGTGGCATTACGGCAACCATGCTCTACAACTTTGGCAGCGCACTGCTCCGTGCAAAGGGCGACACAAAGCGGCCGCTCTACATCCTCTTCATTGCGGGCGTCATGAACCTGCTCCTGAATCTGCTGTTCGTCATCCGCTTTGACATGAACGTCGCCGGTGTTGCATGGGCAACCGTCATTTCGCAGTGCTTTTCTGCAATTGCCGTGCTCATCCTGCTCATCCGCGAGACAGACGAGTTCCATCTTGATCTGAAAAAGCTCAAAATCAACAGAAGCATTTTCACGCAGATGGTGAAAATCGGCCTTCCCGCTGGCTTTCAGGGCATCATGTTCTCGTTCTCCAATGTCATCATCCAGTCGTCGGTAAACTCGTTCGGCGCAACGCTCATTGCAGGCAACTCAGCCGCCGTCAATCTTGAAGGCTTCATCTACACAAGCATGAACGGCTTTTCCCAGGGCGCGCTGACCTTCTGCTCACAGAACATGGGCGCAGGCAAAAAAGACCGCATCAGCCGGGTCACGTTCATCTCACAGGCATCCATTTTCGTCATAGGCGGCGTCATGAGCGCCCTTTTCCTGGTGTTCGGCCGTCAGCTGCTCGGCATCTACACAACGAGCAGCGCCGTCATCGATGAAGGCATGGGCCGCATGTGGGTCATCATGACAACGTACTACCTCTGCGGCATGATGGATGGCATGGCAAACTGCATCCGCGGCATCGGCCACTCGCTCATGCCGGTTATTTCATCCCTGTGTGGCGCGTGCCTCTACCGCATCATCTGGCTGTTCACCATCTTCCAGCTTCCCGCTTTCCACACGCCGTTCATGATTTTCATCACATACCCGGTCAGCTGGATCCTCGTCCTCACCGTCAACATCATCTTCTATAAAAAGTACATGAAGCACATCCGCTGATTTTTTGCTTTTCATTCTGTCCGTTGTCATAGTATATTAAAAGTAGCGGATGTGATTTGTCCGCCTGAAAGGGGAATATATGCCAAAAACCAAGAACGCCGGACTGGCTCTTTTCATTGTTATTATTGCAGTTGCAGGTATGGCTTTTGCAGCCTGGTACGTGCCTAAGCAAAAAGGTGATGATGCCACCGCAAAAAAAGAATGGAAGAAAATCACCAACGGCCAGCTTGTCTTTGAGTTCCCCGATGACCTCGTTGAAGTTAACCCTAAGGCTGATACCGGTTCTGCGCTCGACTATTTCTTTAAAGATGCCGGTTCTGCCACAGAAGCAGAAGAAGCAGATCCGTTTGAAAATGTAGATACACGCGTGTTCAAGTACGGTGGCAACAACCGCATGGTCATGCAGCATATCATCAATTATAAGAAAAGGGATGAAATGCCCGAGCCTGCAGATGCGCTCGAAAACGCAGTCGTCGCATCCCTTGCCGTATCCCGCGCAACAGATTACGAGTGGGTTGAGCCCCAGTTCGACAAGAATACCATCCGCACCAAAGTCCAGTACTACTACAACAACGAACTCCGGATAGGCTACGCCATCATATTCTTCATTGAAAACCACTACGAAATCGTCATGATGCTGCCATTCTCCACAAATTATTCAGAAGCCTTCAAGCAGAAGTTCATCAACAGTTTCGAAGTCCTGTAAAAACTGCATGATACCACGGGGGCCGGACGGGTGTTCCGCGGTTCGCTCACGCTCATCCTCCTCGAAGTCACTTCGTGCCGTCTGCGGTGGACTGCCGCCGCTCCATACCCTGGCCCGGTTTTGCCTTTTTTTTAATTGACAAAACCACAGAAAGTGTCATAATGTAATTCAAGAGAATTCCGCATATACATGTGCGGGCCAGCTTCGGAGAGAACGCTATGACAGAAAAAAAACGCGAATTAAAAGAACTTAAGGCGCAGTACAAAGAGCAGAAACAGGCGATAAAAGACAAATACGCCAGTGATCCGTACCGCGCGCAGAAACGGGAGGAGCGCCGTCTTGCAAAAGAGGAACGGCGCCGTCAGCATGAAGAGCTTAACCGCACCATGCCAAAACCTTATTCCCTTGGCGAAGAGATATTCAACTCAGTCAGCCACGGAATCGGCGCCGGCCTTTCAATAGCGGGAATCGTTCTTCTTGTTGTGCGCGCAGTCGTCCTTGCGCCGGCGGGGCAGAAAGGCATTTTCATCACAAGTTTCGCCATATACGGCGCGAGCCTCCTGCTTCTGTACATCATGTCCACGCTGTACCATGCGCTTACTCCGTACGTTGCCAAAAACGTATTCGCCGTCTTTGACCATTGTTCCATTTACATTCTGATAGCGGGAACGTATACGCCGGTCGTTCTGACTGACCTGCCGCCCGCCCTCGGATGGACGTACTTCGGCATTATCTGGGGACTTGCGGCGTTCGGCTGTACCATGTACGCAATCTACAAAAGCCGCATGCGTAAGCTTTCTGCAATCACGTACCTGCCGATGGGCCTGCTTATCATGACGGTAATAAAGCTGCTTGCTGAAAGCATGCCGGCAATAAGCATCAAATTCCTGATAATCGGCGGCGCACTCTATGTTGCAGGCTGGCCATTCTACATGATGAAAAAAAAGAAGTGGATGCACTGCATTTTCCACCTCTTCGTCCTGGCAGGCAGCATCTTCCACTTCTTCTGCATTTATCTGTCAATATAAAATGATA
Source organism: Candidatus Treponema caballi (assembly GCA_018066285.1). Taxonomy (GTDB): domain Bacteria; phylum Spirochaetota; class Spirochaetia; order Treponematales; family Treponemataceae; genus Treponema_I; species Treponema_I caballi. Next base: position 7,500 of record JAGHRS010000071.1, read on the forward strand.
TGCGCATGAGCGGGGTCCTTACGGGTGACGTTCGGTCTGCCTCGCTGCGCCAGCGAGCAGGCACGCCTTCACCCGTAAGGGCAGCCCCTCCTGTACACATTCTCAGTTCATTGCTTTTGTTAAAGCGTCCTCGAGTGTCATGCCTGCGTAATCCTGGGCGCAGAACAGGCGGCCGCTTTTTTTGTCGTCGACGAAAGCGCCGAGGACAATGCCCGGAATTACAGAGTCAGGGTCGTTCGGAGCATTCGGGCCGCCTAGGTCAGTGCGGCACCAGCCCGGGTCTGCAAGGCTTATGATGACGTCAGTACCGTCAACGGTGCCGCCCAGGTCTGTGGTAACTTTGTCGAGTGCTGCCTTGCTTGCAGAATAGCCTGCCTGCTGCGGGTCGTTCTTAATGCCGCTTGTCGTGTTGATGACGCGGCCGAAACCGCGTTCTTTCATTGCAGGAACAAAAGCGTAGCACAGCTGCATCGGAGCAATCGTGTTTATCTGGAAACTGGCCGTGTAGTCCTCTACCGGTGTCTTGAAGTATTCCGTGCGGTAAGCAATCTGGACGCCGGCGTTGTTGAACAGAATGTCTACAGGCGTTCCTTCTGCCTGAATGGCGTCAATCATCGCCTGAACCTGAGTCGGGTCGCTGAGTTCAGCAGCTAAAGCGTAAGCTTCAACGCCCATGTCACGCACTTCTTCAAGAAGCGCTGATGTGTGGTCAAGACTCCGTGAATGCAGAATCAGGTTACATCCCTTTGAAGCCATGAACTTTGCAATGCGGTAGCCTATACCGCGGTTTGCGCCCGTAATGAGCGCCCATTTTCCAGAAACGTCTGTCATTTAGAATTTCACTCCTACACCAATGCCAATACCGGAAGGATTGAGTATAGGAGAAAGCGAAATGTGAGGCTCTTTTCCTGATGTGCCATAGAGCGTGTCCTGTAAATCCCTGTTATATTGGTTTGGATACTTTATACCCCTGACAATACCATAGATGCGTCCACCAATAAAGGCTCCTGCTCCAATGAGCATTCCAACAGCGGATGCCTCCACGATTGTTCCTGTATCTTCAGAAGGATTTCCGGAAATAATCTCAATAAATCCGACAAATCCATATGACAGGAAGTAGCCGAGGGATGCAGCTCCCAGTACTGCGCCACCAAGTTCACAACCAAGCTGGATCAGACCGCCGGTTGTATCGCCAACGCTGAATGAACCTATGCCCAGACCAAGAAATGTGTTTTCAAGTGTTGCAGCAATCGGACTGACCTTTGCGTTGTTGAAGAGCAATGTACGTTCCTGCGGGGTAAGCAGGGGTGTTATGGAAAGCAATTCTTCCCGGTTTTCATACAGTCCGTCCTGAAGCAGGTCTTCTGCATGGCGGCCTTCTACAGAAGACGTCACATGTCTGTCACGGGCAAAAAGACTACATGCGCAAAGAAGGATAAGAATAATACAAATAGCTCTTTTCATAGATTACCTCCATAGAACCGTAGCAATAAGCGGTGTTTATAATATAAATCTATCATCATATAT
>JAGHRS010000063.1 GCA_018066285.1 Candidatus Treponema caballi
TATTTAAGCATCAGCAAAGAGACTTATATTGTCCCTGTAACTTTTTTTTATCTTTTAAGTCTTATTTAAGCCCAACACACTACACTGTATTCATAAAGGGGCGCCACGAGAGCCTTTTTCATATAACACTCCTCAACAAAAGGTACCGCACGTTGTGCGGTACCTTTTGTTTCTACCCCCATCCTTGACCTTTTTCCGCATATCAGTATACTCATACTCACAATTTGAGAATGAGTTTCAATTTCAAATTACAGGAGAGTCCGCAGCTTTATGAACAGCACGATAACCTATCACACAGGGCAGCGGGACGCAGTGCTCGACTGCTTCTCCCGGAACAGTGGAAAACAGCTTACAGCAGGCGACATTGCGGCGGATCTGCTTACACGCGGCTCACGCATAGGGAACGCAACCATTTACCGCACGCTCGACTATCTTGAAAAAGAAGGCCGCATCCGAAAGTTCATCGATGAAAACGGACGGCAAGCGTGCTGGCAGCTCACTGTCGGAAGCGAAGGCTGCAGCGACCATTATCACCTGAAATGCCACAAATGCGGCACCGTCGTTCATCTGGAATGTGAACTCGCGGCCCAGCTTGATGAACATATTCAGGCGGAACATCACTTTGTCATAGACCGTGCCGCCACCATTTTCTACGGCTTGTGTGAAGCATGTCAGGCTGCAGCCGTTTCACGGGAGGAAGCGAAATGACGCTTTTATTGAAGAACAGGCTTTCAAAAGCAACTGATACAAGAAGACAGAACCTGCTTTCAAGGCATGCGGCCACGCTTATCATCCTGATGTGCGTGCTCGCGCTGACGGGTTGCAGGAAAGAAGACAAGGCCGATGCAGCAGGCAGCCTTTATGAGTGGGATGTAAACGATCCGTCAGTTTCAGGCACGGCGCCCGGCTCTGCATCCAGCGGTTCACAGGATTACGAGCCCCGTACAGTCACCGGGGTGGATGCAGATGCTTCAATCTCGGTCGTTGTGACAAACTTCCCTTGCTATGACTTTGCGCGCGCCTGTCTTGGCGACATGATTGATGAAGCTGCAGGAGACGACGAGTTTGCGCTTTCAGCTGACTTGAAGCTGCTCATAAAACCGGGCGCAGAAGTGCATTCGTATGACCCGTCACCAGCTGACATCATCGCCATACAGAACGCAGATATCTTCATCTACATTGGCGGCGAAAGCGATGAGTGGATTGAGACTATGCTCGGCGCGAACCCGGCAAAAGCGGGCCAGATTCAGCTGCGGCTCATAGACTACGTTGAAACAATGCTCGATGACGGTGGCGACGCCGATGAGCACATCTGGACGGCTCCTGACAACGCAGCGTTCCTTACCGGACTCATCGGGGATGCTCTCACCCACACATGCGCACGGAAAGCCGCTTCTTTCGGCGACGAGTACGCAAACGTGGCGACAACGCTCATCCAGGAAAACAGCGCCGCTTATCAGCGTGCCATTCAGGAAGCTGGCAGGGAAATCGAATCCGTTGTGAATGCTGCTTCAGTAAAGAAGATTGTCATGGGAGACCGCTTCCCGCTCGCCTACTTTGCCCACTACTACGCTCTTGAGTACGACGCCGCCTTTGACGGCTGCAGTACCGCTGTTGAAGCAAGTACTGCCACGCTTGCACGCCTTATTGAAGAAGTCAGGAAAGACAGGCTCCCCGCCGTCTTCTACATAGAACTCAGCACACACAAGATTGCCGACACCATCGCTGAGGCGGCAGGCGTTAAGACACTCCAGCTGAACTCCATCCAGAACGTGCCGCTCAAGGAATTTGAGGCGGGAGAAACCTGGGTCAGCCTCATGAAGAAAAACGCACAGGTCCTTAAGGAGGGCTTACGATGAGCACAACAGAAAATGACGGCACGCTGATAAGCGCACAGGGCGTATCAGTCGCATACGGCTCGTATCTTGCCTGCCACGACGTCACGTTCGACATCCACAGGGGAGACTACCTGTGCATTGTGGGAGCGAACGGCTCTGGCAAGACGACAATCGTCAAAGCACTGCTCGGCCTGCTTCCGCTCAAGGAAGGCAAAGTCAGACATTCAGGCCTTGAAACGGGCTACCTGCCCCAGGCTTCGAACATTCAGCGCGACTTCCCCGCTTCAGTGCGCGAAGTCGTGCTTTCAGGCTGCCTTACAAACCGCCTGTTCGCGACAAAGGCAGACCGCACCATGGCTGAGAAACAGCTTGAAAAGCTCGGGCTCACCGAGATTGCGGGCAAATCGTACCGCGACCTTTCAGGCGGCCAGCAGCAGCGTGTGCTCCTCGCGCGCGCATTGTGCTCAGCGGGTAATCTGATTGTGCTCGACGAGCCGGTAACGGGATTAGACCCTGTCATTACAGATGAGTTTTACGCAACGATCCGCCGCCTTAACCACGAGGATGGACTGGCGGTTATCATGGTAAGTCACGACGTGCACCGCGCGGTCCAGAACGCGACGCACATCCTGCACATGGCAAAGGAGCCGCTCTTCTTCGGAACGGCGGATGAATATAAGCAGACGGAGCTCTACACCGAGATGAGCCACGTCGAAGTGTGCGAGACACACCTGTGCACGCACTGCGGCGGCGACTGCGGTGCAAGCCACATTCACGGAGGCGCACAATGATCGCTTTTTTTGAACAGCTCTTTTCGTATGGATTCATCGTGCGCGCCATTATTGCAGGTGGGCTCATTTCATTGTGTGCGTCACTTCTGGGCGTCACGCTCGTCTTAAAGCGCTACAGCATGATTGGCGACGGACTATCTCACGTGGGCTTCGGCACCATGGCGATTGCACTCGCGTTCAACTGGGCGCCGCTCGCCGTCGCCATCCCGGTCTCAATACTCGCTGCTTTCCTGCTGCTTAGGGTAAGCACAAACTCAAACCTGAAAGGAGACGCGGCCATTGCGCTCATCTCTTCCAGTGCGCTCGCAATCGGCATTCTGGTCACATCAGTTACGACGGGCCTCAACACGGATGTCACGAGCTACATGTTCGGCAGCATCCTTTCCATCAGCAAGACGGATGTCTGGCTCAGCGTAGGGCTCGCCGCGGTCGTCCTGACACTGTTCGTGCTGCTCTACAACAGGATTTTCCTAGTCACGTTCGACGAGGCTTTCGCTAAATCAAGCGGCATAAAAACGGGGCGCTACAACGCGCTCATCGCCATCCTTACGGCGCTCACCATCGTCATCGGCATGCGTCTCATGGGCGCCATGATGATCTCAAGCCTGATTGTCTTCCCTGCGCTTTCTTCAATGCGCGTGTTCAAGAGCTTCAGGAAAGTCGTCATCTGCTCAGGAATCCTGTCTGTCGTGTGCTTCTTTGCGGGAATAAGCGCGTCGTTCGCCTGGTCAACGCCGGCTGGCGCCAGCATCGTCATTGCGGACCTGATTGCGTTCCTCGTGTGCCTTGCGTACGGAAAAGTCAGAAAGTAGAAAATGCCATTTCTGGTCCCCTTTTTGCGCAAATTCGGCTCAGAGGGGACCTGCCCAAAGCAGCAAAATACCGTATTTGCTCTGATTTTGATGTCAGTTTCATGAAAAACGCTGCTTTTTCAATCAGAAATGGCACATTTTCAGGGAAAAAACAGCCTGATTTGTCAGAACAAGCAAAAACGCAGGTCCCCTAAACGCGCTTTTCTGCCCTTTTGGGGGCCACTTTTCAAAAAATAAAGCATTTTCCCCAGGCAATAAATACCTGAAAAGCAGGTCGCGTCAGGGATTGGAGTGGCGCGGAGCGTTCGGGAACAGGCGTCAGTCTGTTCTCGAATGGAGGGCGGCTGCCCGGAACCGCGGAAAGCCCGGCGGGCACGTCTGGCGCGACCGCGACGCCCGTGTTTTTTTTATGTGCACATCCCGCTTTTTGCGTGTACAATGGATGCAGGAGAACAAAATGAAATCTGTCTATGAATTTGTGAAGAAATGCGGGACGTACTATCTTGCTACTGTGGAGGACGGGCAGCCGCGTGTGCGTCCGTTCGGTACCATCGATCTTTTTGAGGATAAGCTCTATATCCAGACGGGAAAAGTTAAGCCAGTTTCTAAGCAGCTGGCCGCAAATCCGCTTGCCGAGCTCTGCTGTTTTGACGGGGAGTCCGGCACATGGCTGCGTCTTGCAGGTGAGCTCGTGAATGATGACCGCATTGAGGCCAAGAAGCACATGCTCGACAGTTACCCTAACCTGCGCGGTATGTATGATGAGAACGACGGCAACACACAGGTGCTCTATTTCAAGAATGCAACTGCAACGTTCTCAAGTTTTGCGGCTGCTCCGCGCGTCGTGAAGTTCTAGGAGCGCACTATGGTTAAGCACATTATTCTCTGGACGCTCAAGGATATGGGCGACGACGAAAAGAAAGCGGTCAAGGCCGGCATAAAGGAAGGACTTGAAGGCCTTAAGGGGCAGATTCCAGGGCTGGTGGATATAAAGGTGAACGCGGATGGCCGCCTCGCCTCATCAAATGCAGACCTGATGCTTGATTCAACGTTCGAGTCAGCAGAGGCGCTTGCCGGATACGCAAAGAACCCGGCACATGTTGCCGTTGCAGACAGTAAGGTCCGCCCGTTCACGGCAAGCAGAAGCTGCCTGGACTACGAAGTGTAAGCAGGCAAGACATAAGAATAGTGCCGAACGGGGCCATCATGTCACCGCAAACGGCACGTGCACAATCTCAGTGCCTGCATCGATGCCGTATGACACATTGTTCCTGTCGCCGCGGATTTCAGGATTGGTGATTGTCACCGTATCGTAGCGGCGGAAGGAGAAGAAGCCTTTCCGCTTTGCTACCGGATCGCCCTGTTTCGCGCTCACGGTGATGCGCTCTTTTCCCGTGCAGATGACGAAGCGGATGCGCCCCCCCTTATTCAACATGCCGTCGCTCACCACGCGGCCGGAAATCTCGCGAAGTGGCTTGCGGGTGGCGGCCGGTGTCTTCTCAGAAGCTGGTGCGCCAGACAGCACAACATAGCTCATCTTCACGGATTCGCGGTCAAGGCCGGCGCGCGCGGCAATTCCTGCGACTGGCTCGCAGGGAGTCCAGGTGACTTCGCCGTGGCAGGTCTGGTTTTCACCCGCAGTGATTGCAGGGCATCTGAAAGCGCCGGAAGCATTCCTGCAGGAAGCGCACGGAGCTTTCACGTCATAACCGCGCTCAAGCATGAGGTCGCGCACAGAAAGCAGGCTGCGGCTTGTTTCAAGAAGCGCCGGTTCACAGACAAGCATGAAGCCGCCCGGGGTCAGCGCACCAAGACACTTTTCAAGGAAGGCGGCGCGTTTTTCAAGGAAGCCGGCATCCCCTTTCCAAAGCTCGTTCAGCGCGTGGCTCATCACGATGATGTCGAAGCCGGCGGCCGATGAAAGCGTGCCGCGCTCAAAGTCACAGACTGCCGTCGTGACCTGTACGCCGGGGAAATCGCGCTCAAAAAGCCTGCGTGCGCGGGAAAGCGACTTCTCGCTCTGGTCGAGCAGCGTCACGCTGATGGCGCAGTTTTTCTGAACCAGAGAACCGTCCCCTGGTTCACACGAAGCGAGCGCGTCCAGGCAGATGTCTGCCACAGCGGCGCACGCAGGCCCCGGACCGGAACCCAGGTCAAGGATGCGGAGCGGGCGGCTTTCGCGCGCGGCGGCTTCGCACAAGGCAGCAATCTCAGAGCGCACACTCAGCGCGGCGTAACTTACCTGCAGGTACGAGACCGGCCAGTAGTACAGAAGATACGCACCGAGATATGCTTTATCTTCCATGTAGTTGACGCCGATTAAATCGCGCTTTCCGGTAAGGCCGCGCTGCAGCGACAGCAGTGAAGAAGAAACTGATTTGTATTCTTTGTCTAAAAGAAAAGCGCCACTTTCCTTCTGCTTCCACAGGGAAACAAGGCTCGGAATGTGGCGCTCAAGATGTGATTCAGAAAATGACGCTTTCATCAGAACCAGTCAATCTGCCCTGTCTCAGCCCATTCTGAACACAAAATCGCTGAAATCAAGTTCACCGAGTCCCTCAATCCACACTTTGACAGTCTGAGGCTTTCCGTTTACAGAACTTGAATACCAGATATGAATGGTACCAGCTTCCTTTGTCTTGAGGATATATTCTCCGCTGACGCCATCATCATAAAAGTTTGATTTTGCAGTCTTCTTGAGCATGTAAAAATCCTTGCTGCTCACCGTCAGGCGGATCACATCCGTCGTCTGATCATCAGAACCCTCAGGATAATACGTAAGCTCAATCATAGATGATGAAACAGAAAGCAGCGCCTCCTGCTCATTTCCTGAATACCAGGCTTTATGCGCAACAAACGATGGGCTTGGAACAGTGGTCTTCGCATATTTTGAAGCATTGACTGCATCATATTTCTGATAGAGCAGGCCGCAGTCACCAGTCTTTGAAGCAGAAGTGATTTTCTGGCGGGCAGTCCGTAAATACGCGCTGCCTTCTCCAGCTGGAGAAGATGCAGAACTGCGACCAGCAGAAGCACGTGCTGTCTGCGCCGCCGGCTGCGATGCAGGCTCATCGTATGAATCGTCGTACTCTTCACCGTTCTGGTATGCCTCGAAGGCAGCAACAAGCTGGGATGAGTACTTTTCCATTACCGCATAATCAGCAGAATTGATGCGGGCCGTATATGCAGCTACAGGATTTACCCCCATAGACTTGAACAGGGAAACCGTCTGAGGGTCCATCTGGCTTTCAGCAGAAACGGCAATCATGCCGAGTGTCAGAGCCGAATACTTCTGGACGCGGTCTGGACCGCTTATGCCGTATTTCTGAAGAATTGAATCCACATCAGACTCAGAGGACGCATCTTCCAGATTGTCCACTATTCTGGCATAGTTCTTTGCAAAGTTCTGAACATCAGAATCTGTCAGATTTGTGCTGGCAGGTTCTGCAATTAAAAAGGACATCGTAAGTAGAACACAAATAAACGCTATACACTTTTTCATAAAAAACTCCTGAAACAGTCTCTCTCCAATAAGCACTATAGCGCACTCACACGCCGATTTCTTCGTGCTTTGAACGCATGGCGAGGATGCAGTCCTGAATGACTTCGTTAAGCTCAACGCCCATCATTTCAGCGCCCTGACGGATAACGTCACGGCTGCAGCCTGCGGCAAACGCCTTATCCTTGAACTTCTTGGTAACTGACTTAAGCTCCATGTCCATGACAGACTTTGACGGACGGGCCATGGCGCAGGCGAAGATAAGGCCGGTAAGCTCATCCACCGTAAACAGGACCTTCTCCATTTTGTGCTCAGGCTTCACATCGTTACAAAGGCCATATCCATGTGACTGGACGGCGTGGATGAGCGCGTCGTCAATGTCCGGGTAGTCTGCCTTTTCAGCGTTGAACAGGTCTACACAGGCGATGCAGTGCGCATCCGGGCTTTTCTCAAAGTCAATGTCGTGCAGAATGCCGACGCTCTCCCAGTAGTCCGGGTCCTCACCGTACTTTTCCGCAAAATAGCGCATGGCAACGCCGACTGTCTTGCAGTGGCGGAGCAGCGTTTCTCCCGTAACGTATTTAGAAAGCAGATCAAGTGCTGCAGATGGTTTCATATCCGTATCCTCCAAATTCAGAATGATTACAGTATATCATGAAAATACGCATCTATCGCTTCGTAAATCACTCTTTGGCAATAGTCTGGCACCAACTTCAACATCGCCCGTCTTTATGCTATAGTGAACGCAGGATACGCACATGACGGAAAAACTGATTCAGGGATTAGCAAAACTCGATCTTACTTTTACAGACTCTCAGGTGGATAAGCTGGAAGGCTACATCCATGAAGTACTCGAATTCAACAAGGGATACAACCTGATGAAAGCTGAGAACGCGGATGAGCTTGCCGTGAACCATGTCCTCGACAGCCTTGTAGCAGTACCGGCTTTGACTTCGCTTATCGAAGCGCTATCCGCAAAGAAGGCATCAGACGCTTCCAAGGCATGCGCGCCGCTCAGCATTGCAGACATCGGCTCAGGCGGCGGCTGTCCCGGCATTCCGCTTGCAATTGCGTTCCCGGATCAGCGTTTCACGCTTGTTGAGCGCATGGACAAGCGGTGCGTCTTTCTTGAAAGCATCGTGAAAAAGCTCAGCCTCACCAACGTCACCGTTGCATGTACCGCCGCCGACGCGGTTGCTCCCGAAAGCTTTGACCTTGAAGTGTTCCGCGCCTTCCATCCGTTTGACAAAAAGATAATCACACTGCTCTTCCGCATGCTGAAAAAGGGCGGTGCGCTCGCAGCCTACAAGGCACGCGAAGAGAAGATTCTTGCTGAAATGGATGAAATCAAGCCGTTCATCAACGGCTATGAGAAAATAAAGCTGACCGTGCCGTTCCTGGAAGACCACGAGCGGCATCTGGTTGTCATTAAGAAATAAAGCTCTGTGCGCTTTCAGGCGCGCCCAACCGCAGCTCAGTCTGCGAACATGAGCGGCACAAACTTCTGCACGCTCTTGTTCCAGAAATCCATGTCGTGATTGCCGTCAGTCTCCCAGTACATGTGGGGAACGCCCTGCTCTTCAAGGAACGCATGCATCGCGCGGTTTTCTTTCAGCAGGAAATCATCATATCCGACAGACATGAAAATCTCAGGCATCTGCTTGCCTTCGCTCTTAAGCTTCTTTACGAGCACTTCCGGATTGTTTTCGCTTTCAAGCAGCTTCTCAGGCTCACCGAAGCATTCGCGGTAGTAATCGTAGTTAGCGACAGCGTTTCCCGTTCCTGGCTTCATGGCGGCAACCTCATGATGAATGAACGCAGCTGAAAGGGGCGCTGCCTTGCTGAACGTCTCAGGATATGCAAGCGCCGTGTGCAATGCGCCGAAACCGCCCATCGAAAGTCCCATGATGTACGTGTCTTCGCGTTTCATGGCAAGACCGAACGTGCGGCGCACATAGTCAACGAGCTCAACGCCGACAAACGTCTGGAACGCATGACCCGTAGAAAGGCCGTCAAGATAGAAACTGTTTTCTGCAGTCGGTGCAACAACGGCGAAGTTGTATTTCACACAAAGGTCTTCCGGCACCCAGTTGTCGCCTTTTCCCGTGTAGCCGTGAAGCAGGAACAGCGTCTTCATCGGCCGCTTCTGCTGCGGGGTTTTCTCCGGCTGCGGGCAGTCCGTACGCGGGTCGTTCGGAATGCACATCTTGAACGATGTCCAGCGATGCAGTGAGTTCGCATACAGTTCTATATTGAAGTTAGCCATTGTATTCTCCCTATTATAAACAGCATTAATTCTATCATATTTTCCGCTTCTTTTGTTTGCTTTTTTTTGTTACTATGGATAATAACAGAACAGTATTCCCTAAGAAAAGGAGTAATTTCCCTTTATGAAGAACAACGCTATCCGCTTTATGAGCATTCTGCTCATCACACTGCTTGCATTTACTGTCTTTTCATGTGCATCAAACACAAAAACTGTGGCAGACCCGGTTCTGGAAAAATACAAAGATCAGTTCATCGGACCCTGGTTCTGGGACTATGGATATAACCTGGAACAGTTCGCCAAAGATTATTGGTATATGTATGAAGATGGAACAACATACCTGTATCATATCGGATCAGATTACTGTGAATGGGATACAGGCACATGGGCCATCATTAATGATGCTGAACACGGCCCTTCTCTAGTCCTCAATGTCACCGAAGCTAAAGTTGAAGAAGATGCCCGGTATGACAAGGTCAATGTTGAAATGACCTACCGCATCGGTTCAGTAAATGACGACGAGTTCTTTATTTACCGCTACAAGCGCGATACGACAGCAATGGGTGGCTGGGTCCAGACTTTTTATCCGGCAGTCGAACAGCATTTTTACCGTGTTAATGCCGGTGCAAGGGAAAACCTTGTCGGAACCTGGAACCTCAACATGCATTGCAACTCCTACGATTTTGATGCAGAAACGATTTCATTCAGTTCTGACGGTATTTATGAAGTCTGTGACACAAATCAGGGAGAACAGGTTTCGTACCACGGAACATACGACGTTTCAAAAGGGAAAAATGGTACTGAACTGCATGTTGCCTTAAATGAAATAAACGAAGGTTCTTCGTATAAAGAACTCAACCCCGGTTTCGAGGTCTGGTTTGACTACTGCACTCTGGGTGACGACCTCATCAGGATAAGCCGCACCCATGACATTATTTTCGGCGAAGAACACACCTATGACGAACCTGTTGAAATCTACTTCTACCGCAACCAGCCGCTGGTAACATACACCTATCACTGGGATGACATCACCATTACAGATTACTACCCTGAAGACAGAGAGTATAAGCTGTTGGACAAGAGTTCCTACAAACTGGAATCTGCACTGCCTTATGACTCGGAATTCATGCATCTTGACGGCTGGTACACAAGTTCCAGCCGTAGCGGACAGCCTGTTACCACACTCGGAGGAAACGACGGCTTCGTCAAAGTAAACTGGAACCGTCTTGAAGGTGAAGAAACAGGCACAGAAAATGAACGCGACCAAGCCATGAATGTGGAGTTCTGGGCAAAATGGAGTCTTGTCTGTACCGCAAATATAGACCCAAATAATCAAAGCAATCTGTTTAACTATAGGTTCGATCTTCCAGCTTCAAGGCTGGGACTTGATTTTGAAAAACACGCAAAGGGTGATACGCTGAAAGTCATTTTCTCTGCGACAGCCTCACATGATTTCAACGGAGATATGGCTCTTATGTTTGTTGATTTCACGGATGGATGGAATTGGCTGGGAGATGACTGGCATCATGTAGAAATAAGAGATGGAAAGATTATCGAGTTTTTTGAGATTCCCATTGAGAATGATGTAAATCCCGCGCTTGATAACACACAATTCGGCTTCAATCTTTCGTATAATAATGATGTCCTTGACGAGGTAATGATTCTTTCTGACTGGAAGTTCGAAGTTCTTGATGATGATGAAGCAACTTCAAGAATCGCCGATATCACCTACAACTACGCAGGATTTACAGCCACCAGAAAGGCAATTACCGGATACAACTACTACCTGCCTGAAGTCACGAATGACATTACAGACGTTATCAATGAGTTCCCCTGGGCAGTAAATGATTTGACGTTTGCAGGCTGGTATGACAATCCGGAGTTCACGGGAGAACCATTAACGGTTATTTCTGCAAAGAACCTGAAAGGCCCCACTTCCATTTATGGAAAATTCGAAGTAACGACACACGAACATGATTTCAACGGATATAACAGAAATGACGGATATCTCTGGAACACCAGCATTCCGGCAAAACCTTATATATCAAAAGTCAATATACATGCAAATAAAGGAGAAACCGTCCTCGTCGCCATGTCTGCAACCCTTTCATATGATCTTGATGGATGGATAGGCCTCGATATGAATGATTTGTCACTTGTCAATGCATTCCTCGGTTCCGAGTTTCATTATGTAAAAACAGTACATAACAAGTTACAGACCGTTTTCCCAGTCACTTTTGAGCGTACTGCAAACATAACATCTGTGGATAACCTGCTGTTCTACTTTGCACACAATCCCGACAACAATTCTGATAAACCACTCACACTTTCTGACGTGAAGTTCGTTATTATTGATGATACAACAGCTTCCTCAATCATGGACGTGACATTCAATTTCGCAGGATATACTGCAAGCAAGAAAGTCATTGCCGGAGAAGACTACTACCTGCCTGAAGGAACATATCATTTATCAGAATCCTTCAAAGAGTTCCCCTGGCCACTTGATTGGTTACCACTAACAGGCTGGTATGACAATCCGGAGTTCACGGGAGAACCATTAACGGTTATTTCTGCAAAGAACCTGAAAGGCCCCACTTCCATTTATGGAAAATATGAAGTCACGACACACGAATATGATTTCAACGGGTACAACAGAAATGATGGATATGAATATCTGGTCTATATGCCAGCCAAATTAGTCCATCCAAACAAAGAATTCCATGCAAAAGCTGGGGATACTGTTCTTGCTGTTGTATCAGCAACGCTTTCCAATGATTTAGAAGGCTGGGTCGGACTTGATCTTAATGACCTGACTAAGAATGATCCATACATCGGATTTGAATGGCATTGGATATCAACAAAAGGTAACAAGATACAGGCCTGCTTCCCTATCACCCTGGAACACGGAGCAGATATCACATCAATGAAAGACATGTTCTTCCGCTTTGTATACAACCCGGAGACATGTGACAAACCAGTTACCTTTACTGACTTGAAGATTGAGATTGCTGACGCAGACCCATTTGCCTCAGCAACCGCAGCAACAGAACACGTTACTGCCACAGCTTGCAACGAAGGAGTACGGATAACAGTACACAACCTGAAAGATGGTATGGAATTCAAGTGCGTCTATCCTGTATCTCCTCTATGCAGACATGCTGACGCTGTGCTTACCCAATCAGCAGATGGGTATTCATTCATCTGGCCGTTCTGCGAAAAAGGAAAAACATACAGTTTCAGAATAAATTATAACGATGAAAACGATAACTGGTGTGGTGAAGATTTCTCTGTAATCGCTGGAGGCGGCGTTGGAGAGTTCGACTTTACACCTTTTGATCAGATGCCTGTTACAATAAGTTCAAACACCAAAGATACTTTTATCACCGCCCCTAAGTTTACCAGAGAAAACCTGCAAAACGTGTATGACCCGTATTCCAGCATAATCTCTGGCAGTTGCATTGGCATTGTATTCTGGTCCTGCAACAGTGACGGAAGCAATGATTGCTACGAGTTTGAGAGTAACACCGGTAATTATCCCGATTTTGGCTGGTACTCCAGAGGGCTTAATGCACTTATGTCGGGAGGCACTTACAGTATTTTCGATGACATCAGAGACTGGGGCGTAACACGTGCAGATGTAATAAACCGTTTTGCTTCAGGAAAATATGTATTTACGCGGTCTTCCATGCATTTCCAGACCATTTACGATAATGCAGATGAGCCGTCAGAGTTCTTCGCTTTCGTAAATGAGAGCAACAAGGTTCCGTTCCTGACAAAATAAAGCAGAACCCGGACAGATAACGTTCGGGTTCTGAAATCCGCTTGACAAAATAGGTAACATGTTACATATTAGTAACAGATAGGTAATATATTACCTTTTAGGAGCGACAGATTGGATTACAACAAACTTGTCGGAAATGATGATGTATCCTTTGAAGGCATTCCTCCCGGCCCCTTCCTGCTCGGTCTGCTCAGTGCCTTTGAAAACCGCTTTCAGGCATTTGCAGACGCCTACATGAAGGACATCACCTGGAAGCAGTTCTTTGCCATCATCTGCATCAACATGTGCAGGGAAGCCCCAACGCTCAACGAGTTGTCTGACATAATGGGCAGTTCCCACCAGAATGTGAAGCAGATTCTGCTGAAACTTGAAAAGAAAGGCTTCATCCAGTTTGTTGAAGATGCTTCTGACAAGCGCAAGCAGCGCATCCGCCTGACAGAACAGTGTCTTGCTTTCTGCGAGGCAAATGATGAAGACAGCAGATTCTTACTTGGCAAACTGTTTGAAGGAATTGCCCCTGAACAGCTTGCTGCAACGATTCAGGTCATCAGCCAGATGGAGAAAAATCTGAAGAGATTTTAAGGAAACACTTCCATTTTGGAGGCTTATAGGAGCGAAATATGAAAGGAATTATTCTGTACAAATCAAAGTACGGTGCCACAAAAAAGTATGCTCAGTGGCTTTCAGAAGCAACAGGCTTTGAGATGCTTGAAACAACGAAGGCGACTGTTGCAGGCCTTAAGGATTACGACACGATCATCCTCGGTGGCGGCATCTACGCACATGGAATTGCGGGAATCGCTTTCCTCAAAAAGAACTTTCAGGCGCTGAAAGACAAGAAGCTGATTGTCTTCTGTGACGGTGCATCGCCATTTGACCAGAAGGCATTTGATGAAATCAGAAACCTCAACATGAAGGATGAGCTTTCTGAGATTCCGGTTTTCTACTGCCGCGGTACTTTTGACTTACAGAGCATGACGTTCATCGACAGAAAACTCTGTCAGATGCTTCAGAAAGCGGTCGCAAAGAAAGAGCCTGATACGCTGGAAGTCTGGGAAAAAGCACTTATGGAAACTGGCAACCAGAGGGGAGACTGGACCGACAAATCGTATCTCGAACCAATCCTCAAGGAGCTTGGCTTATGAAGAAGCAGAAAAAAGCAAAACTCGTTCTGATGCTCTGTCTTATTGCTGTAGTGTTTTCCGGATGCTCTTCAATAGCTAAAAGTGCGATTGCAAAACTACACAACGAAACGATCGACATGAGCCGTGTAAAGGATGGCACCTGGAAAGGAAGCAGCGAGACAGGCCCCGTCTCTGTTGATGTTGAGGTTACTGTCAAAGCTTCAAAGATTGAACGTGTCGTGCTTTTGCGTCATGACTGCGGGCTCGGCCACAAAGCTGATGTCATTGTGGATGATATGAAATCCGGGAATACCTGGGATGTAGATATCGTAAGCGGTGCTACCGTTTCAAGCGAAGTGATCAAGAACGCGGTGAACAAAGCGTTGCGCAGCGCGATGAACTAGCACCCGAGCGCTGTGGTACGCGATGCCTCAGCGGTTTTCTCAGAGCGCGGGCCCACTTCTCTGTTGAGTTATCAAAGCGCGGCGGCCCACTTCTCTGCCGCGTTCTCCACGTTTTCAGCGGCGTGCGTCATCGCGTAGTCGAGTTTCTGTCCGGCGCTAATCTCAACGATGTCGGCGAGCCCGGCAGGCTTTTCTGAAAGCGTCCCGCACTTTCCGCAGAACACGCTCACCGGCACCGGCTTTTCAGCAGCAGAAACGCGCTTCACAATGCCGCCGATTACCTTGCCCATAAGGCTCTGGTAGTCAAAGCTGCCCTCGCCGGTGACAACGCGGTCACAGGATGCAAGGCGCTTATCAAAGTTAGTCAAATCAAGCACCATGTCGATGCCGCTCCTGAGCTTTCCGTTAAGCGCCGCAAGAATGGCAAAGCCCATGCCGCCAGCAGCGCCTGCGCCCGCTTCAAGCGAGAAATCGGTGGTACGCATCTTCATGAAAAGGTCTGCAACATGGCGGCAACCTGCATCAAGGCGCTCAACCATCGCGGCGTCTGCGCCTTTCTGCGGACCGTAGATGGCAGAGCAGCCGTTTTCTCCACACAGCGGATTCGTCACGTCGCACATGCCTTCAAAAAGCGCACCCTGCAAGCGCGGATACATCATTGAAAGATCAATTTCGGCTATATCTTTGAGCGTGCCACCCGTCGGAACGAACGAGACGCCATCCGCGTTGTAAAAGCAGCCGCCAAGCGCCGCGAGCATACCAAGGCCGCAGTCATTCGTAGAACTGCCGCCCAGGGTAAGGATGATTTTCTTAGCGCCCATGTCGACGGCGAACGCAATCATCTGGCCGACGCCGTAGGTGCTTGTAAGTTCAGGATTCCCGCGTCCGACGACAAGCGGCAGTCCGTTCGCAAGGGCGGCTTCAATGACAGCAGTGCGGCCGTTGTCGAAAAAGCCGACGGGCACTTCAGTTTCTTCGTACAGCGGATTCTGCACCGGACACGGACACGTTTTGCCATCCATGGCAGAAAGCAGGCATGAAAGCGTGCCCTCGCCGCCGTCCGCAACAGGAAGACAGTCAAACGTCAGGTCAGAGCGCGCTTTACGTGCGCCTTTTTCAAAAGCAATGCAGAAATCGGCGGCAGACAGGCTGCCCTTGAAAGAGTCAGGTGCGAGAAGTATTTTCATTTACAATACAGCAGACAGGAGGCGATGAACAGCTGACCCAGGTAATACAGGCTCAGGTTCGTAATGCGCAGGCTGAACTTCGTTTCAGGACCGAACGTGTTGAAAATCAGGACAACGTCGCTTGCAGTAAACAGAACGGCACCGATTGCATACAGAAGACGCCACAGTTCAAATCCGCCGGTGATGCAGTTACCGATTGCGATGCTCGTCATCAGGACGACAGCGCCGATGTACACAATGCCGAAAATCTTGAACGAAAGCTTAACTTCAAAACTCTTGAAGATGATTGTCAGTATGATGGCAGCAACAACAACGCCACAGATGATGCACACGAGAAGGGACTCAGAGAACGGAATGAGCGCGGCAAGGTACAGGATGTGTCCGGTAAGGAACGCTGCTATACCTGCAAGGAAAATCTTCTGATCCATTTTCTTGAATACATGGCGCAGATTCAAGAGAATATCACCAAGCGCGCCGAACAGAAGACCGATGAAGATGAGTTTCGGCAGAGCTTCCTGACATCCGTCACCATAGTGCATGTAAAAGCCGATGAAACCGAACAGACAGAACATGAGCGACGCACTGCCCTTAAGGATGACGGCGCCAACCCACTTTTCCTTATGCTCAACAGCAATGAAAATGCCCTGAAGGATGCATCCGATCACACAGGGAAGAAAAATCAGACTTACAATATCCATAATTCACCTCGGCAATATTGTAACACGGAAAACATCAACTGAACCAGTTTTCAATCATCAGGTTTGAAACGCCCTGAATCTCATCAAAGTCTTTTGTGTTCCGCGTTACCAGAATCAGATTGTTCGTAATGGCGCAGGACGCAATCTGTAAATCCAGTTCCTGAGCTGGCTTTCCAATCCGTTCAAGGCGCTCCCGTAAATCCGAATAAACGGAAGCTGCATGCTCATCAAAAGGGATGAACGGAAACATATTCTGGACTGAATTCAGGTAGAAATCAAGGATGTGCGATTTCCGCTTTCCTTCAGGCATCCGCTTTGCTCCAAAAAGCGCTTCTGCCCAGGTTACCGCACACAAGGCAGACATTGTCCGCGTTTCCATGATTTTCGCGACGACCGTTTCATCCGGCGCATTCTTCGTCATTTCAGAAATGATATTCGTATCAAGCAGGTAGATTTTAGGCATGGCTACTCAAAATCCTCCGGATGACGAAGCTTTGACTTTGCGCGCGGGATGTCAAAGTACTCTTTCCATTCAGAGTCAGTCAGTCCGCCTTCTGCAGCAAGATTCTTCCTGAAATTCCGGTAAGCAAGCATGAACGGGTCAGGCTTTTCCTCTGGCTTGAACTCCGCTTTTTTACCAAGCACAGCGACAACTTTCCCATGACGTGTGATTTCAACACCATCCGTTTCACCGTTCTCAATCATGCGCAGGAATTGCGTCAGCTTGTTCTTCACTTCGAAAATCGGTCTCGCTATCATGTCATCCTCCTTATTTATAATATAGCCAGTTTTGTCAATATGTCCATATTATTTTCACTAAACCACAACTTTACTCACACGGATGGCACTTTTCAGCTATACTTAATGATATGAACAGGACGCTGCTGCATGAATCGATAGTGAACAATTCTCAGATGACCTTCGCGCGTAGTGGCGGAAACGGCGGGCAGAACGTGAACAAGGTGAACACGAAAGTGCATCTCACCCTGCTGCTCGCTGCCATTGAAGGCATTTCTGAGGATGAGCGGATTCGGCTCAGGGCGAAGCTTCAGACAATCACCAACAAGGAAGATGAGCTTTTTCTTGATGTCGATGACGAGCGCTATCAGGAGAGGAACCGCGAGATTGCGCTTTCACGCCTTGAAAACCGCATTGTCCAGGCGCTCGTCGTGCCCAAGAAGCGGATAAAGACGAAGCCCACGAAAGCGAGCAAGGAACGTAAGCTCAAACTGAAGAAGATACGCTCTGAAGTGAAAAAGAACCGCCAGAAAATCTGGTAGAAGAGCTCAGAGGAAAACATGGCAGAATGATGCACTTCGGGAAGGGGCCGGGCATATCGGGCAATTTATTGCAAAGAAGTTTCGTGGTAAAGACTACGGAACTAAAGGACTTGCGCTTACTTTGGAATACGGCCGATCAATTATTCCTGAGGATGAGTTTTATCTGCGTGTGAATAAAGATAATGCTGCTTCGCTCAAAATTATGTTGAATAATGGCGGGCGGATTGTTTCGGAAAATGAAGAAAAGTATTTTGTAAGGATAAAAAAATGAAAATAAACTACAAACAAGAACGTCTTACCGCACAGGAATATATTGAATTTCTTAAGCGCACAAACCTTGGTTCGCAGTATCCAAAGGAAAGGTTTGCGGAACGAATTGAAAAGCTTGTAAAAAATGTTTCAATCAGTCTGGTTGCACGGGATGAAGAAAAAATTGTTGGCGTACTGTTCGGTCTTACGGATTTTTGCTACTGGCTTTATGTAACAGACCTTGGAGTTGACCGCGCTTACGAGAAGTTGGGAATAGGTTCAACACTTATGAAAAAAGCCCACGAAATTGCAGGCGGTGAAAAAGACATTGCGGTTTATCTCATTGCAAACGAAAACGCAATTCCATTTTACGAAAAACTTGGAATGAAACTTTCTACTGATGTAATGCAATATAATCATATTGAGTGGACGGAATTTACGGTAGGAGAAGACTGATGGCTGATTTTAATTTTGAACAATTCAATCCAACAGAAGAATCCCGAAGTTGTGTTCCACGTACATTCACAAAACTTACAGGTAAAGCTTATGATACAATAAAACAGGAACTTACAGACTTTACAAAGTCTCTTGGATTTTCAGATTATAATAATCCTGCAGTTTTTGAACCGTACATGAAACAATATGGATTTGAAAAACTTTCGGATTATGATGATCTTCGCCTGAAAGACTTACAGCTTGAAAAAGGAACTTTCTGCATTTTAACAACAAACAAGGAAGGCTTTTTCCATTTAATGCCAATTATAGACAACACAATTTATGACCGGAGAAATGACAGTCTGGAATTGTTTGTAGTGTCGGTGTATAAAAAACAGAAGCAATAGAAGCCTTTTCTCAGACACAGGATTTATGGGAGGAAAAATGAATACAATCATCCTTGAAACTGAACGCCTGATTCTCCGCCCGCTTTCTGTAAACGACTTCGATGCAGTGTACGCGTACGAGTCAGACTATGAGACAGTGAAGTTCATGTACGCGCTCTCGTTCAAGCCTGGGTATGTTGTACCTGAAGAAAATACATACACCTTTCTTCAGGAATGCGAAACTGAATGGCAGAAGGATGTACCCGCATTCTACGAGTTCGCTGTGGTAGAAAAAGTTTCCAAAAAGTTGATTGGCCACATAGCCGCGTATCATTTGGATACTGACCAGATGGAAGCCTCCGTTTATCCAGCATGTGAACTCGGCTGGATCTTCAACCGCGCGTTCTGGGGAAAGGGCTACTGCACGGAAGCGGCCTTGAAAATAAAGCAGTTCGCACTCGAAACACTCGGCGTTAAAAAACTGGTTGCTCATTGCGACGAAAGAAACTTAGCATCTGCCAGAGTGATGGAAAAACTTGGATTGAAAAAAGTCTGGGGAAACGGCCCGCGTGAATATCCGCTGACAGGTGAAAAATCTACCGAAGCGATGTATGCTTTAGATATAAAGGATGATAAGAATGAAAATTAAAATCGCATTATTGCAGTTATTGCCAGAAAATACTCTTGAAAAACAATTGGAAAAAGGAAAATCAGCTTGTGTCGAAGCAAAAAAAATGGGAGCAGACATTGCTTTATTTCCGGAAATGTGGAGTACAGGTTATAAAATTCCACAAGACAAAACTGAATTAGAAAAACAGTCCATTCCAGCCGATTCAAATTTTGTCCTCGACTTTAAGAAGCTGGCAAAAGAATTACAAATGGCAATTGGAATAACTTTTCAGGAAAAAAACGAGCCAAAGCCTCTTAATTCAATAATGCTTTTTGACAGAAACGGAAATGAAGTGCTTCATTATTCAAAAGTTCACACCTGCGATTTTGATGAAGAAAAAGTTTTATCTTCCGGCAAAGATTTTTATGTTGCAGATTTAGATTTAGGCGCAGATAAAGTTAAAGTTGGCTCAATGATTTGTTTTGACCGCGAATTCCCCGAAAGTGCCAGAATCTTAATGCTCAAAGGTGCCGAACTTATTTTAGCTCCAAATGCATGTCCAATGGAAATTAACAGGTTGTCTGCCTTGCGAACCCGTGCTTACGAAAATATGCTTGCAGTCGGTACATGCAATTATCCTTCTGGACAGCCTGATTGTAACGGCCACTCAACACTTTTTGACGGAGTTGCCTGGCTAAGAGATGAACCTGGCGTTCGTGACATGTGCAAGTTTGAAGCACCTGGTGATGAAGGTATTTACATTGCAGAACTTGATTTAGATTTGCTTCGTGATTACCGTGAGCACGAAATTATGGGCTGGAAATATCGAAAAACGGAAACTTATGATATTTTGAAGGAACCTCTGAAAAAAACGGAGTCTTCAATGCATAAACTGATAATTCTTCGAGGCAATTCTGGCAGTGGTAAGACTTCTGTTGCGAAAGATCTTCAAACTAAGCTGGGCAGTAATACCATGCTCATTTCTCAAGATGTGGTAAGACGCGATATGCTTAATGTAAAAGATGGCGCGGAAAATCTTGCAATACCTCTTATGAAAGAATTATTGTCTTATGCAAGCAAAAATAGTGAAATCGTCATTCTTGAAGGAATATTCAAATCAGATTGGTATAAACCTTTATTTGAACTTGCACTGGAATTATATGGTTCACAAATATATGCTTACTACTTTGATATTCCATTTGAAGAAACTTTGAGACGACATAAATCAAAACCTAATTACAATGATTTTGGTGAAAAGCAACTGCGTGAATGGTGGATAGAAAAAGACTATTCCAAAGTATTGAATGAAACGAACATTACAGCAGAAATAACTAAAGACGACTTAGTTCAGAAAATATTAAATGAACTATAAAAACTTCTGTTACACTTTTTTTCGTGCAGCTTTAATTGCGTCCTTAGCACTTTTAATAAAATCTTCAGTACGGATGATGGCAAGACCTTTTTCTTCATCACCTAAAAGAAGAAGATTTTCTCCAGTTTTGTACCCCAGGATTTCGCGTGCTTTTTTGGGAATTACAATCTGACCTTTTTCATTCATTGTTACTGTTCCAAAAATGTGCTTTCCGTCTGGAGCTGGCAAAAGGCCGTCATCAACACCGTCAAATTTTTGTGTATCCTTGTACAAAGAGTCGATTGAAACATTGTAGACTTTTGCGAGTAAAGCACAACGTTCAATGTCAGGAACAGATTCTCCTTTTTCCCATTTAGCATAAGCCTGACGGGTAACATTTACTTTTTCTGCAATCTCTTCCTGACTGAAACCGTTTATATTTCTAAGATTGATTAAATTTTCACTAAGCATACATTATAATCCGTACATCAAGTATTTTATCACAGGAATGCGTTTTAATAATTCCCACAAACCAATACTTACAGGCAATGCAACTACAAATTCCAGAATGTAAATAACTGCAACCGGCATATTTGAAGCTACAGGCGAAATCAGCGAATTAAAAATAAGAAGAACTAAAATGTGATTAACGTAAATTCCCCAGTTTGTTTTACACATATAAACCGAGAATATATTTTCGAAGTTTAAGATTATCTGTGCCAGCCCCAAAATTCCCATCATTGTAAACCATGCATGAACTACCGAAACCCAGTTGTTCTGAACTGATAAATCTGAGTAACACTGTCCGTAAAATTTCTTGAAATACCAGATTCCAAATCCAATTCCAACAATCAGACTTGCCCACCAGAATTTTTTAAGCTGAGTCAAAAGTTTTTCACTACTGAAAACGTAATATCCAAAAAGGAAGGCCATAATGTCATAACCAAAACGGTAAGTTGGAATCATCTTTATAGAAAAAACCTGTGCAGCTCCAATCATTACAATTACAAGTAAAGATGCAACGATAATATTTGATTTTTCACCTAATGCTTCAAGACGGCATTTTTTATCTATTATTTTGATTAAAGCAAGAACAAGACATGCAACAAAAAGAACATGGCAGAACCATAAAGCACCAATTCCGCTTGCAACGCTGATAATAAATTTTACAAATCCAGGTGTAGTTTCGGCCGCTTCTCCAACCAAAAATTTGGAAGAAATAATCCATCCACCAATCCATTGAATTGTAAGAACACCCAAAGTACTTGGAACCAGGAGTTTTCTTGCTCGTGATTTAATAAACTGGCGTACAGTTTTTTTCTGCAATGTATGTTTTGCGCAGATTCCACTGATTACAAAAAACAAAAGCATAAACCATTGATAAACTGAATATTGGAAAATACCGGCAAAAGTCAGAGAAGCTTTTTTACCCTCCATCATCGGATTTGCCTGTAAACGTTCAAACATTGGTGCAATTCCAATATTGTTGTAGTAATAGAAAACGTGGAAAATCACAACAATTAAAATAGTGATCCAGCGTAAGTTATCAATCCAGACTTTGCGATTGTTTACAAGTGTGTTTTGTGTTTCCTGCATACTGTTCTCCTTTAAAATACCGCGTTATCGATGTATAAAAAATTATCACTTTTTCAACTTATAGGATTATTGTAAGTTATGGTTGCATAGAAAACAAGAAAGATTTGTTTACAATATTCTGGAAATAATGTTCGTTTTGGTTACATCATTGAGGACTTGATAATAATTACCGATTAAATCTATGCTTTAATCATTTTTCATATTAATCTGATATAATATCAGTTATGAATTTTAATCCAACTGAAGAAGAAATCAATTTTGTAAATCACGCTCTGGAAGATTTTAACAATAAAGCTGTTGGGCCGGACAATCACGAACTTTTGAATATTGTGGAATATGATGAAGCCGGAAATGTGATTGCGGGCATTCTTGGTGGCACATACTGGGGCTGGATGCATATCGATATTTTGTGGGTTGATGAAAATCATCGCCGTTCGGGAATTGGTTCAAAATTGCTTAAAGCTGCAGAAGATGAAGCCCGCAATCGTGGTGCACATTCAGTTCATGTAGATACAATGAGCTGGCAGGCACCGGAGTTTTACAAAAAGCATGGCTACCGCATTATTGGCCAGTTTGAAGACATACCGTACGGCAACAAAAAGTATCATTTTGTAAAGGATTTAATATGACAAAAATAAAATACGTCACCGCTGAAGATAAATCTTTCTGGTACACACTGGACAAACATTTACCTGAACCTCAGTTCGAAATTAAAGTGCGCGATAAAATGGGCTATGTTATTTTTGAAGATGAAAAACCTGTTGGAATTTTACGCTACAATTTGTTCTGGGACAACACACCTTTTTGCACAATGCTGTTTGTTGATTGGCAGGCACAGAAAAAAGGTTACGGCCGAAAACTGATGGAATATTGGGAAACGGAAATGAAAGCTCAGGGCTACGGAATGCTTCTTGTTTCTACTCAAGTTGATGAAGAAGCTCAGCATTTTTACAGAAAATTGGGCTACAAAGACTGTGGCGGATTTACAATCGACATTCCAGGGTATGAACAGCCGATGGAATTATTTTTGAGCAAGGGGATTTAGAAAATGGTATCAATAACAAAAGGCGACATAACAAAGTTTTCAGTTGATGCAATTGTAAATGCGGCAAACAGTTCGTTGCTCGGTGGCGGTGGAGTTGATGGTGCAATTCACAGGGCTGCAGGACCAGGACTTTTAGCTGAATGCAGAACTTTAGGCGGTTGTGAAACTGGAAATGCTAAAATTTCAAAAGGATACAATTTACCGGCACGTATGTAATTCACACAGTTGGTCCAATTTTTTCACAGGCACGCAAGGATGAATGTCAAAGGCAATTGCAGTCGTGTTATAAAAAATCGCTGGAACTTGCGGTGCAGAATGGCTGTAAAACTGTTGCATTTCCGTTAATCAGTGCGGGAGTGTATGGTTATCCTAAAAAAGAAGCTTTGAAAGTTGCCGTAGAAACAATTGAAGAATTTGGAAAAGACTTGCAGGTAACAATCGTTTTGTTCAGTGACGATTTGATTGATATTGCAAAAGAAATGTATGGGGAATTAGTTAAATAATGAAAATCGGCGTAATTGTTGCAAGTTCAAACAGTACAAAAAATGAACTTTTGTACAATGCAGTTTGTAAGGCTGCAAAAAAAAGATGATGAAGTTTTGAACTTTGGAGTTTTTGATGATCTGCTTGGTAAGCTGGATAAAAATATGGTGGAAAAAGCGGAGAAGTTTTTGAAGAATTGTAAAATGCGTTAGGCAATGGAATGACGTGTTTTTAGATAAACTATAGTTAACGCTATAAAATTCGATAAATTTACAAAATATACTGCGTTAACCTTGATATAACGTATTTTACATGTTATTTTTTATGTATGTAGAGGACGTTCAGTTATGAAATTATACCGAAGAGAAAACTACCTTAAAAAAATACGTGGATTTTATCATGATACGGACCTGATTAAAGTAATAACAGGTATTAGAAGATGTGGAAAATCCTGTTTGATGCAGACCATAGCTGAAGAATTAAAAGAGTCTGGAGTACAGTCTGAAAACATTGTTTATATAAATCTTGATAAGCGAGGTTTTAAATCAATAAAGACCCCCGACCAGCTTGAGGAAGTAATAGACAAGTTATGTACAACTAAAGGTACCAAGTACTTATTCATTGATGAAATACAAAATGTTGAAAGTTTTGAAGAAGTAATTAATGCATTCAGAGAAGAAGAGGAATACTCTATTTTTATTACTGGCTCGAATTCCTATCTTTTGAGCGGCGAACTTGTAACTAAACTGACAGGTCGTTATTTGGAATTTGAGATGTTTCCTTTAACCTTTGATGAATATCTGGGCATGAAGGCATTTATGAAATTACCGATTAATACTGACATTACTAACGAATTTGAAAATTATATTACAGAGGGTGGATTTCCGAAAACACTTAGTTTTACAAATCTGGTAGATAAAAGGGCCTATGTTAAGGGAGTTATTACAGAAATTTTTGAAAAAGATATCCGCAAGCGGGTAAAAATACGTAATGTATCTGTTTTTAATACTGTTCAGACATATATCATGAATAACTTTGGGGCAACTACCAGCCTTACAAATATTCTTGATGATTTACATAAATCTAAAAGTGATATAACAAGAGAGACTCTGAATCGGTATATTCAGATTTTGATTGATGCAAAGATTCTTTATAAATGTGAACGGTTTGATTTAAAATCGCGTCGTTCTATTTCTGGAGAACAAAAGTATTATATTGCAGACCTTGGTTTTTATTTTGCCACAAATACTGATAATCGTATTAACTACGGACCGGTACTTGAAAATATTGTATATATCTATGCACGTTCAAAGGGGTATGCGGTAAGTGTAGGGCGAATTGGTAAACTGGAATGTGATTTCATATTACGAAATGAGGAAATGCAGTATTCTTACGTTCAGGTGGCAATGACAATACTTAATAGTCGTAATACGGAAGACCGCGAATACAGACCTCTTGAAGCAATCAAGGATAATTATCCTAAATATGTCGTTACAAGAAATGATTTAATTCAGCATAGAAATGGAATTATACATGTGAATGTTGGTTCATTTATGCAAGATAATAAAATGTTCTAATAAATTGTAAAATGCGTTAGCGAAGGGGAACGCCCAAAGGAGAAAAATGATTTATATAAAAGAAATGGACAAATCCTGTTTTGAAATTTATGACAGTATTTCGATGAATGTTGATGTTCGAAGTATTTATAAAATAAATAGGATTGATAACGGTTTGGGCGGTTTTAATTTTGAAGAAGTTGAAGTTGCGCCATACAAAAAAGATTTGGGTGTATATGAGCGTGCTACGGAATATGAAGCGACTTTTGATATTAAAAACTGGCGCTTTTATATGGCGTTTGATGATGAAAAACCTGTTGGTGCTATGACTGTTGCGGGAACTACGCCTAATTTGAATATGCTTTGTGGAAGAGATGATGCATGTATTTTGTGGGATATCAGGGTGATTGATGAATATAAGCATCAGGGAATTGGGCAGAAATTACTGGACATGGGTATTGAAAAAGCAAAAGCTGATGGTTATAAGCAAATGATAATAGAATGCCAGAATAATAATGTGGCTGCGTGTAAGTTTTATCGCAAGCAGGGAGCTTTGTTATCGAAAATTGATATGTATGCTTATTATTTTGAGGCTAGCTGCAGGGATGAAGTTCAGTTTATGTGGTATTTGGATTTGGTGTAGAGGAAGAAAATTATGGTAGATAAAATCCAAATGGTTGGCTGTGCATTTTTGCCAATCGACAAGAAAAATAAAAAGATTCTGGTTTCAAAGCGTAGCAGCAACAAAAAATATTTTCCGGGCTTTTGGGAAGTTGTTGGCGGGAATCTTGAATTTGGTGAAGATTTTATAGATTGTGTCAGGCGTGAAGCAAAAGAGGAAATCAACTGCGAAATTAAGAATTTGCAGCATCTGCATTCCAGAACGATGTATCTGGATGGTCTGATGTATATCACCGTTGCATATTTTGGCGAACTGATTGGAGAACCTGTTTTTAATAAAAAGGAAATTTCTGAAATCAGATGGATCAGCGAGGATGAAATTGGGGAGTTTGAATTCTGCCCTGGCGATGTGGATTTGCTGAAGATGGGATTTGAAAATATAGAAAAAGAGGCGTAAATGAAAATTGACGACATAACTTTTACATTAAAAGACGGCCGAAAAGCTGTTCTCAGAAATGCACGCGAAAGTGATGCACAGGGACTTTATGATTATCTTTTAAAATCGGCTGCAGAGACTCATTTTATTTTGCGCGAACCGGAAGATTGTGGCGCTTATTCTGTTGAGGGTGAAGTTGGTTTTATAAACAAGTCGCTCGAAAATCCATTCCAGCTTATGCTTGTCTGCGATGTTGATGGAGTAATTGCCGGTAACTGTCAGATTGATTTTTTTGGAAAGATAAAACTTCATCACCGTGCAAATATTGGAATTGCACTTATTAAAGAATATTGGGGATTGGGAATTGGTTCC
Organism: Candidatus Treponema caballi; assembly: GCA_018066285.1. Lineage (GTDB taxonomy): Bacteria > Spirochaetota > Spirochaetia > Treponematales > Treponemataceae > Treponema_I > Treponema_I caballi. Next base: position 26,821 of record JAGHRS010000063.1, read on the forward strand.
AAAATGTTTGAAGCAATGATTCAGGCTGCCCGTGACTATGGTGGCATTACAAGAATTAATCTTGATGTTGCAGAAGAAAATGAACGCGCTCTTGCTTTGTACAAAAAGTTTGGTTTTGAAGTTATGTGCCGTTTCCCAGATGCAATGATGCTTAAGGACGGAACTTACATCGCAGAACTCAAAATGACTAAAAAGTTGGATTAAATGCGTAAATTCGCCTTCCTAAAAACTCAATCCTTATTTTTTCAAAATTAAATTATAACTTTGCAACTAGAATTACAAAAACTGATATAATTAAAATATGACAGAAACAACTACGGATTATCAAACAAAACTTCCATATATTCCGCAGGAAATTAAAGCGCTTGAAGCAAATCAGCCGGAAGAAGATATTGTTATGACTCACGGAGATTTCTGTCTTCCAAATGTTTTTGCAAACGGAAATAAGCTTGCGGGCTTTATTGATCTTGGTAAAGCCGGCCCCGCTGACCGCTGGCAGGATATTGCAATTGCAATCCGAAGTATCCGTCACAATTTAGATGGCACATACGGCGGTAAAAAAAAAATGGACTTTACACCAGACATGCTGCTCGACAAACTTGGCATTCCGATGGACGAAAAAAAATACAAATATTACCTTCTGCTGGATGAACTTTTCTAAAACAAAAACTTTCTTGATTAAATTGCAGATTTAATGCGTCTTTCTTATTTTTTTGTATAATGTATTGCTATGAAAGAGAAAGACTGCTGTTTCACAAACGGCAACAACTGGTTCCGCTACAGGACAGGCGCCATCATTGTTGAAAACGGATGCGTGCTGTTTACGGGCTCAAAGAGCATTGACTACTATTACACAGTCGGCGGCGGCGTCCACATGGGCGAAAAGGCCGAAGACTGCATTGAGCGCGAAGTTCTTGAAGAAACGGGCGTTCCGTACAAGGTCGATCACCTCGGCATGATTGTCGAAAATTTCTTCACCGGTAAAGGCGGCCCGTTCGACGGCTTAGACTGTCATGTCCTCGAGTTTTACTTCGTCATGAAAAGCCGCGGCAGTCAGGATGTCACCTGTAAATCAATCAACGCGGATGGCGACCTTGAAGAACTGCACTGGGTGCCGATTGAGGATATCCCCACCACGAACATCAAGCCGTCGTTCCTGCGCGAGCGGCTGCCAGAGCTTCTGAAGAGTGACCACATCATTCACGTCACCACAGATGCAGACAGAATCAAGAAGTAAGAAAAATGGAAACGTCATTAGGAAAAAAGTTGAAACGGAACATCCTGCTCGATTACTGCAACGTGTTCATCACAAACCTGAACATGCAGAGTTCCATCTGGGTGCTGTACCTTGCGTTCAAAGGCATGAGCCTCGCGCAGATCGGCATTCTTGAAGGCATTTACCACACGACGAGCATGCTGTTTGAAATCCCGTCAGGCGCCATTGCAGATCTGCTTGGAAGAAAGATACACGGCCGTCAGCGGAAAGCTCAACATCATCATCGAGGTGTCTCAGGGCATCGCAACTGTTGCAGGCGGTATTCTTGCCGAGTACTCATTTTTCTGGTGCTATGCAGCATCGCTCATCATAGCGCTGCTCGCGTTTATCCCCGTCCTTTTCATGACGGAAGCGCCGTTCGAGAAAACGCTTTCACAGGAAGGAAACATCTTCCAGATGCTCGGCAACCATTTCAAGACAAGCTTCGGCATTCTGAAAGGAGACATCCGCATCTTCAGGGTTGTCGTGTTCTTCTCTGCCACGTTCGCAGCACAGACGTTGCTCTTCTTTTACGGCCAGCAATACTTCTCTGACCTTGGCTACAACAAGATTCAGATAAGCGTGTTCATGCTTGCGTTCAGCCTGAGCGGCTGCCTCGGCGCTTTTTTAAGCGACAAGGTCTTCACGCGCTTCGGAAGCAGGACGGTCATTCCCGCCGCGTTCATCATTGCGGTTGCCATCTGCTCGTTTGCCCTTGAAAACGCGCCTGTCGCCGTCATCATGTTCTCGGTGGCGAGCTTCTGCAATTCGCTCCTCTACCCTATCCAGTCATCCATGCTCAACGCGCTCATCCCGTCAGAACAGCGGGCAACGCTCATATCCGTGGACAGCATGTTCTTCTCCATCGCCATGATAATCATCTTTCCGATTACAGGCGCCGTTGCTGATGTGACCGGTCTTGGAAAAGCGCTGCTTGGTGTGGGTGTCCTGCTCGGCGCTTTCACTGCATGCTGGGCGCTGTTTGTGTACAAAAAAGAAAAGTAACTGTATGATGAACATAAGGTGTTTCATCATACCGGAGGTTTCAGTTTGAACAACACAGAAGACATCATCGCAAAACTGACTGACAAAGACGATAAAGCCGCCTGCGCTTTCTTTCAGACACTGGCTGCAGATTGCGGCCGTTTTCGACCAGATGATTCCGCTTCTGCAGGACCCGAAGCCCATCACGGTGCGGCAGTGTCTTGCCGCCCTTCATGAAGTCGTCCTTTACCGCCCCGAACTGACGGAGCGCATCCGTGTGGCAGTGCAGGCGATAGACCTTACAAAATACAAAGACAGCATGTCGCCGCTCATCAAAAAGGATGCAGATGCGCTGCTTTCAATGATGGAATAAAGGAGAGAAAATATGAAAAAATGTATTGCAGCTTTATGTGCTATTTTACTGGTGTTTATACTGGCCTCTTGCGGAAGCATAGATGATGCATCTTTCAGCGGAAGCAAGACCGGAGATGAAAATCATTATGACATTTCGTTTGACATCTTAAACACAACCTTTACTCATGATTTAATCATGACACAGGGAGAAAGTATCCGCGTTCATATTGCAAAGAAATCCGGCAACATCACGGTAAAGATCCAAAAGGGACAGGATATTCCTGTCTATGAAGGAAACGGAGATGTCGCAACTGATTTCTCCGTTACGATTCCGGAAGGCGGTACATATACGGTAAGCGTAACAGGTAAAAAAGCCAAAGGCCACGTTACCTTCCAGAGACAATAGCTTTACACTAATCCTTCGGTAACGAGGAACATTTCTGGCGTCTGAACAAGCATGCCGGCTGGTTTATAGTCCTTAAGATTTCTTGTAAGGATGACAGAAATGCCTGCGTTCAAGGTTGTGTAGTATTGAACGGCATCTTCAAAATCGTTGAACGAAGAATTGAGCGCCTGATCCATGACTTTTTCTGAAGAATCAATGACGTGGATAAGCATACGCAACTTTCTGAGCGCTGTTTTTGCGCCCTCGTTTCCAAGCTGTTTCCGCAGTATGTAAAAGGTGTTTACCAGAACAGTCGGCGTTGTATACAGTTCAAACTTTCCCATTTCTGCAAAGGTAAACAGAACAGCGGCAAAATGAAAATGCGGCAAACGCTCACTGAGCAGATCAATAATAACATCAGTGTCAACAAAGTATTTTTTCATATCAGCTGTATTTGTGTTCAAGGTGTTCCAGATACTCTTTTTTGTAGTCGTAATCATCGGGAACAGAAATAATCCCTGAAAGTTCATTTACAAGAGGAGAAAACTTCACCGGACCATATTTTGAAACCGTTTCTTCAAGCGTAAGGCCGTCAAAAAACTTTTCCACCATTGATGAAACGGAAATTCCATGCATGGCGGAGTAGGACTTTGCCCGAGAAATAGATTCTGTATTAAGTTTCAGAGTTAGTTTTGAATTTTCCATACGTACAATTTATTACATTTTGTACGTACTGTCAACAAAAAAACTACTACACTGCAACTTTAATACACAGCTTGCGAAGTTCAAGTATACTGTACTAAAGAGGATAACATGATTACCGACAAGCGCTTAGTTTTTGACACAATCCCCGAGCAGTTCGACAAGTGGCGGCAGCACTACTCTCCTGAACTTTTTGAGTACCTCATTTCAGAGTGCAGCCTCGGCAGCACAAAAAGTGTCCTCGAGATAGGACCGGGAACAGGGCAGGCATCTGATTTCGCCATAAACGCGGGCTGCGATTACACGGCGATTGAGCTTGGCAAAAATCTCGCGGATGTAATGAAACGCAAGTTCGGAAGCCGTCCCAATTTCAAGATAATCGTCAGCGACTTTGAGAAGCACGATTTTGCACCTGCAAGCTTTGACTTCATCTACTCCGCCGCGACCATCCAGTGGATACAGGAAGATATCGCCTACAGCAAGTGTTTTGACATGTTAAAGCACGGCGGCTATCTCGCCATGTTCCGCATGCTGGATGATTACAAAACCCCAAATCCGGAATTGTACGCTGAAATTCATAAGGTGTACGACACCTTTTTTGACTCCGAGCAACCATACACCTGTAAGTTTGATTACAAAGCGGGAACTGCACACGGCTTCACGTATCTTGGCGAGCATAAGTTCTTCGGAAGCCGCAAGTATACAGCCGACGAATATGTTGCATACATAAAGACTCATTCAGACCACATCACGCTGAAAGCAGACAAACGCGATGCCTTCTTTAGCGGAATCCGCGAGGCAGTCGTACGCCACGGCGGCACCATCACGTTCAACGCGACGTACATGCTCGATCTGTACAGGAAATGAAAAAGCAATGAGGCAATATACCATCAAGAAAATGGAAACCGCCGCTGAAATGCAGGGAAAAGGATACGTTCACTGGAAATCATGGCAGGAAACGTATTCCGGTTTGATTGACGAAGACTACCTCAAACAGATGACGCTTGATGCATGCATCGAAATGGCGGAAAAATGGCCCGACAACCTTATCGTTGCAAAAGACGGGGAAAAGGTGATCGGCTTCGTTGGCTACGGCCCGTCTCAAGATCCGTCGCTTTCAGATTGCGGAGAAATCTTCGCTCTGTACGTCCTGGAAGACTATCAGAACCAGAAAGTCGGCTACAACCTGATTCAGGCCGCTTTCAAGGAACTTTCAGCCTTCCGCCGTATTACGCTCTGGGTTCTGAAAGGCAACGATAAAGCCATCCGGTTTTATGAACGTGTCGGGTTCAAGGCAGATGGTACAAGTGCAGAAATCAAACTCGGCACACCTGCTGTTGAACTGCGGATGATGCTCGAAGAATAAAGAAGAAGTACTCGCAAAACTGGCGGCGCATTTCGGGCTGGAAAAATAATTCAGAGAGGAATACCAATGACTATCAGAAACGAAACACCAGCAGACTACAGAACCGTAGAAGAATTGATAAAAAAAACTTTCTGGAACCTGTACGTTCCAGGATGCAGTGAACATCATTTTGCTCATCTTGTAAGACAAAGTGAAGATTTCATTCCAGAGCTCGATTTTGTTCTGGAAGAAGATGGCAAAATCATCGGCCACATCATGTATGTAAAGGCAAAGTTTGTTGCAACTGACGGAACTGAAAAAGAAGTGCTGTCATTCGGGCCGTTTACAATCGATCCGGATTATCAGAGGAAGGGGTATGGACGGAAGCTTCTTAATCATTCTCTGGAAGCAGCTGCAAAAATGGGATACGACACTGTAGCAATCTGGGGGAATCCTGAAAATTATGCCTGCTACGGTTTTAAAAACTGCAAGCGATACAACGTGTGCATTGAAGAAGGCGTTTATCCAGTTTCGCTTATGGTAAAAGTTCTGGATGAAAATGCCCTTTCCGGTAAAACCTGGAAATACGTAGAAAGCCCTGCTCACGGATACGACGGTACTGGCTTTGACGAGTTTGACAAAACATTTCCTCAGATGGAAAAAGGATATAAATATACGCAGGAACTTTTCTATATTTACTGCAGGTCGAATGTAGTAAGAGATTAAAACTTAGCGTTAAATGATAGAAAACCCGATTGTAAAAAAAAACAGGGCGTTCCTCTCGCTCACTTCGTTCGCTCAAGTCGGCGCTTCCGGGCTCCACTACGTTCGGTTTTCCGCTTCGCTCCAAACGCGCTTCGCGCCCCTCCAGTGCCTAACGCAATTTTCCAGCAAAAACGTAAATCATATAATAT
>JAGHRS010000047.1 GCA_018066285.1 Candidatus Treponema caballi
ATCAAGAATTTGATACAGAATCTATACAACAATATGAATCTCTTTTTCAGATTTATATGACCATTATTTCAAGTTTTTTTAAGGGAGTATATTTGGGAGTTTTAAGAAGTCCCCCAAAAGACCTTCATAATAAAGCAAGAGAGCTTAGGATTAATTATACACGAGGCCAATTAATATTCATTGATGTCTATTGTGACATGCTGAATGGCAGAAGTATTTAAATGTGAAAAGACATAAATAGGTATAACGACCCGCAATTTTGGAGGGTCGTCAAACAAAAGCCCCGTACCAGTTCAGTACGGGGCATCTGTCAGAGCCTTCCAGCTTCTTTCAAAGCAAGCTCAACAAGATAGCGGCTGACGGTTTTCCCGGCAGCGGCTGCCAGCTGTTCTATAACTTCATACTCAGAAGTTCTTGCTGACATGGAGAACTTCTTGGTCGGATCTCCGGACTTTGGCCGCCCGGCACCTTCGCGGAATCCGCCGCGCCGTGATTTGTCAGCCGCATCCATCATTTCACCACCAGAAACACAATCAGCAGCACAAGAGCTGCGAGCCGAAAGATTATAGAAAGCACATTTACAGTCTTTTTATCAAGCATTGACAACATCCTTATGTTGATTTATGAATGTAAAGAAAATGCAAGGTGGCGAGTCTTTCCTTTCCTTTTGTTACTTCTGAATCTTTTTTAAGAATCAGAGCCAGAAGCGCAACAACGAACAAGCCGAAGTTGATTATCAAGTTTACGACGTCTGACCAACTCGGTTTGTCGTTCTTGCTTTTGTATAACGCCCCGCATTTTTGGGTCGTCAATCTACAACATATTCTAGGGAATAAATCCTGCTTTTTCGTCTGTAGCTGGAAGTAGCTGGTCGCCGCTGTAAACAATGCTGCAGTTTTCATTAAAACACAAGATTAGCGACGCCATTAAAATTCTTTCTTCTTTTTGTAAAGGCTCGCGTTTCCAGTCTTTTCGTCAGAGCGGCGCTCAATGCCGGGAACTCCGCGGCCGTTAAAGCTCTTTTTGCTTTTCTTCTCACCACGTGCACTCTTCTCAAAGCGGTCTTCGCGTCTGTCGTTTCTGTCGCGCCGCCAGCCTCTTCCGCTTCGTGAATCACGCATGCCGTCGCGGCCTTCACCACCGCTTTCCTTCACATCAACATGCATGTGCGGCAGCGAGCGGTCTTTCTGAGAGCGCTCGAGCACATCACGGGCAAGATTTGCAGGAAGACTTACAAGGCAGAAGTCCTGCGCGACGTCTATCCGGTCAACAAGGCGCTGCGGGATATGCAGCAGCTGGCTGAACCACACGGAAATCTCGCGGGCACCGAAGCCGTCGCGGCGGCCCATCTGCACGTACAGGCGGACCTGGTCTTTTCCGGCGAAATCTGCGTCTGAAATGCGGACGTTGCCGCTTCTTCCGGAGCGGCCGCCAACAGCGCGCTCACCATCACGGCCGCGCGGTCTTATTTTTACGATTGAGCCGTAACGGGAACCGTCCAGCTGTTTTCCAAAATGAAGCTGCAGGACGCGTGCGAGCATCTCTTCTGCAGGATAGTTTTCTGTAAGTTCTTCAGCCAGCTGGACGTACTGCTTGCGGAGGCGTGGCAGCTTGGGAAGCGTCGGCGACTCAGGAGTCGCCAGCGCGGCCGCGCAAGCCTTATCAGCATCTGGAGCCTCGTCAGCAGTCTTAGCTTCTGGAAGCGAACCGGCGGCAGGTGCCTGCTCAGCGACAAGAGCCTCTTCTGCAGACTCAGTCGCTGAAAGCGCAGTCTCAGCTGTCTTTCCGGCCTCGTCAGCAAGTGTCAGACCGAGCCCTTTCTTGAGCTCGTCGAAAATGCGCGTGCGTTTTACGGCGAGGACATCTTCCACTTCTGGAATGTCATCCTCCATCATGTCGCCTTTCGTCGCCTTTTTTGACGCGCGCTTCAGGTACTCAAGCTTACGCCGCTCTTCAGGGCGCACGAACGTGTACGCCAATCCACTTGCTCCAGCGCGTCCCGTTCGTCCGATGCGGTGGATGTATGTGTAGGAATCTGTCGGCATTGAATAGTTGACGACGTGAGAAAGACCTTCAATGTCGATACCGCGCGCTGCAACGTCAGTTGCAACCAGGATGCGTGTCTTTCCGCTTCTGAAACGGGCGAGAATCTTCTCACGCTGGCTCTGCGGAATGTCTCCGTGCAAAGCAGCTGCCTCGTATCCGCGCTCATCAAGCTGCTTTGAAACGGCGTCCGCGTCAACCTTCGTCTGCGTGAAGACAAGGCCGTAAAAATCAGGGGATATGTCTATCAGGCGGACAAGCGCCTCAATCTTTTCGTATTCGCGCACCATCCAGTAGTGCTGCTCGGTCAGGATAGGCTCTTCGGGCTTTGCTTCTTCCTCGACGATTTCGTAGTCGCCCATGAAGCTTGATGCAATCCGTAAGATTTCCTGCGGCATTGTCGCGCTGAACAGGAGCACGCGGCTTTCTGCATTCGCTTTTGCAAAGATGTACTCAATGTCTTCAATGAAGCCCATGTCGAGCATCTCATCCGCTTCATCAAGAATGAAGTAGCTGATTTTCGAAAGGTCAAGCGTGCCGCGGTCAATGTGGTCCTTGATGCGTCCAGGAGTTCCGACAACGATGTCGAGTCCGCGTTTCATCTCGCGGATCTGTGTCGCATACGAGGCACCGCCGTAGACAGCGGCCATCCGAGGGAACTTGCCGTCAGTAAAAGACTCGACTTCCTTACAGACCTGCATGCACAGCTCGCGGGTCGGTGTTAAGATGAGCGCCTGCGGATATCCTTTGTCCTTGCGGATTGTCTGCACGAGCGGCAGGCCGAACGCGGCGGTTTTTCCAGTTCCAGTACGTGCTTTTGCAATGATGTTCGCATCCCCGTTCAAAAGGCGCGGGATAGCGAGAATCTGGATTGGAGACGGGGTTTCAAAACCCTTTGCACGAACAGCCTCCAGGGTCTGCTCATCAAGTCCCAGATCCTCAAATGAGATTTCTTCTTCCATAAAATAAAATGTCCTCGGGAGAAATTATGCTTTTTCTCCGTTATGCAGCCTGTCCAAAATAGCCATGACTTCATCAACGATAACCTGCTTCTTGTCACCGTCGTAATCGTCGCCAAGTTTCTCAAGAATGGCGTTTCTAAAAGGCTTACACTCTACAGGCTTTCCAAAAGTGTAAACAACCTTGTCGGGCACTACGCGGTCATGAGCCATGTTCTTGGGATCATCCTCAGAAATACGCAGACAGTTGCCGTTGATGGAAACCGGCAGGAACACATCTGTCAGGCGGAGATATGAGTCAATTTCGCGTACGCCACGCTTTGTATCAGGCACACCGGGGCGATAACGTGTTCCTGACGGGAATACCATGATGACCTGACCGCGGCGGCGGCACTGGTCCAGGTAGCGCATGGAAGCGAAGTTTATCTTCTTGCTGCGGGCTTCTTCCTCTGCGCGCTTTGCAGGGTCTTTTATGGATGCGAGACTTCTGCTTGGATAAATAACGATGCGGCTGAATGCTTCTGCCAGGGCACTGACCATGGCATTATCCTCATTCAGTTTCATACCGGCAATGGCGACCAGCTTATCCGCAAGTTCCTTTCCATCTTCACCACCATCCTTACGCAGGATGTAGTGAAGACCCGGAAGGTCGAAGTTACTGTAATGCTCACAGAGTACAAGTCCGTGTTTTCCGTTTCTCACCTGTTCCATAAAAGCAGAGATGTTGTTGCGTCCGACAACGCCTGAACCAGGCAGGAAGTTTTCTGCAAGCATTCTGTCAACAACAGGAAGCATATTCGGATTTGATTCCTGATAAATATTGGTGTCATCAATCTTATTCTGAGCACGGATAACGCTTTTCAGCTCATCTACGAGATAACCATATTTTTCATCAAGACGTGTACCTTCGTCCATATATCCTCCAGGATTAACTTTTTACCATCGCTATTTTGACGAATTATATCAATTTGTCAGGGTTAAGGCAATCGAGTTCAGGCAGTACGAAAATGCCGTCTTTGCGGATGAGCTTATCGTCAAACCAGATTTCGCCACCACCGTACTCAGGACGCATGATGAGCACCAGGTCCCAGTGAAGTGAAGATTTATTGCCGTTGTCACAGTCGTCGTACGAATTGCCCGGTGTAAAGTGGATGGAGCCCGCAATCTTCTCATCAAAAAGCGTTTCCTTCATAGGTTCAAGAATGTACGGGTTCACACCGATTGCAAACTCACCGACATAGCGGGCGCCCTCATCTGCGTCGAGCACGCGGTTTATGCGCTCATTGTCGTTGCTTGTCGCCTTTATGATCTTGCCGTCCTTGAACTCAAAGCAGATGTTCTCAAAAACGAAACCGCTCTGCAGGCTCGGCGTGTTGTACGTAATTTTTCCGTTTACGGAACCACGGACAGGCGCCGTGTACACTTCTCCATCCGGGATGTTCATGACGCCGTCGCACTTGATGGCAGGAAGGCCCTTGATGCTGAACGTCAGGTCAGTTCCCGGAGCGACAAGGCGGACTTTGTCCGTTCTTTCCATGAGGGCCTTGAGCGAGTCCATGGCGCGGCTCATCTTTGCGTAATCGAGGTTACAGACGTTGTAGTAGAAGTCTTCAAAGCCTTCCTCGCTCATGTTTGAAAGCTGCGCCATCGCTGCTGTCGGATAGCGGAGAACCACCCAGCGCGTCTTGTTGAGGCGCTGCTCCATGTGCACTTTCTTGTAGCAGATGGTGTTGAACAGCTCCATCTTTTCAGCGGGAACATCACAGAGCGCGTACAGGTTTTCGTGCGCCGTAAAGCCGATGTAGCAGTCCATCTTCTCCATCTCGGCAAACTCAATTTCCGCGCGGATACGCATGGATTCCTCAGTTGCGCCCATGTACAGCTCGCGTTCAATCGTCTTGTCGCGCAGTGACACGAACGGATATGCTCCTGCCGCATATACTTCGCGGACAAGCGCCTTTATGAGATCCGGCGCGCTGTTGTTCGCCTGGATGAGCACTTTTTCTCCAGGCTGCGCATTGATTGAATAGGTAACTAAAGTATGGGCAAGTTTTTCAATTCTAGGGTCCTTCATGTTTTTTTCTCCTGGATGTATTTTATTCTCCAAATCCCATATTGGCAACATGAAGAAAATCAACGCTGCTTTTCTTTTGGAAACACAGTAATACCGAAAATCTGCTGTGATTTTGACAGTGGAGACGGAGTTGCTAAAAACGCCAGAGCTTCCAGTGCTGCTTCTTTTGCAGCAGAATCCCGTTCTCCCAGCGCCTGAATCTTCTCGCGCGCATAATCACGGACAATCGCCAGAGCCGCATCATAATCATTCTGCAGGATATACAGTCTGATGCAGAAAATGCCTGTCGCCGCACTAGCCGTTCCACCATAGATTTTGTTCATAATGTCAGAATCAATTCTGCTTGGAATGGCTGCTGAATAAAGCAGACTCTGAAGGATTGCGGCATCCTGCTGGGATGCAAGATTCAGGAAATGCTGCTCTTCTTCTCCCTGCTGACACCGGGCAAAAAACGCTTCCTCAAAATCAGGCGCTTCATCATCTGCTGCGTCATCAGATGCAGCAGATGATGACCCAACTTTTGCAGAATCATCATAAAATTCAGCATCGTAGTCTGTTTCCTCATGCTTTTTCGCAGTTTTTCTCTTCCGTAAGAAAAGGATGCAAAGCATGACCAGCACAACTGCACCAAACAGCAGTATCATTGTTTTGTCTTCCATTTTTTCTCTCTCCTTTTTATTCTCTTTCAGTACTCAAGCGTCTTGTACGTCGTGCCGGTATCAAGTTCACACAGACTGATGCTCCGCGCGTCAGTGTCGATGACTGCGTACCCCGCTTTTGAGCCGCCTTTTGGAAGCGACACCGAACCCGGATTCAAAAACACGCGCTCATCCCGCTTTTCGAGCACTGCGACGTGCGTGTGCCCCGAAATGACGATGCTGCCTTCAGCACACCATGACGCAATCTGCTCTTCGGTAAGCGTGTGGCCGTGGTGCATGAAAAGCGAAGTGCCGTCTGCGAGAAGCTGTCTCGTGTATGGTGCGAGCATCGGGAAGGTGAGCAGCATCTGGTCGACCTCGCTGTCGCAGTTTCCGCGGATGCCGATTATGCGGTCTTTGTATACGTTAAGAAGCTCAGCAACGGCAGGGCCGTCGTAGCCTTCGTGCACGCCGTTCCGCGGGCCGTGGTACATGTAGTCTCCGGTAATAAGAAGCGCGTCTGCACCGGAAGCATCGAAAGCAGCAAGGGCTTTTTTAAGAGCGGCCGGATAGCCGTGAATATCAGAAATAACAAACAGTTTCATGTGAGCAGTATAGCATATCTCCCGCTCGCTGCGGTAGAGTCGCTCACTTTGTTCGCTTCCGGGCTTTGCAAGCAAACCCCGCGGGATCATTTCCCTTTATAAGCGAACATCTCCCAGCGCAGGAAGTGTGCCACGGATGGCACACTTCCGAGCATGTCTTTGTCCGTTTAGTTTTGATTCTTTGTAAAAATCAAAACTAAAAAATAAAGGTCACCATGGATGGTGACCTTTATTGGAGTAGAACGGACTCGAACCGTCTACCTACAGATTGCGAACCTGTCGCTCTACCAGGTGAGCTACTACCCCGTTCTTCATGATGATATAAGGCTGACAGAAAAGTGTCAAGCGACGTATTTTGAATATTGATTTTTGGCAAATATTCATTGATAATGGTAGTATGTCAGGTGAAAATATTTTTCAGAAGTTGTTTTCGTCTCTCTTCCATTCAAATGATGCAGATGCAGAGAAAAAGCGGCAGCTTAAAGCCATTGCAAAGAATCTCAGCAAACAGAGATACAAGTTTTACAAACCTCAGTCTAGTCAGGTACTTCCCGGTTATGCAAACTTCCTGTTTGACATTTATAAGCTCGTCGGCCCTCTTCAGGCCATGTTCAATGGCATTAAAAATCCTAACACATACAAGAACTGGGTTATTACATCCGTGCTTACTCCTGAACAGCACACCATGTATGAAGAACTTTCAGAAGAGGCAATTCTTGAAGCAGCAAAGCAGCAGGATTTAAGTGCCGTTGTTGCAAGTACAAGACAGAAACTGAACGCATTTACATCATCCTTTACTCAGGAAATCGTTGACAGCATGGATTCTACCTATAACACACTCATGCTGCTGCAATCCTTCAGTAATTATGATTATTTCTTCACACTTAAAAAGTTCTATTCATCGCTCAGAGAAAACGATTTCAACATTACACCGAAATTCGAAGCTCTCGACGCTGAATATCTGACTGATGACCTGAAGGATTTTGCCGTTCTTTTCGTGTCCATTCCGCTTGAAGCTCAGGCTTGGACAGAAGTATTTGCCATTATAAAGGAACACAAGGGCTTTGATCCTATTCCGGCAAATCAGTGGAATAAGCTCCTGAACAGATGCCGCGACATCAAGCTGAACAATGTCATTGATATGATGATTCAGCTCATTACAGACAATCCTTCTTACGTTACCGCATACAGAGAACGCGGCGAGCATATCGCTGACTCTTTCGTTGACAAACTCAGAAACGATACGGATGCTCTTCTCAGAAAGCTGCAGAGCGAACAGAGCCTTTCAAAGAACAACAGCCTGCTTACCCAAATTTTCGGAAGCACGGACATCGTAAGACTTAAGTACTACAACGAAGCCGGAAACGAAATGTTCGCAAAGCGCGGAATTCCTGGTTATTCACTGTATAAGCCGCTTAATTACCTCAAAGCATTCCTGCTTGACTATGTCAAAAAGGATGTGCGTGATTACTGCGAACTGGTGCTTGTCCGTGGAAAATGGATTGCAACACAGCAGGCTTCCCAGATGTCAGACGCCTACAACAACATCATTCAGGCAGCTGAAAAGGTATCTGCGTTTGATGAAACACTTGCTGACGGACAGGAACTCAACACAAAGATGAAATCATACTGCCTTAGGGCAGACAGGGATATGGAAGCCCGTAAGGTTGTCCAGACTCTTTTGAATGACGTAAACACAGAAGCCCGCGACCTTATCGTCAAGGCAACACAGCAGCTTGTCATTATCGGTAGATATACAAAGTCCCTTCTTGAAGACTATGAAAAGCCGACAAAGGAACTGCTCATGAACTGGAAAGAACTTGAGCACTTCTCTGACGGTTCCATCAAGGAACAGGGAGTTGCTCTTTACAAGAAGGTCTATCTGTTCGTCCAGCTTATGCAGATGAACCTGAAAGGCCCGGGCGCAGAGTAAGCCCCACACAGAACTATCACGATAATAAAAAAAAGCCAGCTCAAAAACTGAACCAGCTTTTTATCTAACATTAGTGTTTGTAAAAAATGCCATGAATGGCATTTTTTATTAGAAGACCAGAACAACTTCTCCGTTAGGATATGTTGTTGTGATGTATTCCTTGATTTCATCACTCTTCAGAGCCTTGACGAGAGCCTGAACCTTAGGATCATTCTCATTTCCAGCCTTAACTGTGATGATGTTTACGTATGGAGAATCTGCACCTTCAACGAACAGACCGTCCTTTGCAGCACTGAGGCCTGCAGGAATAGCGTAGTTACCGTTGATGATTGCAGCATCGACATCACCAAGAACACGTGGAAGAGAAGCAGCTTCAATTTCTGTGAACTTCAGGTTCTTTGAGTTGCTTGTAATGTCGAGCGGAGTCGCCTCAATGCCTGCAGCAGCATTCAGAGTAATAAGTCCTGCACTCTGGAGAAGCAGAAGTGCGCGGCCTTCGTTTGTCGGGTCGTTTGGAATAGCAATTGTTGCACCGTCTGGAAGAGCAGCAAGTGAAGTTACCTTCTGTGAGTACAGTGCAATAGGCTCAATGTGGATACCGCCTGCATTTACCAGGTGATAGCCCATTTCTGCATTCTGTGAATCCATGTATGGAATGTGCTGGAAGAAGTTGGCATCAATCTGGCCATCTTCAAGAGCCTTGTTTGGTGTTACATAATCTGTAAATTCAACAATCTCGAGTGTGATTCCCTGAGCTGCCAGGTCATCCTTTACCAGGTTAAGCATAGAAGCATGTGGCTCCGGAGTTGCTCCAACAGTAAGGACATTTCCCTTATCCTTCTTTCCACCTGCGAACAATACTGCGCACATAAGAACGAGTACTGCAATTGTGAGTGCTTTTTTCATTTTAGTCTCCTCTATTCATTTTCAGGATGAAAATCATCCTGCTGAGATTCTGTTTAGCGGCGCGCCATAAGGTGTGCGCTTATCTTTGTACCAATTATCTGAATGACTTCAACCAGTACAAGAATTACAACAACGGATACAACCATGATATCCGTTCTGAAACGCTGATATCCGTAGCGGATGGCCAGGTCACCAAGACCGCCACCACCGATTGCACCAGCCATGGCAGAATAGCCGATCAGGTTGATGATTGTCAGCGTAATGCCCGCAACCAGAGAAGGCATACTCTCAGGCAGCAGGACTTTTGTTATTATCTGGAAGTTCGTGGATCCCATTGCGCGGGCGGCCTGAACGACCCCCGGATCCACCTCCTTCAAAGCTGTTTCTATGACACGTGCAACAAACGGCGCTGCAGCTATGGACAGCGGAACGATTGTTGCTTTTGTACCGATACTTGTTCCCACAATGATGCGTGAAAGCGGGAACAGCAGAATCATCAGGATGATGAACGGGAACGAGCGGAGCACGTTGACGATTCTGGTAAGGATCTGATTCAGCAGAGGCTTTGGCATGATGCCGCCCTGCGGGTCAGTCACGCACAGCAGGATGCCGAGCGGAAGCCCCAGGATAAGCGAGAAGACCGTGGAAAAGAGAACCATCTCGAGCGTCTGCAGTGTTGATGTTCCAACAAGTGATATGATCGTCTGAATGTTGCTCATTCTCAAGCCTCCCCTTTCGTAAGCTTCTCAACAATAACGCCTTCGCTTTCAAGATACTTGATGGCGGCGTCCACCTCGCTCTTCTCACCGGTTATGTCAGTAAGCAGCGTGCCTATTTCGTTTTCAGGAAGTTTCTGAATACCCCCTGCGCGGATGTTGAACTCTACATTGAACCTGCGTGACAGCTTTGAGAGAACAGGCTCGCCCGTCTTGCTGCCTACAAAGCGCAGTGCGTATTCGCCGCCTTCTTCTGACCAGCGGACAAGTTCACCATCATCAGATTCCGGTGCAGACAAATGAGCGAGGAAATCCTTTGTCACTGCTGACTTAGGATGCGTGAAAATCTCTTCTACAGTGCCCTGCTCGACGACTGAGCCTGAATCAAGGACAGCGACAAGGCTGCATGCGTCGCGGACTACTTCCATCTGGTGGGTAATCATGACGACAGTCAGGTTCATCTTCTTCTGGATGTCACGGATAAGTTCAAGGATTGAGCGGGTTGTCTGCGGATCAAGAGCGCTTGTTGCCTCATCGCAGAACAGGATGTCCGGCTTTGTGGCAAGTGCGCGTGCAATGGCAATTCTCTGCTTCTGGCCGCCTGAAAGCGTACTGATTGGGGCATCTCCGCGGTCAGCAAGACCAACAAGCTCAAGAAGTTCCTGAACGCGCGGTGCAATCTCTGCTTTTGGAACGCCGCAGATTTCAAGCGGATATGCTATGTTTTTGGCTGCTGTTCTTGAACTGAACAGGTTGAAGTTCTGGAAAATCATGCCGATTCTGCGGCGGCGCTGAATGAGAGCGTCTTTTTCAAGACCGTCGACACGCTCGTCATCGTACCAGACTTCGCCAGAATCAGGCTTTTCAAGCAGGCTGATTAGGCGTACAAGAGAAGATTTTCCTGCACCGCTTTTTCCAATGATACCGAAAATGGTGTTTGATGGGATGTTAAGACTGACATTTTGAACCGCATGCACCGTACCGTATGTCCGGTTAAGCGATTCCAGACGAATCTGCATGTTCCACGACCTTACTGAATTAGATTGTTTCCTATATATAACATTGATAAGGCGGTAAGGTCAATTATTGAAAATCAGTCTGAAAGAACGGATTCTACAAGATTCTTGAATTCAGCATCCTGATGTACTTTTGATGTATCAATATTGTCCGTTATGCGGAATACGCCATCTTCTTCCTGAATGGGAATTACTTCCGGCTCAGGCTCAATCTCAACAGCAGTTCTGCTGAAATGTGACATGATTCCCCGGATAAACGAGAACTCGCGGACCTCTTCAACTGGGAGCAGTTCTGCCTCCGGCTCAGGTTCTTCAGCTGGCTCTGGCGACTCATCAACCGCTGGCGCGTCTGGTGCAGGACTATCAGCTTCCGAAAGTTCTGCTACTTCATCAAGAGGCTCAGTTTCCTCAATTGCTTCTACTTCATCGAGTGACCCGGCTTCCTCAATCTCTTCTACTTCATCGAGTGTTTCGACTTCGCCTAACTCTTCGACTTCATCAAGTGACTCAACTTCATCGAGCTCTTCGACTTCATCAAGTGGCTCAGCTTCCTCAATCTCTTCTACTTCATCGAGTGTTTCAACTTCGCCTAACTCTTCGACTTCATCAAGTGTTTCAACTTCGCCTAACTCTTCGACTTCATCAAGTTCTTCGACTTCATCAAGCTCCTGTACTTCTTCAACAGGAGCGGCTGCTTTTGTGGCTTTAGGAGCAGGCTTTGCTTTTGGAGCTGCAATACGGGCAGGACCAGCGGCTTCTGTCTTGGCGACAAGTTCTTCAAGCATGGCACGGATTTCCGCCGTATCCACACTGACAGAAACTGGCTGCTGAGTGCCAGCCTGTACAGGCGGCTTTCCAAGGGCTATGAAAATGTCGTTCCAGCTTTTTTCGAGCAGCGCATCAACTTCAGCTTCATGACGCTTACCGCGTTTTGCAAGACTCTGCTTTACTTCAAGCATGACATCGTTTTTGCGCGCCTCAATTTCCTTTGAGACTTTATCCCAGTCCGGCTCTTCCTGCTTATCAAGATATTCACTGACAAGCGCAAACTGAAAGCGCTTGATTCTGTCACGGATGATGACCATATCATCCTGCTTGATGCTGAACAGCAGAAGGATGACAAGGAACAACGTCAGAAACACAGCTGCAAGAAGCAGGATTTTCACGAGCTGTGAGAAAACGAACATATCCTCGTTTTCAGCGCAGCTCAGCATAAGGCGTTCAGTTTCACAGGAAATGACAACCCAGGTATCTTCTCCGGTAGAAATAAGCGGAGCAGCGTTGATTTTTCCAGAAGCCCACGAATCAGTGATGGAGCCGACAAACGCATCTATTGCCGTCTTTGGCAGACCGAAAATGTAGCCGAAATGCGTTCCGTCACCCGCGAAAAGGCCCGTGTTGTTCACCGTGATAAGGCGTCGTGTCAGAAGGAAGCGGTTGAAGTCATCAGCGTCGGTGTAAAAAAGGATGGAACCGCGGTACGCTTTATAATTGTCGAACATCGGGAACACGTAAATGATACGGTACCGGTCAGTGTCATAGAAAATGATGCCGTCTGAGCTTTCAGGAGCAAAGAGGCCCGCGCTGTCAATTTCTTCAAGCTGCGGATAGTTCTTGTATGCTATTGCGGAATCTGATTCCTTGAGGATGTCCCCGTTAAAAGTACTGAAATGAACATGGTTCTGGTTTGAGTCAAGGATGCGGATACCGAGCAGGGCCGGAGTTTCAAGCATGAGGCTGCCGGTTAAATCAGTACGGGCAACTATTCCATCTGATGAAAGGGTCGAATCAAGGCTTGCCTTAACATCAGCGGATTGTGCATATCCCCTGAACCGCTCAAGATACAGGTCAGAATACTCAACAAATGCTTCTCCTATGGAAGAAAGCTGCTTTTCAATGCCGGACACTACTACAGGCTGATAAAAGCGGGTCTCAATAACATCAAAAAGCCCCGAAAAAGCCAAGACCGCAAAAGCAGAAAAGAGAATAATGGAAATGAGCAGACTGAACGCAGTTTTCTTACCGGAAGTCATAATCCTTCATTATAGTATCGGCAGATGAAGACCCTTGCAATAGCATTTGACTGCTGATACTATAATTATATGTCGAAATTCTCCACTGTCCAGAAAGTATTGATATATTGCTGTATCTTCATTCTCGTATTCGTTCTCATAACAACACTCGTCCTTGTCTTTTCCGGCAAGTTTGCACCAGGAAAAAATTTCAGAAAAGCTGACATTACGCCAGCAAAACTTGAAAAGGCTGATCCAACCGGAAACACAGAAGTGTTCACCGATTTAGGCACCATCAGGACAGGAACACGGGATGAGCCCTCTGTTCCCATCGTACTGAAACCGTACTTCTCATATCCGGCAGACGACACAGAATACTATGAGGAACTGTGCAGAAAGACACGTAAGATACAACTTCTCATAACCCAGTATTTTGCTGATTTTACAAAAGAACAGCTGATTGATAACGGAGAACAGAAAGTAAAGCAGGACCTGCTCCGTCTGATAAACGATGAACTCGTTCTCGGAACAATTCCTGCCATCTACTTTGAGCAGTATATTTTCTTTGATTGAGGACTTATCCCCAAAGCGAAGCCGGATTTACCGCAACACCATTCTTGTACACAGTAAAGTGCAGATGCGGGCCCGTACTCAATCCGGTAGAACCGACATATCCCAGAACCGTAGTTGTTTTAACATGCTGGCCAACTTCAACTGATGGCCATTTAATCATGTGACCGTACAGCGTCTTGTATCCGGAATGATGTGTCACGATTACGTGATATCCGTAGGTATCATTATAGGCAACGGATGAAACTGTTCCTGCAAGCGCACAATAGATTTTCGTCTCGTTTGAACAGGCGAGATCAATGCCTGAGTGATATGAACGTGCGCCGGTAAACGGACTTGCGCGCCATCCGAAGTATGATGAAATACGGTACGATGAATGAATCGGCTTGTGGAACAGGTCACCGTTGATTTCCTGACGGGTTACCCAATCCAGCTCAGCACCCGGAACAAAGAGCGTCGTTCCGGCGGTAAGCTCATCCGCAAGAGCCAGCTCGTTTATGCGGGCACACTTATCTGCATCCACCTCATATTTTGTTGCAATCGATTCAAGCGTTTCGCCGTCTTCACGGACTGTGTAGACAATGCCCGCCATGTTCGGAATGCGGATGTAGTCACCCGGCTGTATATAGCGCGTCTGCTTTATGTTGTTCACGCTGATGAGCGTATCCTGAGTAACGCCGTAATCTTCAGCAAGGAAACCGATCATGTCGCCTTTCCGGATGCGGTACACCGTGTAAAAAAGCTCATCAGGCTCTGTCGGCGTTACAGGCACAATCTCTGAAAACTCATCACTGTACAAGGCGGTTCCACTGAAGTTTTCGTAACCTCCCTGTCCTGAGAAAGAAGTTTCTTCTGTTGCTTCAGCAGCAGAAACGGCTTCGGTATCTGTTCCGGCTTTTACAGGAGCAAGTTCACTGCTGACAGAAACAGCCGCTACAGACAGTTCATCAGTTTTTGAACAGCCCGCCAGCACAAAGAGAAAAACAGATAAACCACAGATGATTACAGATACTTTCTTCACTTTTTGTTTATCCCTACCAGATACGTTTCGAAAGATTCATTGCGGCAGGCTTCAGGCTTGAAACCACGCGCAGAAGTGAATATCCCACGCATGCTTTTCAGGAAGGACTGCTGGTCCCCGCCCTGGAAAATCTTGACGACAAAATTTCCGCCGGGTTTCAGCATCTCCTGAGCATAGTATATAGCAAGTTCCACGAGTCCGGAAGACCTTGCCGTATCAACAACGCGGTTTCCTGTTGTCGGAGGAGCTGCATCGCAGATGACGCTGTCATACGGCCCGAGTGAAAGTGCCTTTGAGCGTACTTCCGGGTCATACATATCACCCTGGATGAATGTGAGGAAATCGCTTTTTACGTCTTTTGAAAGCGGGTTCAGGTCAATGGATGTGACATAGCCCGTTCCATCAAGCGTACGCAGGGCAAACGTCGTCCAGCTGCCAGGCGCGGCGCCCAGATCAAGAACGCGGAAGCCTTTTTTGAGCATGCCGAACTTTTCATCAATTTCCTGAAGTTTATATACTGACCGTGCCGGATATCCTTCGCTGAAAGCCTTGCGGCTCCAGAAATCCGGCTTTTCATAGCTGTTCATGTTTTCTTTATCGGTGAAAACTGTTATACTTTTTAGCAATGAATGAACAATATTTAGCACGTCTTGAAAAAATTGAAGCCGTTCTCAAAGAAAAACTGCCTGCTTCTTTCAGTGCAGAGTGGAAGGCCGCATCCTACGGAAAACTGCCTGATGCAGTCTCTGACGAAGACCTTTCAAAGCTTGCAGCTCCGTGTACGGAACTGGTCTCACTTGGCGGCAAACGCTGGCGCCCTCTTCTGCAGGTTCTTTCCGCAGAAATGGTTTCTGGGCGGAAGGAAGATGATCCTGCACTCAGCGCCGCATACAGGCTTACTCCGCTCGTAGAATTCGTGCACACCGCAAGCCTCATTCATGATGACATTGAAGACAACACTGACATGCGGCGCGGAAAGCCCGCCGCTCATCTTACCTACGGCCTTGATGTTGCGCTTAACGCAGGCTCCTGGCTTTACTTTCAGGCGGCCCGCTGCATACATGACGAACCGCTTTCAACAGAGCTTAAGAACACGCTCTACAACATGTACCTGACAGAGCTCCGCCGCCTGCACCTCGGACAGTCACTCGACATTCAGTGGCACCGCGACAAGCCGTTCATTCCAGAGCAGGACCAGTATCTTGCCATGACGCGGCTCAAGACAGGAACACTCGCTTCTCTTGCAGCCCAGACAGGCGCGCTTGCAGGAGGCGCAACAGCAGATGAAGCCCGTTTCCTTGGCGAAACAGCCGCATCAATAGGAATCGGCTTTCAGGTCCTTGATGACGTCATCAACCTGACGAGCGGCAACAAGGGCAAAAAGCGCGGAGACGACATTGTTGAAGGAAAGAAAAGCCTGCCGGTCATCCTGCATTTAAAAGAAAATCCGGGTGACAAAAAGCTCATTACTGACTATTTTAATAGAGCAAGCGTTGAAGGCCCGGACTCCCCTGCCGTAGAAAAATGCGTCACCCTACTCAATGAGTCAGGTGCAGTCGCAAAGGCGGCAGAGATAAGCAGAAAGCTCATCACCGAGTCATGCGGCGCTATTGTTGAGCACTGGAACGGAAACGAGGCAGCAGGCCTCATCAGTGCCCTTTTCACAGGAATGCTTGCATAGGATGACAGCGGTATGACAGTTAACTCAGATGTACTCAATTCACAAGCAATAGATCTAGCCTCACACGGTGATTATCCTGAAGCCATCGCCTGTTTCATCAGTGCACTCAAAATGGACAGGGGTAACTATCTTCTCTGGTACAATCTGGGCGTAACATACCGTGACGCCGGAAATCTGGAAGCAGCCAGGGAAGCGCTTCTTGCCGCCTATAAACTCAATGACAGTGACGAGGATGTACTCGACAGTCTTTCCCTCGTCCTCCTTGCCATGGACAGAGAAGCAGAAGGCTTCAAGTATCTTGAGAAAGCACTGGAAATTAATCCACACAGCCCGCATTTATGGAACAACACGGGCGTCTTCTATTTCCATCAGGGAGAGTATGCAAAAGCATGCGACGCTTTCGAGCATGCCGTTTCCCTTTCTCCGCACTACTACGACGCCCTGTACAATCTGCGCGACACCTACACAGAGCTTGGCAATAAAGTCGGTGCAGAAGAATGTGCCCGCCGTCTCAAAGAGCTGAAAGACATTCAGGGAGCGCCAGATGCGTGACAAAGCCCTCGTCGTTTCTGTCACCGGAAACAAAGTCCTTGTAAAGCCACTGATTACCGGTGCATGCATAAACTGCAAGAAATCTTCATGTGCTCAGCAGGGAACGCCTTTCCGCGTAGCCAATCCGGAGCATTTCACTCTTGCAGCCGGCTCTGTCGTCACGCTTACAGCCTCAAAAACCGCTCAGGCGTTTCAGGCGCTTTTCGCACTACTCTTCCCCATTGCGTCAGCAATCGCAGGTTACATGGTATCTCCTGAAAACGAAAAAAGCCGCGCCATCTGGTCGATAGCCGGCTTTATACTTGCTTCAGTAATCGTGTTTATTGTAACGCGTCTGTTTCCTCCACGCGAAAGCAGCATTGCCGGCGTGGAAGAAAGCGTACCGCCTAGCGATGAAGAACAATGCTGTTTATAGCATCTGCCATTTCAGAAAGCGGAACCTGCTTCTGAACGCCACCCAATTCCCAGGCAACCTTAGGCATACCGTAAACAATTGAACTTTCCTCATCCTGCCCAAGCGTACGGGCACCCTGACGCCGCATTTCAGCAAGCTGTGCAGCTCCGTCGCGTCCCATACCGGTCATGATTATTCCCAGAGCATGATTCTGGAAAGCTGCGGCGACAGATTCGAACAGCACGTCGACAGATGGTCTGTGTCCGTTTCTCTGTTCTGTATCTGTAACGCGGACAATTGTTGCCAGCGATTTCTTCTCAACGATAATGTGGTGGTTTCCAGGGGCAATGAGGATGCGTCCTGGTTTCAAAAGGTCTCCATCCTGGGCTTCCTTTACCTCAAGCGGACAGATATTGTTCAAACTTGCTGCAAACTCTTTGGTAAAGCCAGCCGGCATATGCTGGACGACAAGCATCGGCAGCTTGATGTCAGGAGACAGTTTCGCGAATACTTCGCGCAGCGCATTAGGTCCGCCTGTTGAAATACCGAGCGCAATGACTTCAAGCTCACCTGGCTCCCTGAGCGGAGTAATGACTGCTGGCTCCTTTTTCGAGCTTGCCCATGTGGGTGTCATGAAGTGAAGCGGAATAAGTTTCTCAGCTTCTTCACGCGGAGTAACGCCTGCTTTGTCCTCAAGTTTCGGCATGACAAGCTTTTTAGGCTCGACATTCTTATCAGGAGCATCTTCTTCAGTCGCAAGATAAGTATGCAGCACAGAGCCTGAAAGGCCTCTCTTTTTCTTTGCATACTGTCCGCCATAACTGGTCAGAAGGCTTGTCAGACGGCTTGCAACTTTCTGAATATCAAGGGAAATGGAACCTGACGGTTTCTGAACAAAATCACTTGCGCCCATTTCAAGACAGCGCATAGTAACAGCAGCACCTTCAGAAGTAAGACTTGAAAGAACGACGACAGGAATATCAATACCCAGCTTCTTTCTTTCCTGAAGGAAATCAAGACCGTTCATAACCGGCATTTCAATATCGAGAACAATTATATCAGGATTGCAGGATGGTAATTTTTCAAGTGCAAACTTACCATTCATAGCTGTTGCAACGGTGTGGAGATTTGGAGAGGAATCGATTATACGTGAAACCAGATTCCTCATAAGAGCGGAGTCATCAACTACCAATACGGAAATCTTATCCATTTTTTTACCTTCCAATTTAATTTTATATGAATATCCATATTATGACACGTTTTTCTGATAAAGACAGGCCCAATCCGTTTTAAGGAACTCAAATTTCGTATCCATTCCGAACAGAGACTCAGAATGTCCGATAAACAGATAAGAATGAGGTCCAAGATCATCGTAGAATTTATTGACGACACCAAGCTGTGCGGCTTCATCAAAATAAATCAGAACATTGCGGCAGAAAATGACATCAAGATTTCTGAGTCCTGAATCATTTTTCAGATTATGATAGTCAAACCTGATTTTTTTCATAATGTCAGATGACATCTGATAACCGCTTCCTGTCTTTATGAAGAAGCGTTTCAGATAATCATCAGGAATTCCGCCAATGCGTGATTCATCATAAAATCCCTGTCTGCCGACCATAAGCGACTTAAGGGATATGTCTGAAGCGACAATCTCGTATGTGTACGGTTTTGGAAGAATGTCTTCCAGAATCATTGCAATGGTATACGGCTCTTCTCCTGTAGAACAACCGGCACTCCATATACGTACAACAGTATCGCCTTTTCCTTTCTTTGTTTCAAGAACATGAGGAATGACATAATTGACCAGAGCATCAAAATGAGGCTGGTTTCTGAAGAAACGAGTCAGATTTGTCGTAACCGAATCAAGGAGGAGCTTCATTTCTTCCTTGTCTGAAATAATCATCTTATGATACTCGTGGATATCGGTAAGCTGCTTTTCCCGAAGGCGTTCCTTCAACCTGCTGTCGAGAATTGAACGGTTTGTTTCTGAAAAAGTAATGCCACTTTCGTCGTAAATCAATTTGCGGAACAAATCAAAATCCGCATCACTTAAAAAATCTGCCATACCTAAATAGTATCGTCATTAATTTGACTCCGCAATAAATAATTTACACTCAAAGGTTTCAAATTACGAAACATTGACAAAATCTTTGGTTGATGGAACAATTATTTCAAGCATGAAAAAACTCTTTGCGAACTCCCTTTCAGCATGTTTCCTCGCTCTTTCTGCGCTGTCACTTTCATCCTGTTATCTTGATTACAGCGTAAGACAGGCTGAAAACGCGGGCTCTCCCGAGTTTGTCTTTACAGACGCCACATTCACACGCATTGAAGACAGAAAAACAATACTGACACTTGACGCAGATGCCATTGAACAGTACGAATCCGACAGCACCATGTACGGGAAAGGCCTTTCCTTCCGGGCATTCAATGACGACGGAACCGTTTCTGTTGAAGGGACCTGCCGCCTTTTTTCCGGCAACACAGATGAAGGCGAATACTATTTTCTTGATGATGTCGAAATAGAAAGCTACACGCACGATATGTTCCTGAAATCAGAGGATGTATTCTGGAACAACAGGACGAATCAGCTGGTGAGCTCGGAAAGCGCACCTGTCCACATCATCAAGCATGGCAATTCTCAGGTCACCATAACAGGAGAACAGTTTTCTGCAAGCGGATTCAGCAGTTCGTACGTGTTCAACGGTCCTGTCTCAGGCACTATTGAAACGCAGGATGACGGAGAGGACGCAGATGAATAGAGGACACATCACAGGCAGACTGACTGCCATCATCATCCTCATCCTGCTGGGACTGCCAGCTGCAGCCGGAACAATCAGCTTCAAGGCTGACTCAATGTCAGGCAACACAGGATCAGGTCAGGAAACGACCATTTTATCCGGCAGAGCCTGGATAAGCACGGATGACATTGAAATACATGCCGACAGGATTGAGCTTTCAGGTTCAAATTACGACATCATAACGGCAACAGGAAACATAAACGGCACCAATTCAGATTCAGGCATTACATTTTCATCCGACAGACTGTCATACGACCGCAGGACAGACATCATCAAACTGGAAGGAAATGTCACACTCATCGATACTGAGAACGATGTAAACGCGAAAGCATATCTCATTGAGTACAACCAGAAGACAGAAACAGCCGTTCTGCAGATGAATGTAAAGCTCGTCCAGAAAGACTCTGTCTGTACATCTGCCCTTGCAACATGGAGAAAGGACGAGAAGATGCTTGAAATGTCCGGATCACCGAAAATCGTCCAGAAAGATGATGTCTTTACCGCGCAGGAAATCACCTTCAATCTCGATACTGAAGAAATCACCCTGGATGGAAAAGTTCGCGGCACTGTCACAGACACGGATGATTCTTCAGAAACTGGGGAGGAATCAGAATGAACACACTCCGGGTAACATCACTGCATAAGAACTTTGGAAAGAAAAAAGTCGTCAAAGGTATTGAATTTTCCATGCAGACAGGAGAAACAGTCGGCCTTCTCGGCCCGAACGGTGCTGGAAAAACGACTACTTTCTACATGATTGTCGGCTTTTACCGTCCTGATGCAGGAGAAGTTTTCCTGGACGATACGCTCATCACCAGAAAACCGATGTACAAGCGTGCCCGGCTCGGCATTTCCTATCTTCCACAGGAGCCCTCAGTTTTCAGGAAGCTCACCGTTGAACAGAACATCTGGTCAGTACTTGAAACAAGGCGCGACCTGACACATGCTGAGAAAAAGCAGAAGCTCGACAGCCTTATCGAAGAGTTCTCCATAGAGCACATCCGCAAGCAGGAAGCATTCTCCCTTTCAGGAGGAGAGCGGCGGCGCACTGAAATTGCACGCGCACTTGCCATTGAACCACGCTTTCTGCTGCTCGACGAGCCTTTTGCCGGTATTGACCCGATTGCCGTCGCAGACATCAAGAAAACGGTGCGGCTGCTTTCTGAACGGGGCATTGGCGTACTCATCACCGATCATAACGTTCGTGACACTCTTGAGATAACTGACCGTGCACTCATCATCAGTGACGGACAGATTATCGCCCAGGGAAGCAAGGAAGACATTCTCGCTTCAGAGATAGCCCGAAAAATCTACCTTGGCGAAGAGTTCACGATGTAACATTTTATCTGACAAATAAATAAACTTCTTTTTATAGTATCGTTCATTTGACAACTACTCTTCTCTATGGTATTCTAGATTTGGATAATTCTGTCTGGAGGAGTAATATGAATTATATGTATATAATCCTTCCGGCTGCAGGAATTGTTCTTGGATGGCTAATTCGCTGGCTTTATGCCAGATTTCAATTATCTGCATCAGAGCAGAGAGCAGAACGTGTCAAACAGGACGCGATAAAAGAAGCAGAAGCTCAGAAAACAGAGATTTTATTAAAAGCGAAAGACGAACTCATTCGGGAACGTGCCCAGCAGGAACGTGAAATACGTGAGCGTAGAGGAGAAGTACAGCGTACTGAACGCAGACTTTCCCTCAAAGAAGACGCCATTGAAAAACGCAATTCTGAACTTGATAAGCGCGAGCAGGAATTTGTAAAGCGCGAACAGGTTATTGCAAGCCGCGAAGCATCACTTACAACGGAAGAAGAAAAATACCGTCAGGAACTTGAACGCATTTCAGGACTCAGTGCTCAGGAAGCAAAAGACCTCATCATCAAGAGCCTTGAAAATGATGCAAAGCACGATGCACAGGCACTGCTCAACAAAATTGAGCAGGACGCACAGCTTTCAGCTGAGAAGAAAGCACGTGACATTCTCGTAACAACAATCCAGCGCATTGCAACTGAAACCACAAGCGACATCACCGTCGCGACAGTTTCACTGCCAAGCGATGAAATGAAAGGCCGCATCATCGGACGTGAAGGACGCAACATCCGTACGCTTGAAACACTTACAGGCGTTGACATCATCATCGATGATACACCGGAAGCTGTTGTCATTTCATGCTTCGATCCTGTACGCAAGGAAATCGCAAAGGTCGCACTTGAGCGCCTCATTTCTGACGGACGCATCCATCCGGCACGCATTGAGGAAATCGTTCAGAAAGTCACACGCGAGATTCAGAACAAGATTTACGAAGAAGGTGAAAAGGTTCTGTTCGACCTTGGCATCCACAACCTTAGCCAGGATGGTGTCCGCGCTCTCGGCCGCCTGTACTTCCGCACAAGTTATGGCCAGAACGTACTGAACCACTCACGCGAAGTAGCAATTATTGCAGGCATGCTTGCCGCCGAAATCGGCGCAGACAGAGAACTTGCAAAACGCGCCGCTGTCCTGCACGATATCGGTAAGGGAGCTGAAAACGATTCAGACCAGAACCACGCAGAAGTCGGTATGGACATGGCACGCAAGATGGGTGAAGATCCACGCGTCGTAAACGCTGTCGGAGCTCATCATAACGACATTGAACCGACAAGCATTGAAGCAATCATCGTTCAGATTGCCGATGCCATTTCTGCAGCCCGTCCTGGTGCCCGCCGTGAAACAATGGACAACTACGTAAAGCGTCTTGAAAACCTTGAGGCAATCGCTGAAGGATTCAACGGCGTTGAAAAAGCGTATGCAATTCAGGCTGGCCGCGAGCTCCGCGTGCTCGTCAACAACGAAAAGATTCCTGACGCAGAAGTCAAGGATCTGGCACGCAACATTGCAAAACAGATTGAAAGCGACCTGCGCTATCCAGGCCGCATAAAGATTACGATGATCCGAGAAACACGCATCATCGAATACGCACGCTGATTGTAAGGCTGCGAAAAAAGGCCCTGTCTGGGAGATTCCGGGACAGGGTTCTTTTTTTATTAAATATGTATTCCCTCTAAAATCTCAAGATTTTTTTCATTTACAAGAAAAAAACTGCCTTTTTTCTTGTAATTTTCAAGTAATTGCTTTAAAATAATATAAAAAGGATTACCAAATCGGTTTGAGTTTGATTATGGAAAAAATAATTGCACTGACTAAACAATACATCGAAACTTTACTTTCCATGCATGTTACCGTTGTAGAAAACACAGAGCAGTCTGGAGAAGAATTCTTCAAAATGCTCGCGCCTCCTATGGCAGGAACATCATACAGTCCACTTTCGATTGTAGAGTATCTTTCCAAACTGAACGAAGGTATCGTCTACGATATAGAAGACTGCTTCTTCCTTAAATGGATTGCAATCCGTCTGCCTGCCGATTATACTCCTGGCAATCAGGCAACTCTTATTTTCGGACCTTTCTTCTCTACAACACCGGTAGACAATCTCACTCAGAAAGCTCTCCTGCGCAACGGTCTTCAGGCTTCCTATACATCTCCACTCAAGATGTTCTACAACTCAGTTCCTGTCTGTGCATCAACAAAAGCCATTTCAGTTGCAAGAATCTGCATTACATCTCTTTTCGACATAGATAAAGAACCGGAATGTAAATCTGTATTCCCATTCGGTTCTGACAAACAGGTCAAGCCAACTGACTACTATGCAGAAGAAGAGAACATCTATATGGCACAGACTGAGCGCCGTTACTCTCTCGAAACCCGCATGCAGGCCGATGTCACCCAGGGTAACAGTGTCGGTGCACTCCGCACATGGCGTCTGCTCCGTGTTGAGATTGACAATGCACACCGCATTAAAGATCCGCTCAGAAACGCCAAAAACAATGCACATATCCACAATACCATTCTCCGCAAGGCAGTTGAACGCGCATACGTCCATCCGCTGTACATCGACAGTCTGTCAAACCAGATCACCTCGATGATTGAAGCAAAGAACAGTGTTGAGGAACTGCATAAACTGCAGGAAGACTGTATCCTCGAGTACTGCAAGCTTGTAACACAGCACTCATTGGTCAAATACACTCCAATGGTACGCCAGGCTCTGAACTACATAAACACTCATCTGAGCTCAGATATTCACCTGCCTGAGATTGCAGCTGCCATCAATGTCAGTCCGAACTATCTGTCAGCCGTCTTTAACCGTGAAACACAGTCGTCTATTTCGACATATATCAACCACCGCCGTATCGACAAGGCAATGGAACTGCTTGAGACAAGTAATGCAAGTATTGAAGATATTGCAACATTTGTCGGATTCAGCGATATGAACTATTTCACACGTGTATTCAGAGGAATTAAGGGAGTTACACCAAGTGAGTTCCGTAAACACGGAAAAATCACGACGTAAAGCTACGAACCGAAGTTCATCCGTTCAATGTAACGGCGGGCAAAAAAGCGGCTGTCAGCAAGCTGGATAAGCTTTCCTGAGGCCGCTATTTTTTTTGCAAGCACCTTCATCCCGTCACTTACCAAAAGCCGCGCTCCAAGTTCAGCTGCATTTCCCGCGTACCGAGCCACGGACGAAAGACCTTCCGGAAAGAGGCCGATACGCTCAGCTTCTTCTGTATTAAGCGCGCTGCCGAAATTACCGCACAGTACAAACGAACCAACGTCACCAACAGAAAGGCCTGCTTCCTGTAACAGTGTATCTACGGCAGCTGAAACAGCGCCTTTTGCCAGTTGCAGTTGCCGGATGTCATTCTGAGCGAGCAGGAACCCGCTTTCAGAAGCTGATGACGAATCCGCGTCTTCCAAAAGCAGGCCGGTTTCATCCATCGTTCCTGCTTTCAAAAGTTCTGCAAGCATGTGTACAAGCTCAGAGCCCGTATATCTGCCGCCTGACACGCCGCCTTCAAAAGCAGGACCGGCCGCTGTTGAGCAGCAGGTCAGACTGAGCTTATCATAAGTTCCTGCTCCCCCTTCCTCGAAAGCAGATGAAGTAAAGAGCATAATCTCTGTGTTTGTGCCGACATCTGCGAGCAGGAGCGGGAAACGGGCTTCAGGAGCTGATATTGCATACAGCGCGGCGCATACCGCATCAGCACCAAGAAACGCATCAATGCACGGCGGGAAATACGCGGGAAGCCCAAATAACACTTCTTCTGCTTCACCAAGCGAAACGGGCGTAAACGGCGCCATCTCAAAGCCTGAGACAGAAAGGCCGCGCACCAGATGCAGCATGATTGTGTTTCCTGTAATGATGCTCCTGGAAACTGACTCAGGCTGGACATCAGCTGAAACACAAAGCGCTTTGAGCATATCATGAACCTGGGAAAGCACTTTTTTCTGCAGGGGCTCAACGCCGTTATGGTGCGCATAAAGCACGCGCGAAATGACATCAAGGCCGAAAACTGACTGTGCGTTCTTTTCTGAAAGCGAAGCAAGCAACGCTCCGCTGTTTCTGTCTGATCCGGTTGCTCCGGATGACACGAGAGACGCCTTTATCGTCGTAGTGCCGATGTCTGCAATGAAGATGATTTCGTCATTATCTGGGGATGAAAGCGCGCTCATGACTCAACTATAGAGTGAGCATGATGATTTTGCAAGCGGATGAGACACTTGTCCTTGAAGTAACAGATGCGCCGTCAGTTCCTCCAAAAAGGAAAAGGACAGGCGTTTCTTCAGCAGCAAGCGTTTCTAGATTCACAGAAAACACATCGTAAGCGGAGTGCGCGTACGCGAGCCGTGTACTGTGCATGTCAGCATGCTGTAAAAGAGCTGCGTGGTGCGCATCCTTGTCGTAACGGCGCACGTACCAGGATGGAAAATCAGTCACTTTCTCACGCCGGATGTAATCAAAGCGGAGTAGCTCAAGCCACACGCTTTTTGAAGCAGGAAGCGCGGCAGAAAGGAAATCATGCAGGAAATCAAACCAGAAGACAGTACGGTGCGGAGAATCGAGCGCACCTTGTTCACGGGCGCGCCGCGCAAGTTCCGAGTATAGTTTCCAGGGAGTGAATGCTGAAGTACCAAGCAGCCAGCGGAACGTGTAACTGAACGCGCCTGAGTTCCCGTACGCATCAAGCAGCTTCTCCACATCCTTTAAGAAAAGCAGGTCGTTCCAGCTCATGTCAGGCGTTTCAAGCACTTCATAGGGTGGCACAGACATCATCTTGTAGCCGTTCGTATCCGCATACGCTTCCATCTGCGTGCCAGACAGGACTTTCAGGAAACCAAGCTGCAGCATATCCGGCGCGAGCGAGACCGCGTAATCGAACGACTGCTCAAATTCTTTCAGGGATTCATGAGGAAGACCTGCAATGAGATCAACGTGACAGTGAATGGTCTTTGGAATGCGGCGGATTCTATCAGCAAGCTTATCCACATCCGCAGTACGTCCGACTGTTTTGAGCGTCTCCTTATGAATGCTCTGAATGCCAATCTCAAACTGCACGGCGCCTTCAGGAATTGACGGCAGCATTGCGAGCGCTTCATCAGAAAGGAACTCTGCCGCTATCTCAAAGTGGAAACGCGTCTTGCCGTTCCAGTTGTCGCGGATAAACTCCCAGATACCGATATAGCGCTTCTCATTGAGGTTGAACGTGCGGTCAACGAACTTTACAAGCTTAACACCCGCATCCATGAAACGCTTCAGGTCCGCAAACACGCGTTCAAGCGGCATGAAGCGGACGGTCTTATCCAGGGAAGAAAGGCAATAAGAACACGAAAACGGGCAGCCGCGGGATGACTCGTAATAAAAAATGCGGGTGTCCGCTTCTTCCTGCAACTCGGCATCAGTGTACGGAAACGGCAGTGCAGCTAAATCAGGGAAAAGAGACGGCGGGTCAAATAAGGGATGAGTCTGAATACGCTCACGAAATGATGCCGGGTCAGCGTCATACGCTTTGACGAGCTCAAGAGTCGTCTGCTCTCCCTCACCACGACTGATGAAATTGAAAGCACGCTGCTCAGCAAGCACGTTCTCAGCCTGAAAGGAAACTTCAGGGCCGCCAGCTCCTATAAGGCAGTCAGGCAGCAGCTTCCGCAGTTCAGCAGCAATCTGGTATATGATGCTGCAGTTCCAGATGTACACGGAGAAAATGACCACGCCAGGCTTTGCTGTCGTAATCTTCCGGAGAATGTCATGCAACGGCTCGCTGATAGTGCACTCGATGAACGACAGGCGGTCTGAAGGCAAGCCGTCAGAGGAAAGGGCATTGTTCACGTACCGGCAGATTGAGCGGACAGCGAGGTTTGTGTGATTGAAACGCGAGTTGACTGCTACGAGCAGAACATTCTGCTTCATTGCATCCTCATTTTTTCAGACGGATATAAAACGAAAGATTCCTGTCTGTGAAATTATTTCCACGGGGAACTGACCTGAAACTGATTCCGAGTGTAGGAGCAATTCCCGTAATAAGAGCAGAAAAATCATACTCAAAAAGGAAACGATAACCATTACCCCACTGAGTTGCTGACCAATGGCCATCCTCTTCATCAACTGTTTTATTATCCAGGAAATTACAATCCGCACGCTGTCCCGTACAATATTCACAGCCAAGAATAAGTCCGCCTAATCCGGGAGTAAGACGTACACCGCCAGAAACACCATAATCAAGATGCAGGATTGAACTTGTTCCTTTCACGTATGAATCAAGCGTCAGATATCCCATACCGACAAAATCAATCTTTCTATCAAGCTGAATACGTGCTCCATATTCTCCGGAAATAACCAGATTAACATAACTGTCTGTCTTCAGGGTTTCATGCAATTCATCAATGGCTGGATCTCCATAAAACAGCGCAGATGTTCCCACAGACCACAGCTGATTGATATATTCACCCGCAAAACCCATTCCGGTTACGAGTACAAAGGCAATAACTGCAAAAAATTTCTTCATAATTCTATTATCGATACATACAAAGTTATTCTTGACTATAGACGTTTTTTATTAGTACATTTAAAGGCATGATTGGATTTTTCATTAAAAAGAATTTCTGCGATGGATGGGACAATCTTCTCTGGATTATCGTATTCAACCTTGTTTCCGCAGCTATTATTGTTGTTGCTTACATCGGGCTTTCATTCATCGCCCAGATTGCAGATACTACAAGTATCTTCATGCTTCTTGGCATTCCTTTTGCGCTTGTCATGCTTTTCCTCCTCAATTGTCTTTTTACGTCAATCAGCAGGGAATGTGCACGTATAGTCAACTTTTCTTCCGTAGAATACAAAAGCGTTTTTTCTCATCTGTTTGATGATTGGAAGGATTCAGCCTACCTGACTCTTTTTACCGGAATCATTGTATTGATTGCAGTTGTCGTCATTCCATTCTATCTGAACATGGGAAATCTGATAGGCATTCTGCTCTCTGCTCTGGTTTTCTGGTTCCTCGTCATTGGAGTTCTTTCACTGCAGTGGTATTTTCCTCTTAAGTCACAACTCAACGGTGGATTTAAGAAGACGCTGAAAAAATGTTTCATCATTTTCTTCGACAACACAGGTTTTTCGCTGTTCTTTTTTGTCTACAACCTCTTCCTTGCAGCGCTTTCTCCGTTCCTTGCTTTCCTTATGCCAAGCTTCTCTGGCCTCATTATGGCTCAGAACAATGCGCTCCGCCTCAGAATGTACAAATATGACTGGATGGAAGAGCATCCGGAACTGACACAGAAGGAAGCCCGGAAGCAGATTCCGTGGGATGAGCTTATTGCCGACGATAAGGAAACGCTCGGACCGCGTTCTTTCCGCAGTTTCATCTTCCCGTGGAAGGATTGAAAATTGCCATCCATGGCAATTTTCAATAGCGAGTTTTGCTTCGCAAAACATCGCGGATTAGTTAGTTTCGGTTTAAGACTTTACTTTGCTCCTGTTTTTTTAGCAGGGGCTTTTTTTGTTGCGCGCTTTTTGCCTGATGCGGATTTTTTGGGTTCAACAGGAGGAGGTGGCAGGAAGGAGTTTCTGTCGTAAAGGACAGACATTTCCTTGAGCCAGGCTGCACGCATGGCATCAAACATGTTGCTGCTCATACGCCACTGCCAGTTATGACCGCCCGATGTAGCAGGCATATTCATGCGTCCTGAATTATCCACCCGGTAAATATCCTGCATTGGAATGACTGCAAAGTTGGAAACTGACGCAAAAGCCATGCGGATAAGCGCAGGTGCAAGATTTTCTTCAGAAGGTACAAGTTCATCATATCCACCGGAAACATACCGTTTCATAAGGGCATACGCTTCTGGTTCCTCAACCGGAACTCTCTTCAGCCAGCCTTCAAGTGTGTCATTATCATGCGTTCCCGTATACACAACGGAATGCGGAGAAAACTCATGAGGCATGAATGAATTCGTACAGGCGCCGGCTTTTTCCTCTTCAGGTGTAAACGCAAACTGGAGGACGCGCATTCCCGGCAGATTGAAGTTGTCACGGAGCTCACGAACCTGATCTGTAATAACGCCAAGGTCTTCTGCAATAATCGGGATATCACCCAGAACCTCGAGGATGGCATTGAACAGCTTTCCACGCGGTCCCTTCACCCATTTTCCGTTAACTGCCGTCTGTTCCTTTGCAGGAACAGACCAGTACGCTTCAAATCCGCGGAAATGGTCAATGCGGACGTAATCGACGTTCTTCAGTGTTGCCCGGATGCGTTCAATCCACCAGGCAAAACCTTCTTCTTCCATGACATCCCAGCGGTACAGCGGATTTCCCCACAGCTGACCGTCAGCACAGAAGTAATCAGGAGGAACACCTGCAACACGAGTCGGCCGACCGTTCTTATCGAGCTGGAACAGACGCTGGTCTGCCCATACATCAGCTGAATCTGGTGCTACGAAAATCGGAATGTCACCGATGATCCTTATACCGTTAGCATTTGCATATGTCTTGAGTGCGCGCCACTGCGTAAAGAAGAAGTACTGAATGACGCGATAGACTTCAGCTTCCTTCTTGTGGGCCTTAGCCCATTCTGCAACAGCTTTCTCTTCATGAACGGCAAGATCATGTGGCCAGTAGGTGCTCCACATGGCGCCTTCTACTTTTTCTTCCTGAGCCTTGGCGTCATAAAACTCCTTGATGCTCATGAAAAGCGTATAGTTATCAAGCCAGGAAGCGTTTTCGCGCTTGAAAGCCCTGTACGCTTTCTGCTCCTCAGCATCGGCTCGTTCCAGAAAATGAGCCGCCGCGGTCTTGAGAAGCGGAATCTTCCAGTACACCACGCCACCAAAGTCTATGTAGCCGTCGGAACGCATCCATTCGGGAGCAGCGGCCTCGTCTGAAGAAAGCCAGCCGGCGTCTACGAGCATGTCTATGTCTATTATGAGCGGATTACCCGCAAATGTTGAAAATGATGCATACGGAGAGTCGCCGTAGCCGGTCGGTCCATAAGGCAGTATCTGCCAGAGAGACTGTTTTGCCTCAACGAGCCAGTCTACGAAACGGTACGCCTGCTTTCCGATGGTACCGATTCCAGGAGTTTCCGGAAGTGAAGTTGGATGCAGCAAAATGCCGCTTGAACGATTCATCTGCATGATAAGTGCCTCTTTCTGTCATTATAGCACAAAAAAAAGCAGCCGTCGCCGGCTGCCTTCCTGTCTGAGTAAATCAGAACTTATTTGTCTGCAATGAGCAGTGTCTTTGGATCAAGCTTGATGCAGACGTCCTTAACAGCAGCATCATGAGCCTTAGCAACTTCCATTACGATGCCGCCGGCCTTCTGTGCCATAAGAACTACAGTATCGAGCTTTGCAGCTACGTCAGCACCGAAGATCTTATCTGGATCTGTCTCGTCTGAGCTGAAGCTGAACCATACTGCAACGCCATTCTCAGCTGCAAAAGCCTTGAGGCTGTCTGCAACAGCTGGTGTAAGGGCAGCCTTTGTAAGACCGTCGATTACCAGGCAAGCAGGCTTGATGCCGCCCTGAGAAAGAGCCTTGAGTGTATTGAATACGCGGCCGTCTGCAAGTGCTTCGAGACTGAAGTTGAGGATTACGCGGTTGCGGAAAATCTCTTCCTTTACAGTATCTGCATCAGCAATGCTGCGCTTCTTGATCATTTCGTTGAACATACCTTCGTACCAGGTGATTACATAGCTTGAATGCTGGTTGAAAGATACGTTTACAACTGCCTTATCCTGAAGGAGTGTATCAAGACCGAACTGTACGAGAACAGCAGTCTTTCCAAGACCTTCGCGGGATGTGAGAACGCCGACTTCTCCTGCTTTGAGTCCGCCGTTGATAGCCTTTTCAAAACTGCGGACAGGGCTGCGGTTTACAAGATCCTGTTTATCCATCGGTTACTCCTTATTTACCCTGTTCCTTAGCGCGCTGTTCCTTATACTTTGCAATAAGGTCATCAGATACGCTGTTTGGAACCTTTCCGTACTTCTCGAATTCCATTGTGAACTCAGCCTTTCCCTGTGTGGAAGAGCGGAGGATTGTTGAGAATCCGAACATTTCAGAAAGAGGAACTTCTGCGTTGACAGTTGATGTTCCGTTTTCATCTGTTGAATCGATGATAACACCGCGGCGCTGGTTGATCAGACCGAACATGTTACCCTGGAACTCTGTAGGACCAGCAAGCTGAACCTTCATGATAGGCTCCATGATAACTGGCTTTGCCTTTTCATAACCTTCGCGGAAAGCACCGATAGCTGCAATCTGGAATGCGTTATCGTTTGAGTCAACCGGATGGTACTGACCATCATTGATTGTACACTTAACACCAACGACCGGAGCTCCAATCAGAGAACCCTTTTCAAGAGCCTTCTTGAATCCCTTGTCGCAGGATGGGATGTATTCGTTAGGAATTGCACCACCCTTAATGTTATCTACGAACTCGTAATCCTTATCAGCAATTGGCTCCATGAAACCTGCTACACGACCGTACTGACCGGAACCACCAGTCTGCTTCTTGTGTGTGTAGTTGAAGTCTGCATGCTGTGTGATTGTCTCGCGGTAAGCAACCTGTGGAGCACCTGTTGTAACTTCACAGTTGTACTCACGGCGCATACGCTCAACGTAAACGTCGAGGTGGAGCTCACCCATACCCTTGATGATTGTTTCGTTAGATTCAGGATCAACGTAGGTCTGGAATGTCGGGTCTTCCTTCGTGAAGCGGTTGAGTGCCTTAGACATCTGGTCTGCAGCTTTCTTATCCTTTGGTGTGATAGAAAGAGAGATGACAGGGTTAGGAACGAACATAGATGTCATAGCGTAGTTTGTACCTGGTGTACAGAATGTATCACCTGATGCACAGTCAACACCGAACAGTGCGACGATATCGCCTGGAACACCTTCGTTGATATCCTGCATTTCCTTTGAGTTCATACGGACAAGACGACCAACCTTGAACTTCTTTCTAGCACGTGTGTTGTACAGTTCTTCACCCTTCTTGATGCATCCCTGATAAACACGTGTATAGGTGAGCTGACCGTACTGACCGTCATCAAGCTTGAAGCCGAGTGCAACACAAGGCTTGTTGTCAACTGCTTCAAGTTCTACTTCAGCTTCGTTGTTGTCGAGGTCGAGAGCAACGTTCTTTACTTCTGGAGGAGATGGCAGGTAGCGT
The DNA here is from genome assembly GCA_018066285.1 of Candidatus Treponema caballi. Taxonomy (GTDB): domain Bacteria; phylum Spirochaetota; class Spirochaetia; order Treponematales; family Treponemataceae; genus Treponema_I; species Treponema_I caballi. The sequence continues at coordinate 32,477 of JAGHRS010000047.1, forward strand.
GTAACTGCATCGAGCAGTGGCTGGATACCTTTGTTTACGTGAGCTGAACCGCAGAATACACCGACGAACTGCTCTGCAAGTGTTCCCTTGCGGATTGCAGCGTGGATCTTATCTTCTGCAACGTTCTCGTAACCGTTCTCCATGATTTCTTCCATGAGGTCGTCGTCGAACATTGAAGCAGCGTCGAGGAGTTCTTCGCGGAACTTCTCTGCATCAGCCTTGAGGTGTGCAGGAATCTCTGCGTAGCGGACATTTTCACCGTTTGGTCCGTCAAAGTAGATAGCCTTCATTGAAACAAGGTCTACAACACCTTCGAGCTTGTCTTCAAGACCAATCGGGAGTTCCATCATGTGTGCGTTAAGACCGAGCTTCTCGCTTACCTGTCTGCAAACGCGGATAGGATTTGCACCCTGGCGGTCACACTTGTTTACGAATGCAACGCGAGGTACATGATAGCGCTTGAGCTGGCGGTCAACAGTGATTGACTGTGACTGAACACCTGCGACAGCGCAGAGAATCATGATAGCGCCGTCGAGAACGCGGAGAGAGCGCTCAACTTCTACTGTGAAGTCAACGTGACCGGGTGTGTCGATGAGGTTGATTGTGTAACCCTTCCATTCTACCTGGGTTGCTGCTGACTGGATGGTGATACCTCTTTCCTTTTCCAGTTCCATGTTATCCATAACAGCACCAACACCATCTTTACCACGAACTTCGTGAATAGCGTGAATCTTGTTGCAGTAGAACAGGATACGTTCAGAAGTGGTTGTCTTACCGGAGTCAATGTGGGCGCTGATACCGATATTTCTCATTTTGGAAATATCAATGCTCATATTGTTTTACCTCTCAAATATGGGTTTTGCAAAAAAATGCAATGATTACAAGAGTAAATCAGATTTTGTTACTATATCGTAAATAAAGAAGTTGTTCAAGTGACCGCAAACACATGCAATCACTTGAAATACTTAGAAAAGAAGCGCAATCGTGTATACGAGGAATGCAAAAATCCAGGCGGTGCAGCACTGGTAAACTGCAGAGCCGATGGCATGCTTTGTGCCGATTTCCTTCCTGATTACGGCAAATGTTGCGACGCACGGCATGTACAGCAGGACGAATGTCAGGAACGCAAGAGCGGAAGCCGGCGTGAGCATGGTCGTAAGTGCAGCCGTAAGACCTGCATCGGTGCCGCCACCAGCAAGGATTGCCAGCGTACTGACGACGGCTTCCTTTGCCGTAAGGCCTGTGATGAGCGCCGTTGAGATGCGCCAGTCGCCGAAACCGAGCGGTCTGAAGATTGGAGCTATGAGAGAGCCGATTGCAGACAGAATACTCGCGGATGAGTCACTTACCAGATTCAGCTTCAGGTCAAAATGCTGCAGAAACCAGATGATGACAGTCGCCGTAAAGATGACCGTGAACGCTTTGTGAAGGAAGTCCTTTGCCTTATCCCAGATGCTCAAGCCCATGTTCTTGAGGCTCGGCAGACGGTAAGCGGGAAGCTCCAGAACGAACGGAACCGGCTTTCCCCTGAACACAGTGCCTTTCAGCAGCAGCGCCGACAGAATGGCGATGATGAAGCCGCCGATATAGAGACCGATCATGACGAGCGCCGCGTGGTCTGGGAAGAACGCCGCCGAAAGCAGAGAATACACAGGCAGTTTTGCACTGCAGCTCATGAACGGAATGATGAAAATCGTCATCTTCTTGTCGCGGCGGCTTGAAAGCGTTCTGGTGCTCATGACGGCGGGCACAGAGCAGCCGAATCCTATAAGCATCGGGACGAACGACTTTCCTGAAAGGCCGATCTTGCGCAGGGCAGTATCCATGACGAAGGCGACACGGGCCATGTAACCGGTGTCTTCAAGCAGCGCCAGGAAGAAGAAAAGCACGAGGATTGTCGGCATGAACGACAGGACACTGGTAACGCCCGTGCACACGCCGTCTATGATGAGCGACTTCGCTACCGGTGAGAGCTGGTACGCGGTGAGCCCCGTGTCTATGAGGTTTGTGAGCGCGGCGAGGGCGCTGCCGAAAGCGTCACTCAGGAACTTGCCGATGACGCCGAAGGTAAGCCAGAAGATAAGCGCCATGATACACAGGAAGATCGGGATGGCGGTGTATTTTCCGGTAAGGACTTTATCAATTTTATAGGAGCGCATCTGCGCCGGTGTCTCACCTACGCGGTGCACGCAGTCCGACGTGACTTTCTCGATGTACGAGTAGCGCATATCCGCAATGGCGGCGGCGCGATCAGTTCCCGCGTCACGTTCCATCTCAGTCGTAATGTGGTCGAGGATATCCGTCTCGTTCTCGTTGAGGCCGATTGCCTCAAGCATGAGCTTATCGTCTTCAATAAGTTTTGTCGCAGCGTAACGGACCGGCAGGGAACGCGCCTCACAGTGATCCTGGATAAGGTGCGCCATTGAGTGGATGGCCTGATGGACAGGGCCGGCATCGCAGAAGTCGACTTTTAAAGGCTTCTTCTTGTTGATGGCTACATCCACGATGCGGTTCACCAGCTCCTCAATGCCATCAGCTTTGACAGCAGAAACAGGAACGGCGTCAAGCTGCATGTTGGCGCTCAACTTGTTGACGTCTATCGAGTTTCCCGCGGCGATGACTTCATCCATCATGTTGAGTGCAAGGACCATAGGAACCTGAAGCTCTTCAAGCTGAAGCGTCAGGTACAGGTTACGCTCAATGTTTGTTGCATCAAGAATGTTCAGGATTGCATCAGGCTTTTCGTTGATGATGAAATCGCGTGTGACGATTTCTTCAGGGGTATATGGAGAAAGCGAGTAGACCCCGGGAAGGTCGAAGATTTCGATTTCAAGATTCTTTACGGGAACGTCATCCGTGTGGATGAGCGAAGACTTTACAAAGCCGCTTTTCCGCTCGACAGTGACGCCGGGGAAGTTACCGACGTGCTGGATGCTGCCGGTCAATTGGTTGAACAGCGTCGTCTTGCCGCAGTTCTGGTTTCCGACAAGGGCAATGGTAAGCTTCATTTCTCACCTCCCCTAGCTGCCTTGCTGTACGGGCAGCTTCCTTTTGAACAGGTTTTGCAGGAATAAAGATTCTCCTGAGCGTCAATCTCAATCATGGCGGCGTCATCCTTTCGCAGGGTGAGCTCGTAGTTTCTGAGATTCAGCTCCAGAGGGTCGCCAAGGGGTGCGACTTTACGGACAAGCACTTTTGTGCCCGGCGTAAGTCCCATATCCAGAAGGTGATGGCGCAATGCCCCATCGCCGCTTACGGTTTTGATGATACCACATTTTCCAGGTTCAAGGTCTGATAACTGCATACACCTATACTATAGTTAGGCAAGGTTAACTCATCAATACCCTAAATGCAAATTATTGCTTTATTTAAAAAAATCACGCATAATAGGCGCATGATTGAATTAACCAGCAAACAGCGCAAGGCTCTTGAGAAGCTTGCACATGACCTTAATCCTGTTGCCCTGATTGGCGGCGCGGGAGTTGAGGACGCTCAGATTAAAAACATTGATGAAGCCCTGAAGCATCACGAGCTTATAAAAGTAAAGTTCAACGAGTTCAAGGAAGAAAAGGTTGAACTGACTCAGACCATAGCAGAGAAATGCGATGCCACCCTGGTACGCATCATCGGCAACACCGCAATCCTCTACAGACAGGCAGAGAAACCGGAAGACAGAGTGATTAAACTCTGATTTCTCCCCTACTTCTTACACCACAATCTTTACAACAACGCCGTTACGTCCATCCTGGTTGTTACCAAGACGGGCAAGCTTAGCCGGGAATGAGTACTTTACCGGATGCGCTTTCCGCAGAATGGAAGCACCTGTCGCGCGGAGATAGCCGGCTTTTGTCTTGCCGCTGCCGCCTGAAACGGCTGCTTCAAGATCATCGAACAGGACGACGATTGCGTTCGGGTCCGCCGGGTTGTACGGCTCTGCCTGGACGGCGGCTGCAGTTCCCGTAAAGAGAGCGTCCCGCGCGTCACGTACACGTGTCGTGTGCTGGATGAAATCCTCAGCGATGTAGTCTTCCATGAGCGAATCAAGGTAATCAAGGCCGTTTGCAGCCCAGTTCCGGTAATGAGCGCCGACAATTCCCAGCGTTACAGGCACATCCACGTGAGTCTTGAAATAGCGGACGAACATTGCTTCAGGCGTTTCCGTCTCAGGCTGCGGATCAAGCTCATCCTTGACGGCACTGAACAGCAGCGTAGACACATCTTCTTCAACCGGGATGCCGCGGTATGCGTTCTCGAAGTTGCTGTCGTCACTGAAGCGGCCATACACCCACGCAAAAAGCGCCGCCGCTGCAACAGGCTTCACGATGTACTGAGTCAGTTCACCGTAGGCCTGGAAAATGCCGAAGCGGCGCGAAAGCAGCTCCGCGGCAAGAAGGCCGTCGCCTGCATCAACGGCGAGCAGAAGCGCGCCTACGTGCGTCAGAAAAGCGTACAGTTCCGGTTTGATGACCTCATCTTTCTTGCAGAGATGCACGCTGATGTCCGCACGAAGTTCTGCGGGAAGCCAGGCGTACCAGGGCTGCGACCAGTACGTGCTGGAAGCGAGAACTGACGCGCACTTGCTTTCTGAAAGTTCTTTTTCTGTTAAGGCGCCTGCAAAGTCGATCTGGCCGGTGCGGCTCTTTGTGAATCCCCAGGCTTTCTTTCCGCTGCAGGTTTCAGCAACAATAATGTACTGCATAATATCCTCCTATAAAGCCTCCGTGGCAACAGCGAGCCATGGATGGCGAGAATCTGCAGTTTGAACATGCAATGCATGGGCAAACTGCAATGATACAAAGTACATGGAAGTACTTTGTATCATGCCTCCTATAAAGCAGATAATGCACCGCATTAACTGCGGGCTCTTATACTTGGAGGATACAAGGGGTTGCGGGACACAAAATGTCCCGGTCAAAAAAAAAGATCTAGGTAAAATACTAGAAAACATCCCGTTACCGACACAAATATCGCGCTCCTTTGGATGTGCTGTCAGTAAAATACTAGTATTCACGCATTTACTGACACTTTTTTTCTACTTCGTGTCGGTAAAGGTTCAAATTCTAGTATTTTACCGACTCATTCTTAAAAAAGTGATTAACTTTTGGCGAGTAACATGGAAGTTTTCCTAAAAAACCAACACAGGCTCTTAAAAATAAAGAAAAAAGTGTCAGTAAAATGGAAGTTATGACATCATTACCGACACCGTTTTAAAAAAAGCAAAAAAACGTGTCGGTAAAGCATCAAATTCTAGTATTTTACCGACATCTAATGCTTCATCAGCACACGCAAGGCCTTATCAGCAATCAATGCCGCAGATATCGGCTGCATCTGATTATTTTTCACTGCACTCATGCAAGCAAACTGCGTCACGGATTGGAGGGGCGAGCGTCAGCGAGAACACGGCACGTGGTCGGAGGCGGGAGCCGGGGCCCCGGAAAGCCGGACCGGCTGCCTTTGGCAGCCGGGGACGCCCAGGTGCGTGAACCAGGGGACGGTTCTCTATTGTCACGCCCGTGTGTATTTCATATTGACAGCTATCTATGTATTAGGTAGTATTACACATATTGATATTCATCTATATGAGGTTTGTATGACACAAGAACAGGTAAGTACCATCTGCAAGGCATTGGGAGATTCCAACCGGCTCGCAATTATAAACAGGCTTGAAAGCGGAGAACTGTGCGCATGCAGGCTTTTGGAGGCGTTTCAGATTACGCAGCCAACGCTGTCACATCATATGAAGATTCTGGGCGGGGCGGGTCTTGTATCATCGCGTAAGGAAGGAAAATGGACGTATTATTCGGTGAACAGGGATATGCTCCGCGATTTCCGTTCATCGCTGCCGTCTGTAAAAAGCGTTGACAGTGAGGGGCATGCAGCGAAGGCTGTCAGATACTTCAGGAGAAAAAACTGCTGCTCTCAGGCGGTGCTGGCATCTTTTGCCGGTGAATGCGGACTGACAGAATCAGAGGCGTTGAAAGCAGGGGCATGTTTCGGCAGCGGCATGAGGAAAGCGGAAGTCTGCGGTGCGTGTACGGGAGCCCTGATTGCGCTGGGGCTCATGGCAGGCCATGATGAACATGATACTGATAAAAAGCAGAAGACTAATGAAATGACGGTCAGGTTTCTGGATACGTTTGCGGAAAAAAACGGTTCGTACCTGTGCCGGGAACTTTTGAAATGCGACATTACAACACAGGATGGCCACGCTTATGCTGTCGAGCACAATCTTTTCACAGAATTCTGCCCGAAAATGGTTGAAAGCGCTGCATCCATTCTGGAAGAAATGATTTCTGAGAAGATTTAATATCCTTTCAAGGTTTTTGGTAGTATATTAATTATTAAAGAAAGGTTGTCTACCAAAGAGGTTTCAGATGAAGCTTTACACAAAGAGACATTTGTTTTTTGCGGCGGCGGGCTCGGTCCTGACGGTTCTGGCGATATTGTTTACGGTGCTTGGAATCTTCGCAACAAAGCACCCGGATGCACTTACGGCGCTTTATGGCGACCCGCTTTCCGGCGGTTCAGGCACTGGCTCAGGTTCAGCGGATGGCTCAGGTGCGCTTTCAGGCAGCAACGGCTCCAGCGGCTTTGATGCAGCAGGCGGCCGCATTCTTGATGCAGCGGCTGATGCGACATACACGACTGAGGAATATCAGAACATTTCCGTTTACGAAAGATACAACACGGCCGTCGTCAACATTTCAACGACGACAATTGCCTACAACTGGTTTCTGGAGCCGGTTGCACAGGACGGCGGTACGGGCTCAGGCTCCATCATTGATGCGCGTGGCTACATCGTAACGAACGTGCATGTCGTTTCGGATGCATATAAGATTTACGTCACGCTTTCCGACGGCACACAGTATGACGCAACAGTCATCGGAACTGACCCGCAGACGGATATCGCCGTCATCAAGTTTGACCCGCCGGCCGGCATGACGCTCAACACCATTCCGTTCGGCGATTCTGACACGCTCAAAGTAGGCCAGCGCCTGCTCGCAATCGGCAACCCGTTCGGCTTTGACCGTACGCTTACATCCGGCATTGTTTCAGGACTGGGCCGTCCTATCAAAAACTCAAGCGACGTGATTATCCGCGACATGATTCAGACTGACTCTGCAATCAATCCGGGAAACTCGGGCGGCCCGCTGCTCGACACGCAGGGACGCATGGTCGGCATAAACACGATGATTTACTCCACATCCGGCAGTTCCGCGGGCATCGGCTTCGCGGTTCCGGTAAACACGGCAAAACGTGTCGTCGCCGACCTGATTCAGTACGGCGAAGTCAAGCGCGGCAAGATTAACGGAACGCTCATCCCGCTTACGACATCAATTGCAAACTACGCAAAGCTGCCTGTCTCTCAGGGACTGCTCGTATCTGAGCTGAAGAGGGGAAGCAAGGCTTTATCCTCACTGAAAGCCGGAACCCAGGGGGTGCAGTACGGCAGCCGCTATAACGCCGTGACAATCTACCTGGGAGGCGACGTCATCACCGCAGTTGACGGAACGGCCATCACATCTACTGCAGAACTGAACTCGACGCTTGAAAGCAGAAAGCCGGGCGACAGCGTCGTCGTAACGGTCATCCGCGACGGACAGAGTGTTGATTTACGGCTCGTTCTCGACTAACATTAAGATATGCGTCCATTCAAGGTAGTATCTCCATTTGAGCCATCTGGCGACCAGCCCGAGGCAATAGACAGACTCGCCGCGGGTTTTCTTGCAGGCGACAAATATCAGACTCTCAAAGGCGTAACAGGTTCGGGCAAGACCTTCACGATGGCGAAAATCATCGAGAAAGTGCAGAAGCCAACGCTCATCATCAGCCACAACAAAACGCTTTCTGCCCAGCTCTACCGTGAGTTCAAGAGCTTTTTCCCGGACAATGCGGTCGAGTACTTCGTCTCTTATTACGACTACTACCAGCCAGAAGCGTATGTACCGGCGCGCGATTTGTACATTGAAAAGGACGCAAGCATAAACGACGAGATTGACCGCATGCGTCTTGCCGCCACCTACAGTCTGATGGAACGGCGCGACGTCATTGTCGTGGCGACAGTCTCGTGCATATACGGTCTTGGCATGCCGGAACTGTACAAGGGCATGAGGCTCCACGTAGAAAAGGGAGAACCGCTTGATCTGCTTGCGTTCGCGCGTAAACTTGTGAGCCTGCAGTACGACAGGAACGACGTCGTGCTTGAACGCGGCCGGTTCAGAATCCGCGGTGACATGATCGAGATTTTCCCTGCCTACATGGAAACTGATGAAGCATACCGCATTGAGCTTGACTGGGAAGAAGTAGTCCGCATCAGGCGCTTCAACACCATTTCAGGCGAAATAACCGGCGAGCTTGATGAAACGGTCATCTACCCGGCAAAGCACTTCGTTGTGCCTGAGGAAATGCTCAAAAGTGCAACAGAAAGAATCCGCGAGGAAATGGAAGAACAGGTAGAGCGCTTCCGCATTCAGGGCAAGCTGCTTGAGGCAGAACGCCTTAAAACGCGCACTACCTATGACATAGAAATGCTTAACGAAATGGGGATGTGTCCCGGCATTGAAAACTACTCCGGCCCCATTTCAGGAAGAAAGCGCGGCGAACCGCCTGCAACGCTGCTCCACTACTTTCCGGATGACTTCCTGTGCATGATTGATGAGAGCCACGTTACCGTCCCGCAGATTGGCGCCATGTACGAAGGCGACAGGAGCCGTAAGCAGAACCTGATTGACTTCGGCTTCCGTCTGCCGAGCGCGCTTGACAACAGGCCGCTTAAAGCGGATGAGTTCACCAAACTCATGAACCAGGTCATTTACGTGTCGGCAACACCGCGCGAAGAAGAAAAGAAGCAGAGTACGCGCATCGTCGAGCAGCTCATCCGCCCGACAGGACTGCTTGATCCTGAAGTTGATGTCAGGCCGAGCGAAGGCCAGATGGAAGATATCTACAAGGAGATAAAGGAGCGCGTCGCTCGCCATGAGCGCTGCCTGCTCCTGACGCTCACCAAGAAGATGGCAGAAGACCTGACCGACTACCTGACAGGGCTTTCGCTTAAAGTGAAGTACATCCACAGCGAAGTTGAGACGATTGAGCGCGTCGAGATTCTGAAAGGGCTCCGTGCGGGCGAGTTTGACGTGCTTGTCGGCATCAACCTGCTGCGTGAAGGCATCGACTTACCGGAAGTCTCGTTCATCGCCATCCTTGATGCGGACAAGATCGGCTTCCTGCGCTCAACGACGAGTCTGATTCAGATAATCGGCCGCGCCGCCCGCAACGTGAACGGCAAGGTCGTCATGTACGCTGACCGCATGAGCCCCGCAATGAAAGAGGCCATTGACGAAACAAACCACAGGCGCCAGGTTCAGCAGGCGTTCAATGAAGCGCACGGAATCACACCGCGCACAGTAAGCAAGGCAATAGACGACATGCTCGTGCGGCAGGAAAAAGAAAAGGAAATGGATGCCGCGACCGAAATGAACGTGCTTATAAAGGCGCACAATCTGTTCAACCCGGCGGACAGAAAGAAGCTGTTCCGCGCACTCGAAAAACAGATGACCGAGCACGCAGAACGGCTTGAGTTTGAAGAAGCTGCCGCCATCCGCGACACGATGGAAGAGCTGAAGCGGCAGTATGGGGCGTAAGAGGAGGCTCCGCAAAGCTCCCCCGTCCGCAGTATTATTTCTCTTTAAAGACGAGGCGTGCACCGATGTATGCACAGAAGTGACAGGTTACAGCGAGCGCTTCAATGAGCCAGTGAACGAGTGCGTTATCAAGGTCCATCTTGGAACCGATGCCGCTCAGTGTTGTTGAAAGCAGGAAGGAAACGATGACAAGAACCATCGGGAATACCTTCTTCTGTCTGAGTGACTCAACACTGATGTAGATATAGATACAAACCATACCGACAAGACCGACGATGTTTGCAACGACGACTTTCTTGAAATCTGGCTTGAGCAGCTCAATAAAGAATGGCAGGTAAATCAGCAGGACAACCAGCAGGAAATACCGGACATAATTCTTTGTTTCCCACTTTCTGTCTTTCAGTGATTTTACCAGTGTAGTACCGGCAATAAAGAAACCACAGTTTACCATGCAGACAATTTCTGACGGCATGACCCAGTCGTGGAATTTAAGACCGACGATACATTTGCCCGTCGGAATAAAGAAACCGCCAAAAAGGGACATGACGGCACCAAAAGTCAGGATAACAACATCCTCTTTTGAAAGCTTACTCTTAATTGTCTTTAAAAGGAATGTAAAAAGCAGGGTGAATGCAATTGGATTACCATAATCCAACAGCCCGAGCCAGAGAGAAAATTCATTCATTATGCACCTCCAACAGTTGCTGAATTATTATGTTATCAGTGTATACCGAGATGCAGCAGTTGGAAAGGGAAAAGTTACTATTTAATTAAAAAATATACAAATAGAGTGCTGTCGCTTAGTGTGCCAGCTGAGCGACAAGTGCGTCACGCAGAGAACGGAGGTCTGTCACAGCATTCTGATTTTCAGCGCCAAATTCCGGCTGCTGAATGACAGCGTCACACGAGCCATCTCTGGAAACACTGATGATTCCACCTTTTGGTACCCTACGGAGTAATGCAGCATAATATGCTTTTAAATCAGATGAGACGGCGCTGGCAGACTGCTCAGCGCCTTTAGTAAGAAGAGCTCCCATTTTTAATCCCCTCATCTCTAGTGTAAGGGGATGTGCCCGGGAAGTCAACCCAGGATTCTGCCAGCTGTCAGTTCGAGCAGCGTCAGCTTAAACGAATCGCCAGCGGTAAAACTGAACTTGTCTGTAAGGGCTGAGCAAAAGAGCGGCTTGAGTACGTTCTCGTACACAGCAAGGTCATCAGGCGTCATGGTTGCCTCAAAGCGGATAAGCTGGTCAGCCTCAGAACTCTTGCTGTGATCCATCATGCAGAAGAACGGACCGTGTTCCACTTTCGGAATGATGATATCCGTACCATCTTCCTCATGAATTCGTTCTGCATCCAAATCCGCATTCTTAAGGCCTTCATCAAACTGTTCCCATTCCTCGCTGCTGGAAGCGGTAATACCAATTTCATAGTCAAGGTCCCTGTGAAAACCGTTAGCCGGGCCAGCGACCATATGCAGACCTGATGCGTTTATCTGCCAGCAGTGCGCTGACTCCCCAACCTGGTCAGTAACTTCATCCTGCTTCATCTCACAACCCGCTTTCTTACATGCGGCAACGAACGCATCCAGATGCTCAGAATTAAGGAACAGTGTGATGCAATACAGTTTCATAAATGATTTCTCCTTTTATTATATAAGGACATTTTACTATGGATCTGTTATAATCGCCATCATGAAGCTTTGTCTTGCGCCTATGGCTACGCTCAGTCACGAAGCCTTGCGACGCGCCATCGCCCTTTTTGGCGAATGCGATGAGTACTACACAGAAATGATTCACGCCCCGAGCCTTTTACATGGCGGCCAGTTCGAGCGCTTTTATCTGCTGAACGGTCCCGAGCCGGACAAGATTGTCTGGCAGCTCACCGGCACTGAAGAAGATACGCTTGGTCGCGCGGCTTCCCAGGTTGCGGCTCTTGGCGGCATTGGCGTTGACATAAACATGGGCTGTTCGGCGCCTGAAATCTACAAATACGGTGCAGGAATCGCCTGGATGCTGAAGCCGCTTGACGAAACACGCGCCATGGTCCGCGCCGTCCGCTCGGCTGTTGAAAGCGCCAGCCCCGCCGCTCCGCTCAGGCTCAGCGTGAAGATGCGCCTTGGCGACGAGAATTTCACTGAAGAAAAGCTTTTTGCATTCACGGATATGCTGCTTGAGGAAGACGTAAAGCAGATTACGCTTCATCCACGGACACGGAAAGAAAAGTACACGCGCCCGCCCCGGCTGCAATATCTTGCCAGTTTCTGTAACTACGTAAAATCTCACGCCCCGGATGTGCTTGTTGTCGGAAACGGGGCGGTAAAAGACGCTGAGAGCATGAATCGCATGATAAAGACAGCGCCAGACATTGACGGCATCATGATTGCGCGCGCCGCCGTTCAGAAGCCGTGGATCTTCGCAGAGTTAGCCGGAAATAAGGCATCAGACGCTGATAAGGCATGCACGCCCGGCACCCGCACCGCAGACCTGTTTGCCATAGCAGAGCAGTTCACCTCTGACTTACAGCAGTACCAGCCGCCCGAGTTTTACGAGACCCGCGCGCGCCGTTTCTTCTCGTACTTCAGCGACAACTTCCAGTTCGGTCACTTCCTCAAAACGCAGATTGCCAACACATCAGACAGAGATGCGCAACTCGCTGTCCTGAACGACTATTTCAACAAAATGCCTGATGAGCGGTACGTAAAGTACTAAGGCATTCCGCTACGCCCAAAATATAACTTTTCACTTGCTTCCGCACTTTAAATGA
>JAGHRS010000020.1 GCA_018066285.1 Candidatus Treponema caballi
CAACCGAAGAGTTTAGTAAATCATTTTCTGGAGGATTATATGTATACCATTCTGGAAAAAAAGCAGCTTTCAGCTGATGTGTATTACATGAAAGTAACTGCTCCTGATATTGCGAAAAACCGCAAGGCAGGTCAGTTCGTCCTTGTGCAGCTCAACATTGAGTTTGGTGAGCGCATTCCTTTAACTATTGCAGATGCAGACGCCGATGAAGGCTGGATCGTTCTCGTATTCCAGGCTGTCGGTGCAACAACATATAAACTGTCACAGATGAAAGAAGGAGACAGCCTTGGTGCCATCCTTGGACCGCTCGGTAATCCTTCAATTGTCGAAAAGAAAGACGGTCCGGTCTACATAGTTGGTGGCGGTATCGGCGTTGCTCCGTGCTACCCGATCGTACAGGCACATAAGGCTGTCGGCAACAAGGTTGTCATGGTAATTGCAGCCCGCACAAAGGATCTGCTCATCTTCGTTGATGAGATGAAAAAGGTCGCGGATGAAGTTATCGTCATGACAGACGACGGATCGGCCGGACGCCAGGGCGTTTCAACCGTTCCGCTCAAGGAAGCATGCGAGTCACAGTGCCCGCCGGCCGAGGTAATTGCCATCGGACCGCCAATCATGATGAAGTTCTGCGCACTTACAACAAAAGAATACAATGTTCCTACAACAGTTTCCCTCAACACAATCATGATTGATGGAACGGGAATGTGCGGTGGCTGCCGTGTAGCAATCGGCGGCGAAACAAAGTTCGTCTGTGTTGATGGACCTGAGTTTGATGCACATCAGGTTGACTGGGATAACATGATGATGCGCATGAAGTCATTCAAGGCACGCGAAACTGAAGATTTCCACAAGTGCAAGATGCAGTCAGCTGCAGACAATCTGGCAAAGTAAGGAGCAGGCTATGGCAGAATATATTCCTTTTGAAAAACTGTCAGCCGACGCAAAGGCTGAATACGAAGAGCTTCAGGCAAAACTGAAGGATGGAGCCTTAACTCCAAAAGACAGAATGGCAATTCCACAGCAGGAAATGCCGACTGATGAGCCAAAAGCACGCGCCCGCAAGATGAGCGAAGTTGCGCTCGGTTACACTGTTGAGCAGGCTGTCGTAGAGGCAAACCGCTGCCTTCAGTGCAAGAACGCACCATGTATGCAGGGCTGCCCGGTAAGCGTACCTATTCCTGACTTCATCGCTCACGTTGCAAAGGGCGAGTTCAAGGAAGCAGTCGATGTCATCAAGACGACAAACCTGCTGCCTGCTATCTGCGGCCGTGTATGTCCTCAGGAAAAGCAGTGTCAGGGCTCCTGTACTGTCGGTAAGACATATAAGAACGCTGAAAAGGCTGTGTCAATCGGCCGCCTTGAGCGCTTCGTCGCTGATTACGAGCGCAACAACAATCTCGAGACAACTCCGGCTGTCGCAAAGGAAACAGGCAAAAAGGTCGCAATCATTGGTTCTGGTCCTTCAGGCCTGACAGTAGCAGCTGATGTCCGCCGCGCCGGTCACAGCGTAACTGTTTTTGAAGCATTCCACAAAGCAGGTGGCGTTATGGTGTACGGTATCCCTGAGTTCCGTCTTCCAAAAGCCATCGTTGCAAAAGAAATTGATAACCTCAAGGCTATGGGCGTTGAGTTCCGCACAAACTTCCTGGTAGGCCGCACCGGCACACTGCCTCAGCTTCTGAAAGAGCAGGGCTACGATGCAGCTTTCATCGGAACAGGCGCGGGTCTTCCAAAGTTCATGAAGATTGACGGTGAAAACCTGATTGGCGTATTCAGTGCAAACGAGTACCTGACACGCGCCAACCTGATGAAGGCATATGACCGTGAGCATGCAGACACTCCGCTGTACGAAGCAAAGCACGTTGTTGTGTGTGGTGGCGGAAACGTTGCAATGGACGCAGCCCGCATGGCATACCGCTTGGGTGCAGAGCAGGTAGACATCATCTACCGCCGCACACGGAACGAGATGCCTGCCCGTAAGGAAGAAGTTGCACACGCTGAGGAAGAAGGCGTAAACTTCCGCTTCCTTGAGAACCCGGTCAACATCCTTGGTGATGAGACAGGTCACGTCCGCGCGGTAACGGCACTGAGCTATGAGCTTGGCGAGCCAGACGCATCAGGACGCAGAAGTCCGGTTGCAATCAAGGGAAGCGAACATGAGATTGAATGCGACGCCGTAATCGTTGCGCTTGGTAACGGATCTAATCCGCTCATGGCAAAGACGACACCAGGTCTTGATGTAGACGCAAAGGGTCACATCGTAGTCGATGAAACCGGAAAGACTTCAATCGACGGCGTATGGGCCGGCGGCGACATCGTTCTTGGTGCGGCAACGGTCATCCTCGCTATGGGTGAAGGCCGCCGTGCAGCAGCCGGAATCAACGCATACCTCGCAAAATAAAACGATTGACGCAGACAGCAACAACGGGTACAGTTAATTCATGAAGTTATGGATAAAGTACCTGATTGGCTGTCTGCTCGGTTTTCTTGCAGCCGCTGTCATTCCCGCTGATGTCCTTCAGTCAAAGGGCATTCTTGATTTTTTAACGACACTTTCAATCAACGCAGGACGCTACATCCTCATCCCGTTGCTGTTTTTCAGTGTAACCATTGCTGTATGTAATCTGCGTGAGACGAAACAGTTGTTCAGAGTTGGACTTTTGAGTCTTCTGGGCATTGTTCTTTCAACTGTCCTTTTTACTGGAATTGGAGCTGCATCCGTTCTTCTGGTCAAGCTTCCACGTATTCCGATTTCCATTGACCGCATCACGGAAACAGTTACTTTCGACATCAAGGATATGCTTTTGAAGCTGTTCCCGGTAAACGGATTTGATGCCTTGAAAGAAGGCGCTTATCTTCTGCCGCTTTTGGTTTTTTCCGGCTTTGCAGGTGCAGCCTGTGCGGCGGAAAAATCTGTTTCAAAACCAATGGTTAACGTGTTTGATTCAATATCAAACGTCTTTTACATTATCCTGCACTTTTTCTCTGACCTCATCGCGATTGGCATGATTGCCATTACCTGTTCATGGGCCATCACGTATCGCGAAGTGTATGCTACAGGAACGTTCAACAGTCTGTTCCTCATGCTTCTGGTCGATTTCCTGCTGATAGCGTGCGGTATCTATCCTCTGCTGCTGCGTCTTATCTGTAAGGAAAAGTACCCGTACAAAGTGCTGTACGCTTCCATTGCACCAATATTAGCAGCGTTCTTTTCCGGGGATACGAACTTTGCACTTGTTACAGCCATGCGTCCGGTTAAGGAAAGCCTTGGTGTAAAACGCCGCGTTGGAACGGTCGTTCAGCCTGTGTTTGCAATTTTTGCCCGTGGCGGTGCTGCGCTGACGACAACGATTTCGTTTGTGCTCATCCTGCGTTCATATTCGAGTATGGGAATCTCCGCAGACGACATCATGTGGATTTGCGGTATGTCCATCCTGCTTTCATTTGTGCTCGGAACTTCAACAACAGGCGGCACCTATACATCAATCATGGTGATGTGCTCAATGTACGGCCGCGGAAAGGAAGCCGGCTATCTTCTCTTGAAGCCTGCAATGCCAGTCATCTGCGCATTCGCTGCTGCAATTGATGTCGTGACTATGGTCTTTGCTTCATACATCATTGGTCACCGCACAAAGTGCATCGACCAGAAAACGCTGAAGCAGTTTATCTGATCCGCTTTTCAAAACATTTGACGATTGCCCCGATTATCAGTATTTTAGTAATAAATCTGATAACTCGAGGCAGTAACAAATGGCAACTCATCAGTTTCAAACAGAAGTTTCCCAACTTCTGAAACTCATCATTCATTCACTTTATTCAAACAAGGATATTTTCGTCCGCGAAATCGTATCAAACGGCTCAGATGCTCTTGATAAGCTCAAATACCTGACCGTCTCTGACGAAGCATACAAGAATGTGGCTTTCGATCCGCGCATCGACATCAAGTTCAACGAAGAAGAGAAAAAGCTCGTCATTCAGGATTCTGGTATCGGTATGAACGCCGAAGACCTGGACAACAATCTGGGTACAATCGCCCGTTCAGGCACAAAGGCATTCCTTGAAAAGCTTGAGACTGAAGCAAAGAAAGATTCAGCCCTCATCGGTCAGTTCGGTGTCGGCTTCTACTCAGCCTTCATGGCAGCAAAGAAAATTGACGTCATTACCCGCAAGGCTGGCGAAGAGAAGCTGTACCGCTGGTCAAGCGAAGGCACAAGCTCATACGATGTTGATGAACTGGCAAACGACGGACCAGAAGCAAAGGAATACGGCTTTGATGCAGCGGGAACACACGGTTCTGCAATCGTCATGTACCTGAACGACGAGGATAAGGAATACGCAAGCCGCTGGAAGCTTGAAGAGCTTATCAAGCGCTATTCAGACCACATTGCTTTCCCGATTTACCTGCACTACACACAGAAGAAGTACGACGACAAGGGAAAGGAAACAGGCAGCGAAGCCAAGGTCGATAAGATCAACAGTGCAAGCGCCCTGTGGAAACGCCCGAAGAGTGAGCTCAAGAAAGAAGACTACAACGATTTCTATAAGACAATCTCACACGATACAAGCGACCCGCTTATGTACGTGCACACACATGCTGAAGGAACCCAGGAATACACGACGCTGTTCTACGTTCCTGAGAATGCTCCGTTCGACATGTATCAGGCAGATTACCAGAGCGGCGTTAAGCTCTATGTAAAGCGCGTCTTCATCACCGACGACGACCGCGAGCTGCTTCCATCTTACCTGCGTTTCGTACGCGGTATCATCGACAGCGAGGACCTGCCGCTTAACGTAAGCCGCGAAATCCTGCAGCAGAACCGCATCCTGTCTTCAATCAAGACTAGCTCCGTAAAGAAGCTGCTCAGCGAGTTCAAGAAGATGGGCGAGGCTGCTGACAAGGCAAAGAAGGCCGCCGCAGACGCCGGCACTGACAAGGACGGAAAGCCTGTTGAAATGAGTGAGGCAAACAAGAAGGCTGTGGAAAAGTGGAACAAGTTTGTTTCACAGTACAACCGCCCGCTTAAGGAAGGTCTCTACTCAGACTTCGGCAACCGCGACGAGCTCTGTGAAATCATCCGCTTCAAGAGCACAGATGCTGCCGGCACTGGTGACGATGTCTGGACAAGCTTTGCAGATTACGTACAGCGCATGAAGAGCGATCAGAAAGCCATTTACTACATTACCGGCAGCGACGAGAAGAACCTGAGGAACTCACCTCTGCTCGAGGCTTACAAAGCAAAAGGCCTTGAAGTACTCATTATGGCAGATGACATTGACGACATCGTCATTCCGACACTCGGCAAGTACAAGGACTTTGACCTTAAGGCAGTTAACCGCGCAGGCAGCGATGATGAACTTGGCGTAGATAAGGATGCTGCTGAGAAGAAAGAGAAGGAGTTCAAGCCGGTTGTCGAAAAGATTAAGACAGCTCTCGGCGAGCGCGTAAAGGACGTTGTGCTTTCAAAGCGCCTTTCAGAGTCTCCTTCATGTATCGTTGTTGATGAGAACGATCCGTCTCTCCAGATGGAGCGCATGATGAAGGCAATGGGCCAGGCTGGTTTTGGCGAAGGCGTCAAGCCGATTCTCGAGATTAACGGCGACCATCCGCTGGTAGCCGCAGTCAAGGCAAGCGAAGACACCGCTTACATTGAGGACGTTTCCAATGTGCTGCTCGACCAGGCGCTGCTCGTAGATGGCGGCGAAATCAAGGACCCGGCAGATTTCGTTAAGAGACTGAACCGCCTGCTCACCAAGTAAGCGGACGCGCTCCGGCATTTAAAAGCAAAAAGGCTGCACTTCAAAGCGAAGGCAGCCTTTTTTTGTATGTGCAGGTCTTAGGGCGGAGCCCTAGGAGATGGGGTGGCGAACAACGAAGTGTGAGCCAGGGGAAGGCTTTCCCCTTATGATCAAATCCGTACAGTGCCTTTATCTACGGAGTCGGCGTCGCATTCCATGACACGGATGACCGGCAGCGTGTGCTGGATAATCAGCGGGAACTGCTCCGGCTGCAGCAGATGTACTTCGCCATCCATCTGGACGAGAATGTTCTGGTCGTAACTGATACGGATTTTATCTGCCATCTCAGACTCTGTGTATGAGTCACCTATATGCGTTCCATCATTGAAGGAGTTCTTTTTGATGAGCTTACGGAGCAGCGGCATGTGCCTTACAGTACAGAACGTGTTGTCTGTAGGCAGGATGAGATGGTTGCTTCCGTAAGTGCGGTGCCCTGAAACGCCGAGAAGGCAGAACTCAACAGCTGATTTGACCGTTTTTACTACCTGATTGTCTTTCATGACTTCAATGGTAAGCGGCTTGGGTGGGAACTCTGCGCCATAGAAAAGGCACGCAAGGTCAACCCAGAGCTGGTAGAAGTCTCCCGGCATGACGCCCTTTGTCTTGTTCGTCATGTAGGTAACGTATGCATCAATACCGATACTTGCGATATTGAAAGAGTACCATGGCGGCAGGACGTCAAGACTGTCGTATGCATCAATCTGCTTGCGCTTTGCGGCAATTGACTTATCCGGAGCAGTGCCTTCATACCAGACCTTGACGGCACGCTGCAGTGCAAAGTGTGCAGGTTCGGTAAGGCGGCGGAGTGATTCTCCAATTTCGCGGCCATCTGAGCCGTCATTTCCCGTTCCGAAAGGCAGGCGCAGGATTGTCACGCATTCCTTGATGAGGGCGGCATCGTCGTCTGAAGCGAACGCAGCCTTAGCAAGAGCTGTCTGCACTTCCAGATGCGTACCGTCGCCGCCCGCGGTTACGATAAGCCACTGAGTGCCGTCCGCTTTCTGTGCACGGGCTTCTGCCAGAATGTCGGCTGCAATCTGCGTTCCGTGACCGGCGTGTGTGGTTTCATGAAGGATGATGTCTTTTATGGTAGTGCAAGGCTGTAATCCGGCTGCATCCTTAGATGCCTGTTCCAGCGTGATGTTGTTTTTTTCTGACTTTTTTTTCTGAGTAAAGCCGCCCGCACACGGATTTGCGATGATATGAACGGTGAGTGACTTTCCACTCCATGCTTTACATGCTGCGATAATTGGTTTTAAATGCTGAACCAGAAGTTCTGGTGTTAAAAGTATTTTATCCATAGTTCATGGTATATCGGTCTTTCTTTATCTGTCAAATAATATTATACTTACGATATGAGTCATACGGTTTTTTTGGCAGGAAGTACTGCAGATGATATGGCTTGTTTTGCAGATGCAGCAAAACAGGCAGGCAATCAGGTGTATACAGCAAACACAGAAAAAGAGCAGACAGGCGCTGCTGCCTGGAATAAGGCATCTCCCATTTCTGCGCGTACAGCTTTACTTCAGGCTGTTGCTTCTTTCGGTGAGGTAGACCGCGCCGTTCTTTATTTTGATGCTGCAGCCTTTGACGGAGTGTATGACAAGTTCACCGTCGAAAATATATCCCGCGGTCTTGATGACATGATTGCAGGCTTTCAGTACATGACAGAAGAATTCGTAAACCGTTATGCTCAGAAAGCAGATCAGCCAGGAAGCTGGCTCACGTTCATAGACTGCTCTTCAACTTCTGAAACTGGCGTGCTTACGACCGCCGCCGAAGCAGCTTTCAAGGCATTTGCTGAAAAGGCTGCAGAAAAGTTTGCAGGCAGCAATCTTAAGATAACGCTTGTCCGCTGTGATGATGCAACAATCACCGAAACAGCAGACTGGCTCATTTCATACTGGGAACTGCCGTCAGCAGAAAAGGCGGCGTCTCAGACAAAGACAGCCACACACTGGGTTAAGTCTGGTGGAAAGCCTCCGCTTGGCCTGCTTGGTCTTTAATTATTTCAAAACAGTTTACAATTGTCATCACTAGTTGGAGAGAGATATGCTTGAAGCATTGTTTTTCGACGCGTGCGATACGTTCGCTGGCTGCGTCTGCAGAGTCCTTTTGAGTGCGCTTCTTGGTGCGGCACTCGGTTTTGAAAGAAAAGTTCACAATAACGCGCTTGGTATGCGCACACTCATCCTTATCAGTGCGGCTTCATGTCTTATGACGATAATGTCTGCTATGTCTGCCCTCGTCACGATAAACGGTTATTCCTTTGATGGAGACCCGACCCGTATTACTGCGGGTATTGTAAGCGGCATCGGTTTTCTTGGCGGAGGTGCAATCATTCACCGCGGACTCAACATCAAGGGATTGACGACAGCTGCTGTCATCTGGATGGCTTGTGCGCTTGGTATTACGGTGGGTGGCGGACAGCCTCTGTATGCACTCGTCACGTTTGTCATATCCATTGTGTCGCTTATCCTCATTGAGAAACTTGAAGCAAAGCTGTTTCCTGCAAAGCACGTACGCAAGCTGTTCCTGATTTTTGAGAACAAGCGTATTGATTTGAGTGAGCTTACCAAGACTCTTGAAGACAAGGGCGTCATGGTTTCCAGCATGGATATTGCCCGCGTGTACGGCGAAAAGCACCTTGAAGTGACACTGACAATCAATTGTTCGGCAGATATTGATTATTTTGACATTGCAGACACAATAAAAACCTTAGGAAAACTTGAAGAATTCCGTCTGACTGATTAAAATAGTGGTTTATGCAAGATTATAAACCACTGATTGTTCAGAGCGATAAAACGCTTCTTCTCGATGTTCATGCTCCCGGCGCAGACGATTGCCGGGATGCACTCATTCCGTTTGCGGAACTTGAACGCTCTCCTGAACACTTGCATACTTACAGACTGACTCCTCTTTCACTGTGGAACGCGGCCAGTGCCGGCTTTTCAGCAGCTGACGCCGTTGCAGTCCTGAAAAAGTTCGCGCGCTATGATGTGCCACAGTCAGTCTGCGTATGGATTGAAGAAACATCAAACCGCTTTGGAAGGCTCCGCCTCATTCCCGACACACTCATGGAAGGAGATGATACACTGCTGCTGGTGACGGACAATGCGCTTATCCACAGGGAAATAAGCGCGGGAAAGGGCATGAAAAAGTACCTGACGTCTATCATGGACCCGGCGGACGGACAGTTCGCTTTCCGTCTGCGTCTTGTAGACCGCGGCACCGTAAAGCAGGAGCTTATCAAGCTCGGTTGGCCGGTAAAGGACGAAGTTCCGCTCAGGGACGGCGAACCGCTCGACGTTTCACTGCGCGACGTTACGCTTGAAGGAAAGCCGCTTGTCGTCCGCGATTACCAGAAAGGCGCCGCTGATGCGCTGGTCGGAAACATGGGACCCGGCACAGGATACGGAACAATCGTGCTTCCGTGTGGCTCGGGCAAAACGATGGTCGGCATGACCATCATGGACAGAATAAAGACGAGTACGCTTGTCCTTACGACAAACATATCCGCCGTTCACCAGTGGATTGATGAGCTTGTGGATAAGACAAATCTGACGCGCGACCAGATTGGTGAATACACTGGCGAAGTCAAGGATATAAAGCAGGTTACTGTTGCCACCTATCAGGTGCTGACCTGGAGACCGAACAAAGAAGAAGAGACTTATCCGCATTTCCTGCTTTTCAGGGAACGCGCCTGGGGGCTTATCGTGTATGACGAAGTTCATATGCTGCCAGCCCCCGTGTTCCGTGTGACAGCAGAGTTGCAGGCAGTAAGGCGCGTCGGGCTTACCGCGACACTTGTCCGCGAAGACGGCTGCGAGAACTATGTGTTCAGTCTTGTAGGCCCTAAACGCTACGACGTGCCGTGGAAGGAACTGGAGCATTCCGGATGGATTGCAGACGCTGAATGTATTGAGCTCAGGCTCGATATGGATATGGAAAAGCAGCTTGATTATGCGGTTGCTGATTCACGAAGCAAACACCGGCTTGCAAGCGAGAACCCTGCAAAAGTTCCCGCTGTTCAGGAACTGGTAAAACGCTTCCCGGATGACAGGATTCTCATTATCGGACAGTACCTGGACCAGCTTTTTGAACTGTCAAAACTGCTCAACGTGCCGATTATCACGGGAAAAACGGGAAATGCCGAGCGCGACGAGATTTACGGCAAGTTCAGGAAGGGCGAAATCCGCGTTCTGGTCGTTTCAAAGGTTGCGAACTTTGCTATTGATCTTCCGGATGCGTCCATGGCCATCCAGATTTCAGGTACGTTCGGCAGCCGTCAGGAAGAAGCCCAGCGTCTTGGCCGCATCCTTCGCCCGAAGGGACGGCGCGCCCGGTTCTTTACGCTGATAACGCGTGGTACCGTTGAAGAGGAGTTCGGCGCAAACCGTCAGAAATTCCTTGCTGAGCAGGGTTATTCGTACAGGCTCATCCGCTCGATTGATGAACTGAACGATGAACTTGATGCGCCGTCTGGTTGCAGCGGCTTATCCGGAGGTGGGGAGTAACGATGGCTGCAGTAGAGGATATCCTTCAGTGGCGTGAATCGCTTACGACGCTCGCTGACAATCACTTTTTCGAGCTTATCCGCATGTATCTGGGCGAAGTAAAGACGCCTTACAACAAGCAGAAGCTCATTGAAGATCTGAGCGCGTTCCTGCGCAAAGAAGATACGAAAAAGTCGATAATCCGCCTGCTTACAGAAGATGACCTCAAAATCCTTTCAGCCATATATGTGTTTCCGGGCGCGACACAGAATAAACTTACCGAGTTTTTCAAGAATACATACTCGTATTCGACACTGTATGAAAACCTGATGAATCTTGAAGAGCGCCTGCTTATCTACAGACACAGGCATCCATATACGAAAAAGACGGTCTTCAGCCTGAACCCGCTTCTTGAAGAGGCACTTAAGCCGTATATCGGGCGGCAGAGGCTACTTGAAAAAGCAGAAGTCACACCGCTTTCTCCCGATCAGGAAGCTGATCCGCGACGTACGCTTACTCCGGGGCTTCTCGCTGCGTTTATCTCGCTTGTAGCAGAAAATCCGGATCTGAGGAAAGCGGACGGCTCATTTAAAAAGCGTGTTGATGCGGCGCTTCCTGCAATATTTCCGCAGTACGCAGAAGGCGGCTATCTTGAGCTTCTTCTTACTGCTTTCATAAACCTTAACCTCATCAGGCAGAAGGACAGCGGCCTTTCCGTGCAGTGGGACCGGATAAAGCAGTTTGCCATTCTCAGAAACGATGTGCAGTACGCGTACATAGCCGCCGCTTCCTGTTCTCACTTCCCCCGTGACATCCTTCAGCAGCAGACACAGCTTATACTGGATCTTCTTTATTCAATTCCGGATAGCGGTTTCACCCGGCAGCAGTTGCTGCAAAACTCTTTTATCCTGCAGGAGAGAAATCATCCTGACAGCGGATTGAGTTCTCATTCAAGCCGTTTTGCGGCAATCCTGCGTGCTTCAGTGGAACAAGAAGACGTGGAAGAAGAAAAAACCGGTGCGGATGTGCTCATTGATAATGCAATTGCGTTCGGTCTGTTGCAGCCTGCAGGAAAGGATATTCATGGAAATCTTGTCTTTGTGCAGGCAGATGGAATTGTGCAAAGTTCAGACAGTACTGCTGGAAGCAACCAGCCTTCAGCTGGAGAAAGCGACATGAGCCGCAGAGTAGCAAGCATTGATGGCGGTTTTCAGGTGACAATCCTTCCGGGTCTTTCACTTGGCGAGATGCTTGTGTATGCGATGTGTGGATCTGTTACGCGCTATGATACCATCTTGCAGCTTGATATTACAAGAAAAGCGGTTATCCGCTGTTTTGATGAAGGAATGGAGCCATCCCTCATATTCGAGGATATGAAACGCTACCTGTGCCATGATATTCCGCAGAATCTTGAGTTCTCTTTCAACGACTGGTTTGCAGGCTACAATACAGCAGCTCTTTTCCGCGGCTATGTCCTTCGCATAATGCCGGAAAAAGCGGTCCTTGCAGAGAAAAACCCGGAATTCGCTCCTTATATAAAGATGACGCTCGCTCCAGGCGTTTTCCTCGTAGATTTTGCCAGTGATGAAGAGGCGGCACAGGTTATTGCCAACAGCGGCCTGGATTTCATCGGTCAGGTACGAGACACACATAAATCAACAGATTCCGTGCCTTTTGCGCCTGTCCGCTATCCGAAGCCACACAGCAAGCTCGCAGCCAGTTCCGGATCTTCCAGCAGTGAGGGCGAGCAGGAACTGAGTCAGATTCCAGAAGGTGCCGATGAATTCCTTGAGTCACTGAAAGCGGCACTTGCAGAGAAAACGCTCACCAAAGACCAGCTGGAAGAGCTTACTATCCGCATTGAAAGACGCGTTGTCGTTAATTCGGTGCAGTTGCGTCCTGATTCAGTCCGGCCTGAGAAAAACGAAGCTTCCGGCATGGATTTCCTTGGAAAGATTCACGTGATTGAACATGCGCTTGCTTCAGACAGCATGCTTGAAGTAACGTACGACGGAAGCGTGTATCTTGGTCAGCCGCTCGGGCTTGAAAAGCAGACGGGGGACGCGCTTTTGAGGATACTCGTTCATCCGGAGTTTGAGCACGTTGATTTCTCCGTTGCACGCACCCAGGTTGTCCGCCGTATCCGCGGTGCAATCTTCAAGGAAACGTTCAACGGATAGAATCTGCAACCTCATTTGTGCTATACTCGCGGTATGAATACAAATAACGCTATGGTACGCCTTCAGAAGGCTTGTAAAGAAAAGAGTCCGTTATGCATCGGTCTTGATACAGATCCGTCATATCTTCCAGAATCAGTGATTTCACGCTTTCCAAGCCCTGCAGAAGCGGTTGTCGCCTACAATCAGGGAATTGTAGAGGCTGCTTCACAGTACGCTGCGTGCTGCAAGGTTCAGGTTGCCTATTACGAGGCGATGGGACTTGCCGGCATGAAAGCCTTCTCGGATACGCTGAAGCTTGTCCGGGGCTCAGGCATGATTGCCATTTCGGATGTAAAGCGCGGCGATATCGCAGACACGGCAAAAGCGTATGCACGTGCTCATTTTTCAGGTGATTTTGAGACAGACATCATAACAATAAATCCGTATATGGGATTTGATACGCTCGAGCCTTTTGTTGAGGCAGCTACGGCAGCGGATAAAGGCATTTTTGTCCTGCTCTGTACATCAAATCCGGGAAGGGATGATATTGAAAAGCTTTCATTGACGAAGGGCGGAACCGTCCTTCAGGCAGTAGGTAACAGGCTGAATGAGCTTGCAAACCGCTTTGGTGTCGGTGAAGGCAGCACATCTCCTGTGGGCGCCGTAGTTGGAGCTACCGCAGAGGAAGATGCACGCGCGCTTCGTGACGCGTACAGCCGCATCTTCTTCCTGATTCCTGGATACGGAGCTCAGGGCGGCGCTGCCCGCGTTGCAGCAACTCTTCTCGACAATGCTGGTGGTACGGTCAACTCTTCACGCGGCATCCTCTGTGCATGGAAGAAGAGCGCCGAACTTGCAGACAAGCGCGAGGCCGGTACGCTTACCATGAGCGACATTGTCGGCGCCGCAGAGAAAGCGTCGGAAGCTGCCATGAAAGACCTGCAGCAGGCGTTCGCTGCCTTGAAAGCATAAAAGGAGAATTCAGAATGAGCGGATGTACTGATCAGCAGAAAGTTCAGTTTCAGGCAGAGACCATTTCGTGTGGCGAGATTGCGCCGGGGATTTTCAAGCTTGTTCTGAAAGCGGGTTCTGACAAAGACGACCGACCGGTAGTTCCACCTAAAGCAGGACAGTTTTTCATGCTTCGCCGTGAACCGTCAAATACGTTGCTCTGTCGTCCGATCAGCGTATTCCGTGTTGAAGATGAAACCGGCGCCCTCGCTTTCCAGGGAGCGGAAGAATCTGCTTCTTTTGGGTCTGGAAGACAGGGGGCTGGCGCTAACGAACGGTCGTTTGTAAACATTACATTCATCATTTTGCTGAAAGGGCAGGGAACGCAGGAACTGTGTTCCCTGAAAGAAGGTGATCTTGTAACAGGAATTGGTCCGCTCGGAAATGAGTTCCCGCGTCTGGAAGTTGCTGATAAGGCATTAGCCGCCGGAAAGGTCGCTGTTATTGGTGGCGGCATCGGAGTAGCTCCTGTTGCGGGCTTCGCTTCAACACTACCGTCCGGTAGTTATGATTTTTACGCCTGCTTTAAGTCAGGTACATATGGTCTTGAATATGTAGAGCCCGCGAAACTTGTCATTACGACAGACGACGGCTCTGAAGGCATAAAAGGAATGCTTCCTGATGCATTCACTGCAGAACAGGCGGCGGAATACAGCGCTGTGTATGCGTGCGGTCCAGAACCGATGCTCCGCTACGTTCAGAAAGTCTGTGCTGAAGCTGGCGTGAAATGCTGGCTCAGCATGGAAGCACGCATGGCCTGCGGAGTAGGCGCCTGCCTTGGCTGTACGATAACCACAACAGAAGGAAACCGTCGCTGCTGCAAGGATGGCCCTGTCTTTGACGGCGACACGCTCATCTTCCCTGAGAAGAAGCCGGCTGCCGCAAAAGCAATGTGCGCTTCTGGAGAGGGACTGCTTGCAAAGGCTGAAGCGCTTTCTGCAGGCGGTGTTGCTGGAAATGCAGCTCCAGAAACCAGCGATCCGGATTTATCAGTGACGATAGCTGGTGTCTGCTTCCAGAACCCGGTCATTGCGGCTTCCGGTACGTTCGGCTACGGCAGCGAGTACGCTGACCTTGTTGACGTGAACGCACTTGGCGGCATCTGTTCAAAGGGACTGACGCTTGAGCCACGCGCGGGTAACACAGGTAACCGTCTTGTGGAAACGCCTTCTGCACTGATTAATTCAATCGGCTTGGAAAACCCGGGAATCCCGCACTTCATAGAGCACGAGCTGCCCTCCATGCTGGAGTTTAAGGCCGTGACACTTGCCAATCTTTCAGGTTCATCTGAGGAAACGTACGTTGAGGGTGCAAAGCTTCTGGATGCGACAGCGGTTCCTGTCATAGAACTGAACATATCCTGCCCGAACGTGAAGTGTGGCGGCATGGCATTTGGCCTGAATCCGGATACTGCAGCCCAGATAACGGCCGCTGTCCGTGCAGCAACGAAAAAGCCGCTTGTCGTTAAGCTGTCGCCAAATGCGCCTGATCTCATTGCTGTTGCGCACGCTGTAAGAAAAGCGGGAGCAGACGCCATCAGCCTGGTGAATACGTTCCAGGCGACATCGATAAACATTGAAACAGGCCGCCCTGTCTTTGACAACATCCGCGCAGGACTGTCCGGTCCTGGAATAAAGCCGATAGCACTCCGCATGGTGTACGACGTCTGCCAGTCAATGAAGGCGCTTCCTGAAGACGAGCAGATTCCGGTCATTGGACTTGGAGGCATCTCCACCTGGCAGGATGCCGTCGAGTTCATCATGGCTGGAGCAAGCGCCATTGAGGTTGGAACAGCAACATTTGCAGACCCGGCGTGCATGAACCGCATCGTCGACGGCATGTACGCATTCATGAAGCGCAAAGGCTACAAGACAATCGAAGAGATGCGCGGCCTCGCCCTGAACTGAGCAAACGATAGCGTAATAAGCACATCCGTTCTGTAAGTAGCACATTTCGTCAAAAAGTGTTATTCTGTCATCATGCTTACATTAACAGCACTTTGTGCAGTGGGCGCTGAAAAAGTGCTCGCAAACGAAATCAAGATGCTTGGCTACAAGCCCATCTCAAACGCACCCGGACGCGTTACCTACACCTGCGAGGAAAGCGGTATGTTCCGCTCGAATCTGTGCCTCCGCACATCCGACAGAGTGTATCTTCAGGTAACCAGTTTCCACGCGGATAATTTCGACGCGCTTTTTGAAGGCGTCATGGCAGCTCCGTGGCAGGAATATTTCAGGAAAGACACGCGCGTTGTGGTTGATAAAGTCCGCACGTATAAATCAAAGCTCAACTCAGAACACAGCATTCAGGGGATGGTGCTTAAGGCCATCTATAAAAAGCTCGGTCAGGTATGGCACATGACGACGCTGCCGGAAACGGGCGAAGAAGCGGATGTGCGCGTGTACCTTGAAAAAGACCAGGTTGAGGTTCTGCTCGACCTTTCAGGCAATCCGCTGAACAAGCGCGGTTACCGTACAGACGGCGGCATTGCACCAATCCGTGAGACAACGGCCGCCGTGCTGCTGCAGCTGATGTGCTGGCGGCGTAAGACCCCGCTTCACGATCCGTTCTGCGGTTCTGGTACCATTGCCATTGAGGCGGCCATGTACGCGTACAATGTTGCACCGGGCTTCGGGCGCCGGTTTGCTTTGGAAAACCTGCCCATCTACAATCAGGAGATGGCTGTGGAAATCCGCAAACAGGAAGCGGCGAAGATCCGGCCTGACTGCGAGGTGCGCATTACCGGAACAGATATTGATGCGGCGGCGGTTGCACGTTCCCGCCTCAATGCAGAACATGCCTGCGTTACGGCAGGACGCGCGCTCCAGCTTATTGGAAGCGACCAGCGCATTCAGCGCCCCGACTTTGAGCAGGCTGATTTCCGCGACATTGAGGCGCCCTACGAGAAAGGCCTTCTTTTAGGAAATCCGCCTTACGGAGAGCGTATTGGTGACGAAGAGCAGGCTATAGAGCTCTACAGTGACATGCATCAGCTTTTTGATGCGTTCTCAGGCTGGGACATGGGCTTCATTACATCCCAGAAAACGTTTGAAGAATCAATTGGAAAGCCGGCGACCACAAGACGAAACATTAAATGTGGCAATCTCGACACCTGCTTCTACATGTATACACAGAGGTGATATATGGCGATTGTTGTTGAACATGATAAAAGAAAAAGCGAGATTCTTGATAAAGCGCTCGATATCTTTGTTGAAGAAGGATACGAAGATGTCACATATCAGAAAATTGCGGATAAATGCGGGATAACGCGCACTACGCTGTATGTGTACTTCAAGAACAAGCGCGAGATTTTCCAGTTCAGCATCAAGCAGCTGATTGCACGTCTGGAAACAGATTTGACGGCGGTCCTTGCAGAGGACATAAGCAACGTTGAGAAACTGCGGAAAATGCTCTACGCCGTCCTCAAGGTATGCGAGACGAACAAAAAGCTTTTCAATGTTTTACTGCCGTATCTTATCAGTCTGCAGAAAGCAGGCAAGGATTCAGGCGAGCGCGTACGCCGTCGTGTCGTACGCATGAGGCACTATATGACGCAGGTGTTCCTTGCTGGACAGAAGGCGTGTGAGTTCCGCGACATGAGCGTGAAGACACTTAACGAAATGTTCTACAGCCTGATTGAAGCGGTAATTTTCCGCCTGGCAATCCTGAATGATGCGACCGCGTCGGAACTGTACGACGTCGTTGATGCTGCAATCGAAGGCATAAAACGGTAAAACCCAAAGCTTGGGTTTCTTGAAAAACGAGTGAGATTTATTGCATGAAAAAGCATACAGCACTTTTTCTGGTACTTTTCATTTTCCCATCCCTTTTCGCAGAGGATGTTCCGCTTACGGCAGGTGTTTATTTCGACGTGGAGGAAGTGCAGCAGCGCATCCTTAAGAAAGGCGACTTTTTCCGCGTTATGTGCGAGCACGAACTGCGCGACGAACAGGGCTTTGATAAGCCGGTTCTATATGCAACGCTGAATCACGAAGGCGGCATGAAAGTGCGCGTGCTCGAGGTTGGTCCGCGCGAGGATGTTGAAGGCAATGGCGGCGTATGGCTGCACGTTTCGCTTACCGCACCGATGTGGGTGGACACTGGCCTTTGGGTTCCGCGTGGAACAAAGTATTGGTTCTGGCTGCCGGATGAGCAGCAGATTTTCGATTACGAAGGATGAATCTGCGTACTGATTCATCCTTCGTAACTATACCTTTTATTATCAGACTTTGAAATGTTCCAGTTCTTTGTGCAATTCGAAAACAGCTTCAACGCTTTCCTGTGCGGAAGAACGTGATTTTTCTGCAGCAGTAATGATAGTTGAAGTATTGTCTGATATTTCGTTGATGGCATTTGTAATCGTCTGTGAAATAGAGGCGAGTGTATTCATTTCAGAAGTAACTTCACGGCTTTCATTCATCATCTGTTCAGATCCGGCTTTTACAGATACGGTAATGTCTTGAATCTGGTGTACGGAATCCAGTATCTGTGTGCTTCCGGCGTTCTGTTCTTTCATTGCCTGCGCAATGACATTTTCCTGTTTTTTTACCGTTCCAGTAAGGTTGACAATTGAGTTGAACTGATTCTGAACTTCTTCTGTGTTGACAGTTACCTGAGAAATCAATTCTCCAAGTTCCTGAAGCCGGGCAGAGATAACTTTACTCTGTTCATTTGAGTCTTCTGCAAGTTTTCGTATTTCATCAGCGACAACAGCAAATCCTTTACCTACGTCGCCTGCATGGGCGGCTTCAATGGCGGCATTCATTGCAAGCAGATTTGTCTGTTCGGCAATGTGCTGGATAATACTGCTGGCTTCGAGAAGCCCCTCTGATTCATCATGGATCTGCTGAGATTTCTGAACAGCTTCTTCAACTTTATTCTGACCTATAGCAGTTGCCATATCAAGGTCGGATACAGCCTGACTGTTCTTTTCAAGGATTGAAACAACAGAATGAATGTTTGCTGCAAGTTCTTCTATTGCCGATGAAGCTTCTGAAACGTGATGTGACTGAATCTCAATATTGGAATTAAGACTGTTTATGTTTCCAGAAATTTCATCAATGGAACTTTGCGTTCTGTTAACGCCATCAGATTGAGCGGAAATTTTGGAACGGACATCAGAAATATTATCTGTAATATTGGTGATTAAACCAGTAGTAGTATTCATGTTTTCTGTCAGCGTTTCTGCAGAAGCTTTTGTAATATCAGATGATTTCTGAATGTCCATGAGAAGCTTGTTCGTTGTTCCGGCAAGGTTATTGATTGTATTTGTAAGAATTCCGTAAATATCACGGCTGAGAACTTTGATGCTTGGTTGCGTGTAATCGCCTGTAGAAAGACGTGTTGCAAAAGCCATGATGTGTGTAAGACGGATCTTATTGGCTTTCTGTTCTGTATTGAAATCAAGGATACCGAAAATAACACTGAAAGAGCAGAACGGAATGGCCTGTGTCAGAATTGTTGTTATCAGATCAGTATTGTGAACAGATGCTACGATGAAAGGAACGGATGTGCAGAAAACTGTTCCCAAAGATACCATAATGAAAATCAGTCTGCTTTTTGTATGTGATTTGATACCCATATTATCTTCCGTCAACGGAATTTGAAACATGGAGTATTCGAGTTTTGTGTAATACTGCATGAAGAAAAACAGACTGTAGATGCAGATGGTTGTAAAATCGACAAGGATTGCACAGATAAACATCAGGTCAAAAGGTTCACCCGTGATGATTAATGATATAACAGTGAGCGATATATTAAAGACAATAATACATGAAAGGGTGATACCAGGTATCAGTTTGAAGGTTTTATTAACCCGGGCGATTGATTTTTCAGACCCATCGTAAGAGGAAAAGATTTTATTCGTATACGTGAAGAAAACAAGCGGGAAAACAACGTCAAACAACAAGAAAAGCAGACCAGATACAGGATTTTGTGTCTGCATATTCAATTGTTCAGTAGAATAAATCTTAATTGAAGTTGAAAGAAGCGTATACATAATCTGCGGAAACAGGAAAGACAGGAAATAATAAGTTAGCAGAGTCCGCTTCTTGACGGCAGTAACATCATTTGTCTTATCGGACATGATTGTACCTCGTAATGGTTAATTCTGAATGAAAGACTGAATCGCTGAGTAATACGCGTCCAGTTTATCCTTTTTAGCATACATGAGAAAATCATGAGATGCTTTTTTTTCGACAAAAGAAGACGTCTGGGTTCCTTTTGCCGTATTTGCCAAATCAATAAATTTCATGCAATCCGGATACATTATTTCTGTTTCACTGAAGAAAAGCAGCAGAGAGCCAAGATTATCAAGATGTCCATAAAGTGGTGAAACAAACGGATGTTCAGGGCCAAGCGACCCGGCATATTTTTCTCCGGTTGTTTTGAGCAGTACTGCTGAAAGAGAACTGTCCCGTTTTTCATATTCAGGGATTTGTTCATTTTCTTCTGTTACATCAAGCCAGGGTGAAAGGAGAACAGTCTTTGCAGGCCGCTTCTCAAAACCGGCATCTCTGAGCTGCATGAGAAGCGAAACAGCCAGTCCGCCACCGGATGAATCACCGATGAAATAGAACGTGTCATCCGGATACTTTTCTGTAAGCTTGATGTAACCGGCTAAAGAAACGCTGTTGGTCTTTTCTGCGGTGTATTCAGGGCAAAGCGGATAATCTATATACGTGACTTTGTAACCCAGATTAACAAGGCGAAGCATAATGGTACGATGCGCGCCAATGGGTTCAAGTGTATAACCACCGCCATGCATGAAATAAAAGTGTCCGTTGGAACTGTCAGCTTTTTTTACTGTCAGCAATGAATAGCCATCGACAGAATCAGAGTCGGTCAGATATGGTTCTTTGAATTTGGAAACGCTCATGGCAGCGCTGTTGGAACGTGAAGGATGTTTGAAAACGTAGTTAGTAATGTGTTTTACTAATGACATGATTTACTCCTTATTATTACTGTAACTGAGAAATCTGCAAAAAACAAGGAAAACACACATTTTTCTGGTTTATGCCGTAGCGGAACCTCCTGCTACCACGTGAATTCTATGCTGAATGTCGGTGCTGTTCCCATACAGGCATTAACGGCAGTGTTGACTCGTCCGTTTGTCGGAGCAATGTTCGCTGTTGGTGCTGTTGTCTCAGGAACACCTCCCTGGAAAAGATACAAAAGCATTGAACAAATAATGTCTTCCCATACATGCACTGCGATTGAGCTTTCAAGGCCACTCTGTTCATAAACAAGTTGAAGTCCTGCGGCAACGGCTGAACGCAGCAGGTAGTTTCCGAGCGCAGTGGGTGCATCCATGCCGGCAAGCAGTTCCTGCGGGACATGCACGGCAGAGAAAAGCAGGCTGTCTATAAGGGCGGCGGGGACACGTCCAAGCGAACGCTTCATCTCTTCATAGCCAACACCGCGGAAAAGAGCCTCTTCTCCAATTCCTGTGAAGAGATATGATGCAGTAGATACAGCCGCATTATAGGCAATGCCAAGTGCGACAGGAACTTCCTTCTGGCCAATGTATGCCTTGCCGGTATTCCAGACGGCATTGTCCGTGCCGCTAAGTATTTCAAAGAGCGTACCGCCGGCAAGCAGGCCAAGCAGCGGATATGCTACTTCTTTTCGGGAAAGTACATCCCACGAGAATGGTGCTTTGAGTGCATCCTTAAACGAAACGGAATGGAAACTTTCATTTGCCTCCGGGCAGAGTGAACGTGTCTTGGCGTATCCTTCGTACATTGTCCAGTAGTTTAACTTCCAGCCTATATTCCAGAATGCATCACTCAGGCTGACAGGCACGTTCCAGTCAGTGTGACCGGCCATAAGGAGCCCTGCAGACTCAAAAGCCAGTGCGGCACCTGCCTGGGGAACAGCTTTTTCAGGTGCAGTGATGAACGAAGGAGTCATCCAGGCGTACGTTACCGCCGTAAGATATATCTGCTGCATTTCGGCAGGAAAAAGGCCGTAAGTTCCGCTGGAAAGGATTGTACCAGCGTAGGGAATATATGCTGAAGCTGCGACCTGGCCGGGTGTCTTTGCCTGTGGAGAAGGCTGTGCAAAAATGCCCGTACAAATAAACAGGCAGATAGTTATAGGAACGATTTTTTTCATGTAAGTACCTCTTGCATGTGTAACACATGCACTTTATGGATATGTCACTTTCCGTAAATCTGCAGGCGAATTCCCCATCTGGCGAAAATCAGTTATCATGGAACCATGAGCAAACGTCTTTTTGAAGCATATAAAGATTATTTCAGGGTTGGTTGTGCTGTGAGCGGGCTTTTTTTGATGACACCTGCCGAGCGCGAAGATCATTTTAAGCAGGTGGCAAAGCGTTTTGAAGAAATGCGTAAGAAGTTTGGTCCGCCGCCAGCGGGTTTCAAGCCGCCGGAACCGCCTGTTTTTTCAGATGGATCTTCTCCTGAGCTTGAAATTGCCCGTGAGCACTTCAACATGATTGTTGCGGAAAACGAGACTAAAATGGACGCTGTCTACAAGGGTCCGGGTGAGTTTAACTGGAAAATGGCGGACCGCTTTGTGCAGTTTGCGCGCGAGAATAATCAGGCTCTCCGCTGGCACACGCTTGTCTGGCACAATCAGTCACCTGAATGGATTTTCGAGGATGAGGCGGGAAACAAGGTAAGCAAAGAGGTGCTTGAGGAACGTCTTAAAAAATACATTTTCGCGGTCGGTGAACGCTACGGAAATGACGTGTGCTCCGTTGACGTTGTGAACGAGTGTATATCCGACAAGAAGTTCTGTCTGCGTGATGGATCTGACCAGTCCAAGTGGTTCGACATTCTTGGGCCGGAGTATGTGGATAAAGCGTTTTTCTGGGCAAAGGAAGCGTTCCCGAAAGCGAGCCTTGTCATAAACGACTACAATCTTGAGATGAGCGAAGGAAAGCGGCGCGGCATGTATGAGCTTGTGAAAGGTATGCTTTCCCGTGGCGTACCGGTCGACACGGTTGGCTTACAGATGCACATAAACATTACGAATCCGCCTGTCAGCGAGATTGAGGAGACGATTGAGCTGTACGGAAGCCTCGGCCTTAACGTCATCGTGACGGAGATGGAAGTGAGCGCGTACATAGACAAAGACTTTTCAAACCCGGATCCGCGCCGCGAGTACACGGCCGATTTCCTGGAGGAGCAGGCGGAGCGGTACCGTGCGCTTTTTGACTGTTTCAGGAAAGAAGCAGGTAAGGGCTATCTGAAAGATGTTGTGCTGTGGGGCACAAGCGACCGCTTTACCTGGAAGAACAATTTCCCTTCTCCAGGCCGCACAGACGCGCCGCTCCTGTTCGACAGGGAAGGAAAGCCGAAGCCTGCGTTTGATGTACTGATAAGAGACTGAGGGTCAGCAAGGCAGACGCTGCAGACTGTGCGCTTTTTCTTTGTGAACGCTGCGCACTGCTCGCATCCACAAAGCGCTCCTCACGTTCAAGTCCAACCCCCGCCGCAAACTTTATCAGTATGTTTTGTAGATGAAGACATAAAAAAAGACTTCAGAAGTTATCTGAAGTCTTCATGTTATAGCGGGGGTTGGACTTGAACCAACGGCCTCCGGGTTATGAGCCCGACGAGCTGCCAACTGCTCTACCCCGCGTCGTAATTGACGGTATGATATAACGAATCTCTAAACTTGTCAATCGGAATCTGTTCCATCAGGATTTTTTATCTGCATATAGAAGAAGCGCAGGCGGATTGCGGCGTAGAGGATGGTGATTATCG
This sequence comes from Candidatus Treponema caballi, assembly GCA_018066285.1. GTDB lineage: Bacteria > Spirochaetota > Spirochaetia > Treponematales > Treponemataceae > Treponema_I > Treponema_I caballi. Next base: position 23,203 of record JAGHRS010000020.1, read on the forward strand.
AAAGCCACCAGAACTGTGTGGAGCCAGCGAAGTAATTGTAGATGCCATGAACGAGAATTGCTGTAATCAGCGGGCGGATCCGTGTCTGTTTCTGGTGCGCGGTCCAGATGAAAAGACCGGAAAGGCCTGCGCACAGTGCGTGAATGACGGCGGCTGTGGCGAGTCTCAGGCTGATATCCTGCGTTCCTGTAATCAGATAAATGACAGCTTCAAAAGAGCCGAGCGCGAATCCCTGAAGAATGGCGGCAGCAGTAAAAGAAGAGACATCTGCTTTTTTCCATGGAATGAGCAGCATGGATGCGGATTTCAGGCCTTCTTCTATGAATCCGTTGAGCACAAAGGCTACAAGCACCATGTTGAGTAGGGTGTTTGTATCAAGAAAAGGCAGTTTTACGGCATAATACTGTATTGTTGCTATGGGGATGAGTGCAAGAAGTCCTGAAAGAAAAGCAAACAGAACCTGAAGAGGCTTCAGGTTTTTCATGGTGAGAAGAAAAAGTGCTGCCATAACAAGCAGCGGGACAAAGCAGATGCCGATTGCAGAAAGTGCGCTCATGCTTTTATCATACTGTAAACGATATGCACCGACAAGAAAAAAATGATATACTTTCATCCATGATAGTTCTGATGGGGATAAAGCATTGCGGTAAATCAACCGTGGGAAAAGCTCTTGCGGATGTGACTGGTGTGCCTTTTTTTGACATAGATGATGAAATCGAACGGATGAGCGGTATGTCCTTTCGCGAGTTGTACGCTTCTCAGGGAAAGGAAGCGTTCATGAAAGCTGAAGCTGCAGCGTGCCGCGCTGTTCTTGAGCAGGAGGTAGCATCTGCGGTCATTGCGACAGGCGGCGGGATTTGCGATAACGAAGAAGCGCTCGCTGAACTGAGGGCTGCCGGCTGCCGGTTAGTGTATCTGTGTATTGATGAAAAGACAGCCTGTGACCGCATTCTGGTTGAGGCTCGTGAGACAGGCAGCCTGCCTGCGTATATACAAAAAGAACATCCTGCGGGTGAGCAGGATGTTCGTGCCATTTTCAATGCTTTTTACCGCCGCCGCACCAAAGCGTACGAAACTTTATGCAGTATGACGGTCAATGTAAGCGGGAAGACGCCTGAAGACATCGCGGGTGAAATTGCCGCGTTCAGGTCTTAACAGCCCTTCCCGGTCTTTTCTGCAGATTAGCAGCCTCCGCAGCCGCCACCGCAACTGCCGCAGCTTCCGCCACAGCCTCCACATCCGCCACCGCAGCCTGATTTAGGAGCAAGCTCTTCCGGAGTTGCGTCGCGGACAGAAACGACTTTTACATCGAAGAACAGAGTTTTATCAGCAAGTTCGTGGTTTGCATCAATGGTAATTTCTTTGTCTGTTACTTCTTTAACAGTAACGATGCGGCCGTCAGAAGCCTGGAAACACATTCCCGGTTCAATTTCTGTGTCAGTGTCAAACTGATCGCGTGCAACTTTTACGACCAGGTTAGGGTCAAACTTTCCGTAGCCTTCTTCCGGCGGGATGGTAATCTGGAATGAATCGCCTGGCTGCTTGCCTTCGAGGCCTTTTTCCATGCCGGTGATGAGCATTCCGTGTCCGTGCAGGTATTCGAGTGGGCCAGAGTTGGCTGATGTATCAATTACGTTGCCCTTGTTATCCTTGAGTGTGTAGTCGATTGAAACGACTTTATCCTGTGAAATTGTCATGCAAACCTTCCTTATAAATGAAAACTGAGGTTGTGGATGTGCTAAAGATACTTAAAAAATGCGATTTCGGCAACTGTCGCGCCTTGAAAGCGGGTAAAGCACGGATTTGTGCAACATGCTTTATGAAAGCGTAGACCGCGCATCCAGCTAGAGCAGCTTTTTGAGCAGATCGCGGCGGCCCGCTTTTTCGAGAGCTTCGACGACGAGCTTACGGTTATCCGGCTTGTTGAACTGCAGGAGTGCTCGCTGAAGCCGCCGCTCGTGTGCGCCGCGTGGAACGTAGATTGCTTTCATCCGGCCATCCGCGTCGCGTTCGTGCGGGTTTAATCCCGTGTAATACATGCAGGTGGCGAGATTGCCCGGTGTCGGATAGAAATCCTGCACCTGATCGGGGACAAAGCCCGTTTTTTTCAGATAGAGCGCCACCTCAATCGCTTCATCGAGCCCTGCACCCGGAAGGCCTGCGATGTAGTACGGCACCAGATACTGTTTCATGCCGAGTTCACGGTTGATTTTCGCGTACTCTGCGGCAAAATCCTCGTAGACCTTGTGGCTGCTTTTACGGACGAGCTTTAAGACGCTGTCGGAAACGTGCTCCGGGGCGACTTTCAGCTGGCCTGATATGTGGTGCTCGCACAGTTCACGGAAGAATGTCTTATCCTTGTCGAGCATCAGGTAGTCAAAGCGGATGCCGCTTCTGACGAACACTTTCTTAACGCCCGGAATCTTGCGGATGCGCCGGAGGATGCCCAGGTATTCAGTGTGGTCGACCTGCACTGCGGGGCACGGATTAGCGCCAAGACATTCCCGGTCGGTGCACGCGCCCTTTGTCGCCTGTTTCTTGCACGCGTCATGGCGGAAGTTGGCTGTCGGCCCGCCCACGTCGTGAATGTAGCCCTTGAAATCGGGCAGATGTGAGAGCTTTTCGGCCTCTTTTACGAGCGAGTCAGCGCTGCGTGTCTGAATGCGTTTTCCCTGATGAAAGGTGATTGCGCAGAACGAGCATGCGCCAAAGCATCCCCTGCAGCTGGTGAGCGAGAACTGTACTTCAGCAAGGCCGGGGACGCCGGTCTGTCCGTTTGCAGCGGGCTTGTCGTACATCGGGTGCCAGCGGCGGGTGTACGCCATTTCGTGAACGGCGTCCATTTCCTCTGTGGTAAGCGGAAGGGCGGGCGGCTCCTGAACGACGAAGCGCTGCTCTGTCTGCTCTATCAAAATGTGCGCGCTGATGGCGTCGGTGTTCGCTTCCTGCAAGAGGTATGACTCGGCGTAGGCAGCGCGGCCTTCATCAGTTTGGGCGGAGACTGCCTCGTAGGAAGGGAGGCGCACGCATGCCTTGGAAGCGTCCGGAAGGTCGGCGGCGCGTCCGGTGCGCCAGCAGGTGCCGCGCACTCCGTGAATGGAGGCGGCGTCTTTTGATGTGAGGTACTGGCCCTCAGGAAGCGCGTCTGCCATTTCTTTGAGGCGCGCGGCAAGCTCCAGAATGCTGTGCTCGCCCATACCGTACATGAGGATGTCTGCCTTGCTATCAAGCAGAATGGAGCGGCGGACGGTGTTTGACCAATAGTCGTAGTGCGCCATCCGTCTGAGTGACGCCTCAATGCCGCCAATCAGGACGGGAACGCCTTTATATGCCTCGCGGATTTTTGCCGTATACGCGATGAGCGCTCTGTCAGGACGATGGCCGCTTTCGCCGCCGTGAGCGTATGCATCAGAGGAACGTGGTTTGTTGTTTGCTGTATAGTTTGACACCATGGAATCCATGGCGCCGGCGCTCACCAGGAAAGCGAGCCGAGGGCGGCCCAAAACGGTGAACGCGTCTGTTGTGTGCCAGTCTGGCTGTGCGATGATACCGACTTTGTAGCCGTGCATTTCGAGCCAGCGGCCAAGAAGGGCGGCGGCAAAAGACGGATGATCTACGTACGCGTCGCCTGAAACAAAAACGAAATCGAGCTCCTGCCAGCCGCGTTCATCCATGTCGGCGCGGCAGACAGGCAGAAAGGGAAGTGGCATTAGAAATCCTGAACGACTTCTGTAACTTCCGGAAGATTATCTTTCAGATAGCGCTCAACACCCATCTTCAGGGTCATTGTTGCCATCGGGCAGTTGCCACACGCGCCAGTCAGCTTAACGTGGACTTTGCCGCCTTCTTCGAGTCTGATGAATTCGAGATCGCCACCATCAGCCTGAAGCTGTGGACGCATATCATCGAGTGCGTTTTTAACTTTTTCTTCGAGTGTCATGGTAAAACTCCTTAAGGATATACCTATAGTAAACGTTGCAAAATTAATTTACAAGCGGTTCACCGAGTTTCTTCCTGTTCTTCTCAAAATCCCGGGAGAACTCAAACCAGCTCATCCCTTTGGCATTTACCTGTCTGAATCGTGCGAGACGTTTGCTTCCCGGCTGGATGGCATCGGCTGCATCAAGTTCTTTTGAAGCACCGGATTTATCGTTCATCTGATAAAGAATCTGCGAGTAATACAAATGTGCAATGAACTTATCCGCATCTGTTTTTGCAGCTTTAACAGCTTTCTCGAGTGTGGCGCGTGAGTTTTTATTGCCGCCTCCTCCACCTACTGCAGGAGCAAAATAGAGCCACTGACCAAGTCCACAGAGTGCATAGGTGAGCTCCGGATCCATATCAATGGCGTTCTGGTAATACTGTTTTGGAAGAAGTCCTTTAGTCAGAATCTGCGTCATCGGAAGGTAAGCCAGTGACCAGTTGAATGCTTCTGCAGCAGCACACCATGTCCATTTATTTGGTGTTTCAGACGGATGTGCATCTATCCAGGCCTGGAGTTTTTCGTAGTGTGTGTCAGCAATCTGTTTGATGGATGGATCTTCGCTGTTATCTGTCTGGATGTAGACAAGTTTTTCAAGATCAACAAAAGCATCAAGGACGAGTTTTGCTTCTTCACTGAAGCCTGCAGTCTTGGAGGCTGAGAAATTCTGGCTCCGGTAGGAATCAAGACCAGCTATTGCATCTTTACTGGATAATGTTGTGATGTAGGTACGGTATTCAAAAAGGTCATCAAGGGCCTTTTGCTCGGCAGCTGTGAATGATGGATTTGCTGGCAGAAGTGTGACTAAGCTCAGGACCAGCAGACGAAGGAACAATCGTTTCATAACACTTTAAGAATACTTCCAAAAGTATCACTTTTCAACGAATATTTTCTTTCACATGAGAAAAACTTATGCTATATTCATGGTATGACGATTTTACAAAGTGTTTTACTCGGCATTCTTCAGGGAATTGCCGAATTCCTTCCAATTTCAAGTTCAGGTCATCTTGCTATCGTTCAGAATCTGTTCGGTCTTGATGAGCTTCCTCTTATTTTTGATGTCATGCTGCATCTTGCAACGCTTCTTGCTGTCGTGCTTTTCTTCTGGAAGAAGATTGCAGCCCTTTTTGGCGCACTGTTCCGCTGGATTGGCAGAAAGTCAAAGAGCGAGGATGTGCCTCTTCTGAAGATGATTGTAGCCGTTATTCTTGGTACAGTCGTTACCGGAGTTCTCGGCATTCTTGTTGAGAAACTGCTGCCAGAAATGCCGCTCAAGGTTGTGTGTGTCGGCTTCCTGGTGACAGCTGTTCTGCTTGTTTCATCCAGTCTGTACGGAGCCCGTCTTGAGAAAGTTGAAGGCACGGATGTTCAGGTAAACGCTAAAAAAGGCCTTCTTGTTGGTCTTGCTCAGGGAATAGGAACGCTGCCTGGTATTTCCCGTTCAGGCATCACGATTTCAGCCTCTCTGTTCGCGGGCATTGACCGGACGACAGCTGGTGAGTTCAGCTTCATCCTGTCAATTCCAGCTATTCTTGGCGCTTTCATCCTTGAAGCTAAAAACCTTGGCGAAGTTGCTTCATCAGTTGGCGCCCTGCCAATCATCTGCGGATGTGTGGCTGCCTTTGTCTCAGGCCTGTTCGCCCTCAAGTTCCTGATGAAACTCGTCAACAAGGGAAAGCTCGGCTGGTTCGCCTGCTACCTGGTTCCTGCAGGCATCCTGGGAATTATTTTCCTGTAATCAGATCAGCGCGCGGCGTACTGGGCGGTGTATAATTCTTTATACAGTCCGCCCTTTTCCATAAGTTCGTCGTGCGTTCCCGCTTCTTCAATGCCGTTTTCTGTAACGACGGCAATCTTATCCGCATTCTTTATGGTCGAGAGCCGGTGCGCTATCACGAGCGTCGTGCGGCCTTTTGACAGCTCGTCAAACGAGTGCTGTATCTTTAGCTCAGTCGCCGTGTCCAGAGCGCTTGTCGCTTCATCCAGGATAAGGATAGGCGGGTTTTTCAGGAAGGTGCGTGCAATTGAGACGCGCTGCTTCTGGCCGCCCGAAAGCTTTACGCCGCGCTCACCCACAACAGTGTCGTAGCCGTCTTTCATCTTCATTATGTCTTCGTGAATCTCAGCGCGTTTTGCGGCCTCAACGACCTGCTCAAGGGTCGCGTCTGGGCAGCCGTACGCTATGTTCTCGCGGATGGTGCCTGCGAACAGGAACACATCCTGCTGTACGATGCCTATCTGGCGGCGGAGTGACGCTAGGCTGACTTTTGAAATGTCGGTGCCGTCAATGGTGATTGCGCCTTCCGTAAGCTGGTAGAAGCGCGGCAGCAGGTGGCAGATTGTCGTCTTTCCGGCACCTGAAGGGCCTGCGAGCGCGACGGTCTGGCCGGCTTTTATTTCAAGATTGACGTGAGAAAGGACAGGCGCGTTTTCGTTGTAGGCGAACGTTACGTCGCGGTAGCTGATGTCGCCTTTAACAGTGGCAAGGTCCGGGGCATCCGGCAGCTCAGGGATTTCGCTATGTGTGCGCATAAGTTCAAGGAAGCGGTTGAAGCCAGCCATGCCGGTGGTAAACTGCTCGACAAAGTTCGACAGGCGGCGGATCGGCCCCTGGAAAGCGGCAACGAACAGCTGTGCTGCGACAAGGTCTGCCACGGTCATGGTGCCCTGCATGATGAACCAGCCGCCGAGAGCGAGCACGATGACGTCCAGCAGGTGAAGGCCAAGTTCCAGCTTGGAATGGAACAGCGCCATTGCCTTGTAGAAAAGGCCGCGTGCGCCTTTGTACGCTTCGTTGTTCGCGTTGAAGCGGTTTATCTCGTACTCCTCGTTTGTAAAAGCCTGGGTGACGCGCACGCCTGAAATGCTTGATTCGAGCGTCGCATTTATATCCGCCGTGCGTTCTTTGACCTTGCGGGATGTGGAGTTCATTGCCCGCCTGGATTGCATGACAATCAGGATGCAGATGGGGATGTAGATGATGACGACGAGCGCCAGTTCCCAGCGGATGGAAAAGAGCATGGTAAAAGAGCCTGCCAGAATCAGGATGGAAAGCAGCAGGTCTTCGGGGCCGTGATGGGCCAGCTCAGTCACTTCAAAGAGATCGGTCGTGACGCGCGACATCAGGTGGCCGGTACGGTGCTGGTCGAAAAAGCTGAACGACTCTTCCTCTATGTGCGTGAACAGGTCGCGCCGCATATCCGCTTCAACGCGGGTACCAAAAATGTGGCCCCAGTACCCGATGAACCAGTTCGAGACTGCGTGGAGGACATACATGAGTACCATGCACGCAATCATGATGAACAGCGGGCGGGGCTGCATGTCAGGGATGAGCGTGTTGAGCGTGTAACGGCTCATCATCGGGAAGGCGGTGTCGATTGCCGCAACGATGAACGCGCAGAACATGTCGCCTGCGAACAGCTTCCAGTGCGGTTTATAGTACGAAAGGAAAACGGATAAGGTCTTTCGGTTGAATCTGTCTGAGTTGGTCATATATGCATTGTAGCACAATGTTGGAAGGATGGGGATGCGTGGGCGGGATGCGCATTGTTGACGGGTGGGAAGTGCGCGAGTAAGACCGTCCGGATGGCCTTATTTGTACGGGTTGGACGGTCATCTGACAGGCTGAAATGGAGAGAACCGTCCAACTTATTCGTAGAGGGCAGGATGGACGGTCGAAAAAGGGGATAGAGAGGTGGGCTGACCGTCCAAGGGGGCGGAAAAAGCTATTTTGGACGGTCGTTGCAAAGCGATTTGATCATTTTTAGTAGAAATGTAAGGGAGTTTATCTAAAAACGACCGTCCGTTTCAGCTGTTTACAATGTGTTGGACGGTTGTCTGGGAAAAAAAACAAAAAAGCGACCGTCCAAGGTGTGTTATAGGACCGGGATGGACGGTTGCTGTCAATCAGGCATTGTTGACGGGCGTATTGCACTGTGCCGCGCAAAAAACACTTATTTTTTCGCAATATGGTCCCCTTTTTGGCGAAATTGGCCGGAAAGGGGACCGGCTTTCAAAAAGCATTTTTCGGGCGATGGCGGGGCGTTGCGGGGGCGCTGAGCTCCCGCTAGAGGGGGCAGTGGAGAAGACCGGAGCGAGCGGATGCGAGTGAGGACTTCGGAACGAGGGGCAGGCGCCCCTTCAAGAAGCATTGCGAGTTTGTGCAAACAAACTCGTTAAGTAACAGAGAAGAGATTATCTCTTCTCTGTTACGACGGGCAGGCGCCCCTTTGGATTATCCGCTTATTTCTCGAACTGGAATCCTTCAAAATCGAAGCAGCTGCCGGGCAGGAACACGAAGACGACTCTGCATTTCCCGTGCACTGGTACATCCAAGCCGAACGAGTGTTCGGTAACTTCCTCTGTAGCCGGAATCTCGACTGCCGTGCGCATTTCTACCGGTTGCGCGGCGTTTGCGGGGAGCGCGTCTGCTTCCTGAGTATCGTCTTTCACGAACAGGATGTGCACGGTGTTGGTGCCGTTGACTGCGCGCCCTTTTATACGGATGCCGTGGATGCTGTCTGTGCCGAAATCCATGTCACGGAACTCGAGCGAGACGTTGTTGCCTATGCCTGAGATACGGTCGCTTTCCCGCGTGAAAGTGTCGCCGGTGATGCTGTCAGCGTCGGGCGCTGAAAGAGCGCTGAACGCTTTCCGACTGTGCTCGAACTGGAAGCCCTGGATTGAGAAGCGGTTGGTGTCGGTCAGGATGTACAGGTCGTGAATGCCTGTCAGGCGGCGCGGAAGCGTCCATGTGTTGCTCTGGTAGTGGTTGTACCACGACGGCGAGTTGTATTCTGCCTGCATGAGGAGCCGGCCGCCGCTGTCGGGGTTGCCATCCCAGATGCCGAGCGTCATGGTTGTATCGAACGAGAAGATGGGGATGGTGAACGTGTCGCTTCCTTCAGTGCCGAAATCGACGTTTTCAAAGCTGATCCAGTTGCGTCCTTCAGGTACGTAAACGCCGCCCTGAAAACTCAGCTTGCATTCGTTCAGTGAGGCGCTTTTCTCGCACGCGGATATGAACTCGTATGGATTAAGGCAGGCGTTTCCCATGTCGCTGACGGAGAACTCCAGCTCGGAGATGATTTCCGGAATGCCCGTGCCGTTGTCGCATGAGCAGCGCAGGCGGAATTCGCCGTCCTGGCGCGCGGTCACGCGGACAGCGTCGCCAGCAGTGGGGGCCAGCGGGGTGAGCGCGGCTGCACGTGATGCGATGCCTTCCAGGCGTACAGCCTCGAACTTGAGGGCGTGGTACGTCGCGTTTTCAGGAAGGATGTGCGCTGTTACGACGACTTCGCGGTTTTCGGGACTGAGCGCGTGGGCACCACTGCAGGTGAGCTCAATCTTCCGCACGGGAACTTCTTCGCTCGCGCCCGATGCCTTGAAAGTGTCTGGTGCCTGATTTGCGGATGCAGCTTCGGAAAGCGTATTCAGCAGACACGTCGCGCCTTCCAGCCCGGGTGACGTGACGGTCAGCGTAACGGGCACGTCTTGGGCGTTGGGGTCTGGCGAGAGTATGGCGATGAGCGCGTTGCTGAAAAGCCGGCGCGTGTTTGTCTTGTACTGCTCGTAGTCTGTGCTGTCGCCGTTATCAAGGCCTTCGAGGCGCGCGCCTGAAACGGAGACGGTGACGCGGTTCCGGGCGTTATCCACAGGGTTACCCGCTTTATCCACAGCGTGAATCTCAGCGAAAATGAGGTTGCGCGGGCCTTCAAAATGCGGCTTGTCCAGTTTTACGACAAGACGCGCCGGATCTCCGGGAGTGGTACGGCTTTCGCGCGCCAGTTCAGCGTCGCTTTCGTCACGCGCAATTGCTGTAATGGTGCCCGGCGCAAAAGGCAGCTGCCATTCGCCTGCAAGCTTTGTTCCGTGTGCGTGATCAATTCTCTGGACGCCGCATGAAGTTCCGTTGAAAAGCAACTCGACCTGCGGCGCGTTTGTGTAGGCGCGGATATCAATCAGCTGACCGATGTTGAAATCCCAGTACGGCAGCAGATGTACCATCGGATGCGCACGGTAATCCGTCCACTCAGCCTGATACTGAAAATACGTGTCTTTCTTAAATCCAGCAGTGTCTATCTGGCCGAAGAACGAGTTTTTCGTGAAATAGGGCGTCGGCTCGCCGATGTAATCCCATCCCGTCCAGATGAACTGACCTGCACTGAACGGCGTGTTCCTGTCGCGGATAACCGTGTCCGCTGCGTTTGCGCTTCCCCAGTTTACCGAGCAGTTTCCGAGCGATGAGCACTGTGAGTCATCATGTGTGAGCGTCCGGAAGTCTGCCGGGAAGTGATAGATGCCGCGGGATTGCACGGTTGCGCTTGTTTCGCTGCCGTAGAGCCGCCAGTTTTGGTGGGACATGTGATGTCCCTGATAGAGCCGCTCGCCGTAGTTATAGCCAGCAATATCAACGAGTTCTGCGCATGATTGCGCTCCCTGCCATTCCATGTAGTTTGAGGCGATGGTGACCGGTGCGTTTTTCGCAGGGTCGTGCCTGTGCACCAGAGCGGTCAGCTCTTTTGTGATTGCGTATCCGTTACCCTGATGCGTATCATAAATCTCGTTTCCAATGCTCCACATGATGAGCGACGGATGATTTCTGTCGCGCCGAATCCAGCTGGCAACATCGCGCGCATGCCAGTCGGGGAAAAAGCGCGCGTAATCGTACGTTGTCTTGGATTTTTCCCACATGTCAAAGCACTCACTGTCGATGAGCATGCCCATCTCATCTGCAAGTTCCATGAGGGCAGGAGAAGGCGGATTGTGTGAAAGTCGGATTGCATTTACGCCCATGTCACGCAGCTTGATGAACTGCCTTCTGAGCGCCGTCAGGTTGAACGCGGCTCCCAAAGCGCCCAGGTCGTGGTGCATGCACGCGCCGTTTATTTTCACGTGTCGGCCGTTAAGGAAAAAGCCTTCGTCGCTGTCAAAGCGGATGGTGCGGAAGCCGACTTTCTGGACGCAGCTGTCGAGCAGGCGGCCGCATGCCTTACAAGTGGATGATGCCTTGTCTGCCGATACATTGTCGTAAGCGGATGTGTTGCCGTTGCATTCAAAAAGCTCAGTCGTCAGCGTGTATAGATGCGGCGCGATCACGTCCCATTCGCGTACATCGCTCAAGTGAAATACGGCCTCTGCGACGGAAGCTCCGGCGGGGTCCAGGTACCAGTACGGGTCGGCTGTTGCAAGCGCGGTGAGCGTTACCGGACGCGATGTTTCGGCGACGACTGTCCCCGCCTCATCCGCGAGCGAAAAGCGGACGAGCGCCTGTTTGTCTGGTAAAAGCGGATTTGCCTGGTGAGCCGTACCGCTCACTGTTGGTTTCCAGCACGCTTCTGCGCTTATTCTGGCGGACCAGCTGCCGTCAGCGTTCTTCTCTGAGCTGAAGTAAACGCCGTCTGACACAAGATGCGTGTCAGGCACATCAATCCGCCAGACATCACGGTAGATGCCGGCGCCCGAGTACCAGCGCGTGTTTGGCGAGCGGTACACGGAAATGACGGTGATGCTGTTTCTGCCATCTTTCAGGAACGGCGTTGCATCCACTTCGAACGTCGTGTATCCGTATTTCCATTCGAACGCCTTTTCGCCGTTTATATACATGGATGTGTCCATGTACACGCCCTCAAAGCGGAACAGCGTCCTGTCTGTGGATGCGCTTGTTGAGCTTGCAGAAGCTGAACTGGCCGGGTTTTTCAGGAAGTTTTTTCTGTATATGCCGATTGAGTTTTCGTATAAGTCGTGTGTGTTCCAGATGAGCCAGTCGTGCGGAATGGTGACGGGCGTGAACTGTTCATCAGGGATGGAGAGCAGGGCGCTTTCTTCAGGGAGGGGCGCGTCTGCGCTTTCAAGATGAATCTTTGTGAACTGCCAGCCGTCGTTGAACAGTGTCTTCATGCTGCCTCCAGAAAAAACCAGCGCCCCGTTTACTGCCTGAGCAGGCGTTCCAGCGTGAGCTCGACGCCGAGCGCGCTCTTCAATGCATCCGCGCCTGTGGTGAGCGAACCGCTGTCTTCCCGCTTTACGGCGCGGATCAGGATGTTCTTGGGCGTGTGCTCCATGTCGATGAACTCGAGGAGCTGCGTCTTGTAGCCGTGCGCGGAAAGCGTCTCTGCGCGGATGACGTCGGTGGCCAGTGCGGAAAAGCGTTCCTTCACGATGCCGTACTTGAGCAGCGGATTCAGTGCTTCGTCCGGGGCGGTGCGGCCGAGCGCGGTATTCAGTTCGTGCTGGCAGCATGGCACAGAAAGGATTGCACGGGCGCCATGCTCAACAGCGAATGCAAGCGCATAATCGGTGGCGGTGTCACAGGCGTGGAGCGTAATCACGAGGTCAAGCGGCGCGCCCTGGCCGGCGTTTTCCGCGCGGTAATCAGCGATGTCGCCGCACGCAAAGCGCAATCCGTCATATCCACAGGCGGCGGCGAGTTTTGCACAGGCTTCAATAACGTCCTTTTTCAAATCCAGGCCGAAAATCTCTGCCTGAATGCCTTTTTTTACGACAAGGTAATGATAGACGGCGAACGTCAGATACGACTTTCCGCAGCCGAAATCGATGATGCGGAGCGGCGTTCCGGGGAAAGCGTCCTCGTGCGCATCCACAATGTCTGAAAGGATGTCATCCACGAACTCAAGAAAGCGGTTTATCTGGCGGAACTTGTCGTATTTCTGGGCGTGCACCTTTCCCTCAGCGGTCATGACGCCGAGCTTCACCAGGAACGGAACGCTTTCGCCTTCTGGAAGGATGTAGTTTTTCACGCGGTTGTGCGGGGCTTTTGTGAACGCGGTCGCAGGCGAGGCGGATGCTGTCTTTCTGCCTTTCACGAGCACGGTTGTCTTGCCTTTCCGGCTTGTCAGGACGGTAATGGTCTTTTCCGCTGTTTCAATCGTGATGGCATGGAACTGCTTTTCTGCATCCGTGAGAAATGCATCAACTTTTGCGATTTCCCACTCATCCCTGAATGCCTTCGGGCCTTTGAAATAATCCGCAGAAAATGAATCTGCGCTGGTTTTACGCAGCTTGAGCTTATCCGCGAATGCCGTATCTGACGGCTTTGAAAAAGTTGCGCCCACTATGGCGTCTGTAGTGCAGGGAACGTTCATAAAAATCCTTGATATAAATCAATATATACGCAAACACAAAAAAATGATATATTAGTCAATATGGGAAAGATTTGTGTTTTCGTAAATCAGAAGGGTGGTGTCGGTAAAACCACTTCAGCAATCAACATCGGTGCGTACATGGCACTGCAGGGAAAGAAAGTCCTGCTTGTTGATTTTGACTCTCAGGGCAATATGTCATCAGGTGTCGGTGTCTCAAAAGACAAGCCGACCATTTATGAACTGATGGCAGATCAGGTGACTGCGGATGAGTGTATCCGTCATTCAGCAGTAAAGAATCTTGATGCAATTGCAGCGAACATCCAGCTTTCAGGTGCCGCAATTGAGCTCGTTGACCAGGATGAGAAAGAGTACTTCCTGAAAAAATGCCTTACACCCCTTAAAGACCGCTACGACTACATCCTCATTGACTGCCCGCCTTCCCTCGGTGTCCTTACGCTGAACGGCCTTGTTGCGGCAGACGAAGTCTTCATCCCGCTGCAGTGCGAGTACTTCGCCCTTGAAGGTATTTCGCTCCTGCTCCAGACTGTAAAGACAGTCCAGAAAACACTGAACCCGGACCTGAAGATTGGCGGAATCTTCTTCACCATGTACGATTCCCGAACCCGTCTCGCTCAGGATGTTGTCCTTCAGGTTAAATCATATTTCAAGGATATTGTGTTCAACACAATCATCCCGCGTAACGTCCGCCTTTCAGAAGCTCCTTCTCACGGAACGCCGATCTGCAACTATGATCCGGCTTGTCAGGGCGCACGCAGCTACGAAAGTCTTGCTAAAGAGGTAATTGCACGTGGCTAAAGCATCATTTGGTCTCGGAAAGGGCTTAGGCGCCCTCATGGGTGAAGCTGAGGCAGAAGTCGATTCTGCGCTCGCAACTGGAAAGAAAGCTGCTCCGGCAGGCGCGACAGAAGCTGCTGCTGGTGGAGAAATCAAGGTTTCCGTTGATTTACTGAAGCCTAATCCACATCAGCCAAGAAAGGAATTTGACAAGGACGCCCTTCAGGAACTTGCAGACTCCATCAAGGAACATGGCATTCTTCAGCCGCCGCTCGTAGAAGAGACAGGAAAAGGCGACTATTACATCATTGCAGGTGAGCGCCGTACCCGTGCCGCAAAACTCGCCGGTCTCAAGGAAATTCCTGTACGCATCCAGAAGTTCACCGAAACGAAAAAGCTTGAGGTAGCCCTTATTGAGAACATTCAGCGTGAAGACCTGAATGCGCTTGAAGAGGCGCTCGCTTATAAAAAGCTCATGGAAATGAGCAACATCACTCAGGATGAGGTTGCAAAACGCGTTGGCAAGAACCGCTCTACGGTAGCGAATGCTCTGCGCCTGCTGAAACTGCCTGAGGATATGCAGTCAGCGCTTGCGGACGACAAAATCACTGCCGGACATGCACGCGCCCTGCTTTCTGTTGAGAACACCCAGGATCAGCGCATCCTGTTCGGCCGCATTGTAGGACAGGCACTGTCCGTACGTGAAGCCGAGCGTCAGGCTGCGGAACTGAACCAGCCGAAAGGGGATGGAGCCGCGGCCAAAAAGCCTGCAAAGCCGGAACCAGCCCGGAACCCGGATTACGCCGCTCTTGAAGAGCAGCTTATCGGCGTTCTTGGTACAAAGGTCACGCTCAAGGGTGATTTCGACAAGGGTTCCATCCAGATTGACTACTTCAATCGCGATGATCTTGACCGCCTGATTTCACTCATCATCCGCTAAAACCAGAAAAAACAGCCTCAATTTCCTCTTTTTTACGCATAATCATTCAAAGATTGTGCTTTTTTTCTCAAATGGTCTTTACTTTCTTGTAAAAGATGACAATAATAATATTGGAGAGTTTGGATTATTTGCAGAAATAATAGTTTTTTTGTGATTTTTTCATATATAGAGGAAAACAGATGAGAAAGTGGAAGGCACAACTACTTTTAATTTTGTTCTCTGTTGCTTCTTTGTATGCTGGTGGCAACAAGGAATCTGACGAGAAACTGCTTGAGAAACAGGAAAGCTGGCAGGAAGAATTTTCCCTTGAGGAAAAAAAGGCCGGTAAATATAACTTTGTCATAACAGCTGAAGATCAGGGCGGTAATGTAACTGTTGCCGGTCCGTATAATGTCTGGATAGATCCTGATTCAGACCTTCCTGTTACAGGCATAACAAACCCCAGTATGAACATGCGCGTTCCAGGTAATCTGAACATTGTCGGAACGTGTGTTGATGATGATGCCGTCAAGTATATTGAACTCATTCTCGATGACGATGCAGACCATCCAATCCGTGCTGAAGGAAAGGAGTTCTGGTCATATTTTCTTGATACGACCGGCCTTGCTGAAGGAAAGCATTCTGTAGAGGCTTATGGCGTTGATGTGAACGGTCTCCGGGGCGAATCAGTACGTACGGAATGGCATCTGGACAGGAATCAGCCGCTTACAGAAGTCAGCAGCCACAATCTTGGCATGCTGGTTTCCGGTAAAGTGAAGTTTTCGGGCCTGATTTCTGATGGAAACGGCATAAAATCCCTTTCTTATTTCCTTAATGACGATGAAGAAGTTACTCCGTTGAAAGTGTCATATGCAAAAAAAACACAGGAGTACAGTTTCAACCTGACCATTGATACGCGTAAGCTGTCTGACGGGCCCCAGGTCTGCTGGTTCAAGGCGGTGGATAATCAGGGAACGGAAGGGATAAGCTCATTCCTTTTCTTTGTTGATAATACCAATCCTGAAATAGCAGTGTATTCTCCTGCTGAAGATGAAAGCGTAAACGGCTTATTCACCATTGCAGGTTCTGTATATGATGAAATGGGACTGACTTCCCTTACCTGGCAGCTTGGAAAAGAGGCAGGAGAATTTACCCTGACGGATGGAAACCCGTATTGGAAGCTGGATTGCAACATTCTTGGGCAGACAGCAAAGAAACAGTCTCTTGTCATAACCGCGACTGATAAAGCCGGAAACGTTGCTGTGCTGAAACGCACACTCAGCGTTGACCTTGAAGCGGATTTGCCTGTGGTGACGCTTCAGTCACCTGAATATGACGGATCAAAAACGGGACCTGTCATTGGAGATGAACTTTTCCTTCGCGGAAGCATTGCTGATGACGACGGTGTTGCTGAACTGCACTGGTCAATTGATAAGAATGGCGACGACCACGTTCTGGCAACGGAAGGCGTTTTCTACACAGACATTTTAAACCAGCTCAGTGAACCGCTTTCAGCCGGCGTCCACACGCTCAACGTATATGCCGTGGATATTCACGGAACTGCCGGAAAAACGGTGACTGTTCCATTTACGGCAGAAGGCGCCGCTCCTGCTTTTGGGGACACCACAGTCAAAAATAAGGCTGGAGCTGGAATTACAGCGGGTGAGGCTTCTTATGAGCTGGGAATGTCCGTTCATCCTGAGACAGCGCCGACTCTCAATGGCACTGTGGAAAGCGGATGTGGCCTTGTATCCATAAAGTGGCAGTTCAACGGACAGGATGCAGGCGAGGTTGATGCAAAGAGCAAGAAAGGTTCATCCGCATTCAGCATTCCGCTTAGTGAGGCTCCGTGGGGAACGGTACACGTCACTGTTATTGCAACAGATATTTACGAACGCGAGACACGCGCTGACTATTTCCTGTATCAGACGAACCTGACAAAAGTCAGAGCTGATGAAGCTGTTGTCTTTTCTGACAGTGGCATTGCTGAAGATGGAACTGTCTGTCTTGAGAAAGGAGAAAGTGTCTCCGGCTATGTCACCGGCGGAACAGCTTCTTCTGTGGAATTGGAGCCTGATGAAGGCTTTGTGAGTGCAGCGCTTTCAGGCAACAGCATTCTGCTTACAGCAACGGGAAAGACAGGCGTTTCATCCCCGGTTACAGTAAAAGTAACAACAGACAGAACAGACTCTTTCGGAAATCCGGTTGTCTATAGCTCAAAGCCGCTCACGTTCAAGGTTCCTGATACGGCTCCTCTGTTCAAGATGAAGACAACTGGCGTTCAGGATGGTTTCAAGAACGTCACGGTTGAAGGTTCTCTTACAGGACAGAACAGTTTCAGCGCTGTAAAAGCAGATTATCGCGTTCTTTCTGCGGAAAGCGTAAAGGCCGCTGCGGCTGATCCGGAAGCAAGCAAGGAATTACCGGGCTGGAAAACCCTTTCTGTGGATGAGTCTGGCGCGTTCTCCCTTGAGCTTAACGCTTCCTCTTTCAGCGAGGGAATCTATATTGTGGAGCTTCGTGCAGTGAACGGAACGAGCGCGCAAAGCGTGGCGGCCGTTCCCGTGAAGAAGGTCTCGCCGCTTGAAATGCCTGACCTTGAAGCTGATCCCAAAGCGAAGATTCCTGTGGCCGCCGCACCGTCGTTTGTCTGGATTGAAGGCGAGCAGCTCTACTACACCAGCTACTACCAGGATGATCTTACATTCACGTCCCTCACAGCCGCTGGCGCTGAGCTTACCAATGGCGGTGACGGTGTCATGGCTTTTGCAGAAGCGGGCGCTGTTCCGTACAGCCTGCTTCCAGCAGGTTCTTCTTCTGTTGAAGTAAAGGTCACCGATGCAAAGGCGAAAGTCGTTTCATCAAAGAAGACGCTTTCGCGCGATACAGATGTTACGGTCCGCTTTGACTCAGTGGATGGCGACCGGTATCTTTCCGGCATGATTGTGGAACTGCCGCCGCCGGGCTCAAAAGAGCAGACAGGTTCGCTCCGCGTTGTCATACACTCAGGTCTTGCAGTTTCTGGCGTTTCTTATACAAAAACGGTGAATGGCACCGTTTCAGCTCCGGCAAAACTCTCTGTCAAACGCATTGCGGCGGCAGACGGTACGCTTACGGACGAATACGAAGCTTTCATTCCGCTCAAGGACATGGAAGCAGAAATCACCACGTTCGCAGTAACTGCAACGGTTGGCAAAACTCAGACAGCAGACGCCTCGGGTACCATTTCAGTAGTACGAGCAGCACCTGAAGCAGGTCTTGCGGATGCCGAAAAAGTGTACTGGACGAACGATGTGCCTGAATATAAAGGCGCGTATCTGCTGCAGAACGGAAAGGAACTTACCGGATACGTCAACGTAAAATCTCCGTTCCAGGCAGATATCGTGGAAAACGGAGAAGGTCTTTCACTCAGAAAATCAGGCAGTTTCATTTACCTGACAACAACAGCAGACGGATTATATGAAAATACTGTAATCCGCATTACAGACAGAGAAGGCGTGGAATATCTTCAGCCAGCGGTTTCAGTTCTTTCTGACAGCGCTGCTCCATCCGCAGTCATTGTTTCTCCGGATGAGCAGGCGTGGCTTCAGAACAGCATGACACTGAAAGTGCAGGCCTCAGATGCAAATGGTCTTTCATCTGTAGAATACTCTGTGAATAACGGGCAGCGCTGGTCTTCCATGACGCTGGCAGAAGGCGCTGTGGACGAGTATGTAGCGGAAGTCAGCCTTGCTTCCTGTGAAGAAGGCTTTGTTCCGCTTGATGTGCGCGTTACCGATACCGCGGGCTGTACGACGCTCATCCGTCGTTCTGTCTTCAAGGATGTGACACCGCCTGAGATCGTTACGATAGTTCCTGCTCCCGGGGATGTGATAAACGGCGAGACGCTTTTCTCCATGAAAGTCACGGACAACGGTAAGATAGTGTCCGGCTTCTATCAGCTGGAAAAGGAAGACCTTTCCTATACACAGCCGCTTACTTTTACACCGTTTGCCTCAACAACAGTGGGAACGCATGATCAGCCGCTCGACAGCGACATGTCGTTCATCATTACGGACGCAGCTGGTAATGTTCTGCAGTATACACAGAAGACCTATGTCATTGATCAGGAATCAGACAAGCCGGTTGTCATCATCCAGCTGCCTGAAGAGCTCTCCGTGGAAACAACGGATTTCACCGTTTCTGGAACCGTTGTTGACGACGATGGTGACTCAACAATCTGGTACAAAATAGACGACGGTGAATACAGAAAGCTTCCTGAAGCGGGAACCAGCTGGTCAGTTTCAATACCGGGTGGATCCCTTTCTGACAATGAGCATACAATAACCGTGTACGCCGTCGACCAGTTCGGCATTCAGGGTAATGAAACAAGCCGCACGTTCCGCATATCAAATGAAGAGCCGGAAGGATCGTTCCTGTTGCCGTCGTTTGAGGAGACGGTTAATGGACGTATTTCCATTACCGGAACCACATGGGATGAAAACGGCATAGATAAGGTTCTGATTTCCATAGATAACGGAAATACCTGGAACCAGGTTGTGGGAACGGAAGAATGGTCATACGAGTTTGACACGCGCGTTGTGGAAGACGGAACGCATCTTGTCTTCATCAAGGTTTGGGACAATTATGGCATTGAAAGCCTCTACTCAAGCCTCATCAACATTGATAACACAGCTCCGGAAATTTCTCTGGAGCTGCCTCGTGATAATTCGGACATCACCACAGGAAAGATGATTCTTTCCGGACAGACAACAGATAACATCAGTCTTGAAAAACTGTATGTCCAGATACGCAGTCTTGATGGAACGGTCAGTGTGCCATCAGCATTTGAAAGGCTTGAACTTGATACCGGCAGTGTCATCAGTAAGGAACTGGACATTTCTTCTCTTGAAGACGGTTTGTATAACATTGAGATTTCTGGAGAAGACAAGGCCGGAAACATCACACGGATTGCACGTAACTTCACTGTTGACAGTACAGGAACGGGTGCCGAGCTTAATCTTCTGTATCCGATGAACGGAGACACACTGCACGGAAACTTCAATGTATATGGCGAAGTTATTTCAGAATATGACATTAAGCATGTTTCCCTTATCTGGGATGAGAGGGAACTCGCGGCCGCTGATGTAAGCGAAACGCACTATGTGAAATTCCCGATTACTCCGGACATGCTTTCAGACGGAAGCCACTCCTATTATCTGCGCACAACACTTGATAACGGAACTGTCGTCAGGTCTGAAGCGCAGACGGTCACGTATGAGGCAGTCGGTCTGTGGATTACCATAGACAGCATTACAATGGGCGATTATGCAATCAACAGGCCGTTTATGAGCGGATCTGCCGGTTTCCAGCTTTCAGAAGAAGATGAGCTTGCGCTTGAGTCAAAGGAAACGCCGAGGGCGGAAAAGAACCGCATCAAGGCATTGAAAGTCGGCTCTGTAGAAATAAGTTTTGATAACGGAAAGACTTTTGAGAAAATCAGTTCAAAAGGCAACTGGCAGTATCGTATTGAAAATACTGAGTTCGCTGAAGGAATGCATTACGTCATAGTCAAGGCGACCATGGCTTCTGGCGAGACTGTGGCAACACGGTGCATCTTCCAGATAGACAAGACAGCCCCTGTCGTCAAGCTGTTCTCACCGAACGAAACGGGCCGTTACAACCAGTCAATGGATTTCTCTGGAATTGCGACCGATGATACATCCCTCAAGTCTGTAACCCTCAACTTACGCAGTGGAGACAGATCATCGTACGAAGTGCCGTCGTTTATCCAGGGTCTGTATCTTGATGGACATGTATTTGGCGTTTCGTTCTATGACGTGGGCCTTGGACTGACATTCTTTGACGAAAACGTAAAGTTGCAGTTCCAGTATGGCTCAATGACACAGGAACAGTTTGATTTGCTCCATGACCTTAGGGGCTTTGAACATGAGCCACTTCATTATGGTGGTGATATATTCGGTATCAAACTGCTGGCAAACCTTGGAAAGCTGCCGTTCAGCTATTTCATGGGTCCGGGAGCAAACTGGCTCAGCGCAACGTTTGCCATAGGTGCAAACTTCTCAATGTTCAGCCAGACACAGAGCGGAAAACCGCAAATTCTTTCGGCCCTTATCGGACAGATAGAGTTCCCTAAAGCGTCATTCGAAAAGAGGACGTTCCTGACATCTGTGTCTTCCTACGTTGAATTCCAGCTGTGGTCTATTCCGTCTGACGTTCAGTACGATCCGGAGACTGATGTCAAATCGCTTATGTACCAGCTGAGTAGCGGTATCCGCGTTTCATTATTCTAGGTGACTGCTCGTAATGGGCAGTCATTACATCTCTAAATAAGTTGAAATCTCTAGTTAAGCGCTTATTCTTTAAAATATTTAAAATATCTATTTACTTTATTTTGATATTCCCCCATAATATATAATGGCGCAATCTGTTCACAAATGGAGAGAGATTGTACAGGTAATTTGAGCTGCCATTCGTGCTTTATTCTAAGGGGAATATGAATATGAGTATGAAGAAAAGTGTATTCTGCAAAATAGTTGGTACAGCCATGCTTTCTGCAGGAATCTTTTTGTTCACTGCATGTCCTGCAGAAATTGGTCTTGGTTCTGCTGTAGATACGGCAAAACCTACAGTAACCATCAGTACTCCTGAACCTGATAGTGTCGTAAAAGAAACCATCACTCTGTCAGGAACTGTAACTGATGACCTTGAGGTTAAATCAGTAACCGTAACTTTTACGAGTACATCTCAGCCATCACTCAATCCAAAAAGCTATCAGGCAACTGTAGATAAAGCTGCAAAAACCTGGTCACTTGTCATTGATACGAAAGACTCATCTTCCGGATTGCAGGATTCCAACTACGAAATCATTGTAACTGCAGCGGATAATACAAATAAAACTTCTACAGCTTCCCGTTCTTTCCAGATAGACAACACGGCCCCAACTGTTCTGATTACTTCCCCAAGTCAGTACGATCAGCCTCCAGTCGGTAATGAAGATACCAATATTTCAACATGCTGCAGTCAGGTTGATATTGAGGGAAAAGCGTATGATGCTTCTGACATTCAGTCAGTGAAGGTATACCTGTGCAATGGTTCAGGAAATGTTGTCGCAGGCCCTAAAACAGCAGAAGGAACAAATACCTGGTTTGTCAGGTTTGCAGCAGAAGATCTGACGGGCGTTCAGAATGGACAGGTCTGTTATTTCTATGCTGTTGCTACAGATAAATCTGGCAATTCAAATACATATGTCTATCATCAGGCGGATATATACAGCCTGCCAAACGGGGCAAATCCGTTCCCGTCAATGAATGATATCGGACGCCTGGATCAGGGAACATCCGCCTCTTCCAGCTGCAAGATAAGCGCTGAAGATCTGCGTTCTATCCGTCTTGGTACGGGTGCTGAGGCTATCGCCAGCATGAAAGACACAGGAAAAGGATATCCTGATTTCATTTACCAGGCGCAGGCAGATGCTGCCGTTCTGTGGACAAATCTTGGAAGCACTCTTCAGCAGAGCATCATCGGTGTTAATACTGCTTTGTTTGCAACAATCCAGCCACCTACAGACAACAGTGCAATCCTGCTTGATTCCATCCAGGTTCAGATCAGGTCAAAAAATGGAGAAACTTACGGAGATTGGATTCCACAGACATCTGTGACGAAGCAGAAAGTTGGTGAATCTGTCAATCTTTCCATTGTTCCAAAAAATGAAGGACAGCCTCTTGCAGAAGGAACATATGAAGTTCATCTCAGATTCAAGACGAATTCCAATTCAGAAATTCCGTGTGACAAAGAATTTCTGATTCAGTCTGATGCTCCTGTAGTCAAGGAAACAGTGATTGGTACTGGTTCAGAATCTTATGCACAGGGAACCATCAGCGAAAACTCAACTCACAAAGAACTTGCCGGAATCATATCCCGTTCAAACGGTTCATTCTTAGCAGCTGGTGATCTTGGATCAGATGCCCTTGTCATTACCTGCAAGAACTCATCCGGAAGTACCGTTGGTCCTGTTGATGGATATGTGATTGGCAGTGACATTGACTACAATGAAGTGGATGGCAGCTGGAAACTGCAGATTCCTGTTGGCAGTGAAACAGGCGCATTCCGCGATGATACGTATACATTCAACATTACCGGAGCCTTAGGAGAGGCAAGTACGACAATAACCCGCGTCGTTGTTGTCGATACAGCAATACCAGAAGTAAATCTGAACTCTCCGACACCGGACAACTGCATTACCATTGCAGAAAACGGAACAGGCTTCACCATTCAGGGTAATGCAACTGATACAGGAAGCGGAATAAAGACATCATACTGGTGTATTGATGAAGCTGGAGTAGCTCATTCTACAACCGATACAGGCATAGGTTCTGCTTCTGTCCTTACAGAAGGCGCAGTTCCTGAGAATGGAAAGTGGTACAAGTTCGGAACGCCGACAGTGTTCAACCTGACACCTGCCATGACAGGAAAAGAACAGACAGGATACAAGCTGTTTGTCTTTACTAAAGACGCGGCAGGACATACATCTGTTGTAACGGAAGTGCCGTTCTTCATTGATAACGCAAAACCTGAAATCAGCGTAACCTGGCCAACGCTTATCCGCCAGAACGTCAATGACATGACGATCAGCGGTAAAGCATGGGACTCATCCGGGGCTCTGGAAAATGTCTATGTTTCGTTTGACGGCGGAGATGCTGTCGAAGTTCAGGACGTTTCTTCCGGCGTTCATGCAAATGAAGCAGCTGCTGCGGTCTGGACATTTCCGGGCAGTGCCGTAATTCCTGAAAACCGCTGGACAGAAGGAACACACACACTCGCGTTCACTGTAAAAGACGCCGCCGGCCGCACAAGTGATGTAAAGACTCAGACGTTCACGATTGATAATGTAAGGCCTGCAATCACTATTGCAAACCCTGCAAATTTTGCAGCACATACAAGTGCCAATGATCCAGCCGTTCTTTCTGATATGGTACCGATTTCAGGTACAGCCATTGATACGTTGAGCGGCTTGAAAGAGAACGGCATCACCTATTCTCTTGATGGTGGACAAACCTGGACCGATGTTGCCAATCAGTCTGGCGCATGGACAATCACCCTTCAGGATAATTCCGGTGAAGACCTGCTGAGAATCAACATCAAGGCTGAAGACAAAGCGGGCAACACCTATCAGACAGGGGACATCTATTTCAACATAGATAAGGACAATCCACAGGCCTCAATTCTGATAAATGATGAAACAACGCCAAGTTCTGATACATTCATGACCAGGGCAGGTTTCCAGCTTTCAGGAGCTGCTAATGATGCTGCCCGTACAACAGGCCGTCAGGCTGAGGAAGCAAAACTGACCTATTCTAAAGACGGCGGTAATGCCGTTACGGTCTTTGATTCAGAAACGGATACAAATACAGGCTGCTGGCAGCAAGTAGCAGGTACATGGAGCTGGAGTACAGACACCAATTTTGCAGAGGGTTTCTATACATTCACGCTGACTGTTACAGACAAAGCAAATAAAACAACAACCGCAACAAAGAGCATCCGCTATGACCACACACCTCCAGTTCTGACGGTCACTTCACCTGCTGAAAATGAGCCGTTTGATTCGCAGACAGTCAACATGTCTGGAAATGTATCTGACTCAGGAATTGGAGTTGATAAGATTTACTACACAATTGATGGAGAAGATCCGTCAGTAGAAACTACTACATTCATTACTCCGGTTGGAAACTCATGGTCACTCAGCCGTACTTTTGAAGATCAGGGTGTCCATACGCTTAAACTTTTGGCTGCCGATAAACTTGGAAACACGACGGGTGTTCAAACAATCCACTTCTCTCGCGATGATGCAAAGCCGGTTCTTGAAGAGCTGAGCGTTACCGCAAACGGAAAGACAACAAATGCTGGTTTCTCTCTTGCCGGTAAGACATACGATACAAACGGACTTGCAAGCATTTCCGTGACAGATGGAACGACGACCTGGACAGGCATTGGAGAAACAGGCGATGCTGTTTCGCTGGCAAAGAAAACATCATTGCCTTCTTCAAATAACTGGAGCATCGACTTTGTTGTCGGCAGCACGAATTCATCAAGCAGCAGATACATAGCCGACGGAAATACGACATTCACCATAACGGTAACGGATGTAGCCGGAAAGACCGCTTCTGTTACACGTTCGGTCAAAGTTGACACGACGAAACCGTCAATTGAAGAGCCTGTCGTACAGAGTACTCTGGTAAAACTTGATGAAAGCGCATACAACAAGCTCACCGTTACCGCTTCTGACAGCGGAACAGGTCTTGCAGGCGTCTGGTATCAGGTTCTTGGACAAAACGCTGCAGCTCCGTCTTTTGACGATGAAAATGGCTGGACAGCTCTTGCTCTGAACAGCAGTACAGACACGGCAAGTACCTGGACAGGCAACATTGACTTCACCGGTAAGGCAGAGGGTGAGCACAAGATTTATGTTGCGGCAAAAGATACTGCCGGCAACAGAATCCGCTACGGCGAATCTGTTTCAACAGGACCTGTTGCAACATCCGTCGTGGTTGATGAAAAGAAGCCTGTCATTACAGTAACTGGCCTTGCAGAGGCTGCAAAAGCCGACGTTGTGCTTACCATTGCAATAGATGACACAAATCCGGATGCAGAAGCACTTACAGCAGAGGTCAGGACACCTTCTGGAACATCCCTCGGAAATCTCACAAAAACTGCAGCCGGTTCAAACACCTGGAAAGTTACCGTTCCATTCAGTAACTCTGCTGATGAAACAAAACCATATTATGCAGATGGCGTTTACACGATTGTCGTAAATGAAGCTGATACACGCGGTCGGAATGCGACAACAGTAACCCACACCATCCGTAAGGATACGACAGCTCCTGAAATCAACACGATTGATAATCCGGCTACAGACAAAACAGGTTCAGAAGCGCTGTATGGTTCATCCTTCATTTTCCGTGGAACGGCAAAAGATAAACAGGACAATTCTGCCTGTGCGGGCGTAACAAAGATTCTGTACGCATTTACGCAGTCATCTTCTGCCCCGGCTGATCTGAGCGCTTATACTTCGCTTACAGTAACAGACGGCAGTTCATGGACAATCACCAAGACACTTGAAGAAGGCCACAATGCTTCTGCAGGTGCCCTTTCTGAAGGCAAATGGTTCCTGTATGTTCTTGCGGAAGATAAATCAGGCAACCGCACTGCAACTCCTGCTAAGCGTGAGTTTGACATCGATATGAAAGACCCTGTCCTGGAAATAACAACTCCGGAAGACAGTTCAAAGACTTCATATACAGCAACCGGTTCCTTCACGATAAGCGGTAAGGCAACTGATACAAACGGCATTGCACAGAATGCTGACGGAAATACGTATGTAACTGTTAAAGTGGGCACAGCCGCTGCTGTTGAGGTTGAGGTTGCTGATGACGGAACATGGACATATCCGTACTCAAGAACCAATAACAACAAGGACCAGCTGCTTACTGCAACGATTACAGCTACTGATATGGCAGGCAAATCTGTCATAAAGAGCGTGCCGTTCTTCTTTGATACGCAGGCTCCGGAAATCACCATTACAAAACCGGCAGAAGGCGAATCAATCGTTGTTGATGGAAATGGAAACTATACACTTTCAGGTATTGCAACTGATCTTGGTATTGGTATTGATACCACAAACGCAAAGTTCACCATTACTGACACAGCTGGTCAGACAGTTGCTTCCGGCAACCTGACCGTTTCTGGCGCTTCCTGGAACACGACAGTCAACTTTAAGGAAAAAGCAGAAGGTGCTCTTACCCTGAAAGTAACTGCTTCAGATAGACTTAACCAGAGCGCATCCCTTACAAAGAACTTCTACTATGATAAGGCTGATCCTGAACTCAGGGTTGCGAGCGTATCCGCAAGCGGACTTACCACAAATGCTGGATTCCAGCTTGCCGGAACTGCATGGGATACAAACGGACTTGACTGCATTACCGTTTCTGACGGAACACATACATGGACCAGCGCTGGCGATTCCCCCGCCATTACGCTGATTAAAAAAACATCAGATCCGGGAAATGCAGCAGCAGACAGGAACTGGAGCATTAATTTCGTTGTCGGTGAGTATACTGGCAACGAAGCTCCAGCAAACTGGATTGCCGATGGAACGACAATCTTTACCATCACAGCAAAAGATGTTGCGGGAAAGGCTTCATCAGTAACCCGCACCGTCACCGTAGATACAACTGCTCCAGAAATAACAGCAGTAGCAACGGAAGGAACGGATGATGTTCCTTCTGGCAAGGTTTTCCTTGATATCAGTAAATACAAAAAACTCACTGTTACCGCATCTGATCCTGATCTTTCAGAAGGAGTAAGCGGAACAGGACTTGCCGGTGTGTACTATCAGGTTGTAACTGGCTCAACAGTTCCTACCTTTACCTCTGACATTGGCTGGACATCCCTTGCACTTGGAAATGACGGATGGACCGGCGACATTAATTTCGATACAGCTGCCAACAGGACGGAAGAAGTTCATAAGATTTATGTCGCGGCAAAGGATAATGCCGGTAACCGTAAGCTTTACAGTGAAGCAACTGAAGTTACCGTTGATGCAAAAAAACCGGTTACGACAATATCCGGAGTTGCAGACGCTAAAAATCAAAGCGTTACACTTTCCGTAATTGTTGAAGACACAAATCCAGAGCAGCCGGTCATTACCGTTGTGAATCCAAAGGATGATGGCTCTGCAGGTGGTGCAGAACTTGAAGAAGCAGGGCTTGCTGTTTCTGATCCGGAAGATGTGACGAACGGTAAAAAGTGGACAGTCACTATTCCGTTTGGAAATGTGAAATATAATAAAGACGGTATTTATACTGTTGTAGTAAACGAAACAGACGAAAACGGTCGTGTGGCAGATGAAAAAACGCACACAATCCGCAGGGATACAACTCCGCCATCAGCCACAATTGGAACGCCTGCAGATAACAGAACAGGAGCAAATGCCCTGTTTGGTGATTCATACCGCTTTACCGGAGCGGCGGCAGATAATGCCAACGGATCCGGACTTGCTAAGATACTGTACGCTTTCACCCGTTCAAATACCGCTCCTGCTGATAATGCATGGACGGAGCTTGTTGTAACTGACGAAAACTGGACAGTTTCACGGGAACTTACTTCTGGAACAGCGACTCCGCCAGCCGGCAGTCTGTCAGAAGGAACCTGGTACCTGCATGTCATTGCAGAAGATAAGGCTGGTAACCGTACTGCAACGGCAAATCGGGCCATCCGCATGTTCGACATCGATCTGAATGCGCCTGAACTTGGCATAACAAAGGCTGGCGGTAAAGCGCTGACAGACCTTACAAAGACGAACTACACGAACAGCACTTCCATCAAGCTGGAAGGTACTGCTTCTGATACAAACGGTGTTTCATCCGTTTCCGTCAAAGTGGGCGAAGAATCTGCGGCGGCTGCTACGTATTATGCAACAGCAGTCACCGGACATGCAGCAGGAACCTGGGAATACATATATAACTGCACGAATGTAAACACTGACCAGCTGCTTACCGCAACGGTCACGGTAACTGATGTTGCCGGAAAAACGTCAGTAAAGACGGTTCCGTTCTACTTTGACACTCAGGCTCCGACTGTTTCCATTACGCAGCCGGCACCTGACGCACTTACCAGCAGCAATTCCTACACAATCAGCGGTACTGTTGCGGATGTCGGAGCAGGCGTTGCGACTGCTAAGGCAAAGTATGAGATAAAGAACGGTACTGAAACCGTAGCACAGGGCTCACTCCCGATAACAGGCGCAAACTGGTCTGCATCAGTGGATCTTGATGACAATGGGCTTACAAAGAAGGAAGGCGAACTGACGCTGACAATCTTTATGGAAGACGCCCTTGGAAACAAAGTTTCCCATGAAGATGAGTCTGGCGATGCAATAGAAGGCATTTCAAGAGTCTTCTACTACGATAAGACCCCTCCATCAATCACTGAGACAGAAGTTGGTGCAAGCCTGACAACGAAGAATCCATTCTCGTTTGGTGGCTTTGCTTCGGATACGAACGCGCTTGCCGAAAACGAAAAGGGCGCCATCCAGGTCAGTGTTGTAAAGGGGGGAACAACAGTTACCACCGCTGCTGTTGATGTTGCTGCAAACGGAGAATGGACAAAGACATTCACACCGGGGGAGAGTATCAGTGCCTCCACCCTTACTGATGGAACATATAACTTCATTTTCACTGTAACAGATGTCGCGGGTCGTACAGCGATGACAACAAGTACTGTTACAGTGGACCGCAAGGCGCCGGTAATCAGGGTAGCTGCAGGCTCATCCTTCCTGACGGATACACCAGTAGTACTAAATAGTACTACTACACCTGAAAACTGGTTCAACAAAGAATACCTGACCCTTAAGGCTAAAGTTACGGACGATGCAGAAGGAAGCGTAGTCACCAGCGGCGTTTCAATGGTTGAATATGCTGTCATCTCAAATCCTGAATCTGTGCCAACGGGAACAGACGAAGCTGTAGCTGCTGTCTGGAAGTCAATTTGGGAAGGGGAAAACCTCAGCTGGAGTACTATGACGATGGGTTCGTCATCCATCTGCTCTGCAACGGTGCGTGTGAACAACGGAACAAACTACATCTGCATCCGCGCAACTGATGTTGCTGGAAACGTAACATACAGCACACATGAAACCGCATACGCAGACCTGATAGCGCCAACAATTTCCGGCGTCTATACAGATGAAGATTGTACACAGGGTCTTACAAACAATACATACATGACATGCATGAAAGACCTGAAGCTGTACCTCAAGACAAGCGAGACAGGAAGCGGTGTTAAGGAACTGAATGTCACCATTAACGGTAATACGGTTCCGGCAAATCAGGAATATGACAGCCAGAACAACCCAACAGACACGTACCTGCTTTCTGTAAGCGCAGCCGACCTTGACGCATATCTGGGAACGAATACCACAATTACAGTAAGTGCAGTAATAAGCGACAAGGCTGAAAACAGTACAGCGGTAAGCCAGCTGTTCACGTTGCAGTATGATAATACCGCACCTGTTATTACATTTACGACTCCTTCTGAGGAGACGACAGTAAACAAGACTATTAAGGTCAGTGGAACGACGAATGATGATCAGTCTCTTGAAAGCGTAAAACTGTACAAAGGCGATTTCACCGGAAATGTAACACCAGCCGATGCTGATGAACTTGCAGATTTCACAGGAAACAGCAGATTCAACTGGACCTATACACTTAATACATTCGATAAAAGTGTTTATCCGGAGACATACGTAGCGTATTCAGAAAGCATGACTCTGACAGTAATAGCTAAAGATACAGCAGGAAATGTAAAGAAAGAGAAGTTAACTTTCTCCGTTGACCAGTCAACGGACCGTCCGCAGATTACCATTAATAACATAGACTTTACGGATATGTCTTCAACTGCTCCTAAGTGGCTTATCGGAAACAAGACAATCTATGGTTCAGTCACAGATGATGACGGCCTTATCAAGAAACTGGAAATCAAAGAAGAAGGAACAAACTGGAAGGAACTTACCGTAAACAATGGATCTTTCACAACAATTGTAAAAGAAAACGGAGTTGTAAGGGATTACCTTGAAGACGGCAACCACACAATCCTTTTCCGCATAACTGATAGAAATGACACTGTATTTACGGTAACAGCTCAGAATGTTCTTGAGCAGCCTGTTCTTAAGGACAATGATGATACACCAGCTGGTGACAACAAGCTGTATGTAACCATTGACACGCTGCCGCCAAGCACAGCTGTTTCTGAGTTCTCGTTTAACGGCGCAGATTGGGACAGTAATCTGCTTTCTAATACTACTTTTGGAAAGGTTGCAGAGAATAATACATTCTATGTACGCCAGTATGTCTACGATAAGAACGGAATACAGTCGGTAGAAGTGTCTATTGATTCAAACAGTTACAGGGCTGCAACTCCAGTTATGAATGCTGGACAGCCGCTTAAAAAGACAATAGGTGGCGTCGATTACGTGGCTTACCAGTACAAGGTAACGACAGATCAGATTTCTGAAGCAGAATCCGGTATCCGGGCACTGAATATCAGGGTAACAGATAAAGCTGGTATGAATAAGGATACAAGTGCATCGTTCAGCGTTGATAATGATGCTCCGGTAATTACCGTTACCAGCCATTCAGATGGTGACCGTGTTCAGGGAAGTATTTTCCTTGCGGGAACTTCTTCTGATGTTCCATCGTTTACAGGGGCTGCTTCCATTGCTTATAAAGTAACAGCTTCAGAAATGCTCAGTGAAGATGAAGACTGGACAGATGCACATGATGTAAAAGGCAGCAATTTATCAGCATGGCGTATTTACTTTGATAACGATGTAAATAATACAACTGATTTTACGCACGACAAAGCTTTGAAGAAGATACTGGTATCTGTTAGTCCGTATAATGAATATCTGAAGATAAGCAGTAACGATGATGAAACTTCTTCGGTTGTGTACAGCAAGAATTACACAGACAGCCAGAATATCACTCACAAAAAGGATGATTTATACAAAGACATCACAACCCTGTATGTTCATTTCAAGGCAACGGATTCTTACGGAAATACAAGTTACACTGTTCGTTCTCTTGAACTTGATCCACAGGGAGATATTCCATCTGTAGAGATTACGTATCCAGGAGCAACTGCATACCGATGGAGAAATGCAGAGAATGGATCTGAATACTTCACGGCTGGATCACTTCCTGAACAGGGAGACAGCGCCTATACATCTCTCGTCAATGTCTCAGATGATGATGATCCTGTTAGTATTCAGGCAATCAACCGCACAGCAAGGACAATTACAGTTAACGCAGTTCCCTATACGTTTGTTGGCGGTGAATCCGTTCAGGGTGGCATTGTCCGTTTGCAGGGTATTGCTGAAGACGAAAAAGCCATAGAAGGGGTATTCATTCAGATTGACCCGACTTATAATCCGGCAGAAGGTTTTAAATGGGACGATAAAAACCCCGGTTCTGAACTCATGCCGTATGGTACTACATCAGCAGAGAAAAGACCTGAGAATACAAATCTTGGCAGTAAATATCCAATTACTGCCATAGGCGACAGTGGAAAAAAAGGTATTCTCGTCGGTACAAGCGGTACCTGGAGCATCAGTCTGAATGACAGCGGCGAGTTCAATGGCATAAAACTGGAAGGTGATGAAGAATCCGGCAACAACTATGTTGCTGTAAGGGCAATTGCTCTTGATAAGGATGGAAACATCAGCCCATACACGGATATTATCATTCTTACCATTGATGCTGATACACCGCGTATTGGCGCTAGTGAAGAACTGTATCTGTATCAGTATGAAAACAATGAAGATGGTACAGGTGCTGTACTTGCTTCCCAGAAATATACCGATGATATGTGGCTCAAGGGTGAATGGTGGCTTGAAGGTTCCGTTGAAGATTCAAATGGTATTGTTACTCTCAAAATTGATGATGATTCTGCAGAAGGAAAAGCAATCGGAAACCAGAAATGGCAGAGCGGAAATAACGAAACATCAGGCTATAAACTGAAATTCAAGATTGGTAACGCACAGACAGGTCT
This sequence comes from Candidatus Treponema caballi, assembly GCA_018066285.1. Lineage (GTDB taxonomy): Bacteria > Spirochaetota > Spirochaetia > Treponematales > Treponemataceae > Treponema_I > Treponema_I caballi. The sequence goes on from JAGHRS010000020.1 coordinate 55,607, forward strand.
CTTTGGAAAAGAGGAACATAAAATATCAGCTGTTGATAAAGATAATAAGTCTGCACAGAAAATCATTCACGTAAATTATGATAACAAGGCGCCGGAACTTGCACTGAAAGAGAGTGCCAATTATCGTATCTCAAGTACGGTAGTTCAGAGTAATGGCTTCTATACCCTTGGTTCATCAGTTACAGAAAACAGCAGTGAAACAGCAAGTCAGAGCGGTTTTGAACGCGTAGCTGTATATTTCACACGAACGGATAACAATTCTGACACAAGTTATCTGTATGATACGTTTATCCTTAAAAATACAGAAGGAAACAAGACTGCTCTTTCTCAGTTGACAAGTGAAGAGGGTTTGTACTGGAAGACGTTAACCGTTAGCCGTAATGACTATCTGCTTTCAGAACTGACTCTTTCTGCTGCTGATCCTAACGTTCACGCTGGTGGTCTTGTAAAACTCGGTGGTGCAATATACAGAATCAAGTCTGTAAATGACAGAACAGTCATTATTGAAGGCTCACCGGAAGCTCGATACACAGACGCAAAGTTTGCCCTTGCACAGATTGTTGACCATACACTTACAGAAAGCAATGGTGTTTCATTAGGAAGCAATGGCTATTACAGCGACGTCATGAATGATGATGGCGACTGTATGGTAGAAAGTGTAACCAGACAGGGTGCAACTACCGTGTGGGAAGCAAATATCAATTCCCGCAATATTCCTGATGGTGCCATTGAGATTCACTATGTTGTTTTCGATAAAGCCGGTAATTATGCAGAAGGCGTAGTTGAAAATGCAATGGTAGCGAACAATGCACCGCGTCTTGCAGGTGTCCTGTACGGTACAGATGATAATGGTGATGGAATTGTCAAAGACAATGAGCTTACGAAAGAACAGTTTGCCATTGATAAGGCCAATGGAAACGGATACATAAGAAGCTCTCTTGTTTCATCATATGTTCTTGGAACAAAGACTGTAAATCAGGATTCTACCGTTCATCTTGATAAAGTCGCTCTCAAAATAAAGGGTGGCATTGCAGTTGTTCCGGAAATTGTCGGTGGAAACGGGGATTTGTTCTATTCGCTTTCTGTAACGAAAGATGGGGAAAAAGAGCCATATTATGTAAAGGCCGCTGAAAAATGGATGAAGACTGATTCAGAAGGAAAGTCTGTTCAGGTAATGGGCACAGATTATACAGCCCAGCAGAATGGTCCTGCTTCTGAAATCATCAGTGATGCAGCAATCAGGTTGAGTCTTAATGATCTGCTCAGAAAGAATAATGAGGGCAAAGCAATTGCTGATGACAGCGATGCAAAACGCCTCTTTACGTTCACAATCTGGGACAGTACAGAAGGCCTTATCCCTGGAGAAACCAGCCAGAAAGCTGTAATCGAAATGGTTTCGGCTCTGAATCTTAAAGACAAGAACAAGCCTGTTCCAACGGTCAACCCGTTCTATTGGACAAATGAGACAACGAACTCTGTCTATAAAAATGGTAAAGCACTTATGGGTCATATCGACCTGAAAGCTGATCTTCCAGACTCATTTACAGACAGACATGATAAGGTTTCAGGTAAGATAGTCATTGAAGGTACAGTAAAGGATGACATCCAGCTTGAAAGCCTGTACATGAAGATATTTACCGGCTCTAGTGATACGGAAACAGATGCATTTACCTTCAAGACAAGCGACACATCAACTGCTGATACAGTCACAATTGGCAACAAAGCATTCTACAAGGTAGCTTCGTATGCCGCAGGTAAATGGACTTCAGAGAGTCATCTGAATGATTATGGCTGGGCGTTCTCTGTTGGAAGTGAAACATTCTCACAGGATGAAGGACATACTGCAACATGGCAGCTTGTGCTTGATACTGAAAAGCTGGACAAAGCAGTCGTCAATGATCTGAAAGTTGCCATCATGGCAAAGGATCTTGGTTCACCGACATTAACTGTAGTAAATGATGAAGAAGTGATTACCTGGGTTGGAAATGACAGTGAATTGCCGTCTGATTCTACATCAAACCTGACGGTTTTCGATGTCGTTCCGTACATTACAGAACTTGAGACAACAATCAATAATGCTCAGACAAATAATACCAGACTGTTCAACCGCTCTGCATTGGGCTTGTATCCTGTACGTCGCGGAGAAACTGTCACGATAAAGGGTTACAACCTCAAAGTAGGCAGCACAGCCCCTGTCGTAAAGCTGGGTGATAAAAAGCCAACTGTAAAAGAGTCTTCTGTCAGCCAGATTAAGTTTACTGTCGGCAATGACAACAAAACAGGTGACCTTACGGTAACTGTCCTTGACGGAAAGACAGAGCTTGCCTCAACACTGAACAATATGCATGACAACAGTGTGGAGTACAACAGGGAAGCTAACGGTGTTACCAACAATCTGCTGACAGATGCCCGTAAACTGTATGTCTGGAGTATTTCAAATGTGGTTACTGACAACCAGGTCAGGTATCCGTCATTTGCAGTCGGTTCTGATTCAAGTCAGTCTGTAGCCTTTGTGTACGGCAGTGGTACACAAGACATATTCATGAAGAAGAATGGAACGGAGTTTTCAATTGATAAATCAGCTACTCAATGGTATGACACTGCAGTAGCCATTGATTCCAAAGGACGTATGTATGGTGCTGCCATGAATGGTGCGGGTGGAGGAGCCAAAGAAGGTAATATTATATTTGGAAAGGTAGAAGTAAATCAGGGAAATGGCGGATACGGTAACTTTGGTTTTTATGCATGGAATACAAGTAATAACCCGGGAAAAATCTACCAAAAAGAATCAGGCCTTTTTGGACGAGGAGATAGATGGTTAAACCCTTCTGAAAGTGAATATAATACATATTCCAGCGGATACAAAAAGGTCTGCCTTGAAAACGCATCAAATGGAACGAAGGCTGACACAAACCGTGTCCTTAATCCAAAGATTGCCGTAGATAATGACGGAAACGCCATAATTGCTTACTACGACCAGCTCTCTGGACAGGTTCGCTTCCGGTATGGTTCAGTAAGTGAAGAACCTGATGGAAATGAGCAGCTGACGTTCAGTGGTGGTCTTGGTAACCATAACAACAAGAATGGCGGCTCAGCTGCAAATTACCAGATTATTGCCGGTTCTGGAGTAGACAATGCCAATACAAACCGTGCAGGAGAATATGTGGCTGTTGGTCTTGTCCCGGACGACGCAACAGGAGCAGGAACCGCTGTTGTTGCCTGGTGTGACGGCCAGAATCTGTATTACAGTTACAACACGGCACCTGGTACTGTAAAAAATGATGTCTGGGCGACAAATACGACAGTCATTGACTCTGACCTGGCTGGCTGGTATGTCGATATGGACGTAGATAAAGCTGGTGGCATTCATATTGCCTATTATGCTTCATCAAATGGTGACCTCAGGTATGCATATCTGCCGGGATATGACAAAGCTGGTGAAAAGCAGGTAGTTACGGTAGACAGTTACTCTACAACAGGTTCTTATATTTCTGTCAAAGCCTCTTCTGAAGAAATGATAGGCGGTAAGTATGTCCCGTATATTTCTTACTTCGTAGAATCTTTCAAGAAGACATCAATCAGTAACCGTGTTGCATGGCCGGTAACACTTGCTGGTGGTAAGTTTACAGCAGGAGCTCTTGATGAGAAGTTTACCGGAAGCTGGGAAGTAATGACTATTCCGACTGACCAGACACCAACTGAATACACTGTTGGTGTGGGCATCAAGAAAAACGATGCTGATGTAAACAAACCGATTCTGGGTTATGGAACGACAGATGGTATTCAGACAGCACAGCTGCAGTAATGCCGCAGGAAATAACATATGACCATGACGAAAAGAACAAAGCGCATTCTCATAGTTGCCGCGAGCGTGCTTGTGGTGGCGGCCACCATCACGGGCCTTGTGCTCCGTGCAAACACCGCCCACCGCGCGCGCACCACGATTGTCGGTTTTTACGACATTGAGGGCGCTCAGCAGCAGGCGGTGCAGTATGTTCTTGAGCGGGCGTTCAGCGCGCTTCCAGAAGTGCAGGCTGCAAACGCCGCCACAGTTGACAATGCGCCTGTCCTTGAGTTTGTCACGCTTTCGGACGAGCAGGCCGCTGATCCAAAGCTTACAAAAAAGATAGATGTCCTCATCACACAGACAGGCGCCCTTACTTCGCGTCTCATGAGTGCGGCCGTTCCCGTAAACAACGAAATCATGGCCCGTTTCCCGAGGTCAACGCAATCATCCCCGTTTTTCAGCCAGGATGGAAAGATGCTTGTAATGCCGCTCTTTCTTGATCATTTTGAGACCGCGTACTACACCATCCTGAGTGATGAGCTGACGGATGAGCTTCCGTACTATCTCAGTGAGTTTGCTGAGTATGCTGCGCTTATCAAAGAGAGCATTGTGTATCCGATAATTGCCTCAGGTGCTGATGATACCGTGCTTTTCTCCATGGTTTCGGTGCTTGTTGAATCAGTCGCTGGTGCAGATGGCTACAATCAGCTTATCCGCGATATTTCTGATATTGCAGGTAAGGACCAGCCGTTTGATGACGTCCTTGCACTTCCGCTTAAAGGTGATGCGCCTGATGGCATTATTTTTGGCGATATTCTTCAGGTTTTCAGAAACTGGCGATCAGAGGGGCTTATTCTTGGCAACTGGCAGGAAACAACAGAAGCCTCAGTCCGCGTCTTCATGGAAGATTACCACACGGGAATAATCCAGATGCTTCTTTCCCAGCACAGGCGCATGCCGTATCCGATGATCAAATACTATGAGAGCACGCAGTACCCGGCTGATACAAGTGTGAGCCGCGCGCTTATTGCACCTTCCGTTTCGTGTATGCTGTTTACAGACACAAATGCAGCTCGTTCTTTTGTTGATGCTCTTTCTTCTGCGGATGAGCAGGAGTTCCTTTCCGTGAAGACGCAACTTGCGCCTACGACGCTCCGGGGCCAGTCTTTTGACATGCAGGCTGATGATGTCCGTTATTTTGCAGCAATCAGTGCAGGCGGCCCTGTCCCCGACCTTGGCCATGCTGCATTTGCAACGTCTGAAAAGAGAGCAGAGTTTGCCGACTGGCTCAGAGATCAACTTCGCTAAGCTGTAGCTTTCGTAGAAAAGGCTTACTTCACGCCGAGCAATCCTCGCACAATTTCCCCAGCCATGATAAAGCCTGCAACGGGCGGCACAAACGATGTGCTTCCCGGAAAGTCCGGCGTGCGGATAAGCGGTTCTTCCTTTGAGTAGACAACTTTCAGTGCCGTAATCCCGCGCTTTTTAAGCTCGTGGCGCATGACGCGGGCGAGCGGGCAGACTCTTGTGTCGTAGATATCCGCCAGTTCAAGCAGTTCAGGATGCACTTTGTTTCCTGTTCCCATGCACGAGATGACGGGAACTCCCGCTTCTTTTGCCTGCAGGATGAGCTGTATCTTTCCGGTGACGGTGTCGATTGCATCCGCTACGTAATCGTATTTCGTGAAATCAAAGCCCGCCGCTGTTTCCGGCAGGTAAAAAACTTTGTGGACGTTCACCACCGCATTGGGGTTTATCTCGTGTACGCGGTCGGCGGCGGCTTCGGCTTTTGGGCGGCCGATGGTGCTTTCAACAGCGAGCAGCTGGCGGTTTACGTTTGAAAGCGCCACATCGTCATTGTCAATGATGTCGAGCGTTCCTATGCCGGCCCGGGCCAGCGCTTCAATGAGTGCGCCTCCTACGCCGCCTGCACCGAAAACGGCGACGCGCTTATCCGCGAGAATCTTAACTGCATCCGGCCCAAGAACGCGTGCTGTGCGTTCGAAACGCGGGTCGCCGGTATATTTGTCGTCCATGCGTAAATTGTAGCAAAAAACGGCGTTATCCGCTAGAATGAGGCATTCAGTCACAAGGCTTTATACGCCGTGTGATCAAGGAGTCTGCTGTGTGCGCCAAGTGCCTGCGCTGTTTCCGCCCCGAGGAGACGTGCTACTGCAAATACATAAAGCCGGTTGAGTCCGGCATCAAGTTCGTATTCCTCATGCACCCCAAAGAAGCGTACAAGCAGAAGACGGGGACCGGGCGCCTTGCCTGCCTTTCGCTGCCGGGCTCTGAAATCATAATCGGCATCGACTTTACCGAGAACCGGCGGCTCAAGGAGCTTTTGTCAGATCCGCAGTACTATCCGGTCGTCATGTATCCCGGCCCGGATGCGTGGACTGCCGCCGGCGTGCGCGAAGAAGTGCCCCACACGCTGAAAGAAGCTGTCGGGGACAAAACGCTGCTCGTCATCCTTGTGGACGCGACATGGCCCTGCGCGCGGAAAATGCTTCGCTTAAGCCCGAACGTCACATCCCTGCAGAAAATCAGTTTTACGGCGGGCTATTCGTCAGAGTATACCTTCAAGACCGAGCCCAAGCCCGATTATCTTTCGACCATAGAGACCTGCTATTATCTGCTCCGCGAGCTGAATGAGGCGGAGTTCTGTACGTGCAATCCGCAGCCCCTTATGGATGTGTTCCGTCGCATGGTAAAGACGCAGCTCGAGTGCCAGGCAGAGCGCATCGCCTCAGGTCAGCCCGACCGCTACCAGATGGCAGGCGGCATAAGGGCACGACGCCGCGAAGCCCGCGAGGCCGCTGCGAGAGAGGCAGAGGCGCAGAAAGCGCGCGAAACTGTTGCTGCGACCGAGGCCGCATTCAGGCGGTAGGTGCTGACAGCAGCGGAAAAAACATTTTTTACAGGCTGATAGAGGGGTGTGGGGCTTCCAGTGGGTAAAGACGAGCTCTTTTCGTGATGAAGCGCGCGCCCTTTTTCAGAAATTACCTACCAGGGGTGGGACACCGTCTTCAGGTAGGTAAAATTGCGCGCTTTGTTTTCATTTAAGCACAGAGAAAGTCCATTTTTCAAAAAAATAAACAGACTGTAGAGATGACACCCCGATCCAGGTAGGTAATTTTTGAAATGACCAATTTCACCGGCTTTGAAAAGCCTTGAAACTTACCTACCACAGAAGGGTAACTCCTGCCCACTCTGTAAATCACAGAAAAAGCAGTCATTCATGCTACTTCGAGAAGGCGCCGCGCGCTGCCTTGAAAGCGCACTCATGCCTTATCTGCAGAGTCAGTATGTAATGCGTCCCCTGAAACTGCGGGCGAGGGTGAGCTTATCCGCATATTCAAGGTCACCGCCGACGGGCAGGCCGGAAGCGAGGCGTGAGACGGTGACGCCCGTCGGAGCGAGGATGCGCTGAATGTAGAGCGCGGTCGTGTCGCCTTCAACAGTCGGGTTCGTGGCTATGATGACTTCCTTGATTTCGCCTTCTTTGACGCGCTCGACGAGTCTGCCTATTGAAAGCTGGGTAGGTCCAATCCCTTCAAGAGGAGCGATAACGCCGCCCAAGACATGGAACAGCCCGCGGAATTCGTGTGAGGCATCAATCGTCATGACGTCCTGCGGCTGTTCTACAACGCAGAGAAGTGAGCGATCCCGAAGCAGGTCTGAGCAGATGGCGCACGGGTCAGTTTCCGTGTAGGCGCCGCAGACAGAGCAGCGTTTTATGCGCTGGTGGAGCGTCGTCAGTTCGCGGGCAAACTGGCTTAAGAAAGCCGGATCTTCGTTCAGCAGGTGATACGAGATGCGCATTGCGCTTTTCTTGCCGATGCCGGGCAGCCGTGAAAAGCTGTCGGCCAGTTCCTCAATCGCGTTCATTTACATTCCCATTCCCGGGATATTGAGTCCGCCGAGAAGCGGGCCTGCCTTCTGCTTGAGTACATCCTTGATCTTGTCGGATGCGGCGTGGCTTGCGGCGACAATCAGATCCTGCAGCATCGGGACATCACGCGGGTCAACGGCAATGGGGTCAATCTGGATGGCTGTCATTTCAAACTGGCCGTTCATGGTGACCTTGACGATGCCGCCGCCAGACTCACCTGTTGCGTAGACGGTCTTGAGCTCTTCCTGGAGCTCATTCATCTTTCCCTGTATATCCTGTGCGTTCTTAAGCAAATCAAATGGATTGAAGTTCATTTTCTATTCTCCTTCTGGCTGATCTATAGTATTTTGTTCTGAAACGATTTCATCATCGGACTCTTTGACGTCCGTAACCTGCAGGATGGTGCCGTTAAACACCTTGCACACGTTCTTTATTCCATCCGGCAGAATCTCTTCAGGCTTTTTCTCAGGCTCGCGGATCAGGACAACCACTTTGAGCGCCCGACCCCATACGGATTTGATCTGCGCGTTGATTTCGTGGGATTCAGCCTGCAGAGAGCTTTTTTTGAACCCGTTGTCCACAGGGATGATGATATTGTCGCCATTCTGTTCCCACGGCATGGTGCTCATAAGAGCGGATGCAAGCAGCGAGTTGGAGAACTTGAGGTTCTCGATAATCCTGTCGCGCACTTCATCAATGCTGAGCGTCGGGTCTGCAGGTGCAGCCTGTGCTGGTGTCTCCTCAAAAGCAGGCATATCCGGCATTTCAGGAGCAGCTTCGCTTGGGGCTGCATCCAGGACCGGCGTTACAGGCGCGAGACGGTCACCGCCATCAGGAAAAGGGCGCGGCTCCTCGGGAGGCGGCGCAAAAGAACCGGGCTCCGGGGAAGCAGAGCCTGCCGGTGCATCGGTAAAGCCTTCAAGCAGATTCGGGATGCGCGGGTTCGTCGGCGCGCTGCCCTGGAAGCTGCCTGCTGTCTGATTTGCAGGCTGTGCTGAGAAGGCAGATTGAGCGCTTCCAAGAGCTGGTGCCGGGCCTGCTGCTGGAGCTTCTGCGAGAAGACCGCGCGCCGCATCAATGGCCGCTTTCACTTCAACAGAAGACACGTACTTTGAAAGCCAGCAGAGCTTTGAGAGCGCAAGTTCCAGCTCAAAGCGGGGGCTCAGCGAATAGCGGAGGTCGCGGTACAGGGCAAGGAACAGCGAAATGCCGCGCTCAAGGCGTACTGCATCCCATGCGGCGAGCACTTTCTTTGAGAAGCGGTCAGCGCTCTGGCCGAGCAGCGCTTCCTTGGTGATGCCCGTCTGAATCAGGAGCAGACTCCTGAGGTAATCAGTGATGTTTGAAACAAGCTGCTCGATTGAGACGCCTGCTTCAAGATACTCGTTGAGCTTTGTGAAAACTGCGCCCGCGTTGCCGTCACAGCAGAGCTCACACAGTTCGTTCAGACGGTCGGTGCCGACAAGGCCGAGTTTGTCGCGGATCTTGTCATACGTGATGTGACCGTCTGAGAATGAGACTACCTGGTCAAACAGCGTGTAGGCGTCGCGGAAACTTCCCGTAGATTCGCGGGCTATCCAGAAAAGCGCCTCGTCGTCCGCCTCAATGCCGGCTTCCGCTGCCGCTTTTGAAAGCAGCTCCTTAATCTGGTCAACGGAACCGAGTCTGAAATGGAACTGCTGGCAGCGGCTCTTGATTGTGGCAGGAACCTTGTGAAGCTCAGTAGTCGCAAAAATGAATATGACGTATGGCGGCGGCTCTTCAATCGTCTTCAGAAGAGCGTTGAAAGCCGGGGTTGAAAGCATGTGGACTTCATCAATGATGTAGATCTTGTACTTGCAGCTGTTCGGCGGGAACAGAATCTCATCCTTGATCTGGCGTACGTCGTTAACGGATGTGTTGGAAGCACCATCAATCTCGATGACATCCATGCTGGTGCCGCGTGAGATTTCCTTACATGCGGTACATTCGCCGCATGGTGCGTTTTCGGGGCCCTGTTCGCAGTTCAGGACTTTCGCAAGAATGCGCGCAGTAGACGTTTTACCGCAGCCGCGTGGTCCTGAGAAAAGATAAGCGTGTGCAATCTTGCCGCTTGAAATTGAATTTTGCAGGGTTGATGTGACGAACTCCTGACCGACCAGTTCATTGAACTTTTTCGGGCGCCGGAGCGTCGCTGTTACTTCGTATGCCATACTATATAAGATAGCCGAAAATGACGAAATTTGCTACCTGAAAAACATGGGTGATTGAAAAGACAGAAGGTTGGTTCCTAGCCGACAGGGCCTTTCTGTGGTATATTCTATTTGAGGTGTTGTATGCTTTATCCTTTTATGACATTACCAGATGAAACGGAAATTGTGCATTCAGAGATGATTAATGGAAAAGTCAAAGTATATTTAGAAACTCCGGATGAAAAGATCTGTTTTAAGCATGCTACCTGCTGGCTTCCAGAGAAGAAATGGGAAGATATATGTGGATATTCGGAAAAGGAATTGTCCTATTTAAAAGATGTAGTTGAATCGGAAGCACATCTCATCCTTGAATTTGCACAAACTGGGGGGCTGTTAAATGCCTCAGGTCTTTAAAATAGGTTCTTACTGGGTTTATTTCTGGGTAAATGAAGGTGAACCAATGGAACCGGTTCATGTTCATATTGCGGAAGGAAAACCAGTTGCAAATGCAACGAAAATATGGATTACAAAAGACGGGCATTGTTCACTAGCTAATAATAATTCAAAGGTTTCAGATGTCGTTTTGAATCGTATAATGAGGGTCATAGAAGCTCGTTCTTTTGAAATAATATCAAAGTGGAAAGAGACTTTCCAGGATATTTCATTCTATTGCTGATTTTACTGATAGCTGTCTTCAACACGTTCCTCATCATCACCATCGTGGACATCATTCTGATGGGCGCTCTGAAACCGCGCTTCTCACGCAGGTGCAGGAAGCCTTTATTCATGATTACCGCTCCGAACCGCATTGATTTCCAGCCGGGAAACAAGTGCGCGGGCTACAGTTCCGCTTTCCTGCTGCGGCACCTCGGCATTCCAGCGGATGGCGACCAGCTCTACGCGGAAATGGGCAGCAAGCTTCGTGGCGGATATGTCTATCCGAAAGGGATAAAGCTGCTGCTCGCCAGATATGGTGTGCGCGTGTCGTACTGCTGCGGAAACGTGGACGCGCTCAAGAACGAGGTCGCAAAAGGCGCGCCTGTCATCGTCATGATTCGTTCCCGTGTGGGCGAGTCGTACCTGCATTTTGTGCCGGTCGTTGGCTACGATGAGGAGTTCATCTACATCGCTGATTCGTGGAAAGCGTTCGCCAACTGCAGGGCTGAAAACGTGTGCTACAACCGGAAAGTGCCGGTGTGCGAATTCAAAAAGCTCTGGAACACTGCCATGCTCAAGATGCCGCTCTACAAAAACACGTTCTTTACGCTTCGAACCAGTCTTCCATCTTGAGGAAGGAGTTTTCCACAAGTTCTGAAAAATCAGCGGTGTTGTGCGTAACGAGGACCATGCCGCGTGACAAGGCGGTGGCAGCTATCTGAGCGTCGTTGTAGGGCAGGGGCTTTCCCACTTTTTCGCACTGGCTCTGGAGCCGTCCGCAAAGGAATGCAGCAGATTCGTCATAAGGAATGATTTCAGTATTGCATTCCAACTGTGCTGCAAAGGCAGAAAGCGTTCTTTTTTTTCTTCCTTCGGGCATGCGTTCTATGCCATAGGTCATTTCCTGCCAGGTGACAGCTGAAATAGCAGTAACCCGTTTTCTGATTTCATAAAGGTTCATCACCTTTTTATCTGGATTAAGCTTGGTGAATTCCGAAATAATGTTGGTGTCCAGCAGATACATTTTTCCCATGATGTTTCCTAATCCTCAAAAATTTTCCTGTTTGGGTCTGGAAATACTTTCGGTGGTAAAGGAATACCTTCATCATCGATGACATCTGCGAATTCTTCGCGCCATTTTCTGAGCCAGAACGGTTTTTTTGATTCGAGATATTCTTCAAATTCTTCACTACAGACAATGTACGCCACCGGTTTGTTGTAGCGGGTGAGTTCTATGGTTTCGCCGTTTTCGGCCATCTTCACGTATTCAGAGAAGTTGTTGCGTGCTTCGTAAATTGAGGTTGTACACATGATGCGCCTCCTTTCTTTAAATATAGTGCTGGAGGCAAAGATAGTCAACTTTAAATATGTTGGCTAGCTTTCGATTCCGCGTCCGTTGAATGCGCGGTCTTCGGCGTAGGCCATCATTTCGTTGTGGCGCTTTGCGTAGCAGACCAGCCAGAGGAGCGGGGCGGCACCTGCGATGATGTAGATGTGATAAAAGAAGCCGGCTGCCAGGGCTGCGACTGGCGGAATCCACATGAGGACTGCAGAAAATCTGTGTTCCTTCCGCCACTTTTTCTTGAAGAATTCGAGGCGGTCTTTCCACGTGAAGGAACTGCTTACGAGCGTTGCCTTCAGATTCTTTTCTGCATGTGGTTTGTACTCTTCGTCTGCCAGCCGCTGCCCTGAAAGCAGCTCGTTAAGGGTGACGCCGAACAGCGTACCCATTGCTTCAAGCACATCCATAGGCGGTAAGTATTCACCGGTTTCCCAGCGAGAAATGGTCTTGTTCGTTACGAGAAGCTTTCCGCCAAAATCTTCCTGCGTCCAGTTCTGCTCTTTTCTGAGTTCCTTGATGAAATTGCCTGTTTTCTGTGCGTTCATACTCTCTCTCCGATTCCTGCCTGATATGTTAAGTTGGCGGCCTTTCCGTCCTGCGGAATCTGGTTCAGAGTATAGTGAATGGCCGTCTGTGTGTCTTTCCCAAATTATGGGGAATGCTGGACATTACAGTGACAAAGCATTTTGTTAAGAATGTTTAATGTATGATACCACATTTTTCTTTCATCAAGTATACTGTTAATCAGAGAGATCTATGAGCAGCAAGAAAAATAATAAAGTTGAACGAATCATCAAACGGAATAATGTCGGGAAGAACATCAGGTCGTTCATATCCGGCATGCTTGTCCTTGTAGTCGGTGGAGTAACTTTTCTCTTCATGGCGTTATCCGCTTTTTATACAGGCATAATCAACAGCGACAGAGACATGAAGAAAATAGTCGCCATCACAAACGAGAACTGGGAAAACCAGGCTGCGCTCGATAAGCAGATTGCGTCGCTTATGGCTGAAAACGCCTCATTCACTCAGGTTCTGTATGTGGACGATGACCTGGAACCTATCCTGATGTATGGAGAAAGAAAACCGGTTTTTTCTGATGAGGAAGCGTTCGGTAAAAATCCTGCAGAAGTTCTTCGTGAAAACGGAATGTTCAGGGAAGAGGTTGTCACGAGCTTTGGTCTGATAGAGGATACCATCTTTGCTGAAATAAAAGGTCTTTTTGAGTCCATTAACGGATATGAAAGCAAGACTCTGTTTGACTGGTCGGACACAGACGTAAAGATGGACGTGAAATGGATTGTCTATAAAACGGATATAGAAAACGTCAATGTCTGTGTGTATTACAAATATACCCTGAACAAGCTGCAGGCAGCTCAGTATAACTTTGGCCGGTTTGCGTTTATGCTGCTGGTTATCCTGTGTTTCATCCTGCTGTTCCTTTTCAATCTTCTTATGGTAAGAAGAAGGCGGCTGACGAACAAGATTGTCTACACGGATTCTGTCACCGGTGGAAAAAACAGGGAATACTTCCTGGATATACCGTTAAAGAAACTGAAAAGAAATGCGCAGTATGCTGTAGCTCAGATACGTTTTGAAAAATACAGGAACTACTGTACGGCTTACGGTTTGAAACAGGGAGAAAAGCTTCTTGAAACCATCTACTACTGTACAAAAGAACATCTGCACTGGAAGGAGAAGGTTGCCCATCTTGAAAAGGCAGATTTTGCCATCCTTCTGGAATATAAAGACAGGCAGCAGCTTGAGAAACGCCTTAAAAACATGGCAGCAGATTTCAACAAGGCAAAACAGGGACAGCATTTCACGTTCTCTGTAGGAATAAACCCAATCCTGTCGCGGAAAGACGACATGGCTGACATTCTGACGGCTGCCGGTATTGCGCTTTCAAAAGCCGGAAAGCAGAATGCGGGCATTGTCTGGTTCAACGATGCCATGAAGGAAGAGCAGATCTGGGAGCGCCGTGTGGAAGATGACATGGAGAAAGCGCTTATCAATCACGAGTTCCAGGTGTACCTGCAGCCTAAATATTCAACAAAGAAGGAAGAGCTTGCGGCAGCCGAGGCGCTCGTCCGCTGGATTCATCCTGAGTTCGACTTCATTTCGCCGGGCAAGTTTATCCCCATTTTCGAGACAAACGGTTTTATCCTGAAACTAGATGACTATATGCTCAGAGAAATATCCCGGCTGCAGGCTCAGTGGCTGAAGGAAGGGAAGAAGCTCGTTCCCATCTCCGTAAACGTTTCACGCGCGCATTTTTCCATGGATGATCTCGCAGAGCACATCTGCTCCATTGTGGATGAGTACAAGGTTCCACACGAATACATTGAGCTTGAACTGACGGAAAGCGCCTTCTTTGATGACAAGGAAACGCTGCTTTCTACTGTTAAAAAGCTCAAGTCATACGGCTTCAGGATATCCATGGATGACTTTGGCGCCGGCTATTCCTCGCTTAATTCGCTTAAAGAACTGCCGCTTGACATCATCAAGCTGGACGCAGAGTTCTTCCGCAGTATTGATGATGTAGACAGGGCTAATGCAATTGTCGGCGACACGATAGCGCTGGCGAAGAAGCTTGGCATGGAGATTGTTGCAGAGGGTATTGAGACGCGCGACCAGGTCGATTTCCTTGCCGGTCAGGACTGCGATCTGATACAGGGCTTCTATTTTGCGAAGCCTCTGCCAGTAGCCGAGTTTACAAAGCGTGCGTGGGGTTAATCCCGCTTTTTCATGAAGAAATTGCCTTTCAAGGCCCGCGTGTCCAGAACATTGATGAAAGCGTGCGGGTCTTCTTTTTTTATGGCGCGGAACAACGGCTCAATCTGCTCCCGGGAAACGACTGAGTAAATCATCTCCTTCTGGTCGCCTGTGTAACCGCCTTCGCCCGTGAAAACCGTCGCATCGTGAAACGTCGTTTCCTTGATGAGCGTAACAATCTCATCCTTCTTATCTGAAATAATCAGCAGGGTAGATTTCTGGTAGCGTTTATAAAGCATGTTCAGAATCTGCGTACTTGCGAACTGGAAGAAGATGGAGTAGAGCGCCCGTGTCCAGCCGAACAGAACGCCGAATACACAGAGCACGACGACGTTTCCGGCAAAAACATAGTTCCAGATGCTCCTTCCTGTCTTTTCGGACACGTAGATGGAGATGAAATCCGTTCCGCCGCTTGTGGCTCCGGCGTACAGGCTCAGGCAGATGGAAACGCCGTTTATGATGCCGCCGAAGACTGCGCTGAGCAGTATGTCATCGGTAAGCACCAGGCCTGGCAGAATGTCGGTGAAAAGGCCGCTTGTAATAATCATCCAGATGGAAAGAAGTGTTGTATGCCTGCCGATTACTTTCATGCAGAGAAGGGCTGGCAACAGGTTCAGAAGCCAGTAGAAAACGCTGAACGGAATTGTTACGCTGCAGAATTTCTGAAGAACTTCCTGAAGCAGAAGGACAATTCCGGTAAAGCCGCCGGGAAGCAGGCCCGCACTGTGGACAAATGTGTTGATGTTCATTGCCATTAAGGCAGCTGCAAATGTAACAAGCAGTATTCTGGTGAATATCTTCATACACTTACATCATCGGCACATTTGTCCGGAATGCGCGTTTTTCCGTCAGAAAGAATAGGTTATTACAAACGACATGTTGCTGGTCGTATCGACGGTGCAGGATTCACTGTTGCTGATATTTGCAAGGCCGTAGTACGCGTACATGCCGATTCCCAAATGATTCATGATATCAATGTTATTGTACGGCTTGAAAGTTAATCCGAATTTCAAGCCTGCTTCCTGGTGCATGTTGCTGTTATCGTCAAAAACGACTGAGTAGTACGGGCCTAACTGTATGGACTGCTCTATGCCAAGGATTTTCTGGGTATAGGCGAGGGAAACCGGCAAGGTGAACTGGTACGTTTTCCCTTTCTCTTTATCCATCGTAGCTTCGTAGTATCTGAAGTTCAGCTCAGGAACCAGGAACAGGTTTCCGCCAATCATCTGTGTCAGCGGGAATGAGGCAAAAAGACCAGCGGATTGTGTATCTGATGCGAAGGAGGTTCCATCGGTAAAGGAGATGACAGACCGTGCAAATACCTCAAACGTAACGCCGAATGAAACTGTCTTGTCCTCATAACTTGAAACGCCAGTCGGTTCAACTGTGTCAGGCACATTTTCTGCCAGAGCGGCAATCTGCTTTACGACAAGCGCCATACCCGGAATGTCGATGGTCTCAACATCATCCGTCGGGCGGTGATATTCGGAAGTTTCAAGACCGGTGAAAAAGTTCAGTACGGGAATTCCGGCCTTGTCGTAGTAGTACGTGTCAGTCATGACGCCGTTGCTGTTTGCCTGCGGATATGAGCGGATGCCGATGCCGTCAATCTGGTTGTCGCGAAGGAACGCTTCTCCGCCTGCCATTGTTCCAGCACCTTCACAGATGAGGCGGCCTTCATCTTTCAGGTGGCCGACCATATCCATGTTGATCATGAGGACAGCGTCGTAACCGCTTTTATCGAGCTGGCCTGCATTGTACTTAGAACCGAGAAGGCCCTGTTCCTCTCCGTCAAAGCCGATGAACAGGACGCCGTATTTCAGGTTTCCGCGGTCAGCTGAAAGCATGCGTGCAACTTCAATGAGTGCGGATGTGCCTGATGCGTTGTCGTCAGCGCCGTTGCAGACCTTGCCCCAACTTTTACCGATGTGGTCATAGTGTGCGCCGATAATGACATACTTTCCGTTTTTTGACGGGATTTCACCAACGACGTTCCGCATCTTTCCTTTGGAAAACTCTTCCATCTGCGGATTAAGACCCATCGCTTCGAACTGGTCGAAGATGTACTGTGCGGCAACAAGACCTTCAGCTGACCCAGCCTTTCTTCCGTTCATCTCATCAGAACAGAGGAAGTTCATGTGGGCTGTGAGGTTTTCAACTACATTCTCCTGTGCAAAGAGAAAGCCAACTGATACTAAAAGAATGAATAAAACTAATGTAACTCTCTTCATGCTATATATACCAACATATATTTGAATATTTGTCACCTATTTTTGACAAAAAGACATAAAAAAAGAAAATTCTTTCGAACTTTCTCTTTTTTTATAGTTTATCTGCGTTTTACCACTTTCCGGATGCACCGCCGCCACCAAAGTGACCGCCACCTCCGCTGAAGCCGCCGCCACCGAAACCGCCGGAATGTCCACCGAAACTTGAACCGCCAAATCCGCTGCTTTTATGGCTGGAAGAGCTGTTGTTCAGCATGTTGAGCCAGAACAGCGTTTCTGCAGCCTGACCGAGTCCGCTTCTGCGCCTTCTGTAACCGTAATTGCGGTATCTGTTGCGGCGTGAAGCCTTGCTTATTGCTGACATAAGAATCATGACAAAGATGATGAAGAAGATGAATCCAGCGATTGCGTCCTCGTCATCATCATAGTTGCTGGAATGCGAAACGGTCGTCTGCGGCACGCCTTCCATAAGACCCGCTTCAGACGGCGCAACTGCAACGCCGATTGCCTGCATGCCGGCCAGGATTCCCGTGCTGTATTTGCCTTCCTTGAAGTACGGCGTAATGACGTTGCGCAGGATTATGCCGCTTGCCATGTCGGTGAGCGTACCTTCAAGGCCGTAGCCGGTTTCAATGCGGAACTCGTGGTCTTCGAACGCGACCAGCAGAAGGACGCCGTTGTCTTCGCCCTTCTGGCCAAGCTGCCATTCCTCGCAGACGGCCATGGAATACATCTCTATCGGATGGCCTTCCAGGCTGTCTATGGTAAGGACGGCCAGCTGGATCCCCGTCTTGTCGTTTATTCTGTTCAGATATTCAGAAAGCTTTGCTTCGTCAGAGCTGCTGATGAGGCCGGCCTTGTCGTTTACGGGGCCGTTCATGGCCGGTATCTTGATTCCATAGCTGGATGCTGCAAACGCGGCGCTCGCGCATACAAAAAGCAGCACAGCCGCTAAAAGTGCAACCCGCTTGATTTGTGAAGTTTTCATTCGCCGCCCTCCAGAATCATGAGACCGTCCGCAAGTTCATCCGGATTGTCGAGCGGATGTGGCGGAAAGTGCGCTGCCAGAAGCTCGCCGCACGCATGGATTGCGTTACAGAAAGCGTCCGCGGCGTTCCCTTCAGAAAGCTCTTCTGCGAGTGTGGCGGCAATTGCGTCCCATTTTTCCTGCTCAATTTTTGCAGCGATACCTGAATCAGCGAGGATGTGTACGTTCCGCTCCAGATAGGACACAAAAATGAGCACGCCAGACTGTTCGCGCGTCTTGTATACGCCGCTCTCTGCAAAGCAGCGCATCGCCCGTTTCCATGTTGCGGCAGAGCGTGCGGCAGGTGGAATGACCAGCCTGTCAAAAGCGGGAATGTTCACGAGCGCATAGATAAGCGGAACCGCCACGAGGAAAGCCGTACCGCACATCAGCGGATACAGCCACACCGGCACTTCCCAGAACAGCGTGTTGAGCCATCTGATAATCGGTGTACTCAACGCAAGCATGATGCCGAAACAAAGCGCGCCGGTAATCATGCTCGCAGCGAGTTCGTAAAACGCATACGTTGCAGATTCAGGAGTGATTGCGCAGGCAATTTCGCCCGTCGTGCGCTTCTCTTCCTCCTGAACCGCGTATTGAATCTTGTTGAAAGCCACATCATCAAGATGCAGCTTTGCAAGGAGTTTTTTTGTTGTCATCAGGGTACATCCGTTAAACGCGGCAGCTTAGAACTGGACGACAGGAGCTGTCTGCGCTTCTGTTGCAGCGGTGAAGTACGCTTTTTCCCTGAAGCCGAACATGTTGGCAAGAATAACTTTCGGGAAAGCGCGGATTGTCTTGTTGTATTCCTGAACGACAGAGTTGAACCGTGTGCGCTCAGTTGCGATACGGTTTTCAGTTCCCTCAAGCTGATCCTGCAGTGCCAGGAAGTTTTCATCTGCCTTCAGTTCAGGGTAGTTCTCAGTAATGACGAGCAGGCGCTGCAGTGCGCTTCCGAGCTCGTTCTGAGCCTGCTGGAAGCGAGCAAATGCCTCAGGGTCATTCAGGATGTCGTCAGAAACGTTCAGGACGCCGCCAGCTTTTGAACGGGCATCGGCGATGTTCGTGAAAACTTCACTTTCGTGAGCAGCGTAGCCCTTAACAGTTGCTACGAGATTCGGGATAAGGTCGTACCGGCGCTGATACTGATTCTCAACCTGCGCCCACTGGCTCTTTACGTTCTCATCAAGAGCGACCATAGAATTGTAACTGCCGGAAATAGAAGCAACACAGCTTCCGAGCAGCACCACGATGATGGCGATTACGATAAGTGCAATCTTGGTTCCCTTTTTCATGAACACCCTCCAATTGATGCGGCTGAAACGCTGCATCATCTATGTGTACAACACCTGAGAAAGTGCGGGCTGCACTGTTTTCTGCAGGTGTACATAAAGTACGGAATTTAAACACATCAGTCAACAAAAAAAGCACAGAAAATGCAGATAATTTTTTACGGCAAAAGAGGGAGAATTTCTGCTCTTTTGAAGTAATAGTTAGCGTAGCCGGCTGTATTATCGGCAGGCAGCTGCACCTTAAGCGTACCGTCTGTCATGATTGTTGCTTCAATAATAGACCAGTTTAATGCAATGTCCGTTTCGCCGTTCATCTCGACATCTCTTCCGCTCTGAGAGAATGCTCCATACGAGTCAGGAAGCTTTTTCCACCAGTTGTTAAACGATGGCGTATATGTTGATTCCGGGAAACGGCTTTTCCAGGTAGAAATGTCAGCTTCTATGGATTCATTTTCATTTTTGCCGTCGAGAAGCCTCTTGGTGTAGTAATTGAAATGGCCATCGTCGAAAGCAAGAAGTTTGCGTGCGGCTACGAAAGCGGGGTAGTCGCCTTCTGCATCATGTTCTTCTCCCCATATCCACAGGCCGTCAATCTGGGTTTGTACCGAATTCCCTGAAAGCTTTTTGTAAGTACAATTATCTATCGAGAATGATTGTCTGTCATCAGCAACAACAGCTTGCACATAGGGAAAACCGTCAGAGCTCAAACAGAGGGAATCGGGTGTATTTATCAAAATCCCCTGGTGTGTACAGATCCACTGTGGAAGCGGGCAGGGTAACTGGTCTGCAGGTTGTTTGTCAGCGCAATCAGAGACCCAATATGTTGTGAAGTCATGATGGCTGTTTTTGTTCGTTGTGTAATATTTGAATGTGTTTCCTGTTATCTCAATTTTTGAGAAGCATTCTGTGTAAGCAGGCACGTTACCGTTGGCAGGCAGATCTGTTGCATACACCCATATTCCGCTTACGTCTGCTCCAGGTCTTGCTGTTTCTATTTCTTCACATCCTGATAAAAACAGGGAAAGGGTAAGTATAAGAATAAGTGTGATATATATGTGTCTTTTCATGGGAACTCCTGTTTTACTGTTTTTCAAAAACCAATGCAGTATAATTACCAGCAGAATCTGCTGTATAGAGAGTTATGGTTTTTTTGTCTTTTGATACGGCACTATGTATTGTGCTGCCGCCAGAAAGGAAATTGTCGTCTGCAAAGAGGTAAAGATTGCAGTTGGTCTTAGGATTGTCATATTCAACAGACAGATTTAAAAAAGGTTCGGCCCATTCTGGTTCTGGAAAATCGCCGGCATCCAGATTCATTTTTCGTAATTTTGCCCATTGTTCACAATTGAAGAGATAGCTGGCGGATGATAAAGCGAGCGTTCCTGTTGTGCCTGAAATGGTCAGTTTCATGTAGGCTGCATCATAAGCCACAGCCAGTTCATTTGCGGGATGGTTAATCTTCATGACATAGGTGCCGTCTATTTCACCTGCCTTGAAAGACGGCTGGAAGATGCAGCCAGTCAGCAGCAGGGATATGGCGGTTACTGCTAAACATAGAAATATACGTTTTTTCATGGGAACTCCTTTTCAAGATATCTTGATTCAGTCTATACCCCCCCCCATGCCCTGTCAATAATCGATTATAATTTTTTAATAAACAAAGAATTGCAGCTTTTTAATGCGGATTGCGGGTTTTTAAGGGCGGAGCCCTTAGGAGAGGGGGCAGCGGAAGACGCGACAAAGCGGAGCGCATGCGGCAGCTTGCTGGCGCACGCGTGGAGCGACTTGTGGCTGGAGCGAGGGGCAGGCGCCCCTTTGCATCATCTTGCTGGTGAGGATGTGTCAGCTTTTGAGGATGCGGAACGTGCTGCGGAAAAAGTCGATGAGGCCATCCGCTTTCATGTGCGCCAGTTCGCGGGAAAGGGCGCTGCGGTTCGTTCCCATGTAGGAAGCCATGTCGTCTCTGTTCATGGCGATGGTGAATGTGTCTGTGCCGGCCGCGCCCGCCTGTTCGGTAAAGTACGTGATGAGCTTGTCGCGGAGTTTCAGCTTGGAAAGGACCTGGATGCGGCTGTTCATTGAAAGCGTGCGCCTTGCAAGCAGAGTGGTGAACCGCACTTCCAGCTGCCGGATGAGCGGGTTCGTGTCCGCTTTGAAAAGAGATTCCGGCGAGAGCCAGAGCACTTCGGCCGGGAGTGACGCTGTTATGTACACGGGCGAGTCGGGCGTTTTCAGGAAGCAGAGTGACTCGCCAAATGTGCCGCCTTCGCTGACTTCAGCCATGATCATGCGGTTGCCCTCAAAGTCATTCTGGCAGACCTGTACCGCTCCTGAAAGCACGAGGCCGAAGTGGGACATCTGTTGTCCCGCTCGCTGCAGCACTGCGCCTTTTTTGAACGAGGCACTTTCTGCGCGCAGGATGCTGAGCGCTTCTGAAAGCGTGCCGTTGTCGAAGCCGGCGAAAAGCGGATGGTGTGTTACGAGCGGATTATCGGTTGCGTTCATGTTCTTCAGTATAGCACGCCAGCGCTTCATAGAAACCCTTGAGCGCGGCAAAAGGCGCGAAGATTTTGGCGCGGTCATCGAGCGACATGTGCTCGCGGAACTCGCCGGGCGCACCTGCCTTGAAAGCGGCGGATGCCTGATTTGCAGATCCGTCTGCCTTGAAGCCGGCATCGCGCGGCCACGGCGTGTTCACGATGTCTTCGTAGGGGAAAGCGTCCTGAGCAGCGCCTCCTGCCTTATATACAGCGGATGCCTTCTTGTCAGCTGGTGCTGCTGAGAGCGCAGCGTCATCAAAGCGTTTCATGCGCGGTGGCCTCCTATCTGCTGGTTTCGGTCTATGGTCGTGGCGCCTTCCTCAAGGTTGTGTCCTTTGAGCACCGAGTTCTTGCCGAATTTCTTCTGAATGCCGAGCACCGCCGCCTGAAGGGCTTTCTCGCGGGAGTCGGTTTCCGGCTCGTCAAAGAGCGTGGGCTGAATCTCGTCTTCGCGGATGAGCGCATTTGCGGTGATGTTGATGCGGCGGACGAGCAGTCCTGGGTCGGTGATGCGGTCGAAAACGTCCAGCACGGCGGCGGTCACTTTAGAGATGACGTTCGTGGGAGAGCCGAGATTAGCGGTTCCATGCACCCCTTTGGGCACGCTGCGTCCGTAACGGTCGGTGTCTACGGGGCCCTGGTAGGAGCTTGTCACGCCTGAAGCGTCGTAGCCGATGCTCAGTGTCCAGGCGGCAGAGGCGATGCCTTTGTCGGTCAAATCCAGGGCGAGCAGTTCGGTCATCTCCTTCACGATGAGGCGTGCTTTTTCCTTGTCGTACGGGCAGTGAAGGACCTGCCCGGAGCCGAGGCTGGTCTCATCGGAATGGTACGCCTTTATGTGCTTCATGGTGCACGGCTCGTATCCCTATGCGTGATCTATCAGGATTTCAGCATCGATGCCGAACAGGTCGTACAGGGATTGCTCCCCCTGCTTTGAAAGCGAGCGGCGGGCAACATCCCCCATGGTGTAGAGCATGTTCTTTTCAAGCCGTTTCGCGATGCCCGGCCCGATGCGCCAGAAGTCAGTGAGCGGTTTGTGCGTCCACAACTTCCGGCGGTACGACATTTCATCAAGCTCGGCGATGCGTACGCCGTTTTCATCAGCGGGAACGTGCTTGGCGACAATATCCATGGCGATTTTTGCCAGGTACAGGTTGGTGCCAATGCCCGCCGTTGCCGTAATGCCGGTCGCATCCAGTATGTCGCGGATAACCTTCTGGCAGAGCGTGTGCGCATCCGTCTTGTACAGCGGCAGGTAGTTAGTCGCGTCGATGAACACTTCGTCAATTGAGTACACGTGGATATCCTCGGGCGCGAAGTATTTCAGGTAGATGCCATAAATGTCGGTCGAGTACTTGATGTAGAGCGACATGCGCGGAACGGCTGTGATGTACTCAAGCGGCTTTCCTGTGGTGCGCTCAACCTCTTTTGCCTTCTGCACGACCTCGAACAGGCGTGAGCGGCCGGAAAGCCCGTACTTCTTGAGCGACGGCGTCACCGCAAGGCAGATTGTCTTTTCGGTACGGCTCGCATCGGCTACGACGAGGTTTGTCGTAAGCGGATCAAGGCCGCGCTCGACGCATTCAACAGAGGCATAGAAACTTTTCAGGTCAATCGCGAGACACGTCATTTTTCAAAGGCAGGGCGGCAGAAATGCGCACCATGCTAAGAAGATAGCAACTTTCTGCCTTATATGCCAAGCAGATTGCGCACGTATTTGATGCTCGCCAGGTACTCCTCATCCGTGACGAGGTGCTCGATGATCATCGGCATGTCCGCATTTTCGTGCGTGGCAAGTTCGGCGAACAGCTTGATGTCGAGATTCCCTTCTCCGCAGGCGCATTCCTTGAGCTGCCAGGTGTAGCCTTCGAGCAGCTTTGTGTCCTTCAGGTGGCAGCTTAAAATCTGGCCGTGAAGCTTGCCGAAACATTCTTCCAGGAAGCGGTCGTTGAAGAAATAGCGTTCGGGTGTGGTGATCATGTTGACGATGTCGAGGTGCGCCTTGAACTGCGGTCTGTCGATGTCGCGGATAAGCTGGAGGTATTCATCCGGACCGGTCGGGTACATCCACGGCATGGACTCAAGCGAGAAACAGGCGCGCTCAGGCTTTGCGCGGTCAATGATTTCCTGCGCCATGGCGACGATGTCGTTCCAGGTCTCGCGGGTGAAGTTGTTGCGGTAGCCGCCGTCCCAGCGTGGTCCGTGCGGGGTTCCTGCGACGTTTACGGCACACAGCGCGCCGATCTTTTCCGCCATTTTAAGCTGGCCGACCGCGTAGTCCATCCATTTGATGCGCTCTGCCTTATCCGCTGAGAGCGTGTTCTTCCAGATGCCTACTTCCGCAATCAGAAGGCCCGCCTTGTCTGCTGCCTCCTTGTAAGCCATGTACGTTTCCTCGCCGGCAAGGTAATCTACCGGGAAGTTGACGCACTTAAGGCCAAGGCTCAGGTGCTTTTTTGCCCAGTCTTCAGGGCCTGTATGTTCAAGTGATGATGAAACTCCAAGATACATGATGTGCTCCTTAAAAGGGATGTGCCGCGCGCTTAGAATGTGCGGCGGTGGATGACAGTCGGGTCCATGTCCTTAAGCGAGCGGACTCCGGTGCGCGCCATGACGCCCTTAAGCTCAGCGGTCATTTCGTTGAGTCTCTTTGTCACGGCCGTGCTGCCGTCTTTCAGAAGCGGCATCAGGTGGCGTCCTACACCGACGGCGGCAGCTCCCAAAGCCAGCGCCTTGTACGCGTCCATGCCGCTTTCAATGCCGCAGTCCACGAACACGGGGATTTCGCTGCCGACTGCCTTCACAATGTCAGGCAGCACCAGAAGCGGCGGTACGGAGAAGGGCATCATGCCGTGGTGATGGCTTACGATAATGCCCGCCGCGCCTGCTTTGACGCTGCGCTCTGCATCCTGTACGCTCTGCACGCCCTTTACGATGAACGGCACTTTACTTGCTTTAACGAACTCGGCGAGCTCTGCGGTCGTCTTTGATTTCATGTGGCAGCCTAAGACAAAGTCGTAGTTGCCATCCGCTGAGAATGAGTGGTCTATATCCATGCCGACCGCGAAACAGAGCGCTTTGTTGGCGTGCTCAATGCGGCGGAAGATTTCTGCGTTGTCGGCGTGCGGTTTGATGACTTTTACGGTGCGGGCGCCGGTTGCAATGATGTCCTCAAGCTCCTTGTCCTCGCCCATGCCCATCCAGTGGACGGCGTTTGCGTCGGCGGCGCCTTTTGCATACACGAGCATGCCGTTTTCGGCGGTGTTATGTAAATGTGACAGAGCGGTGGTCATTATCGGGGTAGAAAAATGCTCTCCAAACAGGTCAAAGCCTGTATCCGGAATGTCGCTGTCGAGATAGCGCGTCTCAAGCAGCAGGGAATCGAAGTAATCGCGTGTGATTACATCGGGATTAGATGAGTAGCTCATGAGGACAGTATACTACGGATTTCGGGATACGGAGAGAGGAAAGTTCTTGAATGAGCCACACTATTTTACAGTTTCATCAGAGCTGCAAATTCTGTTGGCGTGTAAACACTGACGTTTGCGCCTGAAAAATCTTTCTTGTTTCTTGTAATGATGCAGTTAGCCTGCTCTTCAATTGCACATTCGTTTTGAAGACAGTCTTCAAAATCTCTGAAATCATCACGATTAAGAGCAGAAATCAGCTTTGGTGCATCGATGAATGAAATGTTGAAATAGGTAAAAAGAGATAAGAGCATTTCCCTGCGTTGCTCATCCGTATATCCTTTTCTCAGTATATAAAACATGTTTGGTATTGAATGTGCAGCTAAAATACCTGTTGCTTTACGAGAAGAACATAAGTCAAAAACTTTTTTTGAGTCGTCAATAAACTCCTCTCGTTCACAAATGACATCCATTATGACGTTAGTATCAATCAGTAAGACCATATCTTTCATCTAGGGCCTCCAGAAATGCTTTTTTGTAATAAGGATCATCATCATCAAAATGAAAAGGTTTCACTTTTTCTTTAATCAGACGCTGGATGTTTTCCCACGCTTCCTGTTTTCGTTTGACGGCTTCCTCTTCGTCTTCAACTACAATTTTGAACTGCTGGCCTTTCGTAAACTTGAAACTGGGGTCTTTCACCCGCACGGTGTTACCGTCAAACCATGCGTCATACGTGTTTTTTCCGTTGAGGGAAGAATATGAAGGCATTGAGTCAGCAACAGCGATTGGTTCGCTTTCCTTAATGGAATGCGTTGTGCCGGTCTTGCCAGGTTCAGGAATTTTATTTTCGTGGATATACTCAGGCGTGACATTGTACAGTGCCGCCATTTTCTCAACCATTTTCTCAGACGGCAAGACTTTCCCATTTTCGTACTTGATGTATGACTGCCGCGTAATGCCAAGTTTTTCAGCTGTCTCTTCCTGCGTAAACGAATTGAGCTGGCGCAGGTATTTGATGATTTCCTTCATGAGAATATGATAGCATTTAAAGTTACAAAATGTAAAGTAGTAAAGTATACAAATTGTAACTTTATTAATGATGTGGATGTAAACCAGGATGCGGAATCTTGACTTTCGCTGCATCATTGCGCTATATTTTACTTAGTAGTACTAAATAGTACTACTAAGTAAGGAGGCCGCCATGTCAGACATTTCAGAAGACACATCTTTTACCAGCTGCCTCACGAGTTTCGGGCTTTCGCGGCCTGAGGCGCAGATATATGCGGTGCTCCTTTCGCATGGCGCCATGACGGGCTACGAAGTTTCTAAGGAGACGGGCATTTCCCGAAGCAACGTGTACGCCGCTCTTCAATCTCTTGCAGAAAAAGGCGCCGCGTGCCTTATTCAGGGAGAGGCAGCGCGCTACACAGCCGTGCCTGTCCGTGAGTTTACGGAAAACACGATGAAGGCGCTCGGCGAAAAGGCTGAGTATCTTGCCACGCACACACCAGAGCGGCGCATTGAGGCAGACGGCTACATCACCATTCAGGGAGATGTGAATATCCGAAACAGGATGCGCCGCATGCTTTCTGAAACACAGCACCGCCTGTACCTGCTTGCGCCGTCTTCTGTCATGGCAGACTTTGCAGGTGAACTGGAAGCGCTGCTCCGCGGGGGAAAGAAGGTCGTGCTGCTGACAGACGGCGCAGACCATGCGCTTTTGCACAGACTCGGCGCGCTGTTCGCTGAGGAAGGCCGGGGCCCGCATCCGCATGGAAGACCGCCGCTGCCGGGCGCTGCTCCGCGCGGAAAACCACTGCCTGGAGAGCATGCCCCGCATGGAAGGCCGCGCGCTGCTTCTGAGAGCGCGCTCTACGTGACAGAGACAGAGCCGGGCGAAATCCGCTTCATCACGGACTCAGAGCATGTGCTTACGGGAACGCTGACTGGCAGTACTGACGACACGTGCCTCTTTTCGGGGCAGCGGAACCTCGTCAGTGTCATGAAGGAAGCGCTCAAGAACAAGATTACGCTTTTGAAACTGAACGGGATAGCGATGGGAGCCCCGAAGTTCTGAAGCGGAGCGGAAGAATGAGCGTGAGCGAAGGGCAGTCCGCCGCCTTGGTCAGCGATGTGGTTTTTTGGGAGCGTCGCCGCGGCGGAGCGACAATGCGACGCAGCAAAGCTGCTTAGCGCATTCTCGCGATTAATGTGGTCTTAAGATTATTGAAATATATCGTCATCATCGACGTGTGTATATGGAGGATAATATGAGAATTGGTATTTTGGGATATGGTAACCTGGGACGGGGCGTTGAGTGCGCTATCCGGCAGAACCCGGACTGTGAGCTGACTGCGGTGTTTACGCGCCGTGATCCGTCATCGCTCAAGATTCAGACACCGGGCGTGCCTGTATACAATGTGGCTGATGCCGCCGCACACGCATCTGAGGTGGATGTGCTGATTATCTGCGGAGGTAGCGCGACTGACCTTCCTAAGCAGACGCCTGAGTTTGCAAAGCTGTTCAACGTTATCGACAGTTTTGACACGCACGCACGAATTCCTGAGCATTTTGCTGCTGTTGATGCTGCTGCCCACGCTGCCGGAAACTGTGCGCTCATCAGCTGCGGATGGGACCCGGGCATGTTCAGCCTGAACCGCCTGTACGCAAACTGCATCCTGCCAGAGGGCAAGGATTACACGTTCTGGGGCAAGGGCGTCAGTCAGGGCCACAGCGACGCCATCCGCCGCATTGAAGGCGTCCGCGATGCACGCCAGTACACGATTCCTGTGCAGGAAGCGCTCGATGCCGTCCGTTCAGGCTCTCAGCCTGAGCTGACAACTCGACAGAAGCACACACGCGAGTGTTTCGTCGTTCTGAATGATGGCGCAACCGACGCTGACAAGGCTCGCGTTGAGAAAGAAATCAAGGAAATGCCGAACTATTTCGCAGATTACGATACGACAGTCAATTTCATCAGCATGGAAGAATTGCAGCGCGACCACGCAGGCATTCCACACGGAGGCTTTGTCATCCGCACCGGCAAGACAGGCTGGAACCGCGAGTTCGACAACGTCATTGAGTACAGCCTGAAGCTCGACTCTAACCCGGCGTTCACCTCAAGCGTCATTGTTGCCTACGCACGCGCAGTGTTCCGCATGAAGAACGAGGGCATGACCGGATGCAAGACCGTGTTCGACGTGCCGCCCGCATACCTGAGCCCGCTTAGTGGCGAAGAAATCAGAGCACATTTGCTGTAATTGAACAACTGGCTTTGGGAGAAAACGTGATAAAAAGTACATCCTTGTACTTTTTATCACTGTAGTTTGGAACTGCAATGCATTTCCAAACTACGATTCAGCGCATCCGTGCGCTGCCGCTAACGCGGAGTTTTTAGGAGAAGATATGGAATCATTTGTAAGGGAATCGAACTTTTTTGAGGGCAATGCGCCTGAGGCTGTGGCTGCTGAGTATGGCACGCCGGTCTATGTGTACAACGAGAAGATTCTGCGCGACAGGATGCGCCAGGTTGCGGGTGTCATCACCAAGTATCCGTACACGGCGAACTATTCCGTGAAGGCGAATACGAATGTCCATATCCTGAAGCTGGCGCTTGAGGAAGGCCTTAATTGCGACGCGATGAGCCCCGGCGAAATCACGCTGCTTCTGAAGGCGGGATTCCCTAAAGAGCGGATTTTCTTCATTCCTAACAACGTCGCCGAAAGCGAGTTTGCGTTCAGCATTGAAAAGGGCATCATGACGAGCCTGGACAGCCTGGCACAGCTTGAGCTGTACGGCGAAACCTGGAAGGCGCTTTCTGCCGCCGGCAAGGCCGCTTCGGGAAGTGAGCGCTGTGCAGTGCGCATCAACCCGGGAGTAGGTGCGGGTCATTGTGACAAGGTAGTTACTGCCGGCAAGAAGACGAAGTTCGGCATTCAGGAAGCAGACATCCCTGAGATTTTCACGATTGCTGAGCGCTACGGGCTGAAGATTGCCGGCATCAACCAGCACATCGGCTCGCTGTTCATGGATCCGCAGCTGTATCTTGATGCAGTGACTAATCTGCTCAGAATTGCACGTGGCTTTGAGAAGCTCGAGTTCATCGATTTTGGCGGCGGCTACGGCATTCCGTACCACAAGCTGCAGGATGAGGCGCGGTTCCCGATGGAAGACTTCAAGAAGCGTCTTGAGCCGATTCTCGATGAGTTCGTCGCTGACTACGGATACGCGCCGCTTTTCAAGAGCGAGCCCGGCCGCTTCTGTGTTGCTGAAGGCAGCGTGATTCTGGGGCGCGTCCATGCGGTAAAGCAGAACAACGGCGTTACCTACGCCGGCACTGATGTAGGCATGAACGTGCTTGTGCGCCCCAGCATGTACGACAGCTGGCACGACATCGAGCTGCTCGGCGCTGGCGTTGGCTCAGAAGGCCTGGAAGACAGGGTTGGAAGACAGGACGCAGAGCTTGAAGGCTCACGTGATGGGCGCGACCGCTTCGAGCAGACAGTGACAGGTAACATCTGCGAGTCAGGCGACATTCTCGCGAAGTCCCGCATGCTGCCGGAGCTGAGACGCGGCGACTTGATTGCCGTCCTGGACACTGGCGCCTACGGATACAGCATGTGCAGCCCGTACAATAGCCGCCCGCGCCCTGCAGAAGTGCTCATCTGCAAGGATGGCAGCGTAAAGCAGATCCGCCGCCGCGAGACGATAGAGGACATTCTCGCGCTCATGTAAGAAAAACACGCTGATTTTTAAAAAAATCACATTCCGACGGTAATAAAAGAAGTCAGATGCACTTGTGTGTGTCTGACTTTTTTTTGCTGGAGGCTCCTTATGGGCCAGTTTTCAAAGAGATGGGAAGACCTGCAGATTTACGACAACTACATTTTCTGCACGGTCATGCAGGATGAGCACTTATGCCGCGAGCTGCTCGAAATCATGCTGGATGTGAAGATTGAGCGGATAGAATATCTTGCGACGGAACACCACATCGAGACCGAATATGATGCACACGGAATCCGCCTTGACGTGTTCGTGAAGGAAAGCGACCGCGTGTTCAACATTGAGATGCAGACAGGGAATTACAGCGACATCATCATGCGGTCGCGCTATTACCAGGGCGCGATGGACGTCGACACGACAGAACGCGGGGTGGATTACAACCGGCTTAAGGAGACGTACATCCTGTTCATCTGCCGGGACGACCCGTTCGGCGTGGGGATTCCGTCGTACACGAAAGAGACGCGGTTTCTTGAGACGGATGAGGTTCCGTATGCTGACAAAACGCACGTCGTATTTTATAATTCAAGTGCCTGGGACAAAGCGGAGGACGCTGAGAAACAGGCCGTGCTCCGGTTCATCAGCACG
The DNA here is from genome assembly GCA_018066285.1 of Candidatus Treponema caballi. GTDB lineage: Bacteria > Spirochaetota > Spirochaetia > Treponematales > Treponemataceae > Treponema_I > Treponema_I caballi. The sequence continues at coordinate 86,095 of JAGHRS010000020.1, forward strand.
CTGAAGGCTGATTCTGAGTTCACAAAGGAACTTGAGGATTCAATTCACATAGTTAAGTCGAACAGGGACTTTCGGAAGAAATATATGACGGTAGAATGGGAAATCGCACGTGAAAAGAGGGAAGCCCGTGAGGAAGGCCTTGCTGAAGGGCGTGCAGCGGGAAGAGAAGCTGGCCTTGCTGAGGGACGCGCAGAAGGTCGCGCTGAGGGACGTGCAGAAGGCAACAAAGAAAAACTGCTTCAGTTAATCAGCATTAAACTTGGGAAAAAGAAAACACCTGAACAGATTGCAGATGAAATAGAAATGCCTCTTGATGAGACATTGGCATTGATTAATTCACTCAGTTGATCCGCGCGGGTTTCCCTGTCAGCAGGAAAACCTCAGCTTACGTTTTTTATTGCAGCATCTGGGTGAACTGGGCTTCTATCTGATCCGTCAGTTCGCCGTTCATGACAAAATACTCGCGCGCTTTTGAAACATACTGGGCGGCAAGAGTTTTATTTCCTTCCAGGTAATAATAGTACGCGAAGTGAAAGTAAATGTTCTGTAAAGCGTGAACATCGCCTGCATAGTCTGCTTCAAGCGCTTTCAGATACGGCTCAATCATGGCGCCCTGACGTGCGTTGTAATACATCTGCATAGCCATCTGGACAGTTGAAGGATTAGTCGTACCGTAAGTGAACAGTTTTTTCGCATTTTCTATGCTCTTGCTCTGAAGATTCTGAAGGGCATACAGGTAAATCCTGCCGTAACAGATGCGGTAATCCTGCGGAGTTTTTGCTTCCCACATGCTGTAGTATTGGTCTGCCTGAGTAAAATCCCCAAGTGCTGTATACATTTGTGCACACAGATAATAGGCATCAGCCTGATAATTCAGGTTTCCCTCATATCCTGCAACAGCTTTCACCATATACGGGATAGACGCTTCCACTTTTCCCTGAGAATACAGGCTTGAGCCAAGATTGAAACAGTCATTTGCATCCAGGGTAAACCCGAGCTCGTCTATTTTCAGATACGTGGCGGATGCTTTATCTTCCATGCGTTTTGTGCGGTAGAAATATGCCAGCTCGCTCAATATGTGGGCATCGTAAAAGTCATTGTCGAGCCCACTCTGCGCGTACTGAATGATCTTATCCACCTGCTCATCCTGGGAAATGAGCCAGCTGTCTCCGTAGCAGTAATAAACGCTGTCATAATACATCGCAAGTGCGTAATCAAGGATGGGCTTGTGTCCGTTTTTTGAAGTGTAATCTTCAATCACTTCGACAGGATCGAACAAAGTTGAACTGTAAGAACCTGTTCCTTGTCTGACGGATGAGAGGGTTTCGCCTGCCTGAAGATTTTTGAAGGCAAACATCCTGTGCATGATGCTCTGTGCAAAATAGGATGTAGCAATCTCAACTTTTTTTGTCAGCGTATACTCATTCTCTATTTCACCTGTTTTGGTGAAGGCCGACTGATATTGCTGTGCTTCAATAAGGGAATCAACTTCAGCGATCAGCTTTCTGGTTGCTGCATCTGCTGTGTCATACGGTGTTTTCTGGGCGAAAAGCGCACCGGCTGCAGCCAGAACCAGCATGATTGCGATAATTTTCTTACTTTTTTTCATAAGGCTCTCCATGAACGTTTTTAATTGTTCATATAAGATTATAGAGCATTATTTTCCGAACACAATTACGTTCCAGCTGAGCGGCTTCACTTTTGTGCTGGCGAGGCCAGCTTTCAGCGTGGCTGCCTTGTTTGCTTCCGGCGCCTTCCAGTCGTTTCCGTAGGAGCTCTTCGCGTCGAAATCTGTCGAACTCATCTCGTAGTGAACGCAGCTCTTAAAGCCTTCAAAGCCGCGGACGTCGAGTTCGAGCGGATACTCTTCATCCGGGTTGCGGTTGATCACGAAGACGGCGAGCTGCTCTTTCTCTTTGTTCCAGGCACAGGCGCTGTCTATGTACGGTACGTCGTTCTTGCCCGTGTACTGGCTTGTGTCGTCAATTGCGTAACCCGGCATGTCGAATGTCGGACCGTCTACGCTGACCTGCATGCTCGTACCCTTTGCGTACTCAAGGAGCTGCATGAAAGCATAACGGGTCGCCGGTTTCCAGACGTGCTCGCGGTTGCTTGCGGCGAGTGACTGAAGACCGCCTGTCATGCAGCTGAGCTTGACCCTGTCTGCGTGGCGCAGAAGAGCCAGCTGGATAGAGACCATTGAAAGCACCTTGACCATATCTCCGCCCGGGAAGTCGCGTTCAGGCATGTTGTCAGGGTCGTGACGGACGTACTTCCGCTCAGGATCGAAAGCGTAGTGTACGCGCGCCATGTTCCACTGGCCGTAGCCGGGGTGAAGCTCGCTGAACGGGCGTTCAAAGGCGCCGTACTCATCGAACGAGAGCTGCACTTTGCGCGGGGAGCGGTGCTTTGCCTGGATGTAGTCGAGCATGCCCGCTTCTGTGTTGATGAAATCTTCGTAGTAAAGCGCGCCGCCGAGCAGTGAAAGCAGGTCGCCCGGCTTTGCTGAGTGATAGTGGTGGAGCGCGAGGTAGTCGACGGTGTCGTAGCACTGGTCCATGACCTTGGCTTCCCACTCAGGATAGTGGTCCATGAAACTTGCGGATGAAGCGCAGGCTACTGTCTCAATGCTTTCGTCAAGCCACTTCATCGCCTTAGAAGCCTCGTGGCACAGGTTGCCGTAGCCGACAGGATTTTTCTCCCATGAGCCAAGCTGCCAGTGGCCGTCCATTTCGTTACCAAGGCACCATGTCTTGACGCCATACGGAGCCTCGTGGCCGTTCTTGCGGCGCAGGTCTGACCAGTACGTGCCGCCTTCGTGGTTCGTGTACTCGACGCAGTCCATGGCGTCCTGAAGCGTACCCGTTCCAAGATTTACCGTGTATATCGGGGATGTGCCGATTTTCTCCGCCCACTGCAGGTATTCGTCGTGTCCAACCTCATTCGTAATGTACTGGTGCCACGCAGGGTCCAGGTGCACTTTGCGCTGCTCTTTCGGGCCGATTGAGTCCTTCCACTGCCATGCTGACACGAAATTACCGCCCGGCATTCTGACAGCGGGTAATCCCGTGCTTTTCAAAAGATTAATGACATCCTGCCGGAAACCCTGCTTATCCGCTGTGGGGTGTTTCGGGTTATACATGAAGCCGTTCACCATGGTGCCAATCGGCTCAAGAAAAGCTGAAAAGAGGCGGTCTGAAATGTCGCCGATGGTGAATTTCGGGTGGATTGTTATGCGTGGCTTACTCATTTTTAACTCCTTTCCCTTTATTGTAAGGGGAAAAGAGTTTTCCTGCCATCAGTTTTTTTCCGCAAGGAACAGCTCTAAGCCCCGTTTCCCCTCTGGGGTAACGGGTTTAATCCACTTTGCAGAAAACATGTGGCGCTGCATGATTATGTAGCGGATTAACTCATCGACATAGCACATGGCGAACACGACAAGGAACGGCGCGTGGAACTTGTAATTTGCGAGCAGCAGACACGACAGGACCATCAGGTACATGAAGACAATCTCGAGGACGGTGCCGTAGATGGCGTCACCTGCGGCGCGGTAGGTGTCGTTCTGTGTCCAGTTACCCATGCGGATGACGCACGCGACGCCGTAAATCATGATGAGACCGCGCCCGATTTCGTAGGACTCGCCTGAAAGACCAAGCAGATGCAGCAACGGATAGTTCGCCGCAAACAGGCAGAGCACGACAAGCAGGATTGTCGCCTGACACAAGTACACGACGCGGATTGCCGTGTTGTATGCCTGCTTTGTCTCGCCTGCGCCGACATCCTTTCCGACAAGGACTGAAGACGCGCTCGAGAAGCCTGCGAAAAAGCCGATGACAAGGCCTTCTATCGTTCTGAAGATGGCGACCGCGGCGATTGCCTCAACAGACTGATGGCCGAGTACGATGTTGATGACTGCGTTACCGATACCGATGAGTACTTCGTTTGCAAGGATGGGAAGGCACTTTCCGAAGAACAGGCGCAGGAAGTTTTTATCCCACTTGAAGTGCTTTCTGAAATGAAACAGGAACTTGAACTTAGTGGCGCCGCATGCAATGGCAACGACAAGGACGTTTACCAGAGCTGAAAGGACGGTGGCGACAGCCGCGCCCTGAACGCCGAGAGCAGGTGCACCGAGGTTACCGAATATAAGCACCCAGTTCATGAAAGTGTTCGTGGCAACAGAAGCGATTGAAGCATAGAGCGGAATCTTTACGCGTTCGGTTGAACGGAGCAGGGCGCTCATTCCCATGGAAAGCACCTGCAGCGGATACGCAAAGCCCACGATGCGGATGTACCTGACGCCGGTTTCCTGAACGGACGGCTGGTCTGTGTACATGGTGAGCACCGTCTTTGGAATGCAGACTGCCGCGGCGCCGAACAGGATGGCTACCGTCATGATGCAGGTAAGCATGAGACCGTACGCGTGGTCAATGCCGTCTTCGTCCTTTGCTCCCCAGTACTGTGACATGAAGAGCGAACCGCCGCCGATGAATCCCCAGTAGCATGAGAACATCAGGAACGAGAACTGACCGCAGAGGCCGACGGCGCCGATGTAGCTTTCACCGAGCGATGAAATCATCATCGTGTCTATCATGCTGCCCGTTGTGGTGAGCAGGTTCTGTAATGCAACCGGAATGGCAATGACTGCGACGCGCTTAATGAGCTCTTTCCAGTCGTAACGTGCTTTCTGTATCATGGGAAAAGCATATAAGGATTTTTCTTTTTGTGCTATACTCAAGAAAGTGCGCTTTCCGGCGCATCTTTACAGGAGAGAATTATGACCGTTGAAGAATATTGGAACGCGTGGCTTGCCACACAGCCTGAAGAAGTACGGAAAGAGAGACCGTACGGTGGCGAGATGCAGTTCGGCATGGATGAAGCCATGGCCGCCTGGCTCACACCGCTTGTGCTTTCCGGTCAGAAGCAGGCAACGACGTCTGCGCTTGAAGCATATCAGATAGATAACGAAAAACTGCCAGTCGCGGGACAATTCTGTGTGCTGACAGACTGGAACGACAATCCGCTTGGCATCATTGAGGAAGTGAAGGTTGATATCCTGCCGTTTGACCAGGTGCCGTGGAGCATGGCACAAAAGGAAGGCGAGGATGAGTCGCTTGAAAGCTGGCGCGAAAACCACATAGAAGCTTTCCAGGAAGATGCCGACATCATGGGCTATACGTTCCGCATGGATATGCCTGTTGTCTTTGAAGAGTTTCGCCTCGTTTACAAGGGAGCGCTGTAAGAGCTCTGGTTTATGAGAAACCGCTTTTTTAAGGGCCTTAAGCTTTTCATCAAATGGATTTTCTTCCTGGCTGTTATCTTTACCGGCACTACTGCCGTCTATCACTACACAATGCTCAAGACGGAGCGCACTGTTCTTGAAACATCCATTATCGGGGATACGTTTACCTCAGTTTCAGGAAAGCTTATCCATGCGTGCATTTACGGAAAGATTGATGCGCCCTTGACGCTTATCTTCATGCATGGTCTTGGAAACGGCGAGACGACCGTCAGCACTCGTCCAATGCTCGAGCCGCTTTCATCAGCGTGCCAGATCTGCGTCATCGACAGGCCGGGAAACGGACTGAGCAAAAGCACGAACGAGCCGCGTTCCATTGAAAGCATTGTCGCTGAGTACCGCACAGCGCTCAAACAGTTCGGCATTTCAGGAAAGCTCGTTCTTGTTGCGCATTCAATAGCGGGAATGTACGCTGATTTCTGGGCGTGTTCATATCCTGCTGAGGTGGCTGGCATCGTCTATATTGACGCAACGCTGCCCGAGATTTACGCTGAGCAGGGCGAAGAGCCGTTTGTTCTGAAAGCCGCTTCCCTCGCAAAGACAACGGGCAGCTTTACCGGCTTACAGCGCATCCTTGTCGGCGACAGTACGCTGATCCGCCGCGACTATAAAAACGTGTTCAGTTCCCGTGACCAGGACCTGCGCCGCATGTTGATGTTCGCAAATACGTGGTCGTTTGCAACGTTCCGCGAAAAGTGCGCTGCGTATCAGAACGCGGGTGCGGCGCTCGCTGTCAGGAAGCAGGCGGCGGGCTTTGCGGCTGTTCCCAAGCTCTATTTCGAAGCGGACACGTACCACGGCGAGTATTTTGAGAGCGTCGCGGCCGCCGGCGTGAAAGCGCAGTACGGCTTTACTAATGACGCCCAGCTCGCAGAATGGGTCGCCGGTGCTGATGAACGGCGCCTGGCTGAGTACCAGCAGATTGAGGCGCTTGGAAACGTGACGCTCGTGAAAGTGTCGGGTCCGCACACGCTCTACGAGTACGCGCCTGATGTACTGAGTGAAGGAATCTCGGCGTTTGTTGCCGAATTATAATAAAAACCTTTTCCGGAGAGTTTATCATGATTTGGGTACGCTTGTTTTCGTATGATCCCGTGACGGTGTTCATGGGGCTTTTTGTCACCGTGTATGCCGTTTTCCTGCTTATCCTGCACCGGCGTATCAACCTCCGCTTGTGGCAGCTTCTCTGCTTCATCCCGCTGGTGATGAGCGGCATCCATTTCGCGTTTTTCAGGATTAAATGCAGCAGTTCTTACTGGACGACACACTTATTCGGCGGCTTTTATCTCGCATCCATTCTGATGGCGCTCTGGCCGCTGTTTGCGGGGCGTAAGCGCGGCTGGAAAGTGGCATCATCTGTCGTTACAACGCTGGTCATTCTGTGTACGCTCCACACGTTCGTCTTCCCGGCAAGCAGCTTCAGTGCAGTCAGGAACCACAGCTTTGACACGTGGACTGACGCGTTCGTCAAAACGACTGAAGACATGGAAAAGTACTACTCGCTTCAAGAGCACAAAAGCACTGACATAGCGCAACTGCGCGACAAAGTGATGCCACTCGTTCAGAAAGCGGAGGAAACGGAAGACTCCGGTCTGTTTTACGCGGCCATGCTGTACTATGTCTACAATTTCTACGACGGCCACGTAAATGCGTGCGATTTGGACGGAGATGCGTACTACCGCGCACTGCTCCTGCTTTCCGGCTATGATTACGGCATGTCCATGGTGCAACTCGACGATGGCCGCGTCATAGCAGTTTCCGTCGGCGATACATGGGAAGGAACCCCGGCAAGCGCGTATCAGAGCGGCATCCGTAACGGGATGGAGATTGTCTCCTGGAACGGGTTACCGGTGGATGAGGCGCTGGAACAGGTCGAGGTTGTTTATCAGAGCCTGATCTGGCCGGTCGCTGAGAACGAGAAGTTCCTTAAGCCCGCGCTTCTCGCAACAAAGCCGCTTCCAGCTGACGGCAGCATGGGCATCGGCTCCACGGTAGACCAGCTTTTGTGGCGTGCGGAAGACTGCTCGTTCGATGAGATGTGTGCTGCGTTTAATTCTGCCTCAAAAGAAGAGTATGATGCTGCGTGGAGTGCCATCCTTCCGTTTCCGGAAGCGCTCTGCGGTTTCAAGGATGCAGACGGCACGGTGAAGGAAGTCCGTCTGTCTGCCTCGGATTATGCCATTGACCGCTTTGAGACTGTGTATCTGAGCTTGTACAACCTGATGTTTGACTGGGCGATTCCTGACAACTTCGGAACCTGCATGCTGTTAGAAGATACGGGCATGCTTCACTTGTGGCGCGAACACACCAATACATTGGAAGATATATACGGCTACCTTTCGGGAGATGATCTGTGGGTGCGCCGCATGTTCATTGAAAAAATCGATGCGCTTAAAGAGCAGGGCATGACAAAGCTGATAATCGATGCCCGCTATAATCAGGGCGGCTTTCCTGCCATTGACCGCGCGCTTGCCTCGCTTTTCACGGATGAGACATTCGCCGTTGAAACCGAAGCGGACTGCATTGGTGGCAGATATAAGGAGCTTACGAAAAACTATGTCGAAGGCGACGGGCGCTATAAGGATATTGATGTGGTGCTTCTTGTCGACTCACTGTGTGTAAGCGCCGGCGACTATCTTGTGAAGGTGATGGGCGCCTGCCCGAATGTCACCGTCATGGGCATGACGACAAGCAGCTGCTCGTGCCAGGCGCAGGGCGGGCTCAGCTTTCTGTCAGGCGTGTGCAACATCTGCTATCCCGTAAACTGGATGTTCGACCAGGACGGCCGGCGGTTCATTGACACTGACGAGTCGCGCACATGCACCCTTCCGCTTGATGTGAAGATTCCGCTTACCGAAGACACCGTCCGCGAGATGCTGTACGAGTTTGGCAGCGACTACCAGCTGCAGTACGCGCTCAACTATCTTGAGCCGGCCGCTCCGAAAGCCGACTTCGCTTCCATGCGCGAACTGTGGCCGGACACGATCGAGTACATGCAGAAGATGCTCGGTGAGTGGTAATGGGTGTAAATTACCTACTGGGGCGGGGTGTCCTGCCTGTAGTAGGTAAACTTCTGGCTTTTAAACCAGCAGGAAATTCCTTAAAACCAAAAATTACCTACCAGCGAGGGGGTGCCCCCGCTGTAGTGGGTAAAATAGTCGCTTCTTCTCGCGCCGGAATTTCCTGAAAGGGATAAATTACCCACTGGGAGCGGGTGTCCCTTCTACTGTCTGTCTGAAAACTTAGCGGCGCGTGGTTTTTCTGAAAAATCGCCCGTACCTTGCAGCATGCTCGCAGGGCTGCCCGCTTTTTTACCCACCAGAGCCCCCTGTCCCCTTCCAGGTAGGTAAAATCTGATAATCCTGAAAAAACTTCGCTGTATTTTGGAAATTTTTACCCACTGAACGCCTAACATACTATGTCAGACCGTAATTTGCGGGCTGGCGGGCAGACTGGCAGACCGTAAATGCCGCCGGCCAGCTTTCAGACAGTTTGCTTCTGGGCGGGCTGACAGGCTGGCTTAGCCCACTTGCGGGCCCAACCCTCAAAGGAGAAGACATGAAAGAAGATATACCTCCCTTCCTTTTTACACAGGGGTTGAAGAGCAGGCTGATGCTGCTCAAAAAGAAGCTTTCTGAAAAAACAGAGCTGCTTAAAACCATGCCGGAAGGCCGCATCATGGTCGCGCACAACCACGGAACACCCCAGTTTTACTGCATCAGTAAAGCGGGCGGAAAGCGGCGGCGTTATCTGTCCAAAAAGCAGCTGGAACTTATCCGTGTGTTGGCTCAGAAGCGCTTACTGGAAAATGCGCTCCCAGACCTGAAAGCCGAAATTACCTGCACGGAACGCCTGGTGCAGCATTACGCGCGTGTAGCCTCGAAGCCGCCACATTTCCCGCCTGAACTGCAGTGTTTTGCAACGCCGCTGACTCTGCCGGATGAGGAATACGCGCGGCTCTGGCAGGCGATTCCGCACAAAAAGAAGCAGCCTGATGAACAAAGCTGCTATGTCACTGTGCGCGGGGAACAGGTCCGCTCAAAGTCGGAAATCCTGATTGCGGATGCGCTGCATCGTGCCGGGGTGCCATATCATTATGAATGCGAGCTGAAACTTCCCGGGCTTGGTAAAGTGCATCCGGATTTTCTCTGCCTGAACAGCCGCACCCGCCGCACATACTGGTGGGAGCATCTTGGCAGAATGGATGATGAGCAGTATCTGAAGAACGCGCTCATCCGCATTCAGGCGTACATACAAGCGGGCATTTTTCCGGGTGAAGATCTCATCCTGACAGCGGAAACAGCGGAGATGCAGCTTGATACGCGCATCGTGCAGCAGCTGATTGAGCACTATCTGAAGTGGGATTGAATTACTATAAACAGTATGATATCCCGTCATCCATATTTTATTTCAGAGGAACGGCGCGACGGTAAGTGTAAAGCCGGCATATACTCATGACAGCGGTCCGTTTCAGATGAGCGCGGTGCTGGAAAGTATACTTTCGCCCGCAAAGGAAGGGGAGACAGTCTGCATGACAATCAAGATGGAGCGGAGGTGACCAGAACGCTGCAGCCTGGAATTACCAGTATGTTGGATGTGATTCTCTGGCAGAAGCACTTGCAATGAGTGTATACAGCTGTCAATCATCCGGAAGTGCGGATGTAAAGAGCAAGACTCCGACACAAAACGGCCTATATGATTTATCCGGAAATGTCAGCGAGTGGTGTTGGGACAAACTGACAGGAGACAAGCATTATGCTCGTTATGCTAACTGGTATTATAACAATAACAACAGGTTTTTTATTACAGATTTAGGAGAGGCTTTTACTGCTGGGAATTATTCTAAATACGTCGGCATCCGCTTAGTACGCTCAGGTAACTAAGCGAGCAACCCTTCCAGCAGATGGGCGACGCCATCCTCGTTGCAGGTGGCGGTGACTTCATCTGCGGCTGCCTTAACTTCGGGAATTGCGTTTCCCATGGCGACGCCGCGGCCTGCCATCTTGAGCATGCCGATGTCGTTGAAGTCGTCGCCGAACGCAATCACCTCATCAAAAGAGATGCCAAGCTTTTCCACAAGGAAGGACAGGGCATTTTCTTTTGTGGCCGCGGCTGGCGAGTACTTGAACCACGGAATGTCTGAGAATGGCAGGTAGTCTACATCATGAACGGCGGTCGCTATCGTGTCAGCGGTGGCGCGGTCGGCTGTCTGAACGCAGATTTTCTGGGCGGGCTGCCTGAAGTCGAGCAGGTCATCGTACTCGCCGTGAGCGTAGCCTGTGGAACGCTCCTCAACGTGGCGGTTCCAGAAAAAGCCCGTCTCAAGGTCGACGGTCATCTCAGCGCACGGGCCGATGACCTCGTACGCTTTTGCGATGAGCGCGCGCGTCTCGTCGAGCGTGAAATGCACTGAGCGGATGCACTCATTCTTAAGGAACGTGAGCGCGCCTCCGTTGCAGATAATCACATCCGGATGAACCTGGTTTTCATACAGCGCGATGTTCGGCCGTCCGCGTGATGTGGAAAAACCGATGAGCGCGCCTGCTTCCTGACAGCGCCTGAGCACATCCAGTGTGTATGGGGATATCGTCTTGTCGCTGTGAAGCAGCGTATCGTCTAAATCAGTTAAAATCAGTTTGTATTTCATATCTCGTCTTCTATGTGTTTGTGAGCATCAACTTCCTGCCACGGGACCGGATAGCCTGCGCCGTGCGAACAGAATACACTGAAAGACGGATTTGCGCCATCCGTATCGGGATTATAGCCGCTTGATTTGATGACCTCATCCGCGTTGTGGCACGGGAAGTATCCCTCAACGGCGAGCGAGAGTGTGCCGAGCCCTTTCGTGTAGGCGCGCACTTCGTTCATGTAGTTCTTCATCGTGGCGACGGGAGCGCGGCCAGTCAGCGTCGCAAAGCCGCCCTTGTTTTCCACAAGCTCGCAGGTACCGGCCATCCGTTCGGCATCTGCCATGACCCGGCCGGTGCAGTTTTCAGGCACGACAATCTCGTAGCGGTAGTACGGCTCGAGCAGCAGGGATGTGCCTGGTTCAATCGTCTTCATGAGCGCCTGGCGGACTGCGCGGTACGTTGACTGCCGGAAATCGCCGCCTTCAGTGTGCTTCAGGTGGTCGCGTCCTGCAGTTACTGTAATCTCAATGTCAGTGATGGGGCTTCCGGTAAGTACGCCGGCGTGCTCTTTCTCAGCGAGGTGCGTCAGGATGAGCCGCTGCCAGTTTGTGGCGAGGACATCCACGCTTAAGTTGGAGGTGAACTTCATGCCGGCGCCTCGTGGTCGCGGCTCAAGAAGCAGATGAACCTCAGCATAGTGCTTGAGCGGCTCGTAATGGCCGACACCCCGCACCGGCGCCGTAATCGTCTCTTTGTACGCGATGCGCCCCTCGCCGAACGTGACCTGAAAGCCGAAGCGGTCGGCTATCAGCTGGGCGAGCACTTCAGTCTGCACTTCGCCCATCAGCATGACGCTGATTTCCTTTGTCTGCTCGGCGACCGTCACCTTGAGCTCGGGCATCTCTTCCTCAAGCTCACGCAGAATGTGCAGCAGGCGCGGCTCGTCAATGTCAGGCGGCGCCGAAACCGCGTACGACAGAACGGGGATCATCGTGCTTTCAAATGCATCGGCTTTTATGAGCCGCGGGCCCGTGACGGTGCAGATTTCTCCTGCGCTCGCCTCTTTCACGAGCTCGTACTTGTCGCCCGAATACAGGCGGATTTCGTTTATCTTTTCGTCGCCCAGGAACTCTTTCGCCTTCAGAACGCCGCCGGTCACTTTCAGGTGTGTCAGGCGGTTGCCGTCCTTGTCGCGGCTGATCTTGTATACGATGACAGATGCGCTTTGAGGTTCGCTTTTCGGGGCGGTGCCTGGGACAGCAGCTGAGCCGGCTTTCACCGCGCTCGCGCCCTCGCGCGGATTCGCGGCGCGCGCTGCCTTGAAAGCGGCAGGTGCCTTATTTGCAGCCAACTCTCCCAAAAGCGAAAGCAGGCGGTCGACGCCCTCCAGTTTGAGCGCTGAACCGAACAGACACGGGAAGACCTTCCGGGCCATGACTGCGCGTGCGGTATCCGCTTTTCCGGGGAGTGCGCCCGACAGGTATGCTTCTAAAAGCGCATCGTCTGTGGCCGCCACCGCTTCTGCAAGTTCCTCACTCTCCCAAGGTGCGATATTTTCAGAGAAAGCGTGACGGAGCTCATCCAGGATGCGGCCGGAATCGGCGCCGTTCATATCCATTTTGTTGATGAAAATGACTGTCGGAATGTTGTGCTTTTCAAGCAGCTTCCAGAGCGTCTTTGTGTGCGCCTGAATGCCCGCCGGTCCGCTCACCAGCAGAATGGCGGCGTCGAGCACCGAAAGCGTGCGCTCCATTTCAGCCGCAAAGTCAACGTGACCGGGAGTGTCCACAAGCACGAGCTCGCCGCCGGGCCCCGATGCCTTATCACTGACTGGAGTCTTGTTGTTCAAGCCGCTTTTAAAAGCTTCCGGGGCCCCCGCTTCTGGAAGCGCGAGCGGCAGACGCGCGATCTTTGCGAAAATCGTGATGCCGCGCTTCCGCTCGATGCTGTTCGTGTCCAGGAACGCGTCGCGGTTATCCACGCGCCCCAGCTTCCGGATGGCGCCCGTAGAGTAGAGCAGCGCCTCAGAGAGAGTAGTCTTTCCAGCATCAACATGGGCAACAATGCCCGCAACCAGTTTCTTCATATCCATATAAAAAGAGCGGCTTTTGCGGCCGCTCGTCATGGCAATTTATCTCGTCATTTTTCTATATACTGTCTTGTGCGGGCGGTCGGCGTCGGCACCGAGCTGCTTGCGCCTCCACTCGGCGTAGTCTGACCAGTTGCCCTCAAAGAAGTTGACCTCAGAATTGTTCTCAAATGCCAGGATGTGTGTCGCAATTCTGTCCAGGAACCAGCGGTCATGGCTTACGACAAGCACGCAGCCGGCGAAGTCCTGAATAGCATCCTCAAGCGCGCGGATTGTCGTCACGTCAAGGTCGTTGGTAGGCTCGTCCAGGAGCAGCACATTGCCGCCCTGCTTGAGCATCATGCCAAGGTTAAGGCGGTTACGCTCACCGCCGGAAAGCACGCCTACCTTCTTGTTCTGGTCAGGACCGCTGAAGTTGAACCAGCTGCAGTACGCGCGGCTGTTCACCTCGCGGACGGCGCCTGCAACAGCGCGACCCTTCTCATCCACAGCACCCAGCTTGATGATGTCAAGGCCGTCAGAAAGCTGCTCCCAGACGCTCTTGTTCGGGTCGAGCAGACTTCTCATCTGGTCAACGTACACGAGCTTTACAGTCTCTCCCACGCGGATAGAGCCCGCATCAGGCTTTTCGCCGCCTTCAGAGCCATCAAGGCGCTCAACGGTCTGGCCCGCAGCATCTGCAATCAGCTTGAAAAGCGTCGTCTTACCGGCGCCGTTAGGGCCGACAATGCCGATGACAGCACCGGCGGGCACCTTAAAACTCAGGTTCTCGAACAGCAGGCGGTCGCCGTAGCCCTTGGTCAGGCCCTCAGCCTCAATGACCAGGTTACCCAGACGCGGGCCTGCCGGAATCGTAATCTTTGTATCTTTGATCTGGCCCTTGCCAGACTGATTCAGCAGCTCCTCATAGCGGCTGATGTGTTCCTTGTGCTTAGCCTGACGGCCCTTTGCGCCCATGTGAATCCACTCGAGCTCACGCTGCAGGGCCTTGCGGCGTTCAGACTCGCCCTTTTCTTCCATCTCAAGGCGCTTTTCCTTCTGCTCAAGCCAGCCAGAGTAGTTGCCCTTGTACGGGATGCCTTCGCCGCGGTCCAGCTCCAGAATCCAGCCGGCGACATTGTCCAGGAAGTAGCGGTCATGCGTTACCGCAATAATCGTTCCCGGATACTGCTGCAGATGGCGCTCAAGCCATGCGACCGTCTCTGCATCCAGATGGTTTGTCGGCTCGTCGAGCAGCAGGATGTCAGGCTCCTGAAGCAGCAGGCGGCACAGCGCGACACGGCGGCGCTCACCACCGGAAAGAACGTCCACCACCTGATCAGCAGGCGGACAGCGCAGGGCGTCCATTGCAAGCTCAAGACGGCTTTCAAGGTTCCAGGCGTCACAGGCATCAAGCTTTTCCTGAATCTCAGCCTGACGCGTACAGAGCGCATCAATATCAGCATCCGGATCCCCGAACGCCTCGTTTATCTTATCAAATTCCTCAAGAAGGGCGACCGTCTCAGCCGCACCCTCGCGCACAATCTCCATGACCGTCTTGCCCGGAGTCAGCTCAGGCTCCTGCTCCAGGTAGCCGATGGAATAACCCGGCAGGATTGAAGCCTCGCCCACAAACTCAGTGTCACGGCCTGCAAAAATCTTCATGAGTGAAGACTTACCCGAGCCATTTTCACCGACAACGCCGATTTTCGCGCCGTAGTAATACGAAATGCTGATATCCTTTAAGACAGTTTTCGTGCCGTAAGAACGCGACACGCGATCCATAGTGTAAATGATTTTCTTGTCGTCAAAAGTTGTAGCCATGTGGATAGTGTACCATAAAAAGCACATTTTGAAAGGGGGCGCCTGCCCACGTTCCTGAGCGTCCTGCCTTCCTTGAGAAAAACGCTAAGTGCCTGTATACTAGGCCGTAATGATACACACCTTTTTCAAAATATTTCTGACCGTCCTGATCATCATCGATCCGCTGGGATGCACACCCGTTTTCCTCTCAACAACATCCCACCTGGATGAACTTCAGCGGAAAAAAGTCCTCAAAAAGGCAATCAAAATCTCAGCCGTCGTCCTCGCGCTGTTCGTCCTTCTCGGCCGCATCATCCTCGATTTCTTCGGCATCACACCAGGCGCCTTCTACATCGCAGGCGGAATCCTCTTCTTCTTCATCGCCTTCGACATGATTTCAAGCAAACCGCGCATGACCAAATCCACCCCCGCAGACAGCGAAAACGCACAGGATACAAGCCTCATCGCCGTGTTCCCCATTGCCATCCCGCTCATAGCAGGACCCGGCATCCTTACGACCATCATGCTCTACGTCTCAACACCAGAAGACGGCATCATCACCATCATCATGCTCTGCGTGTCACTCATCCTCGCACTCATCATCGATTACTGGACACTGCGCTTCAGCACACTCCTGCTCAAACTGCTTCATCGCACCGGCCTCTTCGTCATCGAAAAAATCATGGGCCTCATCCTCTCCGGCCTCGCAGTCCAGCTCGTGTACGACGGATTATGCCGCCTCGGCTTCGTCCAGGCCGTAGTCTGACACACAAAAAACACACGGGCGTTGCGGCCCGCCTGACTCCGCCATCCGGCCCGCCGGGCTTTCCGCGGTTCCGGACAGCCGTCCTCCATTCGGAAGCGTGCTCCGCCCGCTTCCGAACGCTCCGCGCCGCTACAATCCCTAACGCAATTCGCTGACAAGATACTTGTACGCTTTCAAGACACCGCGCATTTTTGAAAAGAAGGCTTTTCAGGCACTGCGCGCCAAACTGGCCCCCGGGCGGGTGGAAAACGCGTGAAGGGGGCCATAATTTTCAAGATACCGCGCTGCTTGTGGAGAAGGCAAAGATGCGCTTTCAAGGCATTGCGCGCCAAACAGGCCCCCAAGTGGGCGGAAATGGCGAGATGGGGGCCATGTCTTTCAAGGCAGCGCGCCATCTGAAGAGCAGGCATTTTTCCGCATTCAAGGCACCGTGCGCGAAAACGAGCCCCCGAGCGGGCGAAATGGCATAATGGGGGCCAGTTTTTTGACAGGACAGCGGCGCTGCATATGTGCTTTTATCGGATAAGCGGCCCCCAAATGGGCGAAGAGGGCATGAAGGGGGCCATCATTTTTATGGCGCCGCGTCAAAAACGCCAGAAGCGCCCGATTTTTCTGCACATTTCAAGGCCCCCATCCGCGCCGAAAACTCGTTATGGGGGCCACTTTTGCTTTGAACAGTGATTTTCGGGCGTAAAAAAGAGTCTGTCGCATAGCCCCCATTGTACGAAATTGCGCGCCTTAGGGGCCATTTTTGAAAAAAACGCATTCCGGCGGCCATAATATAGGGCATGAAGAAGATTGAACAATTATCCCCGGACAGAAAACTGCTCCGCGCCCTGAATAATCGTACGGCAGAGCTTTCAGAAACAGAACGGGAAATCCGGCAGGCTTTGAACCCGGCACCGAATGGCCGCCTTTACATCCATCATGGGAAGTATTTCCAGATACGGCCGGGGGTCAAGGCGCGCTACCTCAAAAAAAGCGAAGATACGCTTATCCGCGCACTGGCTCAGAAAACGTACAACAAAGCGCTGCTCTGCCGCATTCGCACAGAGCGCATCCTGTTGGAAAAACTGATTGCGCTGCTTGAGAAACGGCCTGTCAGCGCTTTGTGGACCCGCTATACAAAGACGCGCCAAAAGCTTATCCGGCCCGCAACCCTGAGTGATGATGCCTATGCAAAAGAGTGGAGCACCGTACACTACAAAAAGCTGGGGTTCAAAGAAGATGAGCCTGTTCTGCTAAGTGCCGGCGGCATCCGGATGCGTTCAAAAAGCGAACTGCTCATAGCGGCGCTGCTTGAAAAATGCGGAATTCCTTACCGATACGAATACCCGCTTGAAATAGCAGACCAGTCTGGCAGCAAAAAGCAGTTCCGTCCCGATTTTTACTGCCTTGAGCCAGAAACGCGCCGCGAGTTTGTGTGGGAGCACTTCGGCCTTATGGATGACACCGCGTATCGGGTCCGCGCAGAAGATAAAATGGAGACGTTCTTTTTTTCAGATGCATTCAATGAGCGGAACTTCATTGTGACTTTTGAAGAAAAAGATCATCCGCTCAACATAGCTGAAGTGGCGTCGAAACTGACTTATTTCCTTGACACAATCAAAAAGTGAAAGCGAGTCGCTCTTACACTTTCGCCCGGATTGCTTCAAGCTCCGCGCGCGTAAAGACAACCGGCTTCGCATTCGGGATGGGCCGCTTCCACGCTACCGTGAAGTCCAGATTGTCACGCAGGGCAAGGAGCGGCATCATGACGCCGCCGTGCGTTACCAGCAGAATGTCGCCATCGCTGTCGCCAGCGGCCATGTCGGCGACCCCGGCTTCCGAAAGCGCCTCGTCCAGCGCGCGGAAAAAGCGCTCGAGCACCAGCTGGTACGACTCGCCGCCTGAAATGATGTGATGCCGCCTGTCAGCAGCGAACGCGGCATACTCATCCGGGAACTCAGCCATCACCTCTGCCCAGGAGTGCGCCTCAAAAATGCCGAGGTTCATCTCCTCAAGGCCGCTCAACACGCGGACAGGAATATCAAAGCCCTTTCCGACCGTTTCGGCAGTGACGCGCGCCCTCTTTTGAAAGCTTGAGAAAATGCGCCGGATGTTGTATCCACTGTCCTTCAGATTCCTGCAGAGCTCCTCAGCCTGTACGAGCCCGTGCTCGTTCAGGTCCGTGTCTGTCTTCCCCTGTATTTTGAACGCGACGTTCCAGTCAGTTTCCCCATGGCGGGCGATTAAGATTCTCATATGATGACTTCCTCCCGTCTCGGTACGCTTGCGGCGGCGCCTGCCCGCGTCACGCTGATTGCGGCGGCGGTTGTCGCCATCTGGAGCGCGCGGGACAAAGTGGCTCCCGACATGATTTCTGCCACAAAGTAGCCGGTGAACGTGTCGCCTGCTGCGGTCGTATCCACCGCTTTCACGCTGAGTGCCGCCTGTTCGCGCCGCTCAACGCCGTCCGCGCCCGCTGCCTCGAAAGCGTCAGTTGCCTTATCTGGTGCATCCGCTTGCTCATCGCAAACCGCGCGCTCTGCCTTACAAGCGTCTGCTGCCTTATTTGCGCTATCTGCTTTTGAAAGCGAAGCGCCGCATGCCTTATCAGCGTACTCTGGCCTTGTTGTAGACTCAGCTTCTGAAAGCGCCCCATCCCGCGCTTCATCCACACGGAAGGCGACGCTGCCATCCGCTCCGAGTGTGAACACGCATGACAGATGCGGCCATTTCTCGTGGATGACGCGCCACGCTTCATCCGGCTGGGCGTGGCCCGTCATCTGCTCTGCCTCAACTTCGTTCACGAGCAGCCAGTCTATCTTTGCAAAGTCGACATCATCAAGGCGTGCGTCAAACGGGGACGGATTCAGTACAATCTTCATGCCGCGTGCGTGGGCGGCTTCGACAATGCGTGCGTTTGCGTTTATCTCGTTCTGCAGGACAAGCCAGTCGCCCGCATCAAAATGCGCGAGCGTCTCATCCACCTGCTCATCCGTAATGCACTGGTTGGATCCTCCGTACAGGATGATGCAGTTTTCTCCATCTGGATTGACCTGAATGACCGCATTTCCCTGCACCACATCCTGCGTCACAAGGTAATCCGTGTGGACGCCGCTTGCTTCAAGCACTTCGCGCAACATGGCGCTGCCGTTTCCGAGCACGCCGGCGTGGTACACATCCGCACCTGCACGGGCGAGCGCGACTGACTGGTTCAATCCCTTGCCGCCCGGATTTACCGACTGCTTATCCGCACTGAGCGTTTCGCCCGGCGCGACGAAATGAGGAACTTCATACACATAATCAAGGTTCAGAGACCCGAAATTAAGAACACGCATGTGGATATTTTACCACGAATGCGCCGCAAGCGGATAATCATTTGACCCGCCGGCCTGCAATCCGCTACAATCGCTGCATGGAATTCATCTTGAGTTGTTCTGCCTGCATCGTTAAGCAGGTCGCACAGGTTGCTGATGCGCTCAATCTCGATAAGGATAAGGCGCGCGATGTCCTCCGCCTCGTGCTCGCCCAGCTTTCAGAGGCCGATTTCTCCCGCTCAACGCCCGCGCTCATGGGCAACATGTGGGATGTGCTTGAGGCCGCTTTAGGTAAGCGCGATGTGTACGAGGAGATAAAGGCCGGCTACGACCGCGCCGTGCTCGCACAGCTGCCCGCCCTCAAGGTCCGCATCGACCAGGAGCCGACGGATGAGGCGCGCTTTAACAGGGCGCTGCTGTTCGCTGTCTGCGGCAACCTGATTGACCTTGCCGCAACCGATGAGTTCGATGTGAACAGCTTTTTCAGCAAGGCGGAAGAGCTTGGCTCAGAAGAAGCCGGCCGCCGCGCCTTTGCCGTGGATGACCGTGCTGCGCTCTACAAGCGTCTTTTCGGCGCCGGAACGTTGCTTTATCTTGGCGACAACTGCGGCGAAATCGTGACGGATAAGCTTTTCATACAGGAGATGAAGCGCCAGTTCCCGGCCCTGAAAGTGTACTACGCGGTGAAAGGTCAGGCGGTGCTCAACGACGTCACGCACATGGATGCAGAGATTGCCGGTATGGCCGAGGTGGCGGAAGTCATCAGCAACGGCGGAAAGGCTGCGGGCACCGTGCTCTGTGAAGTGTCGGATGAGTTCAGACGCGTTTTTGACGCTGCGGATGTAATCATCTCCAAAGGACAGGGCAACTTTGAGGGACTCTGGCCGCTCGAAGTCAAAAAAGATGGCATTTTCTTTCTGCTTATGGCAAAATGTATATCAATAGCAAAAATATTCGGCGTTGAACCGATGTCCCTCATCTGCAGGCGTGCGGATTAGCGGATGGCCGGATGCGCCACAGGAGTGAAAAATGAGCGACGAAAAGACAACTGAAACAAAAGCTCCGGATGAGTTTGAGCTTGAAATTGATAAACTTACTCTGACCAAGACAGGCTATGAACGCAACCGTAATCTTACCGGATGTGTCGTTGTGCTTCTTGGATACTATATTTACTCGGGAATCCGCGACGGAGACGGCACCTTGTGGTTCTTCGCGCTGATGGGCGCCATGTTCGTCGTGGCGGGCCTTATCCTGTGGCACAGCTGGAAGGAGACAAAGAAGCTCCAGAGCCAGATTGATGAACTCACTGCCAGAAAGCGCGAGCGCGACGAAGCCACCGCAGAGGAAGCAGATTCCGCTGATGATTAACTACGGCATCTGCCAGTGGTGCCTGCCCGTGAGAGGCCCTGCCATGTGCGCGGCTGCCCGGGAAGCAGGACTTTCCGGCATCGAACTGGACTTTTCTCCAGAACTTGAAGACCGCGCCGCCTCCTTTCTTGAAGCCGCAGAAAAAGCCGGCATCGTATTTCCGACACTCGGCATGAACATCTTCTGCTCACAAAGCTACGTCACGCCCGGAAGCGGGAAGTTCTTCGAAGAGCAGGTTACGCGGGCAGCGGCGCTTGCCGTTAAACTTGGGGCGCACATCCTGCAGCTTCCCGCCTTTTTTGCAAGCGAAATCACCGACGAGGCGACACTCGCCCAGGCGGCGCGCAACCTGAAGGCAGGCTGTGCCATCGTTGCTGACAACGGCCTTATCCTCGGCACGGAGAACGCGCTGACCCTTGAACAGAACCGCGAGCTTTTTGCGCTTGTCGACAGCCCTGCCTTACGCTTTTATTTTGATACGCAGAACCTGTGGCGCATGAAAGGCATGACCAACCGCCCCGTTTTCACCGGCATGCGGGATAAGCTCTGCGAGGTTCATGTGAAGGACAGCGTCATGGAAAACGGCGAACAGAAGTGGATGACGCTCGCTCAGGGCGATGCTGAGTTTGAAGCGTCCTGCGCGCTCCTCAAGGACAGCGCCTACAGCGGATGGGTCCTGCTCGAAAACGAGTACACGGATGTTGTGGACATCAGACGCGACCTCGCTGTTGTGAAAGCCAGGCTCGGTTGAGCGCTGTCTGGGCTTATGAGATGGCCAAATTTCTATTGACATAACGCCAAATGTCTACTATATTGAAGGCAGGAGGTACATCTATGCTCGCAACACGTCACTATTCAAACAATCAGTGCACCTGGCTCCTGAACAACGGTGTTCCCCGTTCAAACTTTGCGAATGTTGCCAGAAAAATTGCATGCGTACCTGAAAAAGAGCTTGCCGAAGTTGCAGGCTTAAGCCAGCGCACCATTTCGCGCATGAAGCCTGACCAGCTGCTGCCTCCTCAGAATGCGGAAGTCATCATATCCATACTCAGAACGTGGGGCAGGGCAGTCGAAGTGTTCGAAGACGAAGACACCGCGCGCACCTGGCTCAAGACGCCGCTCAAAATCCTTGATGGCAAAACGCCCCTTGAAGCGACAGGAAACCGTTTCGGTGCCGAACTCGTCCTTGATCTGCTTGGCCGCATCGAACATGGAGTCTACTCCTGATGCTCCTTTACCGCATCGCAAAAGAGCAGTACATCGAAGACTTGTCCGGACTTGGCGCGCGTCTGTATGGCGGCCGCTGGAACGAGAAAGGGTACAGCGCCCTCTACACATCAACCTCGCTCAGCCTGTGCATGATGGAAACGCTCGTCCACTGCGAACCGAACGTCATCCCCAAAAACATGTATTTTGCGGAGATGGAACTCCCGGATGAACTTATCCCCGCAGATTTCTTCACACTACCGGATGGAGAAGATTCCTCCTGGACCGGCACCCAGTGGCTCAAAAAACGCGAAGCTGTCGCCATGAAAGTGCGCTCAATCATTCTGCCTGCCGAATACGAGCGCGATTACAACATCATCCTGAACCCCGAACATCCGGATTACCAGAAACTCCGCATCACAACAGTCGTTCACTGCCCGTTCGATTTACGATTATTCTAAAAAGAAAGCAGACATTTTCATAATTGTT
Organism: Candidatus Treponema caballi; assembly: GCA_018066285.1. Taxonomy (GTDB): domain Bacteria; phylum Spirochaetota; class Spirochaetia; order Treponematales; family Treponemataceae; genus Treponema_I; species Treponema_I caballi. The sequence goes on from JAGHRS010000020.1 coordinate 108,026, forward strand.
TCGGGCGTCGCGGTCACGTCAGACTACGTCTGCCGTGCCCGCCGGGCTTTGCGCACTGGCTTGAAGCTTCGCTGCCGGTACCGCTCACGCTCATCCTCCTCACTCGCTTCGCTCCTTGCGGTGGACTGCTCCGCAGGTGCTACAATCCCTGACGCGCTTGCTACAATGCAGAGACGTCAAGGCGCGTTCGCAGTGCTCACTTAAAGCCTTGACATCCCTGCTTTGCGGGTGTCTCCACAGTCTACACCCGCAATCCCTGACGCGCTTGTTCTGATAAGGCATTTGTCCGCTTTTAAGACTTAGCGCGCGGGCGAAATTTGCTTTATTTTTACGAAACTGGTCCCCGGGAAGGCCGGATTTCGCGTTAAGGGGACCTGCCTTTTTCTGCAAAAATGCCGGAATCGCGTTTTTTTTCGCAATTTTTGCCCAAAATGAATGTGGAAAGAGCTGAAAATAGCCACGCTTTCCAAACCAGGACAGCGAAAATGCGGATTTTGCCTCATTTCTCCGCACACGGCAGGTCCCCAGGTTGGGAAAATCCACAAAAAGGGGACCCGAATCGCCAATTTTTAGTGTTTTTACGCGAGCGTCCTGCAGCCTGCGATGCGCGCTGATTCTGCGTCGTCTATGCCGCTGAACTGGATGCGCACGACAGGCAGGTTCTCGTCTGACATGCCGGCCGTCTCTGGGCTTAGTGCTTCTGCTTTGGCGACAATCTCGGCGGGCAGTTCGAAGCGGCACGTGTAGCGCTCTGCCCCGCCAGCGTAATCGAGCCTTAACTGGCCGATGGTGCGCCCGTACGATGCTATGTAAAGCGATTTTCCGTTATCTTCTTTCAAGAATGTGCACTCAAGGAAGTTCGTTGCTTCGGGGCGCACTTTCATCATGTAACTGAAGCTGCCGCCTTCACGGGCGAAGCGCGTCATCTCGTGCGGGTCGCCACAGGAGCCGGCGCCGGTCTCATCCAGGAATGGGAACGTGTCCGCATTTCCCTCAGTCTGCGCACCGTAACCCACGCCGATGCCCTGAAGCTCGGCAAGTCCGCTTTCAACGCCGGATGCACATCCGCTTTCCTCAAGCTTTTTGTATTCATCCGCGTCGTCGGTGAAGAGCCAGTAGATGCCGAAGCGCTCATCCACAATGCGGTAGTAGGGCGAGAAGACCAGTTCGCCCGGCCAGCTCGTGTCCTTCAGGATGAAGCGGAGGGTGCCCGGGATGCGCTCGAAATGCGTGTTGATTGAATCCATGAAGGCGCTGACCGACAGCGCGTTCACGAGAAGCGTCTCTGCCGGAAGTGGCTTGATGCCGCTCGTGCTGCCGTAGTTGCCCGTCAGCGTCATCTCCTGTCCGCGGATGAGCTTGTTACCCGCAACATCGGTCGCGACGCCAATCTGATAGAAATATTTCATATCCCTGCCGAGCTCTGCCGCAAGGACGACCGGACCGTACTTGAAGGCGTACACGCGACCTGCGTTATCGGCAAGCGTGTAAGGCACAATCTGCATGGGCAGCGTCAGGATGAGCTCATCTCCGTCCTGCCAGTCGCGCGTCAGAAGCAGATAGCCGCCTTGCTCACGGACGAGGGCGCCCGCTGCCTTACAAGCGGATGATGCCTTATCTGCAGACAGTGCGCATCCGTTGAGCGAGAGTGTAGCTGGTGAGGCGAGCCAGTCAGGCAGACGAAGCGCAATCGTCCGTGCGGCACCTGTCTTTCCGGCTGCATCCGCTTTCTTCACGACGATGCGCACCGTGTCGCTTTCCGGCATATCCGTGTGCTGCTCGAACGTGATGTCCGCCGCGCGCCACTTGACGCGTGAACTGATGTACTGGTTGACGAAGAGCGTGTCATCCGCGTGGAAATAGATGCTGTCGCCGAGCTTGGTGAAGTTTTCAAGACCCGTGCCCGTGCAGCACCAGAAGAAGTTCCGGTTCACGTCCGGATTGCAGTAGCATTTGAAAAGTCCCGTCGCCATCGGCTGGAAGTAGAGCGTCATGCCGTCGTTCTCGTTGACCGACGCCATGATGGCGTTCAGGAACGTGTTTTCGTAGTAGTCGGCGTACTTGCGCTCGCCCGTGCACTGGAAGAGCATGCGCGTGAGCTTCAGCATGTTGTGCGTGTTGCACGTCTCGCAGTTGCTGTTGCTCCGCTCTGCATCCAGGATATCCGCGTCGCCGAAGTGCTCGCACTCGCTGTTGCCGCCCGTGATGTACGAGTGGTGGCCGACGACCGTGTCCCAGAAGCGCTCTGCGTACTCAAGATATGAGGCCGCCCATGCCTTATCAGGGGCTGATGTCTTATTGGAAGATGTATCTGCTTTTAAGCCGCCCGCTCCGCTTCCCGCGAGCGTCATGTACGCGTTCATGGCGCCGACGAACTTCGGGATTGTCGTGTTCGCGTGCCTGTTCCTGAGCGCGTCCGCTTTGAGTGAGCCTGTTGCCCATGCGTCAGAGACCGCGCAGAAAAGCGGCTCCTCATCGAACTTGTGCGCGGCGGCAAGGATGTCATCAGCTTGTGCGTACCCGTCGTCCCGGGCACACTTGTAAAGCTCGTACAGGCAGTCGTTCATGCCGCCGTACTCGGTCTTGAGGACGGTCTCCTGCATTTCGTCAGTCCATGCGCCAACGCGCCGCCAAATCCACGCGGCAAAGCGTTCTGCGATGACGAGCGCCGTCCGCTTGCCCGCGCTCTTCCAGCATTCCACAAGCCCGTTGATGATCTTGTGCGTCGTGTACCAGGGAACCCACGTGTCCCGCGGATTGCCTTCTTCAAGCAGGTCAAACTGAAGCTCGGGCCGCTTTGGGTCAGCCATTGTGGCGCCGAAGATGAAGCCCGTGCCAAGCGCGTCCTGGCACTCAACAAGGGATGCAAGGATGTAGTCGAGCCGCTCTTCAAGCGAGCGCCTGTCACGGGAAGCGAGCCCCGTCCAGGCCTTGGAAGCGTCCGCTGCCTTCGGGGCTGGCGCAACAGCCTGACCGTAGCCGCGCGCGACCGCCTGAGCTGCCGCTGCAAGATAGTGGCCGAGCGTGTGGCCGCCAATGCGCGAGTTTTCCCAGCCGATGTACGACGACTGCGCTTTGTTCGGGAGCCCCGCCGTCAGACGGAAATTGAACAGCAGACGGTCCGCGTCGAACGTGTTCAGAAACGCGACCATCTTATTCGTAACGCCGTTGTACCAGTCATCAAGAATGGTTATGTCACCTGGGGAAAACTCGTTAATCATGGGAAACGCTCTTCTCTAGTTTACGCTGAACTGCAGAAACAGTACGTCATAAATACTGGACTCTGTCAGAATCTCATCATTGATGGCATTCTTAATTTCAAGACGAATCTTGTCTTCATCCTGAACACGCAGCTCATTCTTGGATTTTGATGAGAAATAGCGTCTGAAGTAATCTTTGATTTCATACTGGCGCTTAGTAATTTCTGTTGAAGCAACTTTATCATCCTCTTTATATCCAAGGATGATTTCAATGGTGACGCTTGCGGAAGGAGTATCTATAGTTGTATATGTACTCTGTCCGATAGATGTGTACCATGCAAGAGCTTCACGCTTGGTTGAGTATTCTTCACCTGTCTGGATAACAGATGTGGAATTTGAATTGTTTTTTGTAGTCTGACATGATGCAAAAGCTAAAGAGAATAAAACTAAAATGGTAAAAACTGATTTTGCTGTTTTCATAAACGCTCCCTTCAGTAAAAAATGATTTCTTTATCAATCATATCATTATTTTGAAAAAAACGCCCACCGCCTGCCTAAAAGAAATGTAAGGAAGGTGGATATGAAAAAGATACTTGCAATTGCGTTTTTGACTTTAGTCAATTTTTTATTGTTGACGGCTGAAGACCGATATGGGAAACTGTTAGATAGAAACAGCGGCAAACCGGATGGAACTTCGGCAGTTGGAGAAGCGACGGGAGAACGCTACCGTTTTATTGATGATGCGGATGCAGCCTTTCCTGTCCCTGAAAACGTAACGGGAACGCGCACGTATGTGTATGCGGGCATGACACCTGTTGCCGTGACGGAAAACGGTCGTACGCTGTATATCGGAACGGATGTGCGCGGAAGCGTCCGGACGTTGACTGACAGATATGGCAGTGTGGTCGCGCGTTCTGACTATGACGCGTTCGGCACTCCGCTCACGATGGATGCGCTCGGGTTGTGCGGCCTTGGATACGCCGGAAAGCCGTTCGATGCAGTGACAGGGTTGTACAACTACGGATTCCGCGATTACAGCCCGGCGACAGCACGGTTCACAAGCGTTGATCCTATCCGCTGGGGGATTAACTGGTACGCGTATGTGAAGAACGACCCGCTTAATTATGTGGATTTGTTCGGCCTGCGTGAAGTGATAGCGGATGGACTGACAATGCTTCCGAACGGAAAGATCCGTGACGATACCAGTGGCTTGAAGGACAGGGCCGCAATCGTGATTACGCGCAGTCCTGATGACAACGGAAACAACGGCAAGTACTACCAGTCAACAATGGAAGTGACTGTCGGTGATGTGGTGCTGAGCTCTGTTCCAGTGCAGTCGACAGCGGACCATGATAAAATCAACACTACGAAGGAACTGTCTGGGGGTACTCTTGCATGTGGAGAATACGTTGGTACGTTGCTGAATAAATCAGGAAAATATGAAAACGCCATTTCAATTTCAGGGGAAGGTGCTTTTGATGATGATATTTTAATTCATCCTAATGTGTTTACTGCATTGGGCAAAACAGAACCATATCGTACTGATGGAAAACCTCAGAGCCTTGCATGTCAGATATCAAAATTGGGTGATTTTAATAAAACGATGAATACCCTGCATGCTATGGGGTTTTCAGGTGGATCTGATGGAACTGATAATGCCTGGCAACGTGGAGATGACATAAAAATAGTAATAAAAAAAGGAAAGTAAATGAAAAAATTGCTTTTAATTATGGGTTTTGTATTTTGTATACTGAGTATCGAAGCTCAACCAGAAAAGATTATTTCTAAACCCGAGTGGCTCATAAATGGATATACAGAGGGATATGAAGGTAATGACTTCGATTTTGAAGATAATGAAGCCTATTTCACATCAGAATATACTTCTGAAGAATTGTTTCGGAGCAGGTATTCTTTTAATGAACAAAATAGAATGACATATATAAATCTTCTTGATATAGAGAAGAACTTACTTTGCCTTGCTAATGAAACGGTTTGTGTTCTTTATGATGAAACTCAGAATAAACCTTTTTTTATGGGGTATTGGTCATTAAGAGGCATGGAGAAAATCAGCTTGTTCAAGCCATCTGACTTTTCCGCTTCCTCGGAGCTGAAAGAAGGTGCCATCACCTACAGTGCCGGGAATCTTGCTAGTTTTGACTTGAAAACGCCGTGGGTTGAAGGCGTTCCAGGAAACGGAATTGGAGAGACTATATCTTTTTACATAGCAGAGAAATACCTGTATCTTTTCAGCGGATATATTTCGTACGATAAACCATATCTGTATGAACAGAATGCACGCCCGAAGAAGATAAAAATCACCATAACCGATAAAGGCAATTCCCAGGAGTTCATTTTTGATCTTGTGGATACACCAAATCCGCAGACGCTTGAGTTCCCAGACAGGATGTACGGAGACGCGACGCTCGAAATTCTTGATGTATATCCTGGAACAAAATATCAGGATACCTGCATCCACGCCATTTTAGGAAAAGTTTATTGAAAAGACAGATTAGTAAAAAAGTAATTTGTAATTCAGTGTTCTCTCTGCTCTTCTTTTTTTCTTTCGCCCAGACCCAATATGTTGGAGATTTTCTTTCGTTTAGCATTAGTGAAGAAAGAATAAGTCTTACTGAAATAAATCCCGCTGATTCATCTATAAATGCATTGGAGTATAAGGGATATCTATCAGTTCAGGAGCCGCTTACTGTTTTTAATTGTGAAGATGGGAGAAAACTGTATATTCTTCAATCCGAGGACATTGCAATAATCTATGATGATAACAGTAGGATTCTCTTTTGGGGAGCTGGAAAAAGCAAATATAGAAATACAGAATTATTTTTAATTGGTGATAAAGACTATACCTCATCCTCAGAATTGATTGAGAACGGGAAAAAATATGCTGCAGCAAATCTTGGAATTATTGATTTAGACAATCCCTGGTGTGAGACAGAAACTGATGAAGGCAAAAACGTCATTATTGATTTAGGTATCTGTGGCTCTGGGCTTTTATTATCCAATGGTTATGTTTCCGAAAAGGAGTATTTGT
>JAGHRS010000070.1 GCA_018066285.1 Candidatus Treponema caballi
AAAAGTATCGTATCTGTTTATTTTATAAAACAATGTCAATGTTAAAAACTCAAAGACATTTTGTTACAGTTTTACACAAATTCACAGGTACTGTACTTATGCACAAGATTTCAACAATATCTTATCATACTTTCAACAAGATGTCCAAAAAAGGCATCATGTAGATTTTTTCTGTTCCTTCAGATTTCTGATGATCAATTCAATGTTTGATTCAAGCTGTGAGTCATTTTTTATAGATTCTTCAATTTTCTGGCATGCATGCATGACTGTTGTATGATCTTTATTGAATTCAGCACCAAGTTCTGTAGTTGAGTATTCGGTTATTTCGCGTGCAATATACATGGCAATCTGGCGTGGCATCATGATGTTTTTTGTACGCTTCTTTCCTTTGACATCAGCAAAAGAAAGGTTGTAATGATTTGCAACAGCTTTAATGATGTCATCAATACTGATGTTGAGCTGTTTTTCAGGACCTAAAGTATCTTTAAGAAGTTTAGCTGCAATTTCTACAGTTACTTCTTTCTGGACGACATCAGTATAGAAAATGATTTTAGTAAGAGACGCTTCAAGATCACGAACATTTGAAACAACATTTTCTGCAATGAAATCTATGACTTCAGGATTTATTGATTTATTCATCTGATCAAGTTTCTTCAGAAGAATAGCTTTGCGAAGTTCATATCCCGGCGGATCAAGATTAACATTAAGTCCGCGTTCAAAACGGCTGCGGAGCCTGTCTGTAAGATTTTTCAATTCAGAAACAGGACGGTCACAGGTAAATACAAGCTGTTTGTAAGAATCATACAGAGCATTGAAGGTATGGAACATTTCTTCCTGCAGACCATCTTTTTTTGAGAAGAAATGGATATCGTCTATAAGCAGGATATCAGCTGTACGATATTTATTCTTAAACTTCTGCATGTCTTTTGAATTAGGAGTAAGAGCTTCTACAAACTCATTCGTGAATTCTTCCGCAGTTTTATAAATGATCTTTGCTTTCTTATCTGCCTGCCAGGCATAATTACCAATTGCCTGCATAAGATGCGTTTTTCCAAGACCAACGCCGCCGTATATCAGAACCGGGTTATATGCACGCCCCGGATTTTTTGCAACAGCGAGAGCTGCGTTATAAGCAAAATTATTGTCGTTTCCAATAACAAAGTTATCGAAAGTGTATTCAGTTTTAAGCAGAGGATGTTTTTCCTGAGACTGAATTTCAGAAACTGCAGAAGGTGCCGGCTTTTTTGGAACCGGGCCTGATGTTGCACTTGTAGTGTTACTAGCAGAAGAAACAGGGCTGTTTGCGTCACTGTCAGAAAGAGTTTGTGAACGTTCACGGATTACCAGGTCAATAGTTATCTGCTGTCCTGTGAGATCTGACAGATAACGGGAAAGAGTCTGGATGTCATTTCTTTCTTTGGTGAGATTATCTCTGAAAAGACGTGATGGAACAGAAACGGTAAAGACAGAACCTTTACAATCTACATACTCCATTACGCTGAGCCAGAAATTGAACTCTTCTAAATTGCTTTTTTCTTCATACTCGGAACGGAGCATTTTCATTGCTTCATCCCAAAACACCTTACATTCTGCCATGAGGGCCATTATACATTGTGTTTACTTTTTTCTGCAATAGAGATATACTCAGTTGAAATTTTACCCAATTTTTTTCTTATTAAGGGGTATGCATGAGCGCCTCATATTCAGCCAATAACATTCAGGTATTGAAAGGTCTTGAAGCTGTCCGCAAGAGACCTGGTATGTACATCGGTTCAACTGGACCAGATGGCTTACATCACCTCGTTTATGAAGTTGTCGACAACTCTATCGACGAAGCAATGGCCGGACATTGTGACCGAATTGTCGTTGCTCTTGAGCAGAATGACATCTGCCGTGTAGAAGATAATGGACGTGGTATTCCAACAGACATTCATCCGACAGAAGGTATAAGTGCTCTGGAACTTGTTCTTACACGCCTTCATGCCGGTGGTAAGTTTGATAAGAGTTCCTATAAGGTTTCTGGTGGTCTTCACGGTGTTGGTGTTTCATGTGTTAATGCCCTTTCAGACTGGCTTGAAGCAACTGTCTGTCATGAAGGAAAAGAGTTCCATCAGAAATTTGAAATTGGAAATGCAGTAACACAGGTTCAGGAAGTTGGGCCATCAGATAAGCGCGGAACGACAATCCGCTGGAAAGCTGATGCAACAATCTTCACTGAAACCACAACATATAACTTTGATGTTCTTGCAAACCGCCTTCGCGAACTCGCATTTCTTAACAGCGGAATTACAATCATCCTGCGTGATGAACGCCTTTCTACTACAAAAGAAGTAGAGTTCAAATTTGATGGTGGTATCAAACACTTTGTAACTTACCTGAATGAAGGAAAGAAAATCATTCCGGAAGAACCGGTTTACATTACTGGTGAAAAGGATGACATCGTTTCTGAAATTGCACTTCAGTACAATGACGGATATAACGAAAACATCCTGTCTTTCGTAAACGACATCAATACACGAGAAGGTGGAACTCATCTTGAAGGTTTCAAGACATCAATCACCCGCGTCATGAATACCTTCCTTCAGAACAACGCCAAGCTTCAGAAGAAGATGGAGAACGAGGAAAAGCTTACAGGTGAAGATGTACGCGCCGGACTTACCGCCGTTCTTTCAGTCAAGGTTCCTGAACCTCAGTTCGAAGGCCAGACAAAGACAAAGCTTGGAAACACAGAAGTCCGCGGCATTGTAGACTCACTGGTCAACGAGCAGCTCACCATCTTCTTTGAACAGAACCCGCAAGTCATAGAAGTTATTCTTGAGAAAGCAGTCGCTGAAGCAACAGCCCGCATTGCAGCACGAAAAGCAAAAGAAGCAACACGACGTAAATCAGGACTGGACAGTTTCGGTCTTCCTGGAAAACTTTCAGACTGTTCTTCAAAAGATCCTGCTGAATGTGAAGTTTACATAGTTGAGGGTGACTCTGCTGGTGGTTCCGCAAAGAAGGGCAGAGACAGCCGCACTCAGGCAATCCTGCCGCTTTGGGGAAAGATGCTGAACGTAGAGAAGGCCCGCATGGACAAGGTCATCAACAATGACAAGCTCCAGCCGGTAATCGCTTCACTTGGAACGGGAATTGGTCCTGACTTTAACATTGAAAAACTCCGCTATCACAAGATTATCATAATGGCAGATGCTGATGTTGACGGCAGTCATATCCGCACGCTGCTGCTGACATTCTTCTTCAGATACATGCCGCAACTCATTGAAGATGGTTACGTTTATCTTGCTATGCCACCGCTGTTCAAGGTTCAGCTTGGAAAGCAGAAACCTGTGTACGTTTACACTGAAGAAGAACGCGAAGCCGCTCTTCAGGCTCTTGGTGAAAACCGTGACAAGGCAAGCGTTCAGCGTTACAAAGGTCTTGGTGAAATGGACGGAACCCAACTTTGGGAAACAACAATGGATCCGGCCAACAGAAAGATGAAGGTCGTTACCATTCCGGATGCAATTGCCGCTGATAAGATTTTCAGCGTATGTATGGGTGAGGAAGTTGAGCCACGCCGCAAGTTCATCGAAGAAAATGCAGTATATGCAAACCTCGATGTTTAATCAGAAGTAAGAGAGAAGAAGATGGAAGAGATACAGACACCGGAAGGCGGAACACTCATAAAGATTCCAATTGAGACTGAAGTTAAACAGGCTTACATAGACTACTCAATGTCAGTTATTGTTCAGCGTGCACTTCCAGATGTACGTGATGGATTGAAGCCGGTACATCGCCGCATCTTGTACGCAATGGATGAGCTGAGTCTGAAGAACTCAGGACCAACACGTAAATGCGCAAAGATTGTCGGTGATGTTCTTGGTAAGTATCATCCGCATGGAGACGCCTCAGTTTACGATGCACTTGTCCGTCTGGGACAGGACTTCTCACAGAGATATACCGTAATCACACCTCAGGGTAACTTCGGTACAATTGCCGGTGACCCTGCAGCTGCTTACCGATACACAGAAGCAAAGATGGCAAAGATTGCCGAAGAGATGGTTCTTGATATCGACAAAGAAACAGTCGACATGATTCCTAACTTCGACGAGACGACAAAAGAACCGACAGTTCTTCCAGCCAAGTTCCCGTTCCTGCTTTGTAACGGTACAACAGGTATTGCAGTTGGTATGGCTACAAACATGCCGCCACACAACCTGAAGGAAGTTGCTGCAGCTATCAGTGCTTACATTGATAATCCTGACATTGAAATTGATGAACTGATGCAGTACATCAAGGGACCTGACTTTCCGACCGGCGGTATCATTTATGGTACATCTGGAATAAAGCAGGCATATAAAACAGGCCGTGGCAAAGTTTGTGTACGCGGCCGTTTTACCATTGAAGTTTCAAAGACTGGAAAAGAATCCATCGTATTTACAGAAGTGCCGTATGGCATCAATACAAAAACACTATGCGAACGTATAGGTGATTTAGCACGCAACAAGCAGATAGAAGGAATCAGCGGAATCAACGATGAAACTTCAGACCGCGCCGGTATGCGTATCGTCATTGACCTGAAACGCGGTGCAGTCACGAAGATTGTACTGAATCAGCTGTTCGCAAAGACAGAACTGCAGTCAAACTTCGGTGTCATCAACCTGGCACTGGTAAAGGGAAGACCGCAGATTCTAACACTCAAGCAGATCATACAGTACTTTGTTGAGCACCGCGATGAAGTTGTTACAAGACGTACAAAGTTCGACCTGGCAAAAGCTCTGGCCCGCCTGCACATCTTGGAAGCACTGATTATTGCAATCAACAACATTGATGAAGTAATCGCAATCATCCGTGGAAGCCGTGATACTGATGAAGCAAAAGCAAAGCTCATGAAGCGTTTTGATATGGATGATATCCAGACTCAGGCAATTGTAGATATGCCACTCAAGAGACTGACACACCTGCTTATCGATGACCTCAAGAATGAGATTGCAGGACTTGAAGCTCTCATTGCACACCTGCGTGATCTGCTCGAACATCACGAAAAGATTCTCGCCCTCATCAAGGAAGAGACAAACGATATCGCTGACAGGTACGGAGACGACCGCCGCACTGACATAGTTCACGACGAAGTTGAACAGATCAATGTTGAAGACCTCATCAAAGAAGAGGACATGGTTGTCCTTATTTCTCACATGGGTTACATCAAGTGCGTTCCGGCTTCTGCTTACAAGAGCCAAGGCCGCGGCGGAAAAGGTTCCAACAGTACCAAGCTTATAGAAGAAGATTTCATCAAGCAGATTTTCATTGCATCAACTCATGATTATGTGCTCTTCATTTCAACTGAAGGAAAAGCATATTACCTCAAAGTGCATGAAATTCCAGAAGCAAGCAAGAACAGCCGCGGTGTCCACATCAAGGGACTTATCTCCATCGGTTCAGATGAAGAGATTGCAACAACAGCTGTCATTAAGGATTTCTCTGACAAAGAGTACCTGTTCATGGCAACTGCAGGCGGCGTAGTAAAAAAGGTTCAGACCAGCGAGTTCAGCAATGCAAAGACCCGCGGCATCATCGCACTCAAGCTTAAGGAAGGAGACAAGATTGTTTCCGCTCTTCTGACTGAAGGCGACGACGAGCTTCTGTTCATCACCAGAAAGGGACAGGCTCTGCGCATTACAGAACACGACGTCCGATTCATGGGACGCGCCTCAACTGGCGTTACCGGAATCAAGCTTGCAGAAGATGACGAGCTCGCTTCTGCAGTCCGCATCAAGGAAGATGAACAGGTGTTCCTCATCACTGAAAGCGGATACGGAAAGCGCACAAACTACGACGAGTTTATGCAGCACGGACGCGGAACTGGCGGACAGCGCTGCTACTCAATTTCAGAACACACCGGCGAACTGGTCGGCGCGGTTTCTGTAAAAGAAGATGAAGAAGTTATGTGCATCACAAGTCTTGGAAAGACACTGAGAGTTCCAGCCGCTTCAATCAGCGAGCAGGGTAGAGGAGCTCAGGGTGTACACGTTCTGGACATCAAGGCACCAGACATGGTAATAGGTCTTGACCGCGTTACAAAAGAAGACGAGGAAGAAACTTCCGAAGAAGAATAAATGTTTCACGTGAAACACTGATACAAGAAAAACAAAGCCGGGTTGCTCAAAGAGTTGCCCGGCTTTTTTATTTCACTTATAGTTCAATCAGATTCTGATATGTGAAACAAGTGTGTTTCTCATACAAAATGTTTCACGTGAAACATTAAATAGTTTTTCTGTAAACTTTGCTGCCGCGTTCTGGTGTCCAGATTGCACGGCGTTCTTCAGGGAGTGTGTCCACAGAACTGAGTGAGAAGCCCAGCTTCTCGAACCAGTCGCTGGTCTGCGTCGTCAGGATGAAGACTTCTGCAATTCCGTCGGCCTTTGCTTCTTCAATAAGATGCTCTACAAGCTTAGGTCCGATTCCCATATGCGAATATTCCTGATCAACAGCGACGGCCGAGATTTCTGCCTGACGGGGCTTCGTCTCGTATGTGTGGAGTGCGGCGCACGCTTTTATGCCCCCGTCCAGTTCGTACACGATATAATCTGCAAGTCCGGCAGAAAGCATCTGCTCGGTACGAGGCAGAAGAATGCCCTGTTTGACAAAGGGGCGCATGAGCGAAAGAACAAGTGGAATGTCTTCAGCTTTCATGTGCCGTAACTGACCATAGTCGCTCTTGTAAATCATGGTGCCGGAACCAAGGTCAGAGTAGATTTCATAAAGAAGAGCTCCGTCTTCAAGACCGTCAACAATGTGCGCGCGACTTACGGTGTTCGAGCAGGCGTACAGCGCGAGCTGCAGCTGAGAGTTCAGTTTCTGATTTTTAGAAAGCTCTTTCCCGTTTTTCTTGATGAAGGCCTTGAGCTCATCCACATTGAGAGCGGGAATAAATCCGTCTGAAGTGTAGCTGAGTTCCGTTTTCCAGAAAGCCGCTTCGAGCGGTGTTGAAGAAGAAAGGAAGAACAGCTTGTTTGCAGAAAGCCGGACGGCAAGTTCAGCTGCCAGAGCCTGGGATGAAATGTTGAAAGGCTTTCCGTTGATGTTCCAGCCGATGCAGGGGAAAATGGGGATGAAACCGTCGTTCAGTATTGAAGTGAGTGCGTTCGTGTCTATCTTGTCAATTTCGCCTGCGGTATGGTAATCAACACCGCCGATGACTCCTTTGGAACGCGCCTGAACCCAGTTGCCGATAACTGCAGTCAGCTTTTCTTTGGCGAGCTGCGTCATCACCTTATTGGAGACATCGAACGCTGCCATCTTGATAAGCGGCATCGCGTCATCATCGGCTATGCGGATGTTGCTGTCAGTTTTCCATGAAAGACCAGCCTGGGAAAGCATTGCATCAATCTTGTTCTTCGCACCGGGAACAATCACGACTTTCAAGCCAGCTTGATGCAGATATGCAATGTCCCTGATGTGGGATGAGAACAGATGCGACTCAATAATGTCCTCATCAATGTGGATGACGATAATCGTATCCTTGAAAAGAGAAATGTATCTGAGTACGTTTCTGACTGATTCTGCTTTTGTATAAATAGCGTGTTCTTCCATATCCTGGCCTTTTGTCTCTATTTAGTTTGTCGGCTGATAAGCCCGTTTTGCAGAGAGAAAATGCATCCGCAATATTCCTGCCGGTACAATCCGAATTCTTTTGAGATTTCCAGCGATCGGAGGAATCCGTTTTTCTTCTTGAAATCCGCGTACAGATATTCAACGTCAGACGGAATCTCATCCTTCAGCTGCCTGCCGATTGTGTTGATTTTTTCTGCATCCTTGAACGGACTGATTGAGAGCGTCGTCGTGAAATAGTCAAATCCGTTTGCGGCCGCATACTCATACGCTTTTTTCATGCGGAAATAGTAGCAGCGTCTGCATCGTTCCCCGCGCTCGCTTTCTGTCTTGAGTTCCGGTTCATCCTGAACTCGGGTCGCCTGAAAGAAATCGTCCGGGTTGTAATCCGTGTGAATGAGGGCAGGCTGCGCTTCGAAAAAATGCGACCGCTCGGTAGTTTCCAAAAAAGTCTCGAGCTCTGAAAGCCGCCGGGTATATTCTGCTTCCGGATAGATGTTCGGATTGTAGTAATAGATGGAAATGTCGAAAAAGGAAGAAAGAAGTTCCAGCACATATGAACTGCAGGGAGCACAGCAGGCATGAAGCAGAAGCGACGGTTTTTTTCCGTTTGCTTCGGTTGCCGTTTTAATAGCGGAAAGTTGTGCGTCTTGAAGTTTGCTGTAATTCTGTGGCATAGTAAACACGATACTCAAGTTCTTTATAAAAGTCTATTGCATAGAAAGTTTTGTTAGAATAAAGTAGATGGTGGAGAGGTATAGTTTTGAGAGACACATTACCAAAAATATTCAAGGAGATAGCAGAGACATATCCTGATTCTCCTGCACAAGGGTTTAAGAAGACCCGTGATGGAAATTTCATTTTCCTGACATATAGAGAAGTTCATCATATTGTCCGCCATTTTGCTGCAGGACTTGCTGAACTTGGTGTCGTTCGTGGAGACCACATCGGACTCATTTCAGACAACAGACCGGAATGGCAGCATGCGGATCTTGGTATTCTTGCCTTGGGAGCCATTGATGTTCCCCGTGGATGTGATGCAACAACCGGCGATCTCCGGTACATCCTTGGAACTGCTGAATGCCGCATCGTCGTTACTGAAAACAACACACAGGTTGAAAAAATCTGTGGCGAAAAAGACGGGCTTCCAAAACTTAATACTGTTATCAGTTTTGATCCTGTAAAGCCGGAAACTGTTGAAAAAGCTACAGGACTTGGCATTAAGATATATCAGTTTGAGGAAATCCTCACACGTGGTGAAACCTGGTATGAACAGCATCCTGATTATGTTGCCGCTGAAGTTGAGAAGGGTAAAGCTGATGATTTAGCCTGTATTATCTTTACTTCCGGAACAACGGGTGAGCCGAAAGGCGTAATGCTTGAACACAGAAACTTCATTACGCAGCTTGATGAGATTCCTGACAGACTGAATATTGTACATGGTGATAAAGTCATCTGCGTTCTTCCAATCTGGCATGCTTTCCAGAGAGCCTGCGAATATATTATAATCAGTACAGGTTCAACATTGTGCTATTCAAAGCCGATGGCGAGCGTGCTTCTTAAAGACTTCCAGCTGCTTAATCCGCAGATTATGCCTGCTGTTCCGCGCGTCTTTGAAGCGCTGTATGACGGCATCAACAAGACCATGCGTAAGACAGGCGGTATTGTCTACAACATGTTTACGTTCTTTGTCACCATTGGAACGCTGCAGTGCCGCATCAGCAGAAAGCTCTTCCGCCAGAAGCCGAGCTTCCATAAAAACTCCCTGTTCTTCTACTGGGTTGCGCTTGTCATTCCGTGGCTTATCCTGACACCGCTCAAGAAACTGGGTGATGTTCTTGTGTTTAAGAAAGTACGCGCCAAACTTGGAAACAACTTTAAAGAAGGCGTTTCAGGCGGTGGAGCACTTCCTCCGGCAATTGATGAGTTCTTCTGGGTTTGCGGCATTAAGGTTGTAGAAGGCTACGGACTTACTGAAACGGCTCCTGTTGTTGCCGTCCGTCCGTTTGCAAAGCCTGTCATCAGAACAGTTGGTAAAGCAATCCGCGGTGTTGAAATTAAGATTGTGGATGAAGATGGCAACGAGTGTCCGATGGGAAAGAAAGGCGTTGTCATGGTGCGTGGCGGAGTCGTCATGCGCGGATATTACAACAAGCCTGAACTTACAAAGAAAGCAATAGACGTGAATGGATGGTTCAACACAGGCGATATCGGTGTTATGACAATCAATAATGAGCTGATGCTCCGTGGACGTATGAAAGACACCATCGTTCTGCTTGGCGGAGAAAACGTTGAGCCGCTTCCAATTGAAATGAAGATGAATGAATCACGCTTTATTTCTCAGAGTGTTGTCGTCGGCCAGGATGAACGTTTCCTTAGCGCACTTGTTGTTCCAGCAAAGGATGAAGTGCTCATCTACGCACGTGAGAATTACATCAAATATGATACGTATACAGATCTTCTGAAAACGGATGCAATTAAAAAGCTGTTCGATAATGAAATCCAGAATCTGGTTAGCCCGAAAACCGGATTCAAGGCATTTGAACGGATTGCATCTTTCACGCTTCTTGAAAAACCGTTCGAGGTTGGCGTTGAGCTTTCTGCAAAGCAGGAAATCATGCGCTACAAGCTGAGCGAGATTTACGAGAAAGAAATCAAGGCCATGTATAAATAAGCCCTTGTTTACAAATTGATTTTAACTGCGCCGGATTTCCTGTCGAGATCCGGCTTTTTTTGTGCTTCAGCAAAAACCAGGTCACCGGAAGAAAGTGCATTTTCAGGAGCAATTGCGAGCGTGAGTCCCATTTCTGAGCAAGAATAACGACCGGTAGTTTTGTTATGCAAACTGATTGCATCAGAAACGACGCGCAGTTTCAGCTGCTTTGTCTGTTCCGGAGCCGCTTTCTTAGTGTCAGCGGGAACCCCAGCTGCATCTGAAGACTTTGCGGCGAAGACAAATGAAAGTGAAGCGCGGTCTTTTGGAATGCCGGCGGCGGCGGACAGTTTCTTTAAGTGGGAAGGGGCGTCGTCAGTTTCAAGCACGAAATGGCACCACTTGCCGCCTTTCCGTCCGTCCATAGGACAGGCTCCGGCATGCGGGCAGGGCGCGAGCACAGAAAAGCCCTTTCTGATAAGTGCATCGCGGAAAAGTGACACAAAGCGTGCAGCCCGCGGAACACCCGGCTCTATCAAAAGCACGGCGGCGGCCGGTTCTGCATATGAAAGGATCTGTGCGCTGTATTTTTTGACAAGCTGCTCAAGCGGCTGCTCGGCGTTCCAGAAAAGCTCGTTGAACATGTTCGCGCACGAAATGAACGCCGCCTTTTTCTTAATTTCAGTACCGACAGCTCCTTTCACACGGATAATCTTCCAGAGCTGCTGGTCAGGCGTTGAAGCAGCAGTACGTGCGGCTACTGCGGTGTATAAGTCTTCTCCCTGGGAAAGCGCAGTCTGAGACAAGTCCAGGCAGTACCAGGTAAGCTTTTTCTTTCTGAGTTCAGGGCAGCCGAGCCACAGTGCAATCGGAACAGTAAGCGGACCTGAGCCGCAGTCAAGGCAGACGTCATCGTCCTTGAGCTGAGACAGAGCGCCTGCCTGTCCTGCGAAGCCGGCAAAAAGCGGCGTAAGGCGCACAAGGTTCCACCACATGAAGTAGCGGATATATGCTGAAAGAGCGGCTGCTTCATTCATGTAACCGACACGGCGCGCCGGCCTGTCATCGGTGAGGAGATGCGAAAGCTTACGGACATTTTCCGGAACCTGATACAGCTGCCGGCTGTTCAGAGGAAGCGTATGCTGAACAAGCTCATCAAAGCTGTTCAGTACATCAGAAGCGTCCTTGGGGATGCTTGAAAAAAGCGTAGAATCTGGTTTGTTCATTTTTTAGCGTCTGAATTATGAAGTATTTTGTAGATGGAAAGAATATCGCCACGGATTTCGTTGATCTGTTGCAGCATATCGGCAGCGTGTGGTGTCGTATCAGCTTCAAGGATGAGATGATTCCGGGCGCCTTCAATGGTGAACTTCTTTTCCTGGATAAGGTACTTGAGGCGGAAGATTACCTGAACATCGCGTGTGGAATAGGCACGGCGCCCACCAATGTCCATCTTCGGAGAAAGGGACGGAACAATTTCCTCCCAGTATCTGAGAACATGAGCTTTTATACCGGTGAGAGCTTCTACTTCGCCAATGCTGAAATCTGCCACGATGCTGCCTCTTTATCCCTTATGTGCGTTCCCGTTCCTGCCACTTTTTGCGGCTGGCTTTTAACTCAAGTATAACAGGTATTTTATCATATCCGAGGTCACTGCGGATTTTATTTTTCAAATATGAAAGATAATTCTGCTGGACAACTTCCGGACGCGTTGCAAACAGAAGGAACGTAACCGGATTAGCGCTTGTCTGAACCATGTAGCGGGCCTTGAAGTGAGCGTTCTTACTTGCTGGCGGTGGATAAGCGGCAACCCAGTCTTTCAGTGCCTGGTTCAGCGCGCTCGTATCGATGGTGCGAGTCAGCTGATTGTAGATTTCCATAGCTGTGTTAAGAAGCTGCGGAATGCCCGTGTTTTCCTTTGCGGATATTGGAACGACAGGGACGTAATCCATGTGGCCGAACATAACCTTTATGTCACGCTCTGCTTTCTTGAAGACTTTCTTTTCCTGTTCCTGCGTATCCCATTTGTTAAGGATGAAAATCATTCCGCGTCCGCGTTCATAGGCAAGACCGATGACTTTCTTGTCCTGCTCAGTGAGGCCTTCGTTTGCGTCAAGCATGTAAAACACAATATCGCAGCGGTCGAGCGTCTTTATGGCGCGCGTAACAGAATAGTATTCTACGTTTTCAGTAACTTTTGCCTTGCGGCGGATTCCTGCAGTATCGAGTACCTGGAAGCGCCTGTTCTTGAAACGGAACTGTCCTTCAACTACATCGCGCGTTGTACCGGCGTAATCACTGACGATAGAAGCTTCTGAATGAGTCAGCAGATTCGACAGTGTGGATTTGCCTGTGTTCGGCTTTCCCATGATGGCAATCTTTATCTGCTCTGGCTCATCATCTTCCACAACGTTGGTGAAATCGAGGCGGCTGATAAGCGTTTCGTACAGTTCAGGAATATTGTCTCCGTGTTCAGCGGATATGAGCAGCAGGTTATCAAAGCCGTACTGCATGAAGTTCCAGGCTTCCGTTTCAAGACGCCCGCCTTCTGTCTTGTTGACGGCGGCAATGACTTTGTTCCAGTACGGGCGAAGCAGATTGATGAACTCCTCATCTTCGCCGGTGACTGTTCCCGCTTCGAGAAGCAGAAGAATCACATCCGCTTTTTTGAGTGCATCAATGGACTTTTCTACGACGAGCTCATCCAGCACGGCTTCCATAGTTCCCTTTTCGCGCTCAAGCTTAAAGCCGCCCGTGTCCATGATGCGGACAGGGTAGCCGTTGATGAAGGCGTTTTCTGTAATCGGATCGCGCGTAACGCCCGGTGTCGGGTCAGTGATTGCGCGGCGCTTGTGCAGGATGCGGTTGAACAGCGTAGACTTGCCTACATTCGGGCGGCCTGCGATGACGACAAGCGGCGTATTCTTATAGCGCTTTCCGAATTCAAATCCTGTGTCGTATTCTGGAATCTGTTCTTCTGGTGTTTCGTTTATTTCGTCAGTTTTCTTCATTGTGTTTCCATGTGCTGCATTCATCAGGCGGTTATGCCTTGAATGCGTTATTTATAAGGGATGAGAATAAAGCCTCAGCTTCAGCTGCATCCGCAATAGTTTCAGTTTTTTCAGCTGCTTCGTTAATTTCAACAAGCGTGAGCTTTGAGAAAAGCTCCTTCAGTTCCGTAATGCGGGAAGGAGATACGCTTAAAGTCGTAATTCCCTTTCCTGTAAGCCACAACGCACCTTCGCTCTTTCCCGCAAACTCGCCGCAGACACAAAGCGGTATCTGCTTTCGGGCCGCCGCCTGTGCTGTGTTCCCGATAAGGCCGCGGACTGCTGGTGCGAACTCATTGAACAAGCCGGCCACCTTCTCATTCTCGCGGTCAACGCATATCGTATACTGAGTCAGGTCGTTCGACCCGATGGAGAAGAACGCGCTTTCCTCAGCAAGAAGGTCTGCTGTGATGGCGGCGGCCGGTGTTTCCACCATAATGCCGACGGGAACATCATCCTTATAATGCAACCGACCGGTAGTTAGTTCTTGCTTAACCTCGGAAATCAGGCGTTTCACGGCCTTAACTTCGGCGACAGACGTTATCATCGGGATCATGATGCGGAGGTTTCCATAGACGCTTGCACGGTACAGAGCATGGAGCTGCGTCTTGAAAACTTCCGTATTGTCCAGACAGTATCTTATGGCGCGCCAGCCTAAAAGCGGGTTCGCCTCATCTCCCGTAGAAAGTGACTTGTCGCCTGACACTTTATCGCCGCCTATATCCAGCGTGCGGATGGTGACAAGTCGGTCGCCCATGATTTGAAGGACATTCTTATAAGCGGTGAACTGCGCTTCTTCAGAGAAATCACCGCCGGCTATGGTCAGGAATTCAGTTCTGAAAAGGCCAATGCCGTCGGCGCCTTCAATAAAAGCAAACTCTGCTTCTTCAGGACTGCCGATGTTGGCAAAAAGCGTAATCTTGTGGCCGTCTTTTGTCATGCACGGTTTGTTTTTAAAAGCCTCACGGCGGAGAATGGCTTTCCGTTCGTTTTCTTCTGCGGTTTTGTAAAAAGCAAGCGTTTCTTCATCCGGGTGAGAGACGACTTTTCCGGCGGAACCGTCAACAATGAGCGTCTCGTCTGCGGCGAACAGAGAAAGCGGGTTTTCAATGCCTGAAACAAGCGGAATGCGGTATGCGCGGGAAAGGATTGCCAGATGTGAGCCAGCGCCGCCGTCACGCGTTACAATGCCTGCAACGTCTTTGTCTGCAAGTTTGAGCGCATCCGACGGTTTGAGGTTTTCAGCTACAATGACAGCATGTGGCGGCACATCACCAAGGGAAGCAGAGACGCCGGTCAGGAGTGAAAGAACGCGTCCCCAGGCATCGCGGATGTCGTTTGCGCGTTCGGTAAGGAACTCGTTTCCCGCTTCAGCAAGTTTGGAAGCGAATTCTTCTACCTGTTTGTAAACTGCATATTCAATGCAGTATGATGCGGCGTCATAATCAGCTTTTACGATTGATGTGAAATCAGGATCAGAAAGCATGAGAAGATGAGTTTCAAAAATTTCACGCTGTTCCTTATCATCAGTCTTAAGTGACTCTGTTAAGGAAGCGACAGCGTCTGTCTGCGCCTTTTCAAACCGGTTCCATCCGTCTTCTTTTTCGTCTGAAGAAATTGTTCTGCATGCAACAGTTATATCTGATGTTGAGACGTGAAAGACTTTTCCTATACCGGTACCTGGTGAAACAGATAATCCTTTATATATATTCACGTTAGAAATATAACAGTCCAAGGCGATGGCTGTCAAATGGTATTACATCCGGTCTGTACAAAACTGGTACATCTGAATTATACTGCGCACATGGGTGACGATAAGAAAAAGAAACATGTCGGAGCTTCAGCTTTTTTCTGGCTGATTTTTGCATTAATTCTTTTAATAGCTTTCCTTATAAACAGAAATAAGATCATTGATGTACTTCAGAGGACAGGTTTCTTCTCAAAAGTGTTTGGAACTGAACCGGCTTTTGTCATGAATCATCAAACTTCTGACGATAATGAGCCTGTAGCTGAATTGAGCAGTGTTACAATTGAAGAGCCGTATGCAGATACTGAGCCTGAAATCGTGCTTATTCCACAGAATAATAAATTTATGTATTCGGATGAACCGGAAGAAGTAACACCACCTGTTGTTGAGGAAAAGAAGATAATCCCGGCTGTGCAGCCCCCGGTGCAATCTGTTGAGGATGAGTCTGTTCCCAAAATGACACAACATCTTTGTTTCGTCGTCATTTCAGGCGATGGTTCTGTACTCCGGAAAGAAATTGAACGTCAGATTCCAAAAACGATGACTCCGCTTACTGCGGCAATCAACGCTTTGCTCGTTGGTCCGAATATCGATGAGCTTGAAAAAGGCTATATGACGCTTATCCCTGAAGGAACGCAGCTGTTGGGCGCTTCCGTAAAGGACGGCGTTGCCAACATCAACTTCTCAAGCGCGTTCCGGTTCAACAAGTACGGCGTTGAAGGTTATTACGGCCAGCTCGCGCAGATTGTCTACACAGCGACCGCGTTCAGCAACATCAACAGCGTGCAGTTCCTTATTGAAGGCGAAAAAATTGAGTATCTTTCAGAAGGCGTGTTCATCGGCGCGCCGCTTTCGCGCACATCACTGTACTAAGCTGTCGTAGAAAGCGGCGTTCTTCCAGTAATCATCCACAGGGATGAGCAGATAGTTATAATCCAGATTGATTCCGTTAATGGCATACGTAATGAGCGCGTAGTATGGCGTTGAGAAATCGTTGCCTTCACGTGAACAGAGTGCCTTGAAGTGCACAGCCGTATCATTAATATCAAGTTCAGTGTAAGGCAGATATTGCGTCAGGTTCAGCGAGAAGAAAGAGTTCGCTGCCGGATACAGAATCTGCCAGGCTGCTGCTGAAAGCTGAGAAGCGAGATCTGCTTTTTCCGCAGCAGTAAGGTTTTCGTCTGTGTATGGCGTTGACGTCTTCATCAGGATGCCACTGCTTCCGACAGCGTACATGTCGTTTCCAGCCGGAATAAGCGCAGGTGTTTCGCTTGCAGGCTTGATTGAAGAGATGTAGTAATCGTCGATAATCGGAAGGTTCTCAAATCCCATAAATGAAACGAACGACTGGTCGTTATTATTTTGCAGAAACCCTGTTGCTACTGCTTCAAAAAGGATGTCGCCATCTTCTGAAGTGATTGTGTGCAAATTGAAAATAGGGATGTAAAAATCCCAGGTAATGTCGACAATGCCACCAAACTGCATGTAATCTTCGTTGCTTGTTACGGTACTGAAATAGTCGGCGTCGTTAAGCTTCTTCCTGCGCGCGCCAAACTCGTACAGCAGATCATGCATGTAGTTCATGACTTCCGTGTCGTTCTGCGTGATGGGGCTGTTTATCTTTTCTCCGGTGATGTCAACGTAATCAACATCAGGATCAAGCGTCAGATACATCTCGATGATGGGAAGCGCGCCATTTTTCGCAACTGGCGTGAAATAGCGGATGGCATACGTTCCTTCATCATACTGAAGGAAGCCGATGTACGTTTCTTCTGGGAAGGTGTAGTCGCGGTAGTATACGTACTGGCCGCTTGTCGTCGGGAACAGGGACGTTACTCCCGGGAAAGCAAAAAGCCCTGCCGCCAGGCTTACAAAAAGCAGGACGAGCAGGGTTTTTCTGGATGAGTGTTCGGTAAGCAGGCGGACAGCGCTGTGTGCCCGCTGCTTTGATGTAAGCGTCTTCATCATGCGTTATGCGTTGAGCTCTGCGAGAGCCTTCTGAACGATGGCAGCTGCTCGCTCTGCTGCGTCTGTTGCAGGAACAAGCTCAGCGTCTGATGCGGTGCGGAGCTTCATCTCAACATTTGGCAGGTTCTTCTCACCGACAACGATGCGGAGCGGAATGCCGAGCAGGTCCATATCCTTGAACTTGACGCCCGGGCGCTCGTTTCTGTCGTCGAGCAGGACTTCAAGACCAAGCTTTGTAAGCTCGTCGTAAAGCTTGTCTGCTGTTTCCTTCATGACGCCGTCGTACTTAACTGGAACGACTGCAATCTGATATGGAGCAACGCTCATCGGCCAGCAGATTCCGTTGTCATCGTGGTGGCCTTCAATGATTGATGCGAGTGTGCGGTCAACGCCGATACCGTAGCAGCCCATGATAGGTGTTGAGAGCTTGCCGTTCTCATCGAGGTAGGTAACGTTCATTGACTTTGTGTATTTGTCGCCGAGCTTGAAGATGTGTCCGAGCTCGTTTCCTTTCTTTGAGTAGAAGGTGCCGCCGCATTCAGGGCAGATATCACCAGGCTGTACGGTGCGTACATCAGCTGTCATGAGCGGTGTGAAGTCGCGGCCTGGTTCTACGTGGATGAAGTGGATGTCCTTCTTAAGACCGCCGGTTACTGCGTCGTGCATTGTCATGACTGAGTTATCGCAGATGACAGAAGCCTTTGTCATTTTTACAGGGCCAGCAAAGCCAACCGGCGCATCAGTAATGCGGATGACGTCTGCTTCTTCCGCAAGCTCAACTTCGCTTGCCTTGAGCAGGGCGCAGAGCTTAGCCTCGTTTACATCAAGGTCGCCGCGGATACAGACAGCGACGAACTTCTTTTCCTTGCCGAGGTCAACGCCTGCATTCTCAACGCGGTAGATAAGTGTCTTTATGAAAGCCTGTGGAGTTGTCTTAAGGAACTCAGTAAGCTGCTCGATTGTCTTTACATCAGGTGTCGGGATTTCCTCAACTGCCTTGTCAGTGGCAACCTGAGGCTTTCCGTCAGCGCCCAGGGCAACATCCGGCTTGCAGGAAGCTTTCTCAACGTTGGCTGCGTACTTACAGCCCGGGCACAGGATAAGCGTATCGTCGCCGACTTCGCTTTCAACCATGAACTCTTCTGAGCCGGAACCACCCATGGCACCGGTGTCTGCCTTTACGCTGATTGTTGAAAGGCCCATGCGCTTGAAAGCGGCACGGTAAGCGACGGCTGCCTTCTCGTAAGACTCATCGAGAGAAGCCTGGTCACGGTCGAAGGAGTAAGCGTCCATCATCGTGAACTCGCGGCCACGCATGACACCGTAGCGAGGGCGGATTTCGTCGCGGTATTTTGTGTTGATCTGATACAGGGTGAACGGAAGCTGCTTGTATGAAGTAAGGCTGTCACGTACAAGAGCGGTAAAAGCCTCTTCTGCGGTAGGAGAAACAACCATGTCCTGACCGCCGCGGTTCTGTGGTTTGAGCATTTCAGCGCCCATCTTGTCCCAGCGGCCTGATTCCTTCCAGATTTCTCCTGGCTGAATGACTGTCGGCTTCATTTCGAGCATGCCGACATTGTCCAGTTCCTGGCGGATGATGTTTTCTACCTTACGGAATGCGCGGAGGCCGATTGGCATGTAAGAATAAAGGCCGTTTCCGAGCTTGCGGATAAGTCCGGCGCGCATCATAAGCTGATGACTTGCAATAACTGCGTCGTTCGGAGCGTCGCGCAGTGTTGAAATAATTGTCTGTGAAGCTTTCATAATAAGGTGATTTTAGTGAAAAATTACTTATTATGCAAGAAACTAGAACGAGAACACGTAAATCATGATGAAGATGGCAACGACTATCATTTTGAGGCCGGTGCTTACGATAAAGCCGAGGAACGCGCCGAACGCTGCTTTCAGTGATGTGCCGAAGTCGCCGTTTGAGTGAATCAGTTCACCGATAAGGGCGCCCAGAAATGCACCAACGGTCAGTGAGATTGGGGCGATGAAGAAGCCTGCGAAAAGGCC
Source organism: Candidatus Treponema caballi (assembly GCA_018066285.1). Lineage (GTDB taxonomy): Bacteria > Spirochaetota > Spirochaetia > Treponematales > Treponemataceae > Treponema_I > Treponema_I caballi. Next base: position 19,028 of record JAGHRS010000070.1, read on the forward strand.
GATTGTCGAGCCGATGACTGCGTATTTGCTGCCGCCTGTTTTCTTTGTCATCATGGCAGGGAAGAAGTTGTCGAGGATGGAGATGACAATCGCGACAATGGCGGTAATTACAAGGCAGAAAACGGAAATGTCGTTATAGTTGGAAAAATATGCCAGAAGAAGGCCGGCCCAGGCGAGCGGGGCGCCCGGAATGATTGGGACGATGCAGCCTATGAAGCCACCGGCGAGAAGAATTCCAGCGAGTATTGAAAAAAGAAGGCTTGTACTCATAAGGGTAGTATATCATATCGGTCATTTTAAGTATAATCACACAGAGGACATCGGAAATGACAGACATTGAAATTGCACAGCATAATGTGATGGAACCAGTTGTGGATATTGCAGCCAGAATTGGTATTACTGAAGATGCACTTGAACAGTATGGGCCATATAAGGCGAAGATAACTTTCCAGAAGCTGAAGACTTTACAGGAAAAAGCGGGAAAGAAATCTGGAAAACTCATTCTGGTTACAGCAGTAACTCCAACTCCCGCCGGAGAAGGAAAATCAACTGTTTCTGTCGGTCTTGCAGACGGATTGAACAAAATTGGAAAAAAGACGGTTGTCGCCCTCCGGGAGCCGAGTCTTGGACCGTGCTTTGGTGTTAAGGGTGGAGCCTGTGGAGGCGGTTATGCACAGATTGTTCCGATGGAAGACATCAATCTGCATTTCACGGGTGACATTCATGCCATCAGTATTGCCAACAATCTTATAGCTGCTCTTATAGACAATCATCTGCAGCAGGGAAATGATCTCGGACTTGATCCCCGTACAATTACGTGGAAACGCTGCGTTGATCTTAATGACCGTGCACTCCGGAACATCACGATCGGTCTTGGTGGACGGATGCAGGGTGTACCGCGCGAAGACCACTTCACGATTGCGGTTGCTTCTGAAATCATGGCCATCATCTGCCTTTCAAAGACAATATCTGAATTGAAGACGCGCCTTGACCGTATTGTGATAGGTCAGAATTATGCCCGGGAATATGTGACGTTCGGTCAGTTGAAATGCACTGGCGCGGTGGCGGCCCTTCTGAAGGATGTCATCAAACCGAACCTTGTCCAGACACTTGAGAAAACACCTGCGTTCGTGCATGGCGGACCGTTTGCAAACATTGCACAGGGATGCAACAGTGTAAACGCAACGATGTGTGCAATGGCGACAGGTGATTATGTAGTTACGGAAGCAGGATTTGCAGCTGACCTTGGTGCTGAAAAGTTCCTTGATATTAAATGCCGCAGTGCTGGTCTGAAACCTGATGCAGTTGTTATTGTAGCAACGATACGCGCTTTGAAAATGCATGGCGGTGTTGCAAAGCAGGATCTTGGAAAGCCGGATTGCGCGGCTCTGGAAAAGGGATTTGACAATCTGCGTGTTCATGTGGAAAACATAGCGAAGTTTGGTCTGCAGTCAGTTGTCGCGGTTAATAAGTTCACGTCTGACACGGATGAAGAAATTGCGCTTCTTGAGAAATTGTGTATAGGAATCGGTACAAAAGCAGTTCTTTGTGAAGGCTGGGGAAAAGGTGGCGCTGGTTCAACGGAACTCGCTGCAGCTGTTGCAGAAATTGCTGATTCAGGAAAATCCGCATATCAACCGCTGTATGAACTTGAACTTCCGCTTACAGATAAAATCAGGAAAATTGCGACAGAAATATATCGTGCGGATCATGTAGAGTTTGATACTGCTGCTTTGAAAAAACTTCAGTCGTATGAAGAAAGCGGATATGGGAATCTGCCTGTCTGTATAGCAAAGACGCAGAATTCCATCAGCCATGATCCAAAGCTTATAGGCGCTCCACATGGTTACGCTTTTCCTGTACGTGACGTTCAGTTGTACGCTGGAGCAGGATTTGTTGTTGCGCTTGCAGGAGATATCATGACAATGCCGGGACTTCCAAAAGCTCCGGCGGCGCTTGATATTGATGTGGATGACAATGGCGTTATCAGTGGATTGTTCTGATTCTTCTGATTGCCAAAAAGAGAACTTTTTTTGTATTATGTCGGGACATCTGGCATTTTAAGGCCTATATTCTTTCTATACGCAAATATTGAGTGGGAGTAAATCAACAAATGGAATTAACTCAGGAAATGATTGATGCGCTCGTGGTGAACGAGGTTGATATCATGAAGAAAATCGCTGCAGAGCTGAACATCCGCATGCAGCAGGTCAGCGCCGTCATCTCTCTTGTGAACGAAGGCTGTACCATTCCTTTCATTTCACGTTACCGAAAAGAGATGCACGGTTCACTTGACGAAGTTCAGGTACGCGACTGTGACCATCTGTTTACAAGCTATAAAAACCTTGAGACACGCCGCCTTGAGATTATCCGCGGTGTATTTGCGCAGGGCAAGCTGAACGAGTTCCTGTACGGCGCCGTTATGGAAGCCAAGACACTTACCGAGCTTGAGGACTTGTGGGCTCCGTTCAAGAAAAAGAAGAAGACGCGCGGTATGGTCGCCCAGGAGAAGGGCCTTGAGCCGCTCGCTGATGCAATGCTGGAACTTAGCGACGCTGAGATTGAGGCAAAGGCGGCTGAGTTCGTTCACGAGGATGCAGAAAATCCAGAGCTTTCAGTAGCTACCGCTGAGGACGCGCTTGCTGGCGCACAGGATATCATTGCTGAGCGCGTTTCACAGGACAGCGACAACCGTGCAGAAGTACGCAAGTTCTACATGATGACCGGTAAGTTCATCGTAAAGGGTGTGGGTGACGAGGCTGCCGCAAAGACGAGCGTCTACCAGATGTACTGGGACTATGAAGAGCCGCTCAACCAGATTAAGCCGCACCGCATTCTGGCAATCAACCGCGGAGAACGCGAGGGCGCACTGGAAGTCACCATCGATGTTGATGTTGACGGAGCAGTCGACCTGCTTCAGAGACGCGAAAAGCTCAACAACAAGTACCATAAAGAAGCCATTGAGGATGGCCTTGTACGCCTTCTGTCACCGGCTGTCGTACGCGAAATCCGTAACGACGAGACGGATGAGGCTGATGACCATGGTATCAGCATTTTCAGTGAGAACCTGAAGAACCTGCTTATGACACAGCCGATCAAGGGCAGTCGCGTTCTCGGCGTTGACCCTGGTATCAGGACGGGAACAAAGTGCGCCGCCCTCGATGAGACGGGTAAGTACCTCGATTACTTCCTTATAAAGCAGGTTGCAGATCCGTACGAGGCTTACAACCTGGTGAAGTCTGCCATCCGCAAGTACAACATTCAGGTTGTTGCTGTCGGAAACGGTACGGGAAGCCAGGAAGTTCAGGATATTGTAAGCAAGGTTATCAGCGAGAACTACCCGGATGTGCGTTACACGGTCGTTGATGAAAGCGGTGCGTCCGTGTATTCAGCAAGCGATATCGCCCGCGAAGAGTTCCCGGACCTGGATTTGACAATCCGCGGCGCCATCAGCATGGGACGCCGTCTGCAGGATCCGCTCGCCGAGCTTGTTAAGATTGATCCGAAGGCAATCGGTGTCGGCCTTTATCAGCATGACGTAAACCAGAAGAAGCTTTCTGACACGCTGGATGAGGTTGTCGGCTCTGTTGTAAACAACGTCGGCGTCAATCTGAACACAGCGTCGGCGTCATTGCTGAAGTACGTTTCCGGCATCAACGGTTCGCTGGCAAAGAAAATCGTCGCATACCGTGATGAAAAGGGAAAGATTTACAGCCGCGAGGAACTAAAGAACGTGTCTGGTATGGGACCAAAGGCGTTTGAGCAGTGCGCGGGCTTTTTGAAGATTGCAGAAAGCGAAAATCCGCTTGATAATACGTGGGTTCATCCTGAAAATTACAACGTTGCAGGCGAGCTTCTACCGTACGTAAAGAAAGCAGAGAAGATTTCAGCTGCCCTGAAGAAGGAGCTGGAAGAAAAATACAAGGTTGGTGAGACAACAATCAACGACATCATTGATGAGCTGGCAAAGCCAAACCGCGACCCGCGTGACGGATATCCGGCTCCTATCATGCAGAAGGGCGTCGTGAAGTTCGAGGACCTGACAGAAGGCATGAAGGTAACCGGCAAGATCAAGAACGTCGTTGACTTCGGCGCTTTCGTCGACATCGGCCTTCATGAAACCGGTCTGATTCACATCAGCGAATTGAGCGACACGTTTGTCTCTGACCCGATGGATGTGATAAAAGTCGGCGATATCAAGGAGTTCACGATTATCGGCCTTGATATGGACCGCCGCCGCATCAGCCTGTCACTGAAGAGCGACGCCATGAGCCGCCTGGGCCAGGGTGGCGGTGGACGCAGTGCCCGTTCAGAAGATGGGGATGCACCACGCAAAGTTGTCCGCGTCGTACGCCCGGGAGACAAACGACCGGTCGGTAGTGGTGCGGGTGCCTCAGCTGGTGGAAGACCAGACCGCGGCGGAAACGGCGGCTATCGCAATGACCGCACAGGTGGCTACAACGGCGGACGTGACCGAGGAAGCAGCAGCTACGGCGGCAGCGATGACGGCATGAGCTACAATCCGTTTGCAGCATTGCTGAAGAACAAGAAATAAGGTTTAGAATCCGAAGATTTCTTTCCGGTGTTCGCATCCAATAACGCGCAGGTTTTCAGCTAACGAAAGTGCTGGATCTGCGCGTTTTTTTAAGTCCGTGGTGAAGCAGTTCATGCTGAAGTGCTGGTAAACGTAGAGGTTGTTTTCTGGCCGCGCGCGGTATTCGTCAGCGAGGATGTCGCGGTACATGGTGAACAGGCCGCGCGGTTTCAGTTCTGCGTAGCCGACGAGCCAGATGGCGCAGGGTGATTCCGGTGTGTCGAGAGCCTTCTGTAATGCGGCTGTCTCGCGCGCCATGAATCGCTGAGTTTCGTCGAAAAGCGCGGCAATACGCTGTGAAATGGATACGGCGGGGTTTGCTACCGACTGGTCGTTAGTGGCGCCCCCTGTCTTAAAAGCGTCTGCTGCCTTACTATCGCTCCCAGCCTTATAAGCGTCTGAAACCTTATCAGCAAACATCGCGAGCTCTTTCGTCTTCGCGGTATGGAGCGGCGTCTTATTCAGGATGATAGCGTTCTTTCTGAAATCAATCCCGAGTTCGGGGTTCCGGCGGAAGAAGCCCTCTGCTATCTTTCCAGCCTGGCCGACCAAATACTTACGATTGGTAGTAAGTTGTTCGTTCTTTCCCGGATTATCGCCAATCACGATGATGCGTATGTCGTCGCTTTCAGTAATCTCATCCAGAGCCGTGTTGTAGACAATCGGGGTCTCAATGGGATAGTCGGGAACGCCGTCTGCTTTCGCGGCCACTTTCTGCAGGGAAGCGAGCGCATTTATGAGTTCAACATCTGCGGACCAGGTGGCAACCTGCGCCCTGAAGCGCTCTCTGAAAGCGGAAAAAGCTGTGAACTGATCATGTGTCATGCAGAAACCTCCGGGCGCTCAGGAAAGTGCGCCTGTCATAATGATGGCGCTTTGGGGAGCGTCGCCTTCTGGCTTAAAGAACAGCGGGATGAAGCCGCATTCTTCGTAACCGCGCTTTTTATAGATTGCACGGGCGCGCACCCACGACTCGTTTACGATAAGCACACTCTGCGTAAGGCCTGGGAAAGCCAACCGGATGCGCGCAACGGCTTCGTTGAAGAAGCGGTCACCCATCCCGGAACCGCGGCACTCAGGCAGCAGCGCAAACGACGAAATGTAGAGCGTGTTGCCGGACTCAGTATGATGGTCGCTTATGTCATGGTTCAGCGTGAACAGGGAAGCGTCCACTCCGGCGCCAGAGCTTTTGAAAGCGGGCAGCTGCCAGATCTCTGAGGCAAAGTATCCTTTAGAGGCACCGGTCTCATCCGCCAGCATGATGAATCCTTTTGGAAACACTTCTACGCGTTTACGGAATACGTCTTCATCCTCCCGGATGCCTTCCTGAAACGAGAAATATTCTATCCGCATGATGTCATCAATATCGTCCGGGGTCGCATCCCGCAGTGTGTACGTCATGGTTTTAATCTATCATGAAATGTCGTATGATAAAAGGGTTG